>NZ_AZUY01000021.1 GCF_000513935.1 Mesorhizobium sp. WSM3626 | reverse complement strand
GGCTGGTTGATCACCACCGTCGCCGTCCCTCCGCCACAGGAGGCATCGGCCCCGCCACCACCGTCACCCGCCGCGGCGGCGCTACTTCCACCGCCGGCCTTACAGTCGTTCAATCGCTGCTTGAACCTAGCCTCTTCGGAATCGGCGACACCGTCGCCGGAATGCGCCACGCATCGCTGCAGCCAATAGTCCTGGGGGTTGTTCCAGGGGGCGGTCTGGACGAATTTACAGCCAAGGCCGCGCGCCTCGCTGGCAATGGCGGACATGCGATCGCCATAGGCGACACACGCGTTGCTCCTGCCGGTGTGCTTGACAGGCTTCTCCGGCGGCGACGGAGGGGCCGAGGCTGTTCCCGCCTTCACACCCGAGACGCAACAGCCGTTCGGCGTTGGCGGCGGCACAGCCGATTTCAGCCAGCATATTGGTTTCGGACCCTGAACGCCGGGCTTGATGTAAGTCCAAGCCTTGCAGTTTGCGTCGGATTCGCACGCCGATTTGCAGGGTCCGAAGCCTGCGATTGTAGCCTCCAAGTCGAACCGGTCGTAATCGTGTCCCGGTCGATCGACCCCCGTTTCGGCAGTCGAGTCTCCTCCGCTTCCGCCGGTGCTGGCAGAATGGAGGGGCGGGAATCGTCGCGTGACCTGGCGCCAATTCCCGCAACTTGACGAGAGTCCATATTTGCCGCCGTAGCAACCCTGTGCCGAATAGCTCACGGTGCCATCCGGCTGAACCGCCAGCCTTAGGACTGAACCAGTTTTCCATTCCGTCTGGGGTTGTCCGGGCACGATTACGTTAAAAACGTCAGTATTTCCATCTGGCCACAGGGTAATCTCGAGGACGCGTGAGTTCCCGTTGAACGTCAGGCGCTCATCCACACAGACGCCTGAGAATGACGTGCAGTCGCTGGCATGCGCCGGGTCTGGTTGGGGAAGAGACATCAGCGTCAATACCGCGAGGAGCCCCCACAAGCGGCGCGCCGTTCGCTCGAAAGACATGGCTCAACTCCTTCGGGTACCTGTTGAAGCTGCGTCCGACGAAAACATCTGGTCCTCGCGATCATTGCCGCGTCCCGTTCCAACTGCCCTCGACGGCATCGGGATTGTTGGAGAAGTTGTAGGTGCCGTCGAACGACTGGCCGTCGTCGGCGAGCACGAACTTGCCGCTCCCGCGGGCGCCGTCCTTCTGGACCCAGGAGAAGCGCAGAATGTTGCCACTCATCTTGCCACTGATATTTCCGGCGCTGCCGTCGGCGCCCTGATAGTTGCCGGAGACGCTGTTGCCCTTCTGCTTGAGCGAGAAGCTGTAAGCGATGTTGTCGGCATTGGCGGCCCAGCGTCCCGAGAAGCCGGCCGCCGCCGCCGCGGGCACCTGCGGCTTGCTCTTCGGCTTCGCGAAGCCGGCCGCACCCCCGGACAGGCCGGTGTCGCCACCGAACGCAAGAAACTGGGACGACACGCAACCGTGCACCGGCGCGCTGATCTGGCACCAACCTCCGGCACCGCCGCCTTGCTGCGTCTTCGGCTTGGCGAAGCCCGCCGCCCCGCTGATCGCACCGCACGGGCCGACCACTGACACGGTGCCGCCTTCCGGCACTGTGCCGACCACCTGGCCACCGGGACCGCTGCGCACGTTGAGCTTGTCGAGGCCCGGCTGGTTGATGACCACCGTCGCCATTGCATTGCCATCGCCGCAGGTGCCATCCGCCTGCTGCATCGGCGGCATGTCGCCCATATCCGCCGGCGTTTGAGGCGTGCCGCCTCCCCCGGCCTCATCGCCGCCGGCCGGTCTGAGCGTCTTGTGCTTGTTGCCGCTGCTTGTGCCTGCCGCGGGCACGAAGTCGAAATTCGAAGCAGCTAAAGCCGGCGACTCCAAGATAAGCAGGGTAGCTATGCAAAGGAGAAGGAGCCGGAACCCGCCGGCCCCAGTCCGGCATTCTTTGGCAGCCATTTGACGGTCCTTCTCGCTTACTGTCACGTGCCTTGTCCTGCCTAACCGGCGTTGCTTGACTTGGCCGCGGCGCCGCCGCTACCGCCAGAAGCACCACCGCCCAGGTCGTCCCGCTGTAGTTCGACGCGGCGGTTCTTGGCACGCCCTTCTTCGGTGTCATTGGATGCGACCGGTTGCGTCATGCCGGCGCCATCAGAGGCGAGGCGATCGGCGGCGATGCCGTATTGGGAGACAAGCGCCGCAACGACGTTGGCAGCGCGCCGCCGGGACAGATCGAGATTGTAGTCTGCGCCGCCCTGGCTGTCGGTGTGGCCGACGACGCGCAGCTTCAGGTCCGGCTCCGACGTCAGTAGCTGCGCGATCTCGTCGAGCGCCGGCTTGGACTCAGGCTTGATGACGTCCTTGTCGAAGTCGAACAATATCCCATAGACCGCAATCTTTCCGGTGTCGGAGAGTGCCGTCCCGATCTCTTTCGCGGTGACCACCCGGATCTTGCCGGTCTCCATCTCCTTGGTCTCGACGACCCGGACGACGGCGACGTTGCCGCTGCTGCTTTCACCAAGATAGAGAGCCGCGTAGACCGCTCCCTCCTGGCGGTCGAGCCGGGCGAGGAGGTAGCGTCCGCCTTCCTGGAACCAGTTCTGAACGTAGTCATCCGCAAGCTTGGGAACGGTGAGCGGATCGCCCACGGCCTGGCCGAGAAGATATCCACCTTCGGGCTGGCCGGATTCGAAGCAGGAGCCATTCTTGGTGGCGCAGGTGAAGACCTCCGAGAAGCCCTTCGCCTTCAGGCCTTCCTCGTAGTTGCGGAGCACCTCGAGCGTCGAACGGCCTTGTGGCAGTGTGTAGTAGATGAGCGTGATGTGGCCTTCGACCGTCTTGAAGCCAGTGCCGCCATTGGTGCTCGTCGGCGAAAAGGGAGCTTCGACGAGGTTTGCCTCGTCGAATTCCGTCGTCTTGTAACCGACGATCTCGGAGCCGTCGTAGCGCCCGACCAGCAGGTGATCGGAACTACCTTCGACATCGGCCGCCCGTACAGGCAGCGCGATGCCCAGACCGCCTATGATCAGCAGCACGGCGATGGAGCCGATCCCCTTCGCGCTGGCCATGGTTCTCATCGTCTTATACCTCGAGGCAAACGGGGTGGACTGCTGCGCCGACAAACCGCAGACCGGAACCGCCAACGCGACGCGCAGCGGAGACATTCGGCCGAAAGCAGCTGTAGCGCTGCTCCCATTGCTGGGGCCGTGATCTGATTGGGGAAATTGAATGATTGTATGCCGGATATTGGCGCCATGACTTGGCCATGTTCGATCCCAATCTGCTGCGCGTTTCGGCGTGATGACACAGGGGGGATCGCCTGCTCGAATATGCCGGCGTGCTTGGGATCCTCTTGCAGGTCACAAGGATGGTCATTAGCTCGACGCCAAGCACGATGATTGTCGTCCCGCTTCAGCAGGCTCTCAGCGGATTGTGAACCGCGGACAACGCTTCCCAGCATCGTCACTCCCCCTTGCCGACGGGCCTTGCTTTGGTGGACGAATTGCGGCGTCGCTCTCGTCTGCGGGACAGCACCAAGCGTCGCAGGAGAAATTGCCGCGAAAACCGGGCGTCGCCTATCATCATATGATGATGGAAAGCGGCGGACTGCGTTCGAAGGAAGGGGCCCCCTCTGGAAGGCTCGTCAGCGCGGGAGCGGGTGCGCCGACTTCAGGAGGGCAACCAGCTGGCTTTGCTGGTTTGTACCGGTCTTGCGAAAAACGCGGTTGAGGTAAGTGCGCACGGTTGAGAATTGCAGCCCGGCTTCGGCTGCCGCCGCCTTGAGGCTATGTCCCTTGGCCAACGCGATCACAAGATTTACCTCGGCAGGTGTCAGGTCGAACAGCCCGGTCAAGATGGTCGGGGACGGGACGAGAGCGCTTGCCGAGATCGCCGTCGCCACGACAAGCAGATCACCTCCGTCGAAAAGGTCATGCGCGCTCCGTTTGAGCGGAAGGACATGCACCACCGCCGGCGGTGTGCCCCGCACAGGGATAGATCGCGGGGGCAGTTCGCCACGCATCGCCTGCAGCGCGGCCTGGAACAGACGGTTGCTCTCATTGTTGGCGAGGGCGACGCCGCCGAATGCCGTCGGCAGAAAAAGCGACTTCTCGCGGTCGAATAGGCTGTTGGTCACCCGAACCCGCCCGTTGGCGGCGAGAACAGCGGCCGGAAGCCCGATCCTGGCTAACGCGTCGACGGCGCCGCGCGCCTGCACAAGACCAAGCCGGGCTGCCGCGAGCGTGGCGCGCGCCATGTCGGGTCGGATCCTGTCGAGGACTTCAAGCTGCTGCTCTTCGTAGCCTCCTTCGTCGAGCCCGCGCTGGAAAACAAACATCGCGATCTCACCTGTGGGCATGGCAATAGCCGCGCAAGCATTCACGCCCAGGCCACGCTCGCGCAGCCGAATGCGCATAGGATCATCCCGCACCTCGTCGGCCGTCATGAATCTGTCTACATCCACGAAGCTTGCCGGACGAACGGCCCCCATACGCGCAGCGGCTGTGGACAAGCGCAAGCTTTCGTCCTCAAGGAACTCGTCCATCAAATCCTGCAGCTGTGCCACGGCCTTTCCCCGAATCGGCATGCCATCCGCGAATACAAAGAGCGCACCGCCTTTTGATGCCGACACATTGGTGATCTGCCCGAGAACAGCGGGCCACTTTTCCGCTATGAACGCAGCTTCATAAAGCGCATCGAGAATTTCTGTAAACATTCGCGCCCATCTTACGCAGCCTACTTATTGTGCTGCGAACGAGGACAATAGCAAATTGCCGGCCAAGGAGGTATCTCTCAGGCCGACCGCGTTCGACGCAGGGTCAGATGAAGACGCCGAGAAGCCGTTCGTCTCCGGGCTTCGTCGTACGCCGCAACACGTTGCGCAGAGGACTATCGACGTCTTGCTATCTGCCCAAATCGGTGTCGTCACTCGTTGCGTCGTCACCCATGTGTCCGGTACGATACGTCACCTATGTCTCGGGTCGCTCATTCAACTATTGCCGCGTGCGACAAAGCGGCGCCAGCCGCCGAATGAGGAGATGTCGGAGGCACCGTCCAAGCCCGCGCTTTCGACCAGAAAACCCTTGGCGGGGGTGCCGTCGTCGAGTTCGACCGTGCCGATGCCGAGCGGAGCCGGAATAGCGGCGACGAAACGGCCGAAAGCCTCAGGCCCAAGCCGCCAGACCTCGACGTCGATCCGCATGCCGCCATCGGCGACGCGGATCAGGCCGGGCTTGGGCACGGACTGGCCGGCCAACGCATAGAGCTTGTAAGCGGCGGCGGTCCTGGTCGCGCGCAGGAATTGCGCGCCGAGCTGGTTGAGCTGGCCGTTGAGCGGCATGCCCGACAGATGCGCGCCGACCACCACCAGGTCGATCATGCCGTCGCATGGCGGCACGGCGGCCGGCCGCGGGCCGAGCTGCGGCCAACCCGTTGCGCCGAGCGGCAGGCCGCTCTGCGCATGCAGGTCGCGGGCGAGCATCGCCGTCTGCGCATCGCGGCCGGCCGGCGCCAGCAAGGTGACGTTCATCGGCAGGCCGTCGCCGCGTTTGCCTGTCGGCACAGCGACGCCGCACATATCGAGCAAGTTGACGAAGTTGGTGTAGGTGCCAAGCCGGCTGTTGGTCACGACCGGATCGGCAAGCACCGCGGCTGTGGTGTAATGCGTAGGCGCGGTCGGCACGCAGAACAGGTCGACCGAGGCGACGACCGGGGCGAGCTTCGCCTTGTAGGCCTGCAAGGCATAGAGGCCGCGAAAGGCGTCGGCCGCCGAAAGGCTTCTGGCGCCGCCGATGATCTTGCGCGTCACCGGATGCATGGCAGCCTCGTTGGCGTCCATGAAGTCGCTGATCGCCGCGTAGCGCTCGGCGACCCAGGCGCCTTCGTAGAGAAGATTGGCGGTGGCGTAGAAATCGCTGAACGGAATTTCGACCAGCCGGCAGCCAAGCGTTTCCAGAAGGCCAAGTGCTGCCTCGAAGCCGGCCTGCATCGAAGCGTCGCCGAAGAACTTCAGGTCGCTTTTCGCCGGCACCCCGACGTTCAGCACGGGCGGCCGGGCGGCAAGCGCCGGCACCTTGATCGCGCGCGAATAGGCGTCGGCCGGATCCTCGGCCGCCGCGACGCCGAACACCGTATAGGCATCTTCGACGGTGAGTGCGAACACGGAGACGCAGTCAAGTGTGCGGCAGGCTGGCACCACGCCGGCGGCCGAGAGCGCACCGACAGTCGGCTTCAGCCCGACGATATTGTTGAGGCCGGCGGGGATGCGGCCGGACCCAGCCGTGTCGGTACCGAGCGCGAAGGAGACGATGCCACGCGCCGTCGCCACCGCTGACCCTGAGGACGAGCCGCCAGGCACAAGGCTGGCATCGACAGCGTTCCTCGGGATCGGGTAAGGCGTGCGAACGCCGACCAGTCCGGTGGCGAACTGGTCGAGATTGGTCTTGCCGACGACCAGCGCGCCGGCCGCCTTCAGCCGCGCCACGACAGTAGCGTCCGTCTCCGGCACATAGGCGTATTCGGCGCAGGCTGCTGTGGTCGGCATGCCGGCGACATCGATATTGTCCTTGACCGCGAACGGGACGCCCCACAGCGGTTTGGTCGCTGGATCGAACGGTCCGAGCTCTTGTGCCTGCGCCAGCATGTCCGTCTTCCCGGGCAGATGGATGAAGATGCCGGGATCGTCAGCCGCCACGATGCGGGCATGCACGGCATCGATCATATCCGCGACAGTCACGCCGCTGGCATAGGCCGCGTGCAGACTGACGATATCGAAGCGGATCTCACTCATGTGGCCTCCCCCAGAATAATTACCGGCAGGTCCCACTGGATCAGCACGACGCAGCCGTCCTTAGTCCACACCGAGTGCTCGGTCCCGACCGGGTTCAGGATGACGCTGCCCCGGGGATAATCGCCGTTCTCATCGCTCTGCGTGCCCTCGAGCACGACGATGGTTTCCAGCCCGACATGGCGGTGGCGTGGCACGCCGGCGCCGGCCCGGTAGTCGAGGATCGCCACCGACGGCTCGACCGGTCCGCCCTTGAGCAGCCAATGCACCGTGATGCCGTCGCGAAAAGGCTCGAACGCCAGCTCGCGCCAGCCGCCACCGACGAGACCGGCAAAACTCAGATTAGCCATTCGCTACTCCCTGCAGCACCTGGTCGGTCGTCGCCGTCCAGCCGACGATGGCGCCTTGGGCGCGGATCATGGCAAGCGCCGCTGCCTTGAACTCCGGAAAATAGCTTTCCGTCGCATCTTCGGCGAGCAGGCACTCATAGCCGCGATCATTGGCCTCGCGCATCGTCGTCTGCACGCAGACCTCGGTGGTGACGCCGGCGAAAACCAGTTGCTGCGCGCCAAGCCGCTTCAGTTCGTCACCGAAGCTCGTCGCATAGAAGGCGCCCTTGCCCGGCTTCTCGATGACGATCTCGCCGGGCAGCGGCGCCAACTCGTCGAGGATCGCCGTTCCCGGTTCGCCTGATATCAGCACGCGGCCCATGGGTCCGACATCGCCGATACGGATCGACGGATTGCCGCGGTTGCGCTTGGCCGGCGGCAGGTCGGAGAGGTCGGCGCGGTGGCACTCCATCGTGTGGATCACAGGCAGGCCGGCGGCACGGAACCCCTCGATCAGCTTCTTCACTGTCGGCACGATGGCGGCGATGCGGCTGACATCGTTGCCGAGGCTGGCGCCAAAGCCGCCGGGCTCGGCAAAATCGCGCTGCATGTCGATGACGACCAGCGCCATCGTGTCGGGCTTGAACGCAAAGGCGAACGGCTGCGCGTCGATTTCCGCCATCAATGATGTCCCGCCATATGCTCGCCGATGGTCTGCACGCTCGCCCGGCCGATCGGCGTCTCATAGACCAGCGCGCCATCCGACATGACGAAAATGCGGTCGGACAATTCCAAGAGCTCGTCGAGGTCTTCCGACATCAACAGCACGGCCGTACCCGCGTTGCGCGCCTTCATGATGCGGGCGCGGATTTCGGCCACCGCCGAGAAATCGAGGCCGAAGCAGGGGTTGGAGACGATCAGCAGGTCGACCTCGCCGGTCAGTTCGCGGGCCAGCACCGCGCGCTGCACATTGCCGCCCGACAGCGAGGCGATGGGCGAGGACAGCGAGGCGGTCTTGACCTTGAACTGCTCGACCAGGCGAGCGCTGAAGGCGCGAATGGCGCCGGTGCTGATCCAGTTCACCCGTCTGCCATTGCCGTCCATGTCGAAGGTGCGGAAGGAGATGTTCTCGGCCACCGTCATTTTCGGCGCACAGGCATTCTTCAGCGGCTCTTCGGGAATGAGCCGCACATTGAGCGCCCGCGCCTCGGCACGCGTCGCGGCATAGGCGGCACCGCGCACCAACACCTCGCCGGCGTCACGCGGACGCTGGCCGGCAAGCACTTCCAGAAACTCCTTCTGGCCGTTTCCGGAAATGCCGGCGATGCCGACGATCTCGCCGGAGCGCACGCCGAGGTCCTCGATGCTGATCGACTTCATCCCGGTTCGATCCGGCGCCTTCAGCGATTTGACCTTGAGCACGATCTCGGCATCGGGTTTCGGCGTCGCGCGGCTGTCAAGCGTGACGATCGGCTGGTCGCCGATCATCATCGCCGCCATCGCCTTGTGGTCGAGGTCGGCGACGCGGCCAGTTCCCGTCAGCTTGCCCTTGCGCAACACGCTGACATCGTCGGCGAATGCCATGACCTCATGGAATTTGTGCGAGATCATCAGAACTGTGAGGTCGCCGGCCTTGGTCATGTCGCGCACCAGCCCCAGCACCTCCTGCGCTTCGCCCGGCGTCAGCACCGATGTCGGCTCGTCCAGCACCAGGAAGGAGCGGCCGAGATAGAGCTGTTTGATGATTTCGAGCTTCTGCTTCTCGCCGGCGGCAAGCTCCGCCACCTTGACGTCGAGCGGCAGCTTGAACGGCATGCGCTCCATGAACACGGCAAGATCGCCCCGCTCCTTGCGCCAGTCGATGATGCCGGGCACCTTTTCCCGCGAGATGACAAGGTTCTCCGCTCCGGTCAGCGACGGCACCAGCGTGAAATGCTGGTAGACCATGCCGAGCCCGAGCGCCGAGGCATCCCTGGGGCTGGTGATCTTGACCTCCCGGCCATCGACCAGCATGTCGCCGGAAGTCGGGTGATAAAAACCCATCATGCATTTGACCAGCGTCGACTTGCCGGCGCCGTTCTCGCCGAGCAGCGCGTGGAACGAGCCTGCCGGCACCTTCACCGATACGGCGTCCAGCGCCGTGAAGGCACCGAAGCGCATGGTCATGCCGATGGTTTCGACGCCGACGGCTTTTCTGACGCTGTCACTCATAGCGCCCTCCTCACGGCAGCTGCGCGACGAGCGCCTTCGAATTCGACACCGTGCCGAAGACGCCGCCCTGCATCTTGATCATCTTGATCGCCGCCAGATGGTTGCCGTGGTCGGTGGCCCCGCAGCAATCCTCCAGCATCATGCATTCATAGCCGCGGTCGTTGGCCTCGCGCATGGTGGTGTGGACGCAGACATCCGTGGTGATGCCGGTGAGCACGATGTTCTCGATGCCGCGCTGGTTGAGGATCAGCTCAAGATCGGTGGCGCAGAACGAGCCCTTGCCCGGCTTGTCGATGATCGGCTCGCCCTCGATCGGGTGGAGGTCGGGGATGATGTCCCAGCCCGGCTCGCCGCGTACCAGGATGCGCCCGCACGGACCTGGGTCGCCGATGCCGGCATTGATGCGGCGCGAGCGCCAGCGCTTGTTGGCCGGCAGGTCGGCGAGATCGGGCCGATGCCCCTCGCGCGTGTGGATGATGGTGTAGCCCTTGGCCCGCATCACCGAGAGCACGGCCTTGATTGGTTCGATCGGAGCCCGCACTAGCGACAGGTCGTAGCCCATGTGGTCGACATAGCCGCCCGGCCCGCAGAAATCGGTCTGCATGTCGATGATGATCAGCGCCGTGTTGTCGGGCCGCAGATCGCCATTGTAGGGCCACGGATAAGGCTCTGCATCGATCGTGTGCTGGGTGATTTCGGCTCTGGCGTTCACGGGCAAAGCTCCAGTCATTTGGTGATCGACAATTCGCCTGGCGCGCCGGCGAGCGAGCGTGTCGGCGACGAGGTGGCGATCATGATTATGAGGGTGAGGATGTAGGGGGCGGCATAGAACAGATAGTAGCCCTGCGTCACGCCGACTGATTGCAGCGCCGGGCCGAGCGCGCCTGCCCCGCCGAACAGAAGGGCGGCGGCAAAACAGCCGAGCGGGTTCCAGCGCGCGAAGATGACCAGCGCCACCGCCATCAAGCCCTGGCCCGACGAGATGCGTTCTGTCCAACTGCCGGGATAGTAGAGCGACAGATAGGCCCCACCGATGCCGGCCAGTGCACCGCCGACCCCGGTGGCCAGCAGCCGCACCGTATTGGGGTTGAGGCCCATGGCGCGGGCAGCATCCGAACTGTCGCCGACGACGCGCACGATGAGGCCGGCGCGGGTGTTGCGGAACGCCCACCACAGGACGACCGACAGCACGGCCCCGATGAGGAACAGCACGTTGACGTCGAGCGCTGCCTGCACCTGCGGGACGTCGGACCAGCCGCCGAAGGGAATGGCAGGCAGGTTGGGCGCCTTCGGCTTGATGAACGGTTTGCCGAAGAAGAAGGCGAGACCCGAACCGAACAGCATCAGTGCAATGCCGATGGCGATGTCGTTGACCTTCGGGAATTTGCAGATCCAGCCATGGAACAGGCCGAAGCACAGGCCGGCGCCGGCGGCGGCGACGAGGCCGAGCCAGGGCGAGCCGGTCATCACCGCGATCGCATAAGCCGTCATGGCGCCGAAGACGAGCGTGCCTTCGAGCCCGAGATTGATGCGGCCGGAACGCTCGGTGATCGCCTCGCCCAGCGAGACGAAAATGAAGGGCGTCGACACGCGGATGGCGCCGCCGAGGATGGCGAGCGGCACGCCCCAGAGGCCGATCTCGGTCGCGTCCATCAGGCAGCCCCCCTCGGGAGATCGGGCCTCGTCCAGAGATCGGGATTGAAGGCCTTGAAGCGGCCGTAGAAGGTTTCGCTGAACAGGATGACGATGAAGATCATGCCTTGCAGCACCAGCACGGTGGCGTCGGGCAGGTCCATGCGGCGCTGGATCAGCCCGCCCGAGGCATCGATGCCGCCAAGCAGGATGGCGACCGGGACGATGGCCAGCGGATTGTGGCGGGCGAGGAAGGCGACGAGGATGCCGGTGTAGCCATAGCCGGCGGCGAGCGAAGCGTTGGCGCTGCCCTGCACGGCGGCGACCTCCAGCATGCCGGCGAGCCCGGCAAAGCCGCCGGCGAGTGCCGTGAAACCGACGATGAGCGGCCCAACGGCCAGCCCCTGCACTTGCGCTGCCCGCACATTGCCGCCGGCGATGCGCGCGGCAAAGCCCCAGCGCGTCTTTTCGATGAGCACCCAGGAGAGGAGGCAGGCGACGACGCCCACAATCAGTCCCCAATGCACATCCATGCCCGGAATGTTGCCGATGCGGTAGATGTCCGCCAGCGGCTGGGTCGACGGCTTGTTGAGCGAGGCCGGATCGCGAAGCGGCCCCTCCACCAACTGGTTCATCAGCGCGATGGCGATATAGGCCATCAGCAGGCTGGAGATGGTTTCGTTGACCGCCCGGTAGTGGCGCAGCGCGCCGACGGCACCGATCCAGATGCCGCCGGCGGCCATGCCCGCCACGCCCATGGCAAGAATGACGATGAAGGAAGGCGCGCCGCTGAGCGCCACGCCGATGGCAGCGGCGGCGACGCCGCCGAGCACGATAGCGCCCTCGCCGCCGATGACAACGAGGCCGAGCCGCGCCGGCAACGCCACGCAAAGCGCCGCCAGCAACAGCGGTGCGGCCCGCGAAAGCGAGTTCTGGATGGAGAACCACGAGCCGAAGCCGCCCCGCCACATGGTCTCGTAGAGCAGGACCGGCGACTTGCCGACCAGGGCGATGAACAGGCTTAACAGCGCCATGCCGACGATCAGCGCCGCGAGCGGAATGACAAACGTCTCTGCCCGCCGCGCCATCCATTCCAGCGCCGCCGGATAGCCCCTGGCGCCGAATAGTGCCGGCATGCCGGCCCCTGTCACCGTATCCGTCATCGCCCCGTTCCCCTCAGATCAGGCGGTCGAGCCGACGACGCCCTCGACCAGATAGTCCATGCTTTCGAGTTCGATGGCGGCCTCCGGGAACGCTTGGCCCGCAGTGGCCACGACAGCCCCTTTGTTGCTCTTCAGCGGTCCCTTGATGACGGCGAAGCCGCCTTTCATCATTTCGGCCAGCGTGGCGTCGAACTGCTTGCGCGCGGGCTCGCCGACGGCGGGGCCGAGCGGGCTCATCTTGACGAAACCGTCAGCCAACCCGCCGCGCGTGAAGTTGGGCAGCGGCGTGCCGGCGACGAGGTCGGCGACGAACATCTTATAGACCTTGGCCCAGTTCCACTCGGCCCCGGTCAGGTATTTCTCGGGCGCCAGCGGGCTCTGGTTGGCGTGATAACCGCAGACAAAGGCGCCGCGCCCGGCGGCCGTCTCGACCACCACTTTGGGGCTGTCGACATGGCTGGTGATGACGTCGGCGCCCTGGTCGACCAGCGCGTTGGTGGCTTCCGCTTCCTTGACCGCCAGCGACCATTCGCCGGTGAAGATGACCTGGCAAGTGATGGACGGATCGACCGAGCGTGCGCCGAGCAGGAAGGAGTTGATGTTGAGCAACACCTGCGGGATCGGCTTAGCCGCGACGAAGCCGAGCTTCTTGGTCTTCGAGGTGTGGCCTGCGACCACGCCGTTGAGATACTGGCCCATGCCGATATAACCGAAATAGGAGCCGGCATTCATCGGGTGCTTGGCCTTGTCCCACATGCCGCCGCAATGGCGGAACTGCACGTCGGGGAACTTCTTGCACATGGCCAGCATGTGGGGGTCGAAGTAGCCGAACGAGGTCGGGAAGATCAGCGAGGCGCCGTCGAGGTTGATCATCGATTCCATCGTCTTCTGAACATCGACCGTCTCCGGCACGTTCTCCTCCTCGACGACGGTGAGACCCTCGATGCTCTTCAGCGCTGCGGCACCCTCGGCATGCGCCTGGTTGTAGCCGTAGTCGTCCTTCGGCCCGACATAGATGAAGCCGACGGTCGTGGCGGCGGCGAATGCCTTGCCGATGGGAAAGGCCGCGGAAGCAAGCCCTAAAGCTGCTCCAGCGGCGGAGGTCTTGAGCAACTGGCGACGGCTTAGCATGAATCTGTCGGTCATCTCTTATGCTCCCCTGCAGGACCCCTTCCGGGTCGGTTAACGCCTTCTCAAGAAAGTGCATGCAATCGCTGTGCCAATTCGATCGTCAAAATTTCATAAATAAAATCAATGAGACTCATGAGGCAACATGCACAAGCGAAAGGCAATTGCATGCACTTTTTGCCTTGAAAACAGACAATTTGACAGGCAGATTAAAACATAGGCATAGAGGGTGCGGCCGAGTCGGGGTCGTGCCGTTCGGCCGCAGGATTTCAGGAACCTGGAACACCGAAGCACGGGAGGCGAAGCAGTTTTGTCGGGAAAGCGCAGCCTGATCCGGACGGGCACGACGGTCGATCAGATGGTGAGGGCGATCGGCGACCGCATCGTCACCGGCGTGCTGCGTCCCGGCGAAAAACTCGACGAGGTCTCGCTTGCCGCCCGCTTCGAGGTTTCACGCACGCCGGTGCGCGAGGCGCTTGGCCAACTCAGCGCCATGGGCCTCGTCGAGCGGCGGCCCAACCGGGGCGCCATCGTCGCCGTCGTCACGCAGGAGCACCTCGCCTCGATGTTCGAGAGCATGGCCGAACTGGAAGGCATATGCGCGCGCTTCTGCGCCGAGCGCATGACCGGCAGCGAGCGCCGCGCGCTCGAGACCGAGCATCAGGCCTCGGCGCGGCTGGTACGGCTGGGTGCCGAGGAAGACTATGAGTATTTCAACACCGAGTTCCACAGCCGGCTCTATCGCGGTGCCCACAGCACGCACATCTACGAGTTGACCGCGATGACGCGCAGCCGGCTGGCCCCCTTTCGCCGCGCCCAGTTCAGGCTGACCGGACGCCTGGCGAAATCCTGGCAGGAGCACGACGCCATCGTCACCGCGATCCTGCGTGGCGATGGCCCAGCTGCGGGCAAGGCCGCCATGGAACACGTGTCCATCGTCAGTGAAGCGAGCGCCGTGTTTGTCGTTGACGACCAGGCGCGAGCCGCGCCGCTACACCCTTAGAGGCATATCGAGAAGAAATGGTTCCACCCGGCCGCACTGCGCGCTCATGGCCTCGTCGCAGCCAGGGCCGGGATCCGCTTTCAGGGTCGATTGATTGCGCGGCCGCCGTCGCGATCGACGTCCTTGGGTGCGTATTCGCCTGCATTGACGTCGAAGCCGGTCCAGCCGTCCGCCTCGTACATCCTGCGGCGTTCAGCCAGGTCGACCGATCGGGACTGACCCAAAATCTCCTCGGCATTCGGCACGAGTTCGTCGTCCACCTTGGCCGTCACCAGGGTGCCGCCGCGGCGTACACCTTCCGCATAGACGTGTGCGTCGCGCTCGGGCACACCCGACTCTGTCAGACCGCCGATAATGCCGCCGGCCGCTCCACCAGCCACGGCGCCGGCAACCGCCCCCGCGGCGGTGGCGGCGAGCCATCCGGCCGCGACCACCGGGCCGACACCCGGGACGGCCATGACGCCCAGCCCCGTGAGCAGGCCCCCGGCACCCCCGATCACAGCTCCGATTCCCGCGCCGCTGCCAGCGTCTTCGGCGGCCTCGGAACGGTTTGCCTCATACCAGTCATCCGAGTTGTTGGCGACGATGCTGATATTGGAATGTGGGACGCCCGTCGCCTCGAGCTCGCCGACCGCATCGGCCGCGTCGTCATAATTGTCGAACAGTCCGGTTACCGTCTTCATGTGATTTCTCCTGATCCATGCTCATTTGCTCGAGGCAACGACGTTGCCCTGGTAGTCGACCCCTACGTTGAGGTTTTCGCCTCCTTTGGCCGCCTGGCCGCGCCAGATGCCCTGGTCGTCCTTGGTAAGCTTCGATACGTTCGAATATCCCGCATTCTCGATCCGGCTCTTGGCCTGGGCTTCGGTGAAGCTGTTTGCGCCGGGGACGAGAGCGGCGGCGTTGGGAATATTGTCGGTCTTCACCGCCGGCGTTGTCGCTCCCGTGATGGCGTCTTGCCTGGCGGCGATCTTCTCGATCGTCTGCTGGTGCATCTTCAACGTACCGACCGTTTGCTGGGCAAAAGTCTTAAGTGCGGCGTTGTCACCGCCGCTGGCATAATTTTCAAACAGCTTGACGGCGTCGTCATGCGCGTTGCGCTGCAGGTCGACGTAAGCCGGATCGATCGGACCCTGCGCATTCTTGAGCTTGTCCAGATCGCCCTGGTGCTGGGCATCGAGCGCCGGCGGTACTTTCAGTTTCTGTTCGCCCGCGATCGCTTCCAGCTTGGCGTTGGCGGCGCCGTGGTCCCGGATCATCATCTGGGCAAAATCCTTGATGCGTTGGTCCTGAACCTTGTCCAGGGCAATCTGGCTCGAGTCGACCTCGAACTTGCCGCCGACGGCAGCCTTGTCGACGAAATCCTGGGCGCTGTCGGCAGCAAAGGCGGGCATTGCGAGAACAGCGCAAGCAACTGCGAAGGAGGCGAGAAGATGTCGTGTTTTCATCGGCTTTGTCCTTGTCGGTGAGCGAATTTGCGTTGCGACCTAACAAGCCGGGATGCGCTTTGTTCCCCCATCGAGACGGCATGCCAGCGGACCATTCAGCGGCAAAATCCGTGAAGGAGCCGTCGGGCGTGGCTGCAAAAAAACGCCGTGAAAAACGAGTGATTCCAGGCATCGCTATTCCAACGCCAGGTACGCTGGAACAAATCGGCGGTCGCGGAGTTAGCGTGCGGTCTGCGCGGCTCGTCCTTGGGCAGGCTTTGTAAAGCAACGGGCAGGTCTTGGAGGGGCAAGTGCGTGCGGGCCATTTCAGAAAGCCGATCATCATTCAACCTGGCCGCATTGACCGAGACAGGGTCGTGGTCTCTGTGTCCGATGCCGCTGAAGTGCTGCTGCGGGACTGGCCAAAGCCGAAATCCGAAATGCGTCTTGCCGCGCTCAGGGCGTGCCTTGCCGTGATGCGTGGCGAAAAGCCTCCAAAGGTCGCAAGACAGGCGTTCATCGTTGCGGCCAAGGACGCCAGGATTCTGCTCGAGCAAATATAGCCGTCTCAAAACCACCGCTGCCGATTTGGCAGAGTTTGGTTCGAAAGAGAGAGGTCATGGCCAAGATGTCAAATCCTACCCCTGCCTCTGCCAGAGGCGAGATTGAGGCGGGAGCGACGCAGGACAAAACGCCAGGCTTCGATCCCGCCATTGTCCCGCTGGAGACCGACGCCGAGGCGGCCGACACACAAAATCCGGTCGCTGGAGCAGAGCCGCCACGTTCCCGGCCAAAATTCGAGAACGACGCCAGCTTCGCCAATGCGATGCGGCCGATCGAAAGCGAACCGGAACTGCGGCCTCGCGGCAACTGGCCGCTGTTTGTCATTGCAGCTGTCGTTTTGATAGCCGCCGCAGTCTTTCTGGGCGCGAGCATGCTGCGCTGAAAATGTTCACGACGATGCGCGGCGGCGACCTATTCGCGACGATCGGGTGCGCTCTTCATGCCGGAGAGTTCGGTCATCGGGCACAGCAGCCGCGGGCGCGCCGGGTCGGAGATGTCGAGCTTGTCCCAAGGGATGCGGTACAGACCATCGCGGCGGCGCAGCCGAAACAGATCGAGCACCGCCACGCCTATGGCCGACGCTGAAAGACGCTCGAAAGCAGCGTGGATGCCGACGTGGAATTCGGTAACGACGAAATCGTCGCCATCCCGTTCAGCGCGGATTTCCTCGATATAGCCGATGCTCTTGCCTCGCTGCGACAGCACGCGTCGCCCAGCCAGACGTTCGAGATTGACGATGGTCATCATCAAGCTCCCGGAATGCGTCCGATGACATGATCGCGCAACCAGTCCTGCCAGGCGAAGATCGACGTCTGACGCACATCCACATCGAACTCGATGTCGGTGCCGATATCCCTCACCTTGTGCCAGGCGATCCGATGCGGCTCGCCATGGCGCTTGCCACCCAGCTTTGCCGCGAGTCGCGCCATCCATAGCCCGGGTCCTGCGCCGAGGCGGCGCGCCAAAGTGATGGAGCCGAGTTCGATCGCAATGATCCTTGGCGGCTTGCCCTGCCGCAACTCCACCACCAGCCCATCGATCTTGCCGATCTTGACCTGTTCGCGGTCAACCACCTGCTTGTCCAGGAGATCACGCAGCAATTTCATCATGTGCCTCCGAATATTTGCAGCGGGATCGTCACCACGGCCAGCACAAAGCCGAGCGCGATGATGAAGATGACCGCGGCGTTGGAGAGAATGCCGTTGCGATGCTCGCCGACGTAGCGTTTGTCGTTCAGCAGAAACAGGAATGGAACCACGGTCAGCGGCAGGCTGGCCGCCGTCAGCGCCATGGAAAAGATGGTGAGCCTCAGCGGATCGAGACCAAGCATGATGGGGATGGCGGCAAGAAACAACGATACCGTGTACACCGCGCTGAACCCTGGGTTGTCGCGCGGCTTGCGGTCCTCGCCCCACGTCCAGCCGAAGCCTTGAGCCACGAGGTAAGCCTGCTGCAGCCCGACTTCGAGCGTAGCGCCGAAGCAGGCAATGGCGAGAGAGGCTACGAACAGGACGAAACCCCAGAAGCCGAATACCGGGATCAGCATCAACGGCAATTGGTGATAATCGTCCACCTGGTCGATGCCGTGCGTCGCCAGCACGAGGGCGGCCACGATCAGCACGCCGACCGAAATGGTGCCGCCGAAAGACATCCCCAGTCCCGCTATGGCCCGATTGGCACCGAGATAGCTCTTGTCCCACTGGTCCTCGATGGCCCCGGAGGAATAGAACATGAACAGGTACGGCGATATCGAAGCGCCGAGAATGCTGACCGACATGAACCAGTAACTGGCGGTATCGTGGGCTGGCAGCGAAGGCACGGCGCCGGCAGCGACCGCTGTCCAATCGGGTTTCAGCATCACGGCCGCGACGACAAAACACAAGGTCACCAGACCGAGCATCGACACGCCTTTCTCGATGAGGCCGAACGTGCCTTTCCAGAGCAGCAGCCACGCCAGAAAAGCCACCGGCAGCGCCCACCACTGGAAGCCGATGCCGGTGGCAAGTTCGAGTGCGATGGCAACGCCGCCGATCTCGGCGGAGAGCACCATGAGACTGAGCAAGAAGGTGGCAAGCAACGGCCACACAAAGACGTTGAAGCCAAATCTCTCGCGAATGCCATCGCAGATCGTGTGATGGCTCACCGCCGCGAACCTGCCGGCCATTTCCACCAGAAAGATGATGCAGATGGTGCCGAGCACCACGGCCCAGATCAGTTGGAAACCGAAAGTCGCGCCTGCCTGCGCCGCCGTCGCCATCGATCCGACTTCGAGGAAGCCGCCAACGCTGGTAACGACGCCGAGCGATATTTCCACGAGCTTCTTCATGGCTTCGGCGCGAAATATTTTGCATAGGCGGCGGCAAGCGAGCGCGAGGCCAGTTGAAGATCCTGTTTTGCTTTTTGGACCCCCGCTCGATTGCCTGCCTGCAATCCCGCCCCGGCGTGAGCCACCGCGACCGACAGATCCTTGACCGCTGTCGCCAATGCAGCCTGCTCGGCGGGTTCGGCCGTTTCGGCCGATCGGATTTGCGCCTCGGCATCGGCCAGTGTCTTGCCGACCGATTGCAGCGTGCCGGCGGTGTATGCGAACGGCGCCGCACCGCTTGTCCAGGCATCGAGCACCATCGATACGGTCTGTGCGGCGGATGCCGCAGTTTGTGATTGCTGCTCGATCCGATCGGAAGACGAGCATCCCGCCGAAACGCCCAGAAGCAACAGGGCGCACAGATAATCCAGCCTGAGATGACGGCCACTGAAGGTCAAAGCCGGCGTTTGGTGCGCCACAAGAACAGTCTCCCCGCAACCGAAGCGAATCGTGATCGGCATGAATTGATCTAGAGTGCCCCGTGTGCCCGTCAATCAATGATCCCACGAGTGCCATCGCAAGACATGGACCGTGACAGGGAACCGCCGGCCACGATTGAAACCAACTCAAGCGGAACAAACGATCGCTTGCGGTATTTGGAATACGAGGCGAACCGACCTCAACCCGTCCTGATCACCGCATCGACGTGGATGGACTGCTGGCACGGAGGATTCCGCAATGCCTCGTCTCATAGCCTGGATAGTGATCGTGGCGGTCGTGATCATCGCGGCATGGTTGTGGTTCAGCGGCCACAAAGCGCAAAACGGAAGCCAACCCGCGCCCCACGCGATAGACCAGAACGGCTAGTTCAATCCTGTTCGGCCGCGCCTGGAGGGGTCTCGACCCTGTATTCGTGGACCAGGCCGAGAACCTGACTTCTCACTGTCTCGCGCGCTTCGGGCTGAATGAAAGGCATCAGCCGGTCGACAGTTTCGACGACCGCCCGCGGCAGATCCGCAACGGCATCGGTAAGCGCGCTGCCATGTTCATACATGTTGTCCGTCAGCTTCTTGTCCAGATCGGAAAGTATGCCCATCACCACACTCCATGTCCGTGTCACCCTCTGATAATGGGCAGTCCGGCAGAGATGTTCCGCACAGGGCGCCAGCGCCCAGACGGCTGGGACATCGTTTCCGCTGAGCGCTTCACCGCAAGGTCGTCTGGCCTGGGTCGCGTCGTCTGGCTTTCGGTGGAATGAGCCTGCCGCCATTGGCACGTAACCCCCTGACGAATTCTTCCAGATAAGGGAGCAATTCGAAAAGCAGGATCACAGCCATCACGCAGACGATATAAGTCACCGGCAGCGGCTGCGATTTCCAGGCAAAATCAAAGCGCGCGGTTTCCCGTCCTGCCCCGAACAATGCGAGAAACTGTCCCCAATGAAGGGACACGACGCTGACCAGCCCCATCAGCGGGATCATCTCCAGAAAGCTGTGCACATGCTGTTCGATCGGCGTTACCGTGCGCGCCGATGTGGCGTAGCGAACGTCCCACATCGCGGTGGCCTCATGAATGAAGAAGGTGACGATCATGATGGCTATGACCAGGGCGTTCACGTCGAGGAACATGGCGGCAAGCAGCGGTATGCCGACCTCGATGAACATCAGGAGATGGATCAACGATTCCTTGGCGCCGGTCGTCGATTCGATATGCGAAGCGCGATGGCAGAGCCAGTCTGCAAAACCAGCTACCAACCAGACCGGGAGAAGAAAATACATCAGGATCAGAACGGTGGGATCTGACAGCACAACGTCCTCTCGTCCGAGTTCATATGAAGGATAGCGACACTGGTGAGCCAAGCTGGGGTTGTCTGGTAGTGGTCGATCACTGCTGCCCCGGCATTTCGGTATTTTCCTTGGGATTTTTCTGGACGCCCGCGGCCGGTGAAGTATCCGCGGGAGCGTTGCCGCCCTGGTTCTGCTCAGGCGCCCGTTTCAGGGGCGAAGTGCGCCAGCCCATGTCAACGTAGTGAAAACCGATCAGGAAACCGATGATAATGACCGCGGCTATCGCCAGCGAGATTACCGCGTTGCGTCGCTCCATCGTGCTGCTCCCTTCCCTTGCCGAACAGCCAATGACGAAAATAGTTCCACACGCAGGCGCGAACCGATGCCGAGGCACCGGTTGTCGTCCGTACCACCTGGCAAGCGCGGCCGAATTGCACCGGCGACGTTCGCTTCACGGACTCGGGAACAATCAAGCAAGGGCGAGGTTTGGTATTGGCATTCGCAAGGACGACCGTCATGGAACCCGCCGTTACCGATCATGTCGAAATCAAGAAATACGACCACCCGACGGGTGGATGGGGATCCCTGTCCTCCTTGATCCGCAAGGCATATGGCGAAGGCCTGCTGATGTCGGGAATATGGAGCACGCTGCTCAAGCAGAACAAGGCAGACGGCTACATGTGCGTTTCCTGCTCATGGGCCAAGCCAGCGGTGCCGCGGCCCTTCGAGTTTTGCGAAAATGGCGCCAAGGCCACCATGTGGGACCAGACGAAGCTGCGTTGCGTTCCGGACTTCTTCGCACGGCATTCGGTTACCGAACTGCTCGATTGGCCGGATCGCGACCTGGAAAAGCAAGGCAGGCTCACGGATCCGCTGCGCTACAACGCTGTCACCGATCGCTATGAGCCGATTTCCTGGGATGAAGCCTTTGCCGAGATCGGCATGGAACTTCGGCGGCTCGATCCGAAGTCGGTCGTCTTCTACACATCCGGCCGCGCCTCGCTGGAAGCTTCATTCATGTATCAGCTCTTCGCCCGCATCTACGGTTCGTCGAACCTGCCCGATTCTTCCAACATGTGTCACGAATCGACCTCGGTCGGACTTCCTGAGTCGATCGGCTCGCCGGTTGGGACCGTGCAGCTCGAAGACTTTTCCAAATGCGACATGATGTTCTTCTTCGGCCACAACACCGGCGTGACGGCGCCGCGGCTGTTGCACCCGCTGCAGGAGGCTCGTCAACGCGACGTGCCGGTGTTCACCTTCAACCCCTTGCCGGAGCGAGGCCTTAAGCGCTTCAAGAATCCGCAGGATCCCGTCGAAATGTTGTCGCCAGGCCCCGGCACCAAGATGTCCAGCGACTTCTTCCAGGTCCGCAGCGGCGGCGACATTGCCGCGATGACCGGGATTGCCAAGGCGGTGCTGGCACTCGACGACGCGGCTCGGGAGAATGGAAATTCGCGTGTCCTCGATGTCGAGTTCCTCGCCGAACACACGCATGGTTTTGCTGAGTTCGAAGCCTATTTACGCGCTGCCGAGTGGAAAGACATCGTCACACGGTCGGGCATCGCGCGAGCGGATCTGGAGCATGTGGCTGAAGTCTACGGCCGCTCCAATGCGGTGATCGGCAATTACGGGATGGGTCTGACGCAGCACAGGCACGGCACCGAGAACGTTCAGATGTTGTGCAATCTGCTGCTGATGCGTGGCAACGTCGGAAAACCCGGCGCCGGCATTTCGCCGCTGCGTGGCCACTCCAACGTCCAGGGCCAGCGCACCGTCGGCATATCCGAAAAGCCTGAACTCGTTCCGCTCGACAAATTCGCGGAATTCTATGCTTTCGAGCCCCCGCGCGAAAAAGGCCTCGATACGGTCGAGACCTGCGAAGGCGTCATTGCCGGCTCGGTGAAGGGCTTTATCGGCCTGGGGGGTAATTTCGTGCGCGCCGTGCCTGAAACCGGCCTGGTCGAGAAAGCCTGGCGGGGACTTGGCCTGCATGTCGAGATCGCGACCAAGCTCAACCGCAGTCATCTCATCCCCGGGGCGGTAACTTATCTGTTGCCTTGCCTGTCGCGGCTGGAGAGAGACCGGCAGGAAAGCGGCGATCAGACGGTTTCCGTGGAGGATTCCACCGCCTGCATCCATGGCTCCTTCGGATCGCGCCCGCCCGCTTCGCCAAATCTGCTTTCAGAGCCGAAGATCGTCGCCGAGCTGGCCAAGGCTACCGTACCGGGCACGAGCTCGATCCCCTGGGACGAGTGGGTTGCCGACTATTCCCGCATTCGCGATGAGATCGAACGCTGCATCCCTCAGCATTTTCGCCAGTTCAACAAACGGTTCCTCACGCCGGGAGGCTTTCATCGCGACATCAAGGCGTCGAAACGAATTTGGGAGACGCCGAACAAGAAGGCCAATTTCAAGCTTCCGACGACGCTCGAGACGAATCCCGACATCGATATATCGGGGTACAAGGTCCTGACGCTGATAACGGTGCGTTCCAATGACCAGTTCAACACAACTGTCTACGGTTATGATGACAGGCTGCGCGGCATCCATGGCACACGCATGGTCTTGCTGATGAACGAGGCCGACATCCAGCGGTTCGGATTGACCGCGGGGCAGCAGATCGATCTCGAAACCCATGCGGATGACGGTGTCGAGCGGCGCGTCCGGGGCTTGCGCGTGACATCCTATTCGGTGCCTGAAGGCAACTGCGCCGGCTATTATCCGGAACTCAATCCTCTGGTGCCCCTCTGGCATCGCGCCAAGAAAGCCCACGTTCCCGCAGTTAAGTCCGTTCCAGTCAGAATTATTGGCTGAAACCAGACAGGCGTCGCTTCGCATTTCCCGGCGGCGTCACAAACCCGGACAAGCAGCGGGCCCACCTGGACCGGATGGCTCTTAACCGCCAGGCGGCTTGGGCGATGCCGGCTGTGTTGGCTGCGTGCCTTGCTGGTCCCCGCCAGTACTGGTCTGTGGTGTCGGATTGGTATCCGTCGCCGGATTCTTGTCGACAGGCTGGCTGTTCGTCGTATCCGTCTTGGATTTGACGGGGTCGGCATTGTTGTTGCACGCCGCCAAGGCGAGCAACGCCGATGCCGCACACAGTGACCACAAGGCTCTCATGCTGACTTTTCTCCAATGAGTTCGGGTAAAGCAGCCGACAAGTGACCTATTCGGTCGAACCGCACGGAAAGTCCCTGTTTGACCGCACTTCGGGCCAGCAAATGATCGAGTTCGGTATCTTCGATCGGGCTGCGAACCACCTGACGGATGGCCTGGCACGCCAGCTCGGTCGAGACAAAATCATACCTCCTGCTTCTGGCGAGAACATATTGTTCGACCAGCATCTTCACGCGCCTGAGCGCGATTTCATCGGCATAGTGCATTTCGGTTCTCCTGCGCGCCGAACTGCCGAACGAGTGGGTTGTTCCGCCCGAATTCAAAACACGATCGCTCGGCTGACGGAAAAGCCCGCGCCTCCCGGCAAGGGAGCGCGCGGGCTGATCAGGCTGAGGGGAACCCGATCGTGCAGCGTCAAACAAGGGGAGCGACGACGCCGCACGACACCGAACCTGCATCGACGTCAGTTGTTCCACTTCGCCTTATTCGAGTTGTTCGCGCCTGAACGGAAGATCCGCTTTTGGCCAAGGTCCAGAACGGCGCGATCGACGCGTTCTTCGTGATCACGCATGGGGCCAACCTCGAAGCCGTATCCGATCTCTGCAAGACGTTTGCAGCCGCATGGCTGGGACATTCACACGGGCACAAGAACCACTCCGTCCTTACTCGTGCCGCCCTCGGCAGCGTGGTGTCGTTGCGGTTTCGGAACTTTCGATCGCGCCGACGATTGACCTGCCTACATGAGATGTTTTCCCTGCTTGCAAGGAAAGGAGCCACCATGACCAAGGAAGGTTCAACCTCGAAACCCGCCGTCCGATCGCCTAATGCCGGTGGCCTGCCGCACCCAAGGCGGGATGCCAACGCAACGGATGCCGGCGCAAAGCCGGTGACGCCAAAGACCGCCGGCGCATCCCGGCCGTCGAGCGTTCCGCTGGATAATCCGGTCGCCAATCGAAATGCCGGCCGGCCACGCCAGGCGAGTACCACACCCCGGCCTACCGACAAGCCGCTGGATTGATCGCGACCGGCTGGCTTGAAATCACGACCGTTTCTTGGCTGCGCGAAGCGACGCAAGGTCAGCCACAGCAGTGAGGATGGCCGCCTCGCTTGCGGGTTTTGCCACGAATTTGCAGTTTCGAAACGGGACAGGAACATCACGCTTCCCAAATCCCGTTACGAACGCGAACGGAGTGCCGCGAGCCAGCAAGACTTCCGCGACCGGCAGGCTCGTTTCGCCGTTGAGCTGAATATCCAGCAACGCCAGGTCGACCTTGTCCGCCTCGACAAGTTGAAGCGCGGCGGCAACGGACGAAACAGGGCCGACCACGGGATAGCCCGCTGCAAGCAAATCAGACGCGACGTCCTCTGCGATCAGCCACTCGTCCTCGACCACCAGCACGTGCGGTCTGTCGCTCATGGCGCGTCCTTATGGTTTGCCGAAAAAGCGATCTGAACCTCGAGACCGTCCTTGCGGAAGGAGGTCTCGACATCGCCGCCGAGCCTGTAGCCGATTTCCCCCTTCAACAGGTTCAGCCCAAAGCCATTGTTCAACGGCTCCCTGACGGGAGGGCCGTCCTTTTCGCGCCAGCCAAGCGTGAAATTGTCGCCATCCATCGCCCATTTGACGCCGATCCTGCCTCGGGGTTTGGACAGGGCGCCATACTTGGCCGCATTGGTGGCCAGTTCATGAATGGCCATGCTGAGGGAAAGCCCCTGTTGCGGGCCGAGTTTAACGTCGTCGCCATCGAGTTCGATCCGTTCGATGCCGAACGGTTCGAGTTCCTGGTGGAGCAATTCCTTGACCGAAGCCTCTTTCCACCTCTCGCGGGTCAGCAGCCCGTAGGCCCGGGACATGGCGTGCAGCCGACCGATCAACGCGTCCGCGAACTCTTCCTTCGTATCGGAACTGTCCCGCATGCGGTTGGCGATGCTGGCGATCACCGCGAGCATATTCTTGACGCGATGGTTCAGCTCCGAGATGAGCACCTGCTGATGCTCTTCCGCCCGCGCCAGGGTGGTAACATCGACCAGTGTCACCACGACGCCCTGTATCCTGTTGCCCTTGTCCCGATAGGGGTTGATGCGGACCATGTGAAACAGGCCCCTGGAATCGCGCGCAAGATGGTGGTTCAGGATCTCGCCTGTCTCGAACACCTTGTCGATGTGCTGCTTCAACTCGGGGTAATCGAGTTGGCTCGAAAGATCCGTCAACGGCCGGCCGACGTCGGAGGGGCGCAGGCTGAAGAAGGACGAGGCCGCCGGCGTGAAGGTCCGCACCACAAGACTGCGGTCGAGAAAAATGGTCGCGATATCCGTGCTTTCGAACAGGTTCCGCAGATCACTGTTGGCGTGATCGAGCTCTTCTATCTTGCTGGTCAACTCCGCGTTGATGGTGTTGAGCTCTTCGTTGAGCGACTGCATCTCTTCCTTGGACGCTTCGAGTTCCTCATTGGTGGATTGCGCCTCTTCATTGACGGAGACGAGTTCCTCGTTCGAGGATTTCACCTCTTCGAGCGCCGTCTCGTATTCCTCGATGGTGGATTGAAGACGCTCTCTTGTGTCGCGCAACTCCCGCTCGAGATCGGCGGTGCTGTCGCTGTCACGACTGCCGCCGTCCTCATCGGATCGGGCCTGCGTCGGTCCCGACGGCTCGAAGAGCACAAGGTAAAGCGGCTCACCATTGCCCCTCTCGGCGAGCGGCTCGATCGTCAGCCTGATCGGTTGGACGCGTTCGTCATCTTCCTCGACGGCGAGGTTGTCCCGCACGACAGTGCGGCGTGTCGTCGTCGCCTCCCTCAATGCGGCGCGCAGGTCCAGCCGAAGCCCGCGGCGCGCCATCGTCAGCAACTGCCGGCTGGGGATCCCTTGCGGCGCTTCGAGGTATCTGCCGGTCCTCGCCGAATAGTAGACGACGTCGCCTTCGGCGTTGACGAGGACATGCGGCGGCGCGAACCGCTCCAGCACCTGCGCCTCGACAGCCTGGCGCAGTGGATAGCCGACCGTTCCCTTCTTCAAGCCAGCGGTTTCGGCGGGAAAAACGCCGGAAGGAACATCGCCGATCAGGGCCGGCAGCCTGATGTGCGGCGAGACATGCTCCCGTGCCTGGAAGAGGCGATGTTTCTTGTCGACTGTGGCAAACAGATTTTCGTGCTGCCCGACGCTTTCAGACGTGCCGAGGAAAAGATAACCACCGGGCTTCAGCGAATAGTGGAAGACAGGAAGAACGCGGCTTTGAATAGCTGGGCCGAAATAGATCAGTAGGTTACGGCACGAAACCAGATCCATGCGCGAGAAGGGCGGATCGCGGATGACGCTATGTGGCGAGAAGATGCATAGCTCCCGGATCTCGTTGCTGAGGACGTAGCTTTCGCCATCGCCGTTGAAAAACCGCTGTTTGCGTTCCGGGGAAAGTCCTTGCATCAACGCTTCGGGATAGCGTGCCGCGCGCGCCACCGCCAGCGCCGGCTCGTCTATGTCGGTGGCGAAAATCTGGACGCGAGGCACGGCCGAGAGCGTTTCCATGTGTTCACGCAGCAGGATGCCGATGGAGAACACCTCTTCGCCTGTGGCGCAGCCGGGAACCCAGACCCTGACTGTATCGCTCGCCGTCTTGCCGTCGAAGAGCCGCGGGATGATCTTTTGTTCCAGCAATTCAAAGGCGTCGGGATCGCGGAAGAAGTTGGTGACATTGATCAGCAGATCGCGAAACAGGTTCATCACCTCGCGAGGGTCCTTCTTCAGCCAATCGATATAGGCGCCGATGGACTGAATCTGGGCGATCTGCATGCGCCGCTTGATCCGGCGCAGGAAGGTCTTGGTTTTATAACCTGAAAAGTCATGACCGGAGTGGCTGCGCAAGATCCCGTATATCTGTTCGCGGACCTGATCTATGTCGGCCGTATGAACGTCCTCTTCGTTCGTCAGCCCGTCCAGCGCGTCGAAGCCGCGGGCGTAAGCCTCCAGCTTCGCCCCAATCTCCTCGGCAGGCACGGCGACGTCGATGAGCCCGCTGGCGATGGCGCTCTGCGGCATGTCGGGATTGCGCGGACCGTAGCCGTCAGCCGCTTGCGCCACGGTGAGCCCGCCCCGCTCCTTGATGGCCTTGACTCCCAAGGTTCCATCGGAATCACCGCCCGACAGAATGACGCCGACCGCGTATTCGCCCTGGTCGTCGGCCAGTGCGCTGAAGAAGATATCGACGGGTTTGCGCTCTTGGGTAAGCCCATTTGGCCGCCTAAGGCGCAGCATGCCATTCTCGATGACGAGAGTGACGTTTTCCGGCATCACATAGACGTGGTCCGGTTCAACAGCCACGCCGTCCTCCACCACCACGACAGGCATCTCGGTGTAGCGGTCGATAACCTCATGCAGCAGGCTGTTGCGCTTGGGACTGAGGTGCGTGATGATCACGAACGCCATGCCGGGCTGGCTGGTGATGCCCTTGAACAGCCCTTCCATCGCGGGAATGCCACCCGCGGACGCGCCGATGCCGACGATGGGGAACTTGATTGATTGCGCTGTCACGGCATATCCCTCTTCCCCGACCCGACATGAACTCCCTCAAGGTCGGTTCGGACAGGACATAACCATATAGCGCGCGGACAGGATGGAACAAGACAGCACGGATGACGTTGAACCCGACATCCGTGGTGGTTCAATGACGAAACGCTCTGCTGGCCTGAAGCTCCTGGCACCAATGGCGCCGGGGGCGCCTCAATCAATCGAATATCTCGGTGCAGGGCCCGTCCCGGATCGCATGCTGGTGCTTGCGAAACGATTGCAGGCGGCGCTGGATGACAGAAACTGGGGAACAACTTCTCTGCATCCTAAACTCCATTCGAAGAAAGGATGACGACGTGCGCGATCTGCGGGGATTGCACATTCTGATTGTCGAAGACGAATGGGCGGTGGCGGGAGATCTCGCACGGTTTTTCAGCAACATGGGCGCCATCATCCTCGGACCCGCGGCCACCGTCGAGCAGGCTTCCGAACACACCGATCAGGCCGAAGCTGCAATCCTGGACGTCAATCTCAACGGCCGACGCGTGTTTCCGATCGCGGACAAGTTGATGCGCCGGGGCATCCCGTTCGTGTTCTTCAGCGGCGACAACGACATCGCCATTCCCGAACATCTTCGCTACGCCAGCAATTTGCGAAAGTCCTCGGGCAGCAAAGCCGTGTTCAATGCCCTTTTTCCAGCGCAGGCGTCGGAACGAGCTGGCATCACCGTGTCCCCTCCGCCAGACGACGTCTTCGCGCTTTTGCCCAAACTGCGGCTCGCGGCGCGTCTTTTGCTGGGAGATGTCAACGCATCCGATCGGCTGGTCGAGAGGACACTCGAGCAAGCGATCCGGAACGTCGACCACAGGCGGCTTGGCCAGTCGACCGAAAACTGGCTCAACGACATCATGCGAGAGGTGGTGAAAGACCACGGCGCAAAGCTGATGCATTGAATTTTGTCCTCCGAGCCCGAGGCTAAGTCGCTTCCCTTGGGGGTTGCGATCGTCCATCATCCGCAACTGCGTTCAGGGGCTTGATCTTGCCGGATCGCCTTTCTGGCTCAGCGCCCGAAGCAATGGGGCCGTCGATTGTTCCATCGAATTTCGAGATTTTCTGGATCGGCCAGGATCAGCTGCCAGGCCAGCCTTCTCAACCCTTGCGATCGCGCTCGACGAATTTGTTGAAGCGGCTGGCTTTTCCGTCGCTGGTCTTGGCCTGATACAGGAAGGCCAGATCATTCTCGTCGAATATCCGGAAGAACTCGTCCCAATCGATGGGCTCGAATGCTTCCTCGGGCTCGCCGAAGTCGATCCGCAGGATGCCCCCCTCGCCCTTGGTGCGAACCACCGCCGGGCGACCCTGCCGCTCCTCGGCCCATTTGCGAATTTCGTCATGATTGGTGGTCGTCTGGGACTGCGACATTGAAATCTCCTTGATCATCGGCCTCGCCCTGTCGGCGTCACGGCGGCTGTCGAGCGTCCTAACAGCACACCGGCGGCAATGTTCCAGCGTCAAGGGCTGACCGCGGTGTCTTGCTTCGCACGAAGGTCCGGAAGGGAACTTTGTTGAACCACAGGGAACAAACCTTTTGCCGAAAAGTTCGGGGCGCCGAGGTCACTCGTCTGAGGAGTCGTCGTGAAACGCATATTGGTTACAGGAGGCTGCGGCTTCATTGGTCGCCACGTCACACAAGAACTCATCGCCCAGGATTATTCGGTTCGCATTCTCGACGCCTTGCTCGAGCAGGTGCATGCGGGCGAAGCGATCGCGCTCCCTGCCGGAGCCGAACTGCTCAAGGGCGACGTCCGCGACCGCGAGGCCGTTACCGAGGCGCTGGAAGGCGTCGACGCGGTCATTCACCTGGCGTCGGAAGTCGGCGTCGGACAGTCGATGTACGAGATAGCGCGCTATGTCGGCACCAACGACCTCGGCACGGCGACGCTGCTCGAGGCGTTGATCAAACACCCGGTCGAGCGGATCGTCGTCGCCTCCTCGATGAGCGTCTATGGCGAGGGCCTTTATGCCATGCCCGACGGCCGGCGCATCGACAATGCCCGGCGCAAGCCGAGTGACATCAAAAGCGGACAGTGGAATCCGCTGTCGCCGGAAGGTGAACCCCTTTCGCCGGTGCCGACAGATGAAGAAAAGCCGGTTGATCTCGCCTCGATCTACGCGCTGACGAAATACGCCCAGGAGCGCGCCGTGCTGATCTTCGGCGACGCGTACGGCATCGATGCGGTCGCGCTGCGCCTGTTCAATGTTTTCGGTGCCGGCCAGGCACTATCAAATCCCTATACCGGCGTGCTGGCCAACTTCGCTTCACGTCTCGCCAATGGCCAACGGCCGATGATCTTCGAGGATGGCGAACAGAAGCGCGATTTCGTTCATGTGCAGGACGTCGCCCGCGCTTTTCGCCTTGCGCTGCAGCAACGTCAGGCAAAGGGCCACGTCATCAACATCGGCAGCGGCCGGGCCTATGCGATCAGCGAAGTCGCGCGATTGCTGGCAGAGGCCATGGGAACCCCGAACCGCTCGCCCGAGCTGCTCGGCAAGGCGCGCTCCGGCGATATACGCAACTGCTTCGCCGATATTTCCAAGGCACGTGAGTTGCTCGGCTTCGAACCGGGCCGCCGATTGGAGAACTCTCTCGGCGATTTCGTTTCCTGGGTGCGCAACACGGCGGCCATCGACCGCGGCGCCGAAATGAAGCGCGAGCTCGAAGAGCGTGGGTTGGTGTCATGAGCCCGGGCGCACGCAACCGTCGCGAAGCGCCGGTCGCCATCGTCGGCGGCAGCGGCTTCATAGGATCGAACCTGGCAGACAGCCTGTTGTCGGATGGCGAGCCGGTGCTGGTGGTCGACAATCTCAGCCGTCCAGGCGTCGAACAGAACCTTGAATGGCTGGCCCAGAAACATGGCGAAAGCCTTACCGTCGAGACCATCGATGTGCGGGACGCCAATGCCCTGGCGCCGGTTCTCATGAGGTCCAAGGCGATCTTCCATCTGGCCGCGCAAACGGCCGTCACCACGAGCCTAGTCCGGCCGGACGAGGATTTCGACATCAACCTTCGGGGAACGTTCAACGTGCTGGAAGCGGCGCGACTGAGCGGTGAGCCCATCCCGGTGATTTTCGCCAGCACCAACAAGGTCTATGGCAGCCTCCCCGACGTCGCGGTTCGCGAGGACGGCGACCGCTACATACCTTGCGACAGCGCCATCCAGGCCGACGGCATCGATGAGGCCCGCGGCCTGGATTTCTGCACACCCTATGGGTGCTCCAAGGGAGGGGCGGACCAGTATGTACTCGACTATGCCAAATCCTACGGCATGCCGACGGCGGTGCTGCGGATGAGCTGCATCTACGGACCGCGCCAGTTCGGAACCGAGGACCAGGGCTGGGTGGCGCACTTCCTGCTCAGCGCCCTGACGGGACGGCAAATCACCATCTACGGCGACGGCAGGCAGGTGCGCGACATCCTGCACGTCTCCGATGCGGTCGCCGCCTACAGGGCCGTGCTGGACCGGATCGAGACCGCCAGGGGCCAGGCATTCAATCTTGGCGGCGGACCAGAAAATGCGCTCAGCCTGCGTATGCTGTTGAGCGAGATTGAGGGCCTGACCGGCCGTGAGCTTTCGATCCGCCACGATGGGGAACGGACCGGCGATCAGCCCTTCTTCGTCGCCGATACCCGCAAGATCGAGGCCGCGCTTGGCTGGAAGGCGCAGGTCACGTGGCGCGAGGGCATTCGCGATCTTGCCGACTGGCTGCAGCGCCACCGGCTCGAGCCTCGCCCCGAAGCCGTGAGGTACGTCGCATGAGAATAGCCCTGGTTAACCCCTTCTGGACGTACGACGACAGCATCTATTTCGGCTGCCGCCAACCGCATCTGCCGCTGGAACTCGGCTATTCGAAAGCCCTGCTCGAAGTCGCCGGTCACGAGGTGCTGCTGCTGGACGGGCAGTTACAGAAGCTCGACAATTCCGGGCTCTGCGAACGCGTGGCTGAGTTCGCGCCGGCGATGACGGTCGTCAGCACCGCGCCGACTTATCTGTTCTGGCGCTGCGCACCGCCGGAGTTGCGCGTGCCGGCCGATTTCCTCAATCGTCTCGCCGGGCGTGGCGGACGCACCGTCGCGGTCGGGCCGCATGGCTCGGCGACGCCGGTGCCGACGTTGCGCAAGCTTGGCGTCGATATTGTCGTGCGCGGCGAATGCGAGGAAATCGTCGCGGAACTTGCCCGGCGCGACGATTGGAGCGCGGTGCCCTCGACCGCTTATCTGCGGGACGCCAAGCTGGTTTCGAACGGCGGCGTTCATGTCAGTTCCTTTGTCGATCATCCGCCGCTTGAATGGTCATCCGACTGGATCGCCGCCCATTCGCACCACCATCACAGGTTCGATGACCAACAGCATGGGTTCGGCGCCGAGGTCGAGGCGTCACGCGGCTGTCCCTACAATTGCAGCTTCTGCGCCAAGACCGACTTCCGCGATGCCTATCGCCGCCGGAAACACGAAGCGGTGGTAACCGAAATCGATCGGCTGATTGCCCAAGGCGTCGGCTATATCTACTTCATCGACGAAATTTTCCTGCCGCAAAAAGCGTTGCTGGAGGCGTTGGTCGAGCGCGATGTGAAATTCGGCGTACAGACCCGCATCGATCTATGGAAACCCGAGCTGCTGGAATTACTGGGCGCGGCAGGCTGCGTCTCCATCGAAGCCGGGCTCGAAAGCCTGACGGTGGAAGGGCGGGCGATGCTGGCGAAGCGCTGCCGGCTGGGCACCGAGGAACTCGCCGCGCTGCTGGTCAAGGCCAGACGCCACGTTCCCTTCGTCCAGGCCAATCTGATCGGCGTTGTCGAGGACGATCCTGCCCTTGTCGATTACTGGCGAGCCCATCTGATCGACAATGGCGTGTGGGCCAATGAACCCGTACCGCTTTATCCTTATCCGAGTTCGCCCAGCTATCGCGAGCTTTGGGGCGAACCCGACGATCTCGCCTGGGAGCGCGCCCATGATCATTACCTCGCCTCCTTCCAGAAGTTCAGCGACATTCAGGAAAAGCGCCCGCGTCCGCTGGCGGAGCTGGAGGCGGCATGTTGCGGACACTAAGGCCGCGCAAGCGCCGCATCCTGATGACCGTCGACGCCATGGGCGGGGTGTGGCGCTATGCGCTTGATCTCGGCCGGGAGCTGGTCAACGGCGGCGACAGCATCGTGTTCGCCGGGCTAGGACCGCAACCATCCGGGCAACAGGCCGAAGAGGCGCGGTCCTTCGCGACGCTGATCTGGCTGAACACGCCGCTGGATTGGATAACCCACGACGCCGGCGATCTCGACGGTTTGCCGGGGGAATTGCGTGCGCTGATGCGTGACCACGCCATCGACGTCGTCCATCTCAACGCGCCGACGCAGGCGGTGGAATTGGATGCGCCCTGCCCCGTCATAGCGGTCTCGCATTCATGCGTGACGACATGGTTCCACGCCGTCAGGGGACAGGCGTTGGACGGCGCATGGACCTGGCAGAAAGAGCGCAACAGGCGCGGCTTCGACAGGGCCGATGTCGTTATCGCGCCGAGCCGCAGCCATGCCGAGTTGCTCGAGACCTGCTATGGCCCGATCGCACGCCTGCACGTCGTCGGAAATGGCGCCCGTCCGGTCCCGAAGGCCGAAAACCGCCAGCCGCTGGTCTTCGCCGCAGCCCGCTGGTGGGACGAGGGAAAGAACGTCTTGACGGTCGACGAGGCCGCCTCGTTGACGCAATGGCCCATCTTTACAGCCGGTTCGATTCACGGCCCGAACGGCGAGCGTGCCACCGTCAACCACGCCGTTTCTCTCGGGGCGCTGCCGTATGACGAGGTGCGCTCCTTGATGGCCCGCGCCGGCATTTTTGTATCGCCGTCGCTCTACGAACCGTTCGGTCTGGCGGCGCTGGAAGCGGCTATGTCGGCAACGCCCCTGGTGCTCTCGGACATCTCGACCTATCGCGAGATTTGGGACGGGGCCGCGATGTTCTTCAACGCGCGCGACCCGCACGATCTCGCTGCCTGCATCAATCGTCTTTCCAGCGATGCCGGGCATAGGCGAGAGCTCGGCCAGGCTGCCCTTCGCCGAAGCCGCAGGTACACGCTGGCGAGGCAGGCCGCGGCCATGCGCGATGTCTACGAAAAGGCGGCGCTAGCCGTGGCGGAGCGCTGATCATGCGCTTCTTGTTCTACACCCACTCGCTCGTCTCCGACTGGAACCACGGCAATGCCCATTTCCTTCGCGGCGTCATGCGCGAACTGGTGGCGCGCCGGCATCAGGCCATCGCTCTGGAGCCCGCGGACGGCTGGAGCCGGTCAAACCTGCTGGCCGAGAAGGGATCCTTCGCGATCGAACGCTTCCGCAAGGATTTCCCCGAATTGATGCCCGTGACCTATGATGCCGGGTTCGACCACGAAGCCTGGATCGCCGAGGCCGACGTGGTGATCGTCCACGAATGGACCGACCCGGACCTTGTCGCCCGCATCGGCCGTGCGCGGGCCGATGGCGGCAACTTCATCCTTCTGTTTCACGATACCCATCACCGGGCCGTGTCGGCCACCGAGGCAATCTCGGCGCTCCATCTGGAGCATTATGACGGCGTTCTCGCCTTTGGCGAAGCGTTGCGCGAGAGCTATCTGCGCGCCGGCTGGGGCAAGCGTGTCTTCACCTGGCATGAAGCGGCGGACGATCGCCTGTTCAAGCCGCACCCGGAAATCCACGCTACGTCCAATCTGGTCTGGATCGGCAACTGGGGCGACGACGAGCGGACCGCCGAACTCAGGGAGTTCCTGATCGAACCGGTGCGCGATCTCGGCCTTGAGCCCACTGTTCACGGTGTCCGCTATCCCAAGCCGGCACTTGCCGATCTGGCCGCTGCCGGTCTGCGCTACGAAGGATGGATCGCCAATGCCGACGTGCCGAAGGCCTTTGCCACGCATCGTGTCACGGTGCACATCCCGCGGCGCCCCTATCGTGAAAGATTGCCTGGAATTCCGACGATCCGCATGTTCGAGGCGCTCGCCTGCGGCATCCCGCTGATTTCAGCACCGTGGTCCGATGTCGAGCGGCTTTTCAGGCCCGGCGTCGACTTCCTGTTTGCCGAGAATGGCTCGCAAATGCGGCAACACCTACAGGCGGTGCTGGCCGATGCCGATTTCGCGGCCTCCCTGGTGGCCTCGGGTCTTGAGACCATCCGCTCGCGGCACACCTGTCGTCACCGCGTCGACGAATTGTTCGACGTGCTCTGGCAATGCACGAACCTGCACACCGTCGACCCGACCGCCGCAAAGGAAGCCGCCGAATGAAGATCGCATTCTATGGATCGAGCCTTTTGTCGTCCTACTGGAACGGTGCCGCGACCTATTACCGTGGATTGCTGAAGGCGCTTTCGCAACTGGGCTATGAAATCACCTTCTATGAGCCTGACGTCTATGACCGGCAGAAAAACCGCGACATCGAGGCGCCGGACTGGTGCTCCGTCGTTGTCTATGAGGCGACCCGGCACGCGCTGATGCAGGTGGCGGAGCGGGCCGCCGAGGCCGATATCGTCGTCAAGGCGAGTGGTGTCGGCTTCGAGGATGAGGCGCTGCTGCGCGCCGTGCTCGATCACGCCCGCAGCGACGCGCTCACCGTATTCTGGGACGTCGACGCGCCGGCCACGCTCGCCCGGTTGCGCGACGAGCCGGACCACCCGCTCCATCGTGCGCTGCTGGAAATAGACCTTGTGTTGACCTATGGCGGCGGCGATCCCGTCGTCTGGGCCTATCGTGCCATGGGCGCGAACGAGTGCGTGCCCATCTACAATGCGCTCGATCCCGAAACGCACCACCCGGTCGCCGGCAATGCGCGTTTTGCCTGCGATCTGGCGTTCCTCGGAAACAGGCTGCCGGATCGTGAAGCCCGTGTCGGATCGTTCTTCCTCGATCCTGCGAGCCAACTGCCGGAACAACGTTTTCTGCTCGGCGGATCGGGCTGGGGCGACAAGCCGCTCCCCGCCAATGTCGGCTGGCTCGGCCATGTCGGCACCCGCGATCACAACGCCTTCAATGTCACGCCAAAGGCCGTCTTGAACATCAGCCGCGACAGCATGGCCGCGAACGGTTTTTCACCGGCCACGCGTGTCTTCGAGGCGGCCGGCGCCGGCGCCTGCCTGATCACCGATGCCTGGTTGGGCGTCGAGCTGTTCCTGAAACCCGGCGAGGAGATCCTTGTGGCGCGCGACGGCGACGATGTCGCCGAAATCATGCAGGCGCTTACCCCCCGTCGGGCAAAGGCAATCGGCCAAGCCGCGCTTCGCCGTGTTCTCGCCGACCATACCTACGCACTGCGCGCGGCCGTGACCGATGCAGTCTTCAAACGCCATTTGACGCAGGGGACCGTGGAGGCGGCCGAATGACCAAGCAGTTGAACATCGTCTTTCTCGGCCTGTCGCTGTCCTCGTCCTGGGGAAACGGCCACGCCACCACTTTTCGAGGTCTGCTGAAAGGTCTTCACGAACTCGGCCATCGCGTGACTTTTCTGGAGCGCGATGTGCCGTGGTACGCCAATCACCGCGATTTGCGCGATCCGGACTTCTGCGCCTTGCGCTACTACGAAACCGTACCGGAACTTCAGCGCGACCATGCACGGTGCCTGGAACAGGCCGATATCGTGGTCATCGGCTCCTTCGTGCCGGAAGGGCGGGCGGTTATCGACATCGTCGCTTCACTTTGCAAAGGACAACTCTGCTTCTACGACATCGACACGCCGGTGACCCTGGCAAAGCTGTCGGCGGACGATTGCGACTATCTGAGCTGGCGCCAGATCCCCTACTTCGACATCTATTTCTCTTTCGCCGGCGGCCCGGTGCTTAACGATCTGGCGCAGACCTTCGGCGCACGCCGCGCCGAGCCGCTCTACTGTTCGGTCGATCCGGAACGGCATCACCGCACGGCCGACCCGGTCCGCTGGGATCTCGGTTATCTCGGCACCTATAGCGGGGACCGGCAAGCCACGCTCAACGCGCTCCTGCTCGAGCCTGCACGGCGCATGCCGGACCGCCGTTTCGTCGTCGCCGGCTCGCAATATCCCACCGACATCGACTGGCCCGACAATGTCGAGCGCATCGAACATCTGCCGCCGGCCGGGCACGCCGCGTTCTACAGCCGCCAACGCTACACGCTGAACGTCACCCGCCGTTCAATGATTGCAGCGGGATGGTCGCCCAGCGTTCGCCTTTTCGAAGCAGCGGCTTGCGGCACGCCGATCATCAGCGACCGCTGGCCAGGCCTCGACAGTTTCTTTCCCGCATCGACGATCCACACGGCCAAGAAGCCGGACGATGTCGTCGTCATTCTTTCCCGGGAATCGGCTCGCACACGTCTCGCCATGGCCGACCGGGCACGCGAACTCGTCCTTGCGTCCCACACCGGCGTGGCCAGGGCTCGCGAATTCATCACGGCGCTTACGCAAAAGGAGGCGGAGGTCCTCGACCTCGACATCGGAAGTGCAGCATGACTGGCAGACAGGAGAAAATCGCGATGCGACGAACAAAAAAGGCGCAAAGGGCAAAGACGGTGCTTGTCGCCGGTGGCGCGGGCTTCCTCGGTTCGCATCTTTGCGAAGCATTGTTACGCGATGGCTGGCGCGTGATCTGCGCCGACAACTTTCTCACCGGTCGCATGGAGAACATCAGCGCGATCATGGACAAGCCGGGGTTCCGGTTGATCGAGCAGGATATCTGCCGTCCATTGGAGCTTGGTGAGCCGGTGGATCGCATCTTCAACCTGGCATGCGCCGCCTCGCCGCCGCGTTACCAGGCCGATCCGATCCACACCACGCGAACCTGCGTCATCGGAACATTGAATCTGCTCGAACTCGCCGCCCGTAACGATGCCCGATTGCTGCAGGCCTCCACGAGCGAAGTGTATGGCGATCCGGAGCAACATCCGCAGAGGGAAGATTACGTCGGCCATGTGAACTGCACCGGCCCGCGCGCCTGCTACGACGAGGGCAAGCGCACCGCCGAAACACTTTGCTTCGACTATCTGAGAGCCGCCAAGGCCGATGTTCGTGTCGCACGTATCTTCAACACCTACGGTCCGAGGATGGATCCGGCGGACGGCCGCATCGTCTCGAACCTGATCATGCAGGCGCTCGAGAAGCGCCCGCTGACGATCTTCGGCGACGGCTTGCAGACGCGGTCTTTCTGCTACGTCTCCGATCTGATCGACGGGTTGATGCGTCTGATGGACTTCGATCCCAATCCGGGCAAACCGATCAATCTTGGCAATCCCGGAGAATTCACCATTATGCGGCTGGCGGCATTGGTGAAGGCAATGACCGGCACCAAATCGGAGATGACGTTTCTGCCGCTGCCGCAGGACGATCCTCGACGCAGGCAGCCCGATATCTCGCGCGCGAAAGCGCTGCTCGGCTGGATGCCAAGAGTGCCTCTCAACGAGGGGCTCGCCCGGACGATCGGCTATTTCGCGAGCCTCGAAGGCGTTCCGATCGGCGATCAAATAGCAGGTCGCGCCACGAGGGCGAGGTCCACATCAGGCGGGCTGCAGAACCTCCCTGTCTGATGCCGGACCGCAGCCATCCCTTCGCGATCGATTCGGGCGGAACATCCGCTCAAGCTTGTGGTTTGGCGAGAGGACCAGATATGGAGGACATCCTCATGCGACCCAAGCGATCCGCACCGGATATCGACAAGATGGCGGAACAGGAGACGGCCGCCTATCTGCGGCGAGCCTCGATCACCTATCTGGAGTGCTGCGTCAGCCTGATGATGACCCACCTGCAGCGGGAAGAAGTGGCCAGTATTCTCGAGCAGGAAGCCGACATGCTGCGAAGCCTGGATTGATGGCGACTGTCACGCCCTGGCCTTGTCCAGGAACCGTGTCAGTCCTGCCTCATATCGGTTGGCTGTCCCCGCCAGCCTTGCTCGTTCCCGTCCGTCCTCGGATTGAGCGGCCATGCTCCACAGCCCCAGCTGAAACGCCAGGTAGCAAGGTTGGAAATACTCGATGAGCCCGACGTCGATGCGGTCACCCATGCCGCCGATCAACGACGCCGCCTCGCCTTCGGACAAACCATGTTCGACGCAAGCGCCGGCAATGTCCCATTCTATCGGCTGGCAGCCGATCAGATCGTGTCCCCGGCAATGGTCTACGGCATCCGTCTTGACCAGCGTGCCGTCTGCACCGATCAGAAACTCCCAGGGGTGAAGCCTGCCGTCGATTTCGACGCGTTCCAATACCTGCGGGACAGCCTGTTTCGAAAACCAGTTCCACAGTTTCGCCGCCTGGTTTTCGCCCAAAGCCTCGGAAGCGTTGTGAACGGCCATCTCCGCGAGGGCGGGCAATGAAGCACCCGGTTCGCGGGTTCGCAGATTGGTCGCTCGCCAGGCCAGATAGCGCGTGAACTCCGCGACAAGTCTTTGTCTGGGCAGCGGCAGTTGATCCATCGTGGTGCCGTCGGCCCACCGTTCAACCAGGAAACCGTGGCAGAGTCCGGCGACTTGCGACCCGAATCCGGCCTGATGCAACATCGTCGCGGCCCGCATCTTGCGCTGCCCAGTTTCGCCGAGGCCAACAAACTTGACGAGCCAGCAATCTGGACCCGCGGACGCCAGGAACTTTCGCCGTTCGGTGCCGCGAGTGCTCGGTGGCCAGCGCTTTTCGTCGGCATAGTGAAGGGTTCGCCACGCGCCGCCCGATATTTCGGTCAAACGCAATTCCGGACTGCCGACCGCCTCGGCTACCCAATCGCGCAGCGTTGGAATTTGCGAGCTTTCGGGAAAGGTGCGTTCAAACGTCATCGCCACATGTTTGCGGCAGCGCATCCATGTCTCCCGGACGTCCTGCGACGCTTCGGCGCCCGGATCGCCCGAATGGCTGGGGAACAGGTGAATGCGGCTCCTATCGACACCCAGGTCCCGCAGCCACGCGACGACGGCGTGGATCGAACTTCCCGACAGGCCGGGACCTTCGTCGACGACAGCGAACCGAGCCGACGGCTCGTTCCTCCAGGCAGCGACCAACCGCGGATCGGCATTGACCCGCCGATCGAAAGGATGGCCGATCGGACGCAGACTGATCGGCGGCGGCGCACCGATGGCGGCGGCCACCATGGCCGCAAGCCCCAAGCCGATACTGCGGATGCCGATCACACATGTGTTCGCGTCGAGACCTGATTCCTGCGCCGCGCCCAGATAGCTCTCGGGATAAAGCGCATAATGCGCGTAACCCTCGCCCGATCCGGTCAAAACCTCTGCCTTGCACTCGAGCGCCGCCAGCAATTGGAGCAGTCGCGGATCGATGCCACCGCCCACGGCGAAACCGCTTCGCCACGACTTCGCCACCTCTGCCGCAAGCCCGACCAGCAACTCGGCGCCTTGCCGTTGCGAAGGCGAATTGGTGTCGACGCCCAGGACCTTGAAGTCCACATCGGCGAGCCCCTGAACCAATTCCGACACGCTGATGAATAGCCCGACCAATGCAGCATGGCGCCGGATGCCGCGAGACATCCGATCGAGGCTTTGGGCCAAGTCGATCGCTGCCTCTTGAAGTTGTCGTGCGTTCTCGGTCCGCTTGTGGTCGCCGTAGACGATCATCGATCGATTTCCAATGCTTGCCGTGCGGGCAACGCGGCGGGTGCAGCTTCGATCCATGCCGTCTCGCGCAATTTTTCGAGCGACCAAGGAACATTCCGGCACGGTGGTGGTTCGGCGCAAGGAACTTACCTTTGAACAGCATAGGGCGGCAGTTTCGTGGGATCGAAAAAGGTTCGTGTTGGCATCGTTGGAGTCGGCAATTGCGCATCCTCCCTGGTGCAGGGCCTCTCCTATTATCGTCATGCAAAAAGCAACGAACCGATCCCGGGGCTGATGCATGCCGATCTCGGTGGCTATCACGTCGACGACATCGAAATTGTCTGCGCATTCGATGTCGCCAAAAGCAAGGTTGGCCGCGACGTCGCGGATGCGATCTACGCCGCCCCGAACAACACGTTCCGCTTTGCCGACGCGCCGACGACCGGTGTTCGCGTCGAACGCGGACCGACGCTCGACGGCATCGGCAAATATCTGCGCGACGAGATCGAAGAGGCGCCCGAACCGGTTGCCAATGTCAGCGATACCCTACGCGACAGCGGAGCCGACGTGCTGGTCTCCTACCTGCCGGTGGGTTCGGAAGAGGCGACACGCTTCTATGCTGAATGCGCGCTCGAGGCCGGCTGCGCCTTCGTCAATTGCATTCCGGTTTTCATCGCGTCGCGTCCGGAATGGCGCCGGCGCTTCCAGCAACGCGGGCTGCCGCTGGTCGGCGACGACATCAAGAGCCAGGTCGGCGCGACCATCGTGCACCGGCTGCTGGCCAACCTCTTTCGCGAGCGCGGCGTGCGCATCGATCGCACCTATCAGCTGAATTTCGGCGGCAACACCGATTTTCTCAACATGCTGGAACGTGAGCGGCTGGAATCGAAGAAGATCTCCAAGACACAATCGGTGACCAGCCAGCTCGATGTTCCGCTGGAGCCGGGCAACATCCATGTCGGACCGAGCGACCATGTGCCTTGGCTCACCGATCGCAAATGGGCCTACATTCGTGTCGAAGGCACCACCTTCGGCGGCGTGCCGCTGAATGCCGAGCTCAAGCTGGAGGTGTGGGATTCGCCCAATTCAGCCGGCGTGGTGATCGATGCGGTGCGCTGCGCCAAGCTGGCGCTCGACCGCGGCATCGCCGGGGCGCTGACCGGTCCTTGCAGCTATTTCATGAAGTCGCCTCCCGAACAGTTCACCGACGCCGAAGCCCGGCAGCGCACGCTCGCTTTCATCGCCGGCAAGGATGAGCCTTTGCTGGATGCCGCGGAATGACCACCACGTTCTTCCTGATCCGCCACGCGGCGCACGACAATGTCGGCTCCTATCTTGCCGGGCGCATGGCCGGCGTTTGCCTCGGCGAGGCCGGTAAGGCTCAGGCCGAGCAGCTTGGCCGCCGCATGGCCCAAGAGACGATTGCAGCCATCCTGTGCAGCCCGCGCGAGCGCACGCAGGAGACGGCGCTGCCAATCGCTTTCGCCTGCGGCGTCGGCGAAATCGCGATCTGCGCCGAACTCGACGAGATCGACTTCGGCGACTGGTCGGGAAAGACTTTCGATGAATTGAACGGCGACGCCGGTTGGCGCGCCTGGAACGACCAGCGCCAGGAGGCCAGGACCCCGAGCGGCGAGACCATGCTGGATGTCCAGCAGCGCATGGTCTCGCTGATGAACGGCGTCCGCGAACTGCATCAGAACCAGTGCGTCGCCCTGGTCAGCCACGCCGACGTGATCAAGGCCGCCGTCTGCAATGTGCTTGGCTTGCCGGTCGGCGACTGCTTCCGCTTCGACATCGATCCCGCCTCGATCACGACCATCGTGTCGGGCGATTGGGGCTCCAAGCTCCTGCGAATGAATGAAGCGGCCTGACGAGGAAATTCCGGATGCGGATGGTCATTTTCGGTCTCACCGTCACGTCTTCATGGGGGAACGGCCACGCCACGCTGTGGCGTGGGCTGATCCGCGCTCTCGCCCGGCTGGGCTGGTCCATCACCTTTTTCGAGCGCGACACTCCCTATTATGCCGGGGCCCGCGATCTGGATCAGCTCGACGGCGGCAATGTCGTGATCTATCCGGACTGGGAGGACATCCGCCGCGTTGCGGAGCGGGCGATGAAGCAAGCGGATGTCGTCCTCGTCACCTCCTACTGCCCCGACGCCGTTGAGGCTTCGCGCCTGGCCCAGCAGGCAAGTCGCGGGCTGCGTGTCTTCTACGATCTCGATACTCCAGTCACGCTTGCCCGCGTCGAGCACGGTGAGCGTCCGCCCTATTTCGGACCAGAGGGCCTTGCCGATTACCACCTCGTCCTGAGCTACACCGGCGGCTCGGCGCTCGAGGCGCTCAAGACCGTTCTGGGTGCGCGCCAGGTGATGCCCCTCTACGGGCATGTCGATCCCGACCGGCATCGGCCGGCCGAGAAGCGGGCCGAATTCGCCGGCGATCTGTCCTATCTCGGGACCTACGCGGCGGATCGCCAGGCCGGCGTCGAAGAGCTGCTGGTCCGCCCGGCCATGCGCCTGCCCGATCAACGCTTCATCATTGGCGGCGCACAGTATCCGCAGGAATTCCCGTGGAGCGACAACATCTTCTTCGTCAGGCATCTGCCGCCCGCCGACCATCCGGCGTTCTTCTCATCGTCGCGGCTGACGCTGAACGTCACCCGGGAAGCCATGGCACAAAAGGGCTGGTGCCCGTCGGGACGGCTCTTCGAAGCGGCCGCGTGTGGGGCTGCCATCATCACCGACGCATGGCCAGGCCTCGCGGACTTCTTCGAACCCGGCCGCGAAGTCCTGTTGGCGCATGACACGGATGACGTGGTCGCCGCGCTGCAATTGCCCGAGCACGAACTCGACGGCATCCGAAGGCGTGCCCGCGAGCGGGTCTTGAGCGAGCACACGTCCGCCAGGCGTGCAGCGGAACTGGATAGAATGCTGGCCGACGCCTTGCAAAATCCGGTCGGCGAACCGATCGAGGAAGCAGTCTGATGTTGGGCATTGTGCCCGCTGCCGGACGCGGCAGCCGCATTCAACCGCTCGGTTTCTCGAAGGAGCTGCTGCCGGTTGGCAGCCGGATCGACGGCCAGACCGAACGTCCCTGCGCTGTAAGCGAGTATCTGGTGCGGCGCATGGTCCAGGCCGGCGTCGACAAGATCTGCTTCATCATCGGATCGGGCAAATCCGACATTCTCGAATACTACGCAGCCGGCTACGGCGACGCGGCGGCGCTCTTTGTGGTGCAGCCCAACCCCATCGGTCTCTGCGATGCGATTTTCCGGGCAGCGCCCCTCGTGGCGCCCGACGAGGTCGTCCTGGTCGGCCTTCCAGATACGATCTGGTTTCCCGAGGACGGATTCTGTCATTTGCCCGACGATCAGCTTTCATTTCTGCTCTTCCCGGTGGACAGCCCGGAATTCTTCGACGCCGTCTGTACCGAGGACGACGAGCGCGTGATCGAAATCCAGGTCAAGCGACAGGATGCCTCCACGAACTGGGTTTGGGGCGCGTTCAAGATGCCCGGCCAGATCCTGCATCGGCTTGCGGCACTCTGGCGCGAGCGGGATGGTCGTGACGAATATATCGGTACATTGATCAACGCCTACCTTGCGGCCGGGGGTGTAGCCTACGGGATCAAAGCCGGCTCCGCTTATGTCGATGTCGGCACTTTCAACGGCTATCGCACAGCCCTGCGGTTGCTTGAAAACGGCGTCCCGTCAGCTCATCAACAGTCCGCAACGATCATGCCCGGCACGCATTCGCATGTACCCGTCGTTCCGGGCGAAGGAGCCTGAACATGTTGCATTCCCATGCCGAAATCCGCCGGCGCATCGACGCGCTCGGCCCGTGGTTCCACAACATGGAACTGGCCGGCGTCGAAACCGCGCCCGACCATTTTCTCGGCAATTACCCGCTGATCAAATGGCGCAAATTCGCCGACGCCATACCCGCCGATCTGGCCGGCAAGACCGTGCTGGATATTGGCTGCAACGCCGGCTTCTACTCAATCGAGATGAAACGGCGAGGCGCCGCCCACGTCCTCGGCATCGATTTCGACGAGGCCTATCTGGCGCAGGCCCGCTTTGCCGCCGAGATCGCGGACTGCGAGATCGAATTCCAGAAACTGTCGGTCTACGACGTCGGTGCCCTGCGCGAGACATTCGACGTCGTGCTGTTCATGGGAGTGCTTTACCATCTGCGCCACCCCTTGCTCGCCCTCGACCTGATCCGTGAGCACGTCGCCGGCGATCTGATGATCTTCCAGTCGATGCAACGAGGCAGCAAGGAGCTGCCCGAGCTGGAAGAGAACTATCATTTCTGGACGCATGATTTGTTCGACCGGCCGGAATTTCCCAAGCTGCATTTCATCGAACACCGCTATGCCGACGATCCGACCAACTGGTGGATACCGAACCGGGCCTGCACCGAAGCGATGCTGCGCAGCGCCGGTTTCGAGATCGTTCTACATCCCGAGCAGGAGGTCTATTTCTGCCGCGCTGCCGGCGCGCCGGCCGGCGGCGGTGCGATTTACCCGTCGAAAGGAAAGCTCCATGATTGAAGCCGCGATGATCTGGAACGAGCCCAACAACAAATCGCATTGGGACCCCGAGCTTGACCCCGATTGGAGCCGCTTTGCCAGGATGGCGGTCCTGTCGGCGGACGCGATCGCGTCCGAGAACCCGGCTCTGACAAAAGTGCTTGGCGGCATCTCGCCGATAGACCCCGGCTTTATCACCCGCATGAAGGAATACGGCGTGCTGGACCATGTCGATGCCGTCGCGGTGCACGGCTTTCCTCTCGACTGGAACCTGTGGCAAATTCAGGAATGGCCGCAGAAGATCGGCGAGATCGCGAACGTCACCGATCTCCCCATCTGGGTCAGCGAGGTCGGCGTATCGACCTTCGGGGCCGAGGAAATACAGGTCTGGGGACTGAAGCGCACCGCCGAATTGCTGCTCGGCAACGCACCACGTATCCAGTGGTACAGCCTCTACGACCTTCCGCGTGAATGGGAAGCAACGACGCGGCATCGCGAAGCGGAGGGATCCTCCTACTATCGTCATTTCCACATGGGGCTGCTGCGCCAGGACGGCACGCCGAAGCCGGCGCTGGAGGAATTCCTGCGCTACACACCCGCAATGGGGCTGGTGCAGTGGTTTCATTTCGAGGACCCGCGACTGGACGACGCCGTCGCCTGGATGAAGCGGCTCGGCGTCACCAACATGCGCACGGGGCTTTCCTGGGCCGACAGCTTCAGGCCGAATGCGTTGGACTGGTTCGATCGACAGATGGAGGCACTTGCGGATTTCGACGTCACGGCCACCTTCTGCTTCACGCCTGAACATCGTGGAATGATGCCTCACCACACCAGCCCTCCATTGGTGCCCGAGGAATTCGCCGAGTTCTGTGCAACGATGGTCCGCCGCTACGCGCCCGTCATGATATCCGCCTCGCGCCCGACGCAGCGGGCCTCGGCTGCGTGAGGCTCTCATGCGACCCGGTCCGCGATCATTGACTGCATCGACCGAAGTAGAAGCTCACGGGTCCACCAATTCACTGCCTCTGGCACCGTGGCTCGGCCGGCCATGACGCTCACCGTCCTCAATGTCGCCTATCCCCTCGCGCCTGTCGGACCGGATGCGGTCGGGGGTGCCGAACAGGTCCTGTCGATGCTCGATCGGGCACTGGTTCGCACGGGTCACCGGTCGATCGTCGTCGGCTGCCGGGGCTCCAGCGCGAGCGGCACGCTTGTGGAGACACCGGCGGAAAGCGGCGTGCTCGACGAGGCGGCCAAGAGCCGCGCGCAGCAGGCTCATCGCGACGCGATCGCCGCTGCCCGCGCCAGCTGGCCGATCGATGTGGTTCATCTACACGGCATCGATTTCGATGCCTATCTACCAGACGGTGGCCCGACCTTGGTGACGCTTCACCTGCCGCTGGATTGGTATCCGGCCGAGGCACTGCGCCCGACGCGCGACGACCTGTGGCTTCATGCGGTCTCGGCCGCCCAGCAGAAAACCGCGCCATCAGGCGCCAGACTGGCGGCGCCGATTCCGAACGGCGTCGACATAGAGGCGCTCAGCCTGCCGCAAGCGAAGCGCGACTTTGCACTGGTTCTCAGCCGGATCTGCCCGGAAAAGGGCATCCACCTGGCGCTGGACGCAGCCAAGCAAGCAGGTGTGCCGCTGGTTGTCGGCGGCAAGGTCTATCCCTATGAAACGCACGCGCGCTACTTTCGCGACGAGGTCCAACCTCGCCTCGATGGCCGCCGCCGCTTCCTTGGTCCGCTCGGTTTCACCGCCAAGCGGCGCTTTCTCAACGCAGCGCGCTGTCTGGTCATCCCGAGCCTTGCCGCCGAGACCAGCTCACTTGTCGCCATGGAGGCGCTGGCCTGCGGCACACCGGTGGTCGCCTTTCCGAATGGTGCGCTTCCCGATGTCATCGAGCATGGCAGGACAGGCTTTCTCGTCAATACGATCGACGAGATGGCGCAAGCCATCATTGCGGCGTCCAGCCTCGACCCCGAGACATGCCGGGCCGAGGCGCGGCGGCGGTTTTCGCTGGAACGAATGATCTCGTCTTACATGGACGCCTATCAAGCGCTGGCACGACTCGGCACCGATGCCGGGCGCCTCGCCGTCACACCGTGAGCAAGCCTGTGTTGCGCAGCGAGATCATCGATGATCCGGCGCGATTCGATACCCTTGCGCCGCATTGGTGGAGATTGTGGGAGCAGAGTTCCTCGGCGACGCCGTTTCAATCTCCCGCCTGGCTGGTGCCATGGTGGCGCACATTCGCGCCCGGCGACCTGGCGACGGTCGCGGTCTGGCGCGGAGGCGATCTGATTGGGCTGGCGCCGCTCTATCTCGAGCACGGAACCGCTGGGTCGAAACTTCTTCCGGTCGGCATCTCGCTCAGCGACTATCTGGACATCCTGTGTGTCCCCGGCACCGAGGCTCAGGTCGTCGCGATCATTGCCGAAAAGATCCTCTCGGTCGGCTGGTCGCAATGGATTCTGTCGGATTTGCCGGAAGGCGGTGCCGGTCTTGCGGTTACACACCCCGATCTGAAGGCGGGGCGGCCAGCCGCACATGGCGCTTGCCCCGTGCTCGCCATCGCCGGCGACGAAACCCTTGCGGGCTGCGTGCCCTCCCGACGCAGGCGGCAGTTACGACGGGCGCACCAAGCGGCGTCCAGACGCGGCCGGACCGCGTTGTCGTCGGCACGAGGCGATGCCCAAAGTTTCCTCGACCAGTTGATCCGCCTGCACCACGCGCGCTGGGCCGGACACGGAGGTGGCGTGTTGGCCGATGTCGCCGTGGAGCAATTCCACAGGCGCGCAGTACCCTTGCTCGACGCTCGCGGCCTAGTCCGATGCTGGCTGTTGGCAATTGATGGCAAGACCGTCGGCGCCTATTACGGCTTCCACCATCGCGGTCGCGCCTATGCCTATCTCGGCGGCTTCGACCCTGCCTATGCCGAGGAGAGTCCAGGTGCGATCCTGATCGGCCACGCGATCGCGGAGTCGATCCGCGAGGGTGCCCGCGAGTTCGATTTCCTGCGTGGTCAGGAGGCCTACAAATACGGCTGGGGCGCCATCGACAGGTGGACGATGCGCAGGATCTGGACGCGGAGCTGATAGCATGAGTGCAGCCGGGTCAAAATCCGCCCAGCGCCGGATGGCGATTAGATCGGTCGTAAAAGGCTGCATGGCCGATGGTGTTTGCGCCGAAGCCGTCGTCGCCAGGCTGGCGCTTCACCTGCGGGTGGAGATCAGGGTGGCGGAATTGGCGGAGATCGTGCTGGAGGTCGTTCCCTCGAATTCGCAAGAAAAGGAACGGCTGCAAGAGGTAGCCGGGCTGCTTCGCCGCAAACCCGGCGCCTTTGCGACCTTGCGAGCGACGGGAGCGGCCGTTCGGCACGCACGCGACGACGACGAGACCGATGCCGCTGTCGTCAGGCGGCTGGCGTTGAGCTTCGATGCGGCGGCAGCGATTTCGCAAACAGCGAGTGTCCAGCTCGCATCGCTCGGTGATGAGGAAAGGCTGTCGGCCACGACCGAGGAAGTCGCTGCATGGCTCAAGGAGCAGGACTTCACCGGAACCGGCCGGGACATTCTGGACATTGGTTGTGGCATCGGCCGTTTCGAGCGTGCGCTTGCCAAATCATTCAACCGGATGGTGGGCATCGATATATCCTCGCGGATGATCTCCATTGCCTCCGACCGATGCGCCGCGTTGGGCAATGTCGAGTTGCGTCAAACCTGCGGTCTTGATCTGACCGAATTCGACGACAGCAGTTTCGATTGCGTGCTGGCGGTCGACAGCTTTCCTTATCTGGTTCTGGCCGGCATGGCCGAGCGGCATTTCGATGAGATCGCACGCATTCTGAAACGGCCGGGCTGGCTGGCCCTGCTGAACTATTCCTATCGCGGATCGCTTTTTTTGGACCGCACCGATATCGGCCGTCTGGCGGAAGCTCACCAATTGCGGGTCGTCATCAATGGCGAGAAGCCGTTTCGGTCGTGGGATGGCGACGCCTTCCTGCTTGCTCGTGCGGCGGAACATTACCGCGCGCCGCCAGTTCGGACGTCGAACAAGAGGCGCTGAAGAGCGTCACCGATCCGAAGGAGGAAATCATGGCATCCGGCGACAAAAAACATTTCGGCCGCGGCACCCAGGGCAAGGGTACCGGCGCCGGCGCGATGACCGACCTGCCCAAGGACAAGGTCGGAGAAAACGCGGTTCTGTCCAATCGCGACAAGAAACAGCACAGCGAGGAGCGCGGACTGGATGGCAATCGCATCAAGTCCGACCAATATCAGGACCATGCCGCGAACCAGTTGCCGAAGGATTGAACGGCGTCACACCGCATTCTTGGCCCGCGGCGATGTAAGATTAAGGAAATAAACCTGTGCAAGGGCCGCCGGTAATCATGCCGGCGGTGGATATCGCCTTGTAATCTCGAGCATTTGTCACCACACTAAGGTCAAGGGACTGCTATTATCAAGAGAATTTGGATGTCTCGTTCGAGGGATGATACGGTGGACCCGCAATTCGGTCTGGCTATGGACCAGGAGATCACTTCTCTCCTCGACGCCATAGAGCAGGAAAAAATTCCAGACCGGCTGACCAGGCTGGCGATGGAGTTGCAAAACGCGCTGATCGAGAAGCGTCGACGTGACGTGAAGAACTGACTATCTGCGGCTGTCACCCTCGATACCGAGTTGACCATCCGATAGATGATTTCGTCTCTCCATCAATGTCTGCAGTGAACTCTCCCCAAGCAACTCGAGAATATTGGCGCGGGCACGATTCAGCCGACTTTTGACCGTCCCTACCGCGCAGCCGCATATCTCGGCCGTTTCCTCATAGCTTACTCCCAGAACGCCGATCAGCATCAGAACCTCGCGTTGGTGTTCAGGTAGCCTTTGAATGGCGCCGTGAACTTCCTTGCTCTGAACGCTCCATTCCTGGGTCGCTTCCGAAATCGGCCTTGAAGATGCACAGTCGAGCAGGCCTGGCGCTTCCCGGGCAGCAATCTTGATCCGGGTATAGTAAGTGTTGCGCATGATGGTGAAGAGCCACGATTTCATGCGTGTGCCGGGTTCGAACTTGTCGATGTTGGCGAGCCCCTTGGTCAGCGTCTCCTGCACCAGATCGTCGGCATCGTCGGGGACGCGACAGAAGGTACGCGCGAAAGCCCGGAGGGCGGGTATGAGGTCAACGATGGAAACTTCATTGGTTTCCTGGTCGGCCGAAATGTAGCCTCCGGATGACAATGGTCCAGCTCCCAGAAGAAAGAGTGTACGAATGCAGCCCCTGCTAAATGCATGGAAGTTTGGTTCGTTCCTCGCACCGAGGACAACTCTTCAGAAATTCGGCAGGCCGCAACGATGACGCCTCCTTCGATGATGGATCCGCAGCGCACCCGTTCTTTTTGGGAACAAAGCCGCACACCGGCAGTTTGACGCCCTGAATACTTTAATCTTCCGGCATCAAATCGAGGATCTTTCATGGCCAAATCCGCCCGTCGCTCCGCTCGCCAATCGGCAAGTGGACTGGAACCGGATAGCGCGCGTGGAAACGGCGGGGAATTGCACCAGATCGCCGGAGGTGAGACGCCCACTCTGACCACAGCGCTCGGAACACCCGTCTCCGATGATCAAAACACATTGCGGATCGGCGAACGCGGACCATCGCTGATCGAGGACTCTCATTTTCGCGAGAAGATTTTTCACTTCGACCACGAACGCATCCCGGAAAGGGTCGTCCATGCCCGCGGCTACGGCGCGCATGGCTACTTCGAGACCTACGGGTCACTGGCCCAATACACACGTGCCGACATTTTCCAGAGAGCCGGCGAAAAGACGCCGGCTTTTGTGCGGTTCTCGACGGTTGCCGGCAACAAGGGCTCGTTCGATCTCGCCCGGGACGTGCGCGGCTTTGCGGTCAAGCTCTACACCAGGGAAGGCAATTGGGATCTGGTCGGCAACAATATTCCGGTCTTCTTCATCCAGGACGCGATCAAGTTTCCCGATCTGATCCATGCCGCCAAGCAGGAGCCGGACCGGGCCTTCCCTCAAGCCCAGACCGCGCACGATAATTTCTGGGACTTCATCAGCCTGATGCCGGAATCGATGCACATGGTGATGTGGATCATGTCAGATCGCGCGATCCCGCGCTCCTTCCGCTTCATGCAGGGCTTTGGCGTGCACACGTTCCGCCTCGTCAACGCGAAAGACGAATCCACCTTCGTCAAATTCATCTGGAAGCCTAAGCTCGGCATGCAATCAGTGGTTTGGAACGAGGCGGTCAAGATCGATGGCGCCGACCCCGACTTTCACCGTCGCGATCTGTGGGAAGCCATCCAGTCCGGCAATTTCCCGGAATGGGAGTTGACGGTGCAATTGTTCGATCAGGCGTTTGCCGACAACTTCGACTTCGACATCCTGGACGCGACAAAGATCATTCCTGAAGAGATACTCGAGCCAATCCCGGTCGGGCGGCTTGTGCTGGACAGGATGCCGGACAATTTCTTCGCCGAGACCGAGCAGGTCGCATTCATGACGCAGAATGTGCCGCCCGGGATCGACTTCTCCAACGATCCGCTTCTGCAGGGCCGCAACTTCTCCTATCTCGACACCCAATTGAAACGGCTGGGCAGCCCGAACTTTACCCATCTCCCGATCAATGCCCCGAAGTGCCCATTCGCCCATTTTCAACAGGACGGTCACATGGCCATGCGGAATCCAGTGGGACGCGCCAACTACGAGCCGAATTCATGGGGATTGGGACCGCGCGAGGATCCGCAACGCGGCTTCCGTTCCTTCGGCAATGCCGAGGAAGGCCAGAAAATACGCCTGCGCGCGGAAAGCTTCGCCGATCACTACAGCCAGGCCCGGCAATTTTTCAACAGCCAGACCCCGCCGGAGCAGCGTCACATCGCCATGGCGCTGACGTTTGAATTAAGCAAGGTCCAGGCACCGGCGATCCGCGAACGCATGGTCTCGCATTTGCTGAACATCGACGAAACCCTGGCGACTACCGTCGCCGGTAAGCTCGGCATTCGCGATATGCCCGAACCCGCCGAGACAGCGGTTCCGACGCGCAACGACTTGCCGCCGTCGCCGGCGCTCAGCATCATCGAAAACGGGCCCGACAGTTTCAAAGGCCGCAAAGTCGGCGCCTTGCTTAGCAATGGAGCCGACATCGCACTGTTCGAAGAACTGCGTTCCGCCATCGAAGCGGAAGGCGCGGTAATGGAGGTGGTTGCGCCCAAGGTTGGCGGCGTCGAGGCGGCTGACGGCACCAACATCGAGGCCAGGCACATGATCGACGGCGGTCCATCGGTCTTGTTCGACGCGGTGGTGCTGCTCCTCTCCGAGGAAGGCGCCGAGATGCTGCTCAATGAGGCGGCCGCGAAGGACTTCGTGTCCGATGCCTTCGCTCATTGCAAGTTCATCGGCTTCACACCGGGAGCCGGGCCTCTCCTGGCCAGGGCGGGCGTCGCTCCCGATGCCGATGAGGGGCTGATAGGGCTTGATACCGCAGCTTCCGTGAAGACATTCGTGCAGACCTGTCGCAAACTGCGCCTGTGGGCGCGGGAGACAGCCGTCAAGCTTTGATAGGACAGCGATGCCAGCTCTTGACTGCGGGCCTGGTTTGCAGCCAGGCCTTGGCGCTATGGTTGTTGGCTGGCCTTCCTGGCCGCCTCTTCTCGCTGCTTTTTCAGCACCTCGTCGGTCCCGACCAGCTTCTTTGCTCCGCCTGGAATGGCTGTGGACACGACCGCTGGCGGGTCGCTCGCGGGAAAAGAATCCTCCAACCCGGCCTGCAGTTGATCCTCGAGCGTCTGCGGTTCTTCGGAGCGGCCGGGCGTCCTGCGGGTTTCTGTCTTTTCCAGCGACTGTTTCTTCTTGGGCGAATCGTTCGCTTCCCGGATCACGGCATAAAGCTGCTCGATCGCGAATTCCTTGATCGTTTCGAAATCGGCCCGGTCGTCCTTCGTCGCTTCGATCTGGGCGACCATGGCCTTCTCGAACCGCTCAAGGCTTTCACCTCCACAGGCGTGGGAAAGCCGCAGCAATGCTTCGTGCAGCATCATCGGAGTGAAATGAGCTGAAGCCTCTAGCCTGAGTTGCCGCAGACGATCCGGAGTGGCGGCCTGGAAGTTTGACATGGCGGTGTCCTCTCTCTCACAAGCGTGTCAACGACAATTGATCGCCGATGTTCCGCCACGCCTGAAGATACTTCACGTCCCGCGAATTACAGGAACCAGCTTGCCGCCAGACCCGCCGACGCCGAAAAAATCGCCAGGGTCGTCGCGCCACCCAGGATGTTCGTGCTTTTGCTGTTGACCTTGTCACCCATGATCTTGCGATTGTTGGTCATGATGAGAATGAGAAGCAGGAGCGGAGGCGTGGAAAACCCTTGCACGATGCCCGACCAGACCATGGCTTTCATCGGATTGAAGCCGAGGAAATTGAGACCCACCGCCACCAGCGTGATTATCCCGATCGCCATGTAGAATTTAGGAGCCTGCCGGGGTTTGGCATTCAAGCCATTCTTCCATCCCATCGCTTGGGCGAAATCAAAGGCAGCGCCAGCCGTCATGACCGGCACAGCCAGAAGGCCGACGCCAATTACGCCTGCGGCAAAAAGAATTCCCGCCGCATCGCCGGCAAGCGGCCGCAGCGCTTCGGCCGCCTGCGCAGCGGTGTCGATCTGAGTCTGGCCGGCTTTGTAGAGCGTCGACCCTGTCGAAAGAATGATGAAATACATGATCAGATTGGAGAACGTCATGCCGATCAGGATATCGCGGCGGGATCGCCGGAGTTCGCCCTCGGTGGCGCCCTTGCGTTCTTCAAGGGTCGTTCTGCCCTTGGCAATCTCCTCCTCCACCTCCTGGTTCGACTGCCAGGTGTAGAGATATGCGGAGAGCGTCGTCCCGACGATGGCGACCAGGATGGACAGGTATTCGCGGCTGAACTCGATCCTTGGCAGCAGCGTGCCGCGAAGGACCGAAGCCGCATCCGGTTTGGCAAGCAGCGCGGAGACCACATAGGCAAGCAGCGCCAGCGCCAGCCATCGGAACACATCGCGGATCAAGGTGTAGGATCCAAATACCTGCAGGGCAAAAATGACGATCGCGACGACAATGACGATCAGTGGACCAGGCAGCGGAACGAACAACATAACGGCCGCCGACATGGCACCAAGGTCGGCGGCTGCCTCGATCGTATTGCCAATCAGCACGCCCGTCAGAACAGACCATAGCAGCCAACGCGGATAGAAATCGGATATGACCTTGAATAGCCCACGACCCGAAACCTGACCAAGTTTGGATGAAAGATAGACGACGAGATACATCATCGGCAGAGTAACCGGTGCTGTCCACAGCAGGTCGGGCCCAAATCGGGCTCCGGCACTGGCGTAGGTACCGATCGCCGAACAATCGTCGTCAGCCGCGCCGGTAATCAGTCCAAGCCCGAGGGCCCGGACAACGCCGCCTTCCTTTCGCTCGCTTTTCCTCTGGCCGGCACTATCCAGTGGCTCGCTCATTGGAAGCGCATCTTTACCGAGGGCATGCAAAACGTCATGACAAACATTCCAACCAGGTGCCGACAAAGCGGGATTTGAAGCTGCGCCAAGACGCGGCTCGAACCACTGGTCAGGCTTTTTGTTCCTGGAGTACGTTGGGGTCCCGACAGCCGCCCGGCCGCCGCTTTCCGACATGTCACGATTTCTTGTGATGAAGGAACCAACCCGTGCTTCACCGGTTCGGCCCTATCACCGGAGCGATCCTGACATGGCAAATGCAGCAGAAATTCTCGTCGACACACTCATCGCGTGGGACGTGGACGTGGTGTTCGGCTTGCCGGGAGACGGCATAAACGGCGTCATGGAAGCGTTGCGCACCCGGCGGGACAAGATAGCCTTCGTGCAGGTCCGGCACGAAGAGTCGGCTGCCTTCATGGCGTGCGCCTATGCCAAATGGACAGGAAAGCTAGGCGTCTGCCTGGCAACGTCCGGTCCCGGCGGAACGCATCTTCTGACCGGCCTTTATGACGCCAAGCTCGACCAGGCTCCGGTGCTTGCGATCACGGGCATGCAGTTCCACGATCTGATCGAGACGTTCACGCAGCAGGATGTCGATCTGACGCGCGTGTTCGACGATGTCTCCGTCTACAATGCCCATGTCTCCGATGCCGCGCATATGGAAAACGTTGCCAGCCTCGCCTGCCGAACCGCGCTGGCGCGTAAGGGCGTCGCCCATCTTTCGATTGCCAGTGACGTGCAGGAGCAAGAGGGCGATCCCTCAAAGCGCAGCAAACGCAACCGCCCGGCGCACACGCCGCAGCAAATGTTCGCCGGCCACACCATGCCGCTGGACGCCGAGCTTGACGAAGCAGCCGCCATTCTGAACCGCGCCTCGCGAGTGACGATCCTGGCCGGACGCGGCGCCGTCGGCGCGGCCGCGGAACTCGAACATGCCGCGCATCTGCTGCAGGCACCTGTCGCAAAGGCCTTGCTGGGCAAGGCGGTGCTGCCGGACGACCATCCTCACACGACCGGCGGGATAGGCATCCTCGGAACCCTGGCTTCACAAGAAGCGATGGAGACCTGCGACGCGGTGCTGATCGTCGGTTCCACCTTCCCCTACATCGAATACTACCCCAAGCCCGGGCAGGCCCGTGGCGTCCAGATCGACTGCGATGCGCAGCGCATTGGCCTGCGCTTTCCGGTCGAGGCCGGCCTTGTCGGGGACGCCGCCGAGACACTGCGCGCGCTCAATCAACGTCTGACCCAAAAGCCTTCCGGTGAATTCCTGCAACACTCCCAGGAAACCATGAGGAGATGGCGCCAGATGATGAGGCAATCCGAAGACGCGCGGGCGCATCCGCTGAAGCCGCAAACGATTGCTCGGGCGTTCGGTCAAAGACTGGCCGACGACACGGTGCTGGTCACCGACTCCGGTCAGAACACGGAGCTTGCCGCCCGCCATGTCGATCTTCGAAGCGGCCAGGCGTTTGGCGTATCCGGATCGCTGGCATCCATGGCTTGCGGCCTTACCTATGCCATCGCCGCCGGCATTGCATTTCCCGGTCGACCGGTCGCCGCTATCGTGGGAGATGGAGGTTTCGCCATGCAGCTGGGCGAATTCTCGACGGCGGTGCGCTACAAGATTCCGCTGAAGATTCTGGTCGTCAAGAACAACATGCTCAATCAGATCGCCTGGGAGCAGATGATGTTTCTGGGTAATCCGCAATTCGGTTGCGAACTGCAGCCGATCGATTTTGCCAAGGCGGCGGAAGCGATGGGTGCAAGCGGTTTTCGCATCGAGCGGGCCGATCAGATCGAGACTATTCTCGACGAGGCCTTCGCAACCGAAGGTCCGGTTGTGATCGAAGCGCTGGTCGATGCCTATGAGCCGTTGATGCCGCCCAGGATGCCGCCCGACTATGCCAAGAATTTCCGCCAGGCCTTGCCGCAGACGCCGGGGCACGAGCGCATCGAAGAAAATATTGCCCGGGAGCCGGCGAAGTCGATGATGGATGCCTAGAGCAATTCCCGCGAAAATGCGAAGCGGTTTGCGTTCGGAATTGCGTAACAAACATATAGAGCATCGGAGGCGAACCTGTTTTCGCCGGAAATACTCTGGAGTCGCGAAATGCAGCCAGGAGAGCAATGCCCCAGAGGCGGAGGATGAGCTTCGACGCACTCTTCTCGACCTCTATCTGCTATGGCAGCGGCGCCCCGCAAGCCGGTTGGACGCTGGCGTTTCCGATTACATTTCCGCTCGCGGCGGCTGTGTCGCTGTACATTGCTGGCGCCAGCCGGCTCTGGCGTCGGAGCGGACGCGGACGTCCTTTGCGGTCGCGGCAGGCCTTGCTGTTTTTCGCCGGCTGGGCCGCACTGGCGGTCGCGCTTGTAAGCCCGATCCACGCATTGGGCGAACATGTGTTTGCCGCTCACATGGTCGAGCACGAACTGCTGATGGCCATCGCGGCACCGCTGCTGGTCGCTTCCCGACCGATGGCGGCAATGATGTGGGCGCTGCCCGCGCGGCTGCGCCAGACGCTCGGCGCGGCTGGGCACACAAACATATTTCAGGTGATCTGGGCTGTCATGAGCCGCCCTGTGGTCGCGACTTTCCTGCACGGAATCGCGATATGGACATGGCATGTTCCAGCGCTGTTTGAGGCTGCGCTCCAGCAGGGCTTTCTGCACTATGCCCAGCATGCGAGTTTTCTCGGCACCGGGCTCCTGTTCTGGTGGGTGCTGCTGCCCCGCCCTGGCCGCGAACAAGACTGTGGCGGTGCGGTCATGCATCTTTTCTTCACCTCGCTGCACACCGGCTTGCTCGGGGCGTTGTTTGTCGTTTCGCGCAGGCTGTGGTACCCGGAAAATGCCATCGGCTCGAAACTGTGGGGCCTCAGCCCACTCGAGGATCAGCAATTGGCGGGCCTGTTGATGTGGATTCCGGCCGGCCTGATCTATGGCGGAGCCGCACTGCTCCTGGCCGCTTTCTGGATTGGAACAAGCGGGCGGCGGCACGCTTCCCACCTGCCCATCATCTAGAGCCGCGCTTCCGCCGTATGCTGAAGAACGGCCGCCCCTCGCCTTGGTTCGACAAAGTATTCCCTGAGTTCGCGCTCTTTCCAGGGACGGTAGCGTTGCCAAGCATCCTTTTGCAACCAACCGCGTTATGGCCTTGGCAACGATGGTGGATCCTTCATGGCAAGGTGCGTGAGTCCGGTGGCCCGCCCTCGTACGCGGAAACGACCGCTGATGCCGCTCACCTGCACATGGCCAAAACAGTGGGCCAGCACAGCGCCAATGCTGGTCCTGACCGGATGCAGCGACTGGCAGTCCGCGCTTCATCCACACGGTGCGAATGCCCGAAGGATCCTTGACCTGATCTGGTCCTTCAGCGCGGTTGCGACGGGCACATGGCTGCTTGTCATGCTGGTCTTGGCGGCAGCGCTTCTGCGTCGCCGTCTGACCGAGACAACGCATTTGCCACTTGAGATCGATGTCCGGCAGGAACGTCGGTTTACGCGCCTTGTCGCAAGCGCCATCGCTTTGACCGTTCTCGTGCTCGTCATACTGACGACGATGAGCTTTTTCGCGGGCAAATCCATTGCTTCGCTGAGCGGAACGGAAACGCTCACCGTCCGGGTCACCGGGCATCAATGGTGGTGGGAGGTCCGTTACTTCGGGAATGAACCGTCGCAAGCGATCGTCACGGCAAACGAGATCCATATTCCCGTTGGCGACCCGGTCAAGGTCGAGCTCGATTCGCTCGATGTCATTCATAGCTTCTGGGTGCCAAGCCTCGCCGGCAAAAGGGATCTCATCCCGGGCCGGCCAAGCGAGCTCACGCTTATTGCGGACAAACCCGGAACCTATCGCGGCCAGTGCGCCGAGTTCTGCGGCTATCAGCACGCCCATATGGCCATCACCGTCGTTGCGGAAAGCCGCGAAGCTTTCGATGCATGGCGATCCAAGCAAGAGGCCGCGACGCCCGCACCGGCCGGCGACGAAGAACGCCGCGGTCAGCGGGCTTTTCTTTCCACCGGCTGCGCACTCTGCCACACGATAAGAGGCACACCGGCCGGGGGAACGCTTGGACCTGATCTTACCCATCTCGCAAGCCGACGCGCACTGGCTGCTGATACGTTGGCCATGACCCCAGGGGCGCTTGCTGCCTGGATAGCCGATCCGCAGTCCATGAAGCCCGGCGCCAAGATGCCGCGCATTGCCCTCAGCGCCGACGATCTCAATGCCGTCGTCACCTATCTTGGAAGCCTCGAATGAGCGGCGTTGCGGGAACGTCAGCCAAGCATGAACAGGAGGTGCTGAAAGGCGTGCGGGACACCGGCCTCGATGAGGCGAGGCTGCGCGCCTTTCTGGCGCATGCCTGGCGAACGCCGAAAGGCCTTTATGGCTGGCTGGTCACTGTCGATCACAAGCTGATCGGCCGGCGCTATATCGTGACGGCTTTCCTGTTCCTCATCCTTGCAGGTCTGTCCGCGCTGGCGATGCGGTTCCAGCTTGCCCGGCCCGAAGCCGGCTACATCGGTCCCGATCTCTACAACCAGCTGTTCACCATGCATGGCACAACGATGATGTTTCTGTTCGCCGTGCCGGTGATGGAGGCGTTCGCCATCTACCTGGTGCCGCTGATGATCGGCACCCGCAATGTCGCCTTCCCGCGCCTCAATGCCTTCAGCTACTGGGTCTATCTTTTTGGCGGGCTGATGATCTGGATCGCCTTTGCCTTCGAAACTGGCGCCGACGCCGGCTGGTTCTCTTATGTTCCACTCGCCGGACCTGAATACGGCATCGGCAAGCGCCCCGATTTCTGGGCGCAGATGGTGACTTATACGGAAGTGTCCGCACTCGCGGTCGCTGTCGAGATCATTGCGACAGTGTTCAAACAACGCGCGCCGGGCATGTCGCTCGACCGCATCCCGCTCTATGTCTGGTCGGTCCTCGTCACCGCTTTCGTCATACTGTTCGCCATGCCCGCGGTGATGGTATCGAGCACGATGCTGATCCTCGACCGGTTGGTCGGCACGAAATTTTTCGATCCTGCCGCGGGGGGAGATGCACTGCTGTGGCAGCATCTGTTCTGGTTCTTCGGTCATCCCGAGGTCTACATTATCTTCATTCCGGCGACCGGCTTTGTCTCCGCGATCCTGCCGACCTTCGCCCGGCGCCCGGTCTTCGGCTATCTCGGGATCGTGCTGTCGCTGGTCGCGATCGGCTTCCTCTCCTTTGGCCTGTGGGTGCACCACATGTTCGCCACCGGTCTGCCTCAGCTCGGCGAGAGCTTCTTCACCGCTTCCTCGATGATGATCGCCATTCCGAGCGGCATTCAGATCTTCTGCTGGATTGCGACGATCTGGGGCGGCCGGCCGAGCTTCGCCACGCCCATGCTTTTCGTGCTTGGCTTCATCTTCACCTTCGTGATCGGCGGACTGACCGGGGTCATGGTCGCCTCGGTACCGCTCGACCTGCAGGTGCACGACACCTATTTCGTGGTTGCCCATTTCCATTACGTGCTGGTCGGCGGGGCCGTCTTTCCCCTGCTCGGCGCCGTCTATTACTGGTTTCCCAAGATCACCGGCCGCATGCTGTCTGAGAGGCTTGGCCGCTGGAACTTCTGGCTGGTCTTTCTCGGCTTCAATCTCACCTTCTTCCCCATGCACATTCTGGGTCTGCAAGGCATGCCGCGCCGTGTTTACACCTATCCGCCGGCGAGCGGCTGGGGCGAGATGAACCTCTTCATCAGCCTCTCGTCGCTGGTGGTGTTCGCCGGTTTTGCGCTCTTCTTCCTGAACATCCTGCTCAGCCTTCGCAACGGCCGCATCGCCGGAGACAATCCCTGGCAGGCGAGCACGCTCGAATGGGCGACGGCTTCGCCGCCGCCCTCCTACGATTTTTCGCGGCTGCCGGTGGTAAACCACCGCGAACCGCTCTGGGCCGAACCCGACATGCTCCTCGTCGTCGAAGGCCTGCGCGTCGATGCCCGCGAGGTGCTCGCCGGCACGGTCGCCGACGCGGTGCCGCAACTGAGGGTGCCATCGGCCGACAATTCGATTTGGCCGCTGCTCTCGGCCATCGCGGTTGGCGGCGCATTTCTCGGCTCGATATTCACGCCATGGGCGGTGGTCTGGGGCGCTATACCGGTCTCGATTGGCTTCATCTGTTGGTTCTGGCCGAAAGGCGAACCGGAGGACGAGGAATGAGGCAGCGCCCTGTCGCCGATGTCAGCCACCTGCCCACATATGATTTCGGGGCGGCAAGCCCGATGTGGTGGGGAACCCTTGCCTTCATCGCCCTTGAGGCGACGGGTTTCGCCTTGGCGATCGGTACCTATTTCTATCTGGCTGTGCTGGCCCCGCATTGGCCGATCGGGGCGCCAGCACCAGATCTGCTGCCAGGCACGACAGTATTGGTTATTCTGCTGGCGAGCATCGTGCCCAACCATCTGCTCGAACTTTGGGCGCGCCGTCAGGACCTCGCGAAAGTTCGCCTTGGCATGATCATCATGTCGATCGCCGGAATTCTTCCGCTGATCGTTCGTGTTTGGGAATTTCCGGCGCTGCGGATTTCCTGGGATCAGAACGCCTACGGCTCGATCGTCTGGTTCCTGCTCGGACTGCACACAACGCATCTTCTTACCGATGTCGGGGACACGATCGTCCTTGCGGTTCTCATGTTCACGCCAAAAGGCAAGGCCGGCCGACGCTTCAGCGACGTCTCGGACAACGCCTTCTATTGGGACTTCGTGGTCGTCTCATGGGTCGTGCTCTATCTTATCATCTACTGGGTCCCGAGGATGTGAGATGCAGGCGATCCGCACCGGCGTTTCCTGGGCAGGCCTGGTCAGTGGACCAGCCGCGTGGGCCATAACGCTGCAGCTCGATTATTCAACCGCGTTCTGGCAATGCCACGCCAGCTTTTGGCCCACTGCCTTGTTCTCGTTGATAGGTGCCGCCGCCGCCACGGCAGGCGCGCTGCTGTCGTGGCGCGCGATTCATGACCGAGGCCATGGCACGAGCCCGCCCCTTAAAGCGCGCACTCGCATGTTTCTGGCCAGGACTTCGGTCGGCATTGGAGCGCTGTTCACGCTCGTGATGCTGACACAAATGTTGGCAGGGCTGACCTTCAGCGGGTGCGAACTGTGATGGCGCCACGAAGCGGGCTATTGGCCGTGCGCCGCCGTGCGCTTCGGCATGCGGTGAGCGCTCCAGTCCCGGCCGCCATCTCTTATGCGATCGCGTCCGTTTTGGCATCGTTGGCGTTTTGCACGCACCTGCAGGCGAGCGAAATCCAGAAGGGTGAATATCTTACCCGGGCGGCCGACTGCATCGGCTGCCACACGTCCAATCCCAGCCGCTCATTCGCCGGAGGCTATCGCGTCCCAACGCCGTTTGGCGACGTCTTTTCCACCAACATCACACCGGACCTCGATACGGGGATCGGGCGCTATTCCGCGGACGAGTTCATACGAGCCGTCCAGCAAGGCGTCAGGCGTGACGGGGCCGACCTTTATCCCGCCATGCCCTATGACAGCTTCGCAGCGATGAGCCGCGAGGACGTGCTCGCGATCCGGTCGTATCTGCTGGCGCAGCCGCCGATCTCCCAGCCGCGCCCAGCAAACATCCTGCCTTTTCCGTTCAACCAGCGATGGACTCTGGCGCTGTGGAAGCTCGCGAACTTGCACAGCGGCGGTTTCATGCCGGATCGGAGCCGAACCGCCGCATGGAACAGAGGGGCCTATCTTGTCGAAGTGCTCGGTCACTGCGGTGCCTGTCACACGCCGCGAAATACGACATTCGGCATGGATGACAATCGCAAGCTTGCCGGCGGCAGCGCCGGCATCTGGCAAGCCTTCAACATCACCAGTGACAAGATCGCAGGCGTCGGCGGCTGGAGCGATGAAGAGCTGTTTCGGTTTCTCAAGACCGGCGCCGTGCCCGGAAAGGCATATGCTAGCGGCCCGATGGCGGAAACGGTCATGAACAGCCTGCAACATCTGTCGGACGACGACATCCGTGCCATGGTCGCCTATCTCAGGGATGTGCCCGCACGACCCGGGGACGAAAGGCAGCCGCGTTTTTCATGGGGCAATGTGCCCACGATCGCGGACAATGCTGGAAGCAAGGCGCAAGGTAGCGGAACCGCGGCCGGCGGCGATCTCTATCGGTCGCTCTGTTCGGGGTGTCATGGAGCAAATGGAGGCGGATCAGCGGACGGCTCCGCCCCATCACTGACCCACAACACCTCCCCCGGCGCGGCCGTGCCTGACAATGTCGTGATGACGATCCTTGAAGGCGTCAAGGCTGGTGACGTGGCGGAACGCAAATCAATGGCGGCCTTCGCCGGCTGGTTGGACGACGCCCAGGTGGCGATACTTGCAAATTATGTGACCGCGCAATTCGGAAATCCGGATGCGAGCGTTACGGCGGCCGACGTGCGTCAGATGCGGGCCGGCACGTCAACGGCGCAGACAGTCCTGGTTCTGGCGGGACAGGCGCTGGCGGTTGGAGGCGCCGGATTGCTCCTTGGTCTACTGTTTCTGCTGGCAAAACGACTGCGCCCAGCACTGCCCTCAGCGCGTCTCATGTTCGTGCATAAAGATAGGCGGTGATGTCGCGCGCCTCCTGGGGCGACAGATTTGTGTTGGGCATGGCCGTCTTGGGATCGACGTCGCGCGCCTTGCTGATCCAACGCATCATCGCGTCTGGGGACGTTCGCGACGCCCCGACATATTCTCTCTCGGCGACGCCTCGCAGGGACGGACCGACGGTGCCACGGGCACCAGGGACTCCCGGAATTTCGTGGCATCCGCCACAGCCATTGCGGATCATTGCCGGGACGGCGCGGTCAGGATCTCCACCAACCGCCTGCAGGATGGTGGTTTCTCGCAGATTGCTGCTGCGCATCAAGCCGATCGCGCAGACCGACAACGCAATAAGGGTAGCCGCCGAAGCGCCTGCCGCCCACGGCAGGGCCGATGGCGCCTGCTTGACGGCCTGTCGGCTCATCTGCGCCTGCGGCGTTGCAACGAGAACGCCGCCCGATTGGTCGCCCCGGAGAGAAGAGCGACTTCGGGCGGTGCTCCTAGCCACCGGCTCATGTGTTGCAGTTCTGCATGTTCGACGTTGTCGCGCCGGAGGCGGTGTTGTTGTCGATGTCGTTGCCCGCGGCATCCTTGCAGCGGTCGGTCATGCCGCTCGACGATTTTGTCGAATTAGTAGCGTTCGGATCGGTGGGCGTTACCCCTGCACCAGAGCCGGTGCCGGTCCCAGTCCCATTTGCGCCATTGGTGGTGCCGGACATCGAGCCTGAACCGCTGTTGGATCCGGTGCCGTTCGACTGTGCCATGGCTGACGTGGCCAGAGCGACCGCAAGCACCGTGGCGGAGAGAAGTTTGGTAATCATGGAGGATCTCCCATGGTTGTGTGTGCTGCCTCCACCAAACCAGTCGCTCGCTGATATGTTCCGAGTGAACCGGTCTTCAGCGAAATTCTTATGGGATGGGTTCTTTGCCGATCGGTTTGATGATGGCCCTCACCTGTCGCGGAAACCGACCCGCGCGAGAAATATCATGTTTCCGGCAAAGCAAGCACCAATGATGTTACAGCGATAGCTAAAGGAACCGAACGGCGAGCGCTGAATTCTGCTTCAAGCGGATATCGAAGGGACCGCGTTCTTGGAGCACCTCCATGAGGGACATAAGCGCCGAAGTCTCTGAAAAACAGAGCAATATTCGGGCAAAAGGGCCCTTCCAGCGATTCCTGCACATAATCGGACCTGGTTTCATCACAGGCGCTTCGGACGATGACCCTTCGGGCATCGGCACGTACAGCCAAGCGGGCGCCCAGCTGGGCTTCAACGTCGGTTGGACCATGGTGTTCACTCTTCCGCTCATGGTCGCGATCCAGGAGATAGCAGCACGGATAGGCCGCACGACGGGTCGAGGTATTTCCGGCAATCTGGCCCGACACTACCCGTCTCCCCTGATATATTTTGTAGCCTTGCTTTTGTTCGCCGCCAACGTGATCAACATCGGGGCGGACCTGAGCGCGATGGCTGATGCTTTGCGATTGCTGGTGGGCGGCCCAAGCTCGCTTTACGTCGTTGCGTTCGGCCTGGCTTGTGTTTTGGCGATCGTCTTTCTCGACTACGGCCGGTACGTCACGGTCCTGAAATGGACAACGCTGAGCCTTTTTGCCTACGTGGTGGCTGCGTTTCTGGCTGATATCCCATGGGGCGAGGCCCTCAAGGGGGTCGTTCTTCCGCACATGGAATGGAGCCGGGCCTTCTTCACGACATTTCTGGCCATACTCGGCACCACGATTTCTCCCTACCTGTTCTTCTGGCAAGCGTCGCAAGAGGTCGAAGAGGAGACGATCGACCCCAAGGCCAAGCCGCTGAAGCGGGCACCGTGGCAAGCGCCGGGTGCCTTCCAGCGCATTCGCGCCGACACCCTGGTGGGCATGGCTTTTTCGAACCTGATAGCCATCGCGATCATCGTCACAACGGCTGCCACCCTGCACAAGGCCGGGGTGACCGACATCAATTCTTCCTCTGATGCGGCCAAGGCCCTGGAGCCGGTCGCGGGCAAATTCGCCTTTGTGATCTTTGCAATGGGGATTATCGGCACCGGCCTTCTCGCGGTGCCGGTTCTCGCGGGCTCGGCCGCATTCGCCGTGGGCGAGGCGTGCCGCTGGCCAGTGGGACTGGAGCGCAAGCCGAAGGCAGCGATGGCATTTTATGCGACCCTGGCCGCCGCCGTGGCGCTGGGAATGGGGATCATGCTCACGCCGATCGATCCCATCAAGGCGCTTTACTGGAGCGCCGTCATCAACGGCATATGCGCGGTTCCCGTAATGGTCGTCATGATGCTGATGACCGGACGTTCCGACATCATGGGCGAATTCGCCGTTGGGGGTTGGCTGTGCTTTCTCGGATGGCTCGCGACAATCACAATGGGACTGTCCGTGGTCGGCCTCGCGCTGCAATGGGCCTTTTGAGGCCCCGTCGCCTTGCACCTCAACGTGCGCTGAGCGCGACCATGCGATCGAGGGCGGCGCCAAGGCCTTTCAGCGACACCGGGAAACTCAGCGGGGTCTCGGCCGCCGTGGTGACGTTGAGCTTGAGCTCGGTGCCTGCCTTGAGCCTCTGCGTCAGCGCCCGGTCGATCGGAAACAGCGCCACGCAGCCATTCGGCAGGCAGGTCCTGAACTTCAACGGTCCGACGGGCTGCTGGTCGTCGATCTGCGCCGCCACGCCGGGCTCGAACAGGATGCCGAAGGGCAGCAGCAAGGTTCCGGTCAATCCGCCCTTCTGCCCCACGCGCAGTTCCACGGCCAGAAGCCTCTGGCCGTTTTTCTGCGTCTGGTCCTGCGTGACCGTGCAGACCCGGGCATTGTCCTGCATGCCGCAGGCCAGTTGCCAGTCCTGATAGCTTTCCTGGAGCGACGATGCGCCATTCGGGAGCGACGCCGCCTGCTGCTGTTGGGCGAAAGCAGCCGGCAGCGAAGCGGAGAAGGCAGCCGCGCAGATGGCGGCTGCCTTCAGCGAAAAATGTCTATGAACCAATGAATGCGGCCTTCTCTTTTGTGCCGGGCAAATGCCCAAAGGGTCGGCTTCGAGACGCCGTTATTCTCACGTACAGACCCATTCGCGGATCTTGCATTGGATCCCCCCTGCCTCGCAGGCCTGGAGCGCTAGGTCCTCCGCCTCCCGGCGGGTCTCGGCCGAGTTCACGCCCCAGGGGGTGAACCTGTGCTCCACCTTGTCGGCCACGGCGAGCGCGCCGCAATGCTTGTAGGGAAATCCGGTCTCGTCGTCGTCGGTCCAATGGCGGTGATTGCGGAACACGGCAACGACATTGCAGGCTTTTCCACCGGCATTCTCGCAATATTTCTGCGCTATGTCCTTAGCTTCCTGCCGCTTGTCGGCGCCCCAGAAGAAGCCGTACTTGGTATCGGTCTGGGAGTAGGCGATTGCCGCCCAGATACCTTTCTCCTCCTGCGGCGGTTCGGACGGCTCCACCAGATCGGCCGAGACCACCTGCCCGCTCCACAGCAAGGCCATGCACAAGACTGTCAAACGTCGCGATTTCATGGTCCGCAATCCTTTCCCGGGCGCCTCGCCCATTCGCCTGACATCCTCACTTGGCCGCCGATGCGATCGAGATCACCACGCATGTGTTGCCCGTCGGCAGCAGAAGCGCTTCACCCGTGCTGCCGCCAAGCTCGTACACCTCGACCTGTCCGAGATGGTCGGTGATCTTGCTGCCTTGCGGAAGAATGGACGGAATGTCCGCGCACGGGCTGGCGAACGGCGCCACCCGCACCATCGCGCCCTCGCAGCCCGACGCTGTGGGCGATGCGAAGACCACGCCGGCCGCCGGGCCGCTGTACCGGTCGGTGGCATAGTCCATGCCGACAAAGGCCTGGACGGCGTGCTTGTCGGCGGCCTGGTCGTTCCACAGCGATTTGACGCTGTATTTCGTGCCGGTCGTCAAAAGCTGCCCGAGCACCGGGAAGACGGTCGAGCAGGCCTGTACGCCGGCCTGCTTGACGTGCTGGAGGAAGGGCGTGTCCGGCAGCGCGGGAGCGGCGGCGGCCTCGGCCTGTGCGGCCGTCGGGCTGCCGACCAGGCCGGCGATCGCGGCATAGTTCGCGCCGGCGAAGCCGATGCCCATCATGGCCAGGCCCAACAGCGAAAACCCGACGATGCGCGGCCACCGCTGCGGCGGCTCGACCGTCCTCTTGCGGTCCGGCTCGACGATCCTTTTGCGGTCCGGATCGACCGTCGGATTGCTGCGCGTCGCGGAGATGAATGGGTCTTGCTGGCTCACGGTGCTGCCTCGGTTATTTGACTGGCGCAAGGGCCTCGGACAGCCCCTTGAGCGTTGCGGTGACGGTAATGGTCTGGCCATCGACGGTCGGGTACGAAATCGCCGGCGTCGCCTTTTGCGCTATCTCCTGGCGCATCAGGGGTCCCACCGGCAGCATGCCGACGCAGACCATTTCGTTGCAGCCATTCAGATGCACGTCGATCGGTTCGGCGCGCCCATCGAACTTCAGCGACACCAGCCCATCGCTCCTGGCGTTCGGCGCGGTGCGCAGGATCATGTAGGGCTTGCCGTCCTGGGTGGCCGCGAGCGACCAGCTGAACGCCATCTTGCCGGCGCCGTCCTCGATCACCTGCGAGACGTTGCAGACCTTCTTGCGCGCCTTGAGGTTCTCGTCGCAGATCAGCGTCCAGTTCTCGAAGGGACGGATGGTGCGCTGGTACTGTCCGAGCTTCACATCGGGAGGCACGACCACGTCGGAGGGCTTGATCCTGTAGGGCGAAGCCACCTGCGCGGCAGCCGGCACCGGCCCGCCGGCAAGCGCCAGGCAGGTCAGGCATGCCATGGCAAATCCGGGGAAACCCGACGGTTTTCCCGGATTCGCGTCTAGCCTGTCATGGCCGGTTCGCCTGTTCATTGCCGCCCTGTTGTCCACCTCAGTTCAAGGTGAAGCTCAGGCCGGCGCCGACACCGACATTTCCACCCGCCGCCGTGCCCGACACATTGCCACGGATGCGGCCGTCCTCGCTGGTGTAGCCCGCGCCGAAGGCAAAGGCGCTCGAATCCCGCCAGAAGCCGCCGCCGGCCGCCACGCTCAGCTTGCCGGGACGGTCGTCATAGCGCAGCGAGGCTGCCGCCAGTCCGATTGCCGCCGCCTGCCGGGCTTCGTCCCTGATGCCGCTGATGTCGGAATTGAGCTGGCCCAGTTTCTGGTCGGTATAATTGTTGGCCTGCTGCAGCGTCGTGACCGCCACCTGGTCGGTATAGGTCTTGCTCTGGGCCAGATTCAGGTTCAGCTGGTTGACGTTGACCGCGTCGGTGCCGGCAACGCCGGGGCCGACGTTGGAGATGACGACAGGCGCATTCGGATCGCCGCCCTGCAGCGTTATCTTGTTGGTCTTGGTCGTCGATCCGTTCGGATTGTTGACGGTGTCGTATTGCACGGTGTTTTGGACAGTGCCGCCGATTCCGCCGATCGTTTTGGTCAGGTCCTCGATCGCCGTGTTGGTGGCGTAGAGCTGCGACCCGTTGATCGCATCGGTGCTGCCGGAAGAAATGCGTCCGGCGGCGACATTGGTGATCGTCCGCTCGGAGCCGGCGTCGCCGACGCTGACGGTTCCGGTCGGGGTCGTCCCGGCAAACGCGTAGGTCTTGCCGTTGATGACCGTGTTGGGCGTACCGACCGCGGTCTGCGACACCGAACCCGAACCGAGCGCCACATCGCTGGCGTTGTTGGCCTGTGCGCCCTGGCCGAGCGCGACGGCGCCTTGGCCGGCGGCTGTCGAGCCATGGCCCGCGGCCAGGCTGTCTGTGCCGCTCGCCACGCTCTCCGGCCCGATCGCCACGGCGTCGGTGCCGCCGGCGATCGAGTCTGCCAGTCCCGAATTGGCGTGGAAATACTTGATGCCGCCACCATTGTTGATGTTGGTCAGCGCATTGTCGACGGCGGTGAAGCCATCATAGACGGTCGAATAATTGTTGCCCTGGATGGTGTAGGTCGGGCCGGTGATCGAGCCGTCGGGATTGACCGTGGTGCCGCCGCCGAACAGGTTGGACACGTTTTGCGAGACGCCGCGCAACTGCGAGACGTTGACGCCGTCGGTGTCGGCCGAGCCCGCCGCGACATTGGTGAGCTTGCGTTCGGCACCCGCGGCACCGAACGACACTTCGCCGGCGGAAGTCTGCGCGGCGGTCAGGCCAAAGGCGGTGTAGCCCGCCTGCGCGCCGACCGAGGTGATCGACGAGGCACCCAGTGCGACGCTGTTGGCGAAGGTGCTCTGGGCGCCCGCGCCGAGCGCCACCGACTGGACGCCGGAAGCGGTCGAGGCGGTGCCGAGCGCGATGCCGTCGGCCAGCATCACATGGGCGTTCTGGCCGATGGCCGTGCCGCCGGGCGCCGTCTGGTCGACGATCGCGCCGTTGCCGATGCCGACGCCATTGTCGCCGTTGACGACCGTGGTCGGGCCGACCGCGACCGATTCCGCACCGACCGCGAGCGAGTCGCCCGCTGTCGAATTGGCATGGAAATATTTCGTCGAGGTGGCGGAGACCGCGGCGATCGCCCCCGCCAGCTGGCGCACGGTCACGGCGTCCTGGTCCTGCGTGCCGTCGGCGACGTTGGTGATCTGCCGGTAGGCGGTGGCGGTGCCGACCGAAACGGCGCCGAGCAGCGTCTTGTCGGTGGTGTTGTACTGGATGAAGTTCGACGGACCGGCGGCGATCTGCCCGGAAGCGGGAGCGATCGCGCGGTCGGAGACCGAACCGGACCCGAGCGCCACGCTGCCGTCGATGCTGGCCGCGCTGTCGCGGCCGAGCGCCAGCGCGCTGACGCCGGTCGCGGTCGCCTGGTAGCCGACGGCCGTCGAGCCGACGCCTTGGGCGAAGGAATCGGTCTGCGCCAGTCCGGCCTCGTTGGTGCGGGCGTAGCGGATGCCCACGCCATTGGCGTCGGTATAGGCGGTCGAGGTGTCGCCGGCGATGTTGTTGATCGTGTTGCCGAGATTGGTGATGTTGCCGCCGATGGCGGCGATGTCGGTGGTGTTCTGCGTCACCTGCTGGTTGGTGGCGAAGAGCTGCGAACCGTTGACGGCGTCGGTGGAACCGCCGTTCAACTGCCCGGCCGCGACATTCTGGATCTGGCGCGCGGCGCCGGCCGAACCGACGGAGAAGGCGCCGGCCGGCGTGCCGCCGGCGAAGGTGTAGTTGACGCCGCCGATCGTCGTGCCGCCGACGGCGGTCGTGGGGCCCGATGCCGAATTGAGGCCGATCGCGACGTCGCCGGCATTGTTGGCCACGGCATTGGGGCCGACGGCGACTGAATCGGTGCCCAGCGCCTGCGAATCCGCCAGCGTCGAGTTGGCGTGGAAATACTTGATGCCGCCACCAACATTGATGTTGGTGATGGCGGCGCCGATGGCATCGACCGCTTGATTGGTGGCGAAGAGCTGCGAGCCGTTGATCGCGTCGGTCGAGAGCGCGCTGATCCGCCCGGCCGCCAGATTGGTGAGCGTGCGTTCCGCGCCGGGCGCGCCGATGCTGACCGTCGAGGTGGGCGCGGTGCCCTGGAAGGCGTAGGTCGTGCCGTTGATGACGGCGCTGGGCGTGGCAACCGCAGCCACGGTCGTCGAACCGGAGCCCAGCGCCACGTCTCCGGAGCTCGCCGCCGCCGTCGCGCCATTGCCGAGCGCGACATTGCCCGCGAGGCCGGCGGCCCCCGCCGTGGAGCCGTTGCCGAGCGCCACGGAGCCTTGCCCGATCGCCTTGTTGTTGTTGCCGATGGCGACGGCGCCCGCCGCCTGGTTGGCGGCGGTGGCGGTTGCCGTGCCGTCGCTGTTGGCGATGTTGTTGGCGCCGCCCGTGAAGGCGCCGGTACCGCTGGCATAACTCGGATCGCCTATGGCGACCGCGCCGTCGCCATAAGCGGTGTTGCCAGCGCCGATGGCCACGGCCTTGCCGCCATCGGCAGTCGCGCCGGTGCCGATGGCGATGGAGTCGGCGGCGAGCGCAGCGGACTGTAGACCGACCGCGATGGCGCTGGCTGCCGTCGCCTGGCTGTCGCGCCCCATTGCAATGGCGTCGGCATCCGATGCCGTCACGTCCGTGCCGATGCCGATGGCGTTGTCTCCACTGGCGCTCGTTGCAAAAGTGCTTGAGCCGACATAGACGGCGCCTATTCCGGACGCCCTCGTCCCAGCGCCGAGAGAGATGGAGTTCAGGGCGCTACTTTGGGCGCCGCGGCCGAGCGCGGTACTGTTGAGTCCCGTGGCGCGGGATTCACGTCCGACGGCAGTGGAATTGTCGGCGCTGGCTACGGTCCCGATGCCGAGAGCGGTGCTGGCGCTTCCGCCGGCGCTGGCGCTGACGCCGGCGGCGAGAGAATTGTCTCCAGCCGCAGTTGCTCCGGATCCGAACGAGGAGGCGTTTGCCCCGCTGGCAACGGCGACGTTACCAACCGCTGTGCTGGCCGTGCCACTCGCAATTGAGGTGGTGCCCAGGGCTATGGCGTCCTGCGCGCTCGCATTGGCTTGCTTGCCGATCGCCGTGCCGTCTACACCGCCCGCAGTGGCGCCCAGGCCCAGCGCGCTTGCGTTCGCGGCCGTCGCCGCGGCGTTGTTGCCAAGCGCCGTGGTCGAGACCCCCGTGGCCTGGGCTCCCGAACCCGCCGCGACGGAGCCCACTCCGCTCGACACGGCCTGATTGCCCAGAGCCAACGCGAAATTGCCCGAAGCGTTGGCGACGTTGCCGAGCGCTTGCGAGTTCAACCCCCCGGCGCTGGCCTGGTTGCCAATCGAAACGGCATTCGTCCCGGTGGCTTTGGCCAGGTAACCCATGGCCGTGGTTCCGACACCGGACGCAGCTGCTCCGTTTCCGATCGCCGTGGACTGGTTCGCCGAGGCTGTGGCGGACGTGCCGAACGCGCTTGCCCCTGTCCCGGTCGCGGAAGAGCTCGAGCCTACGGCGGCCGACCATGCCCCCGTTGAGGCTGCGGCTGTGCCGAGCGCGACCGCCTCGAACGTGAAGCCGGCAGGAGCGGTGCCGCTTGCATTGGCGTTCGTGCCAATGGCAACGGGAGAACCGCCGCCAGTACCGGCGTTTGCCTTGGCGCCGACCCCCATGGCTATGGCTGCACCGTTTGCTGACGAGGCGTTGGAGGACAATCCGATCGCCACCGAGGCACCACCCGAAGCGCTGGCCGTTGAGCCCAGCGCGACGGCGTTCGCCCCGTTCGCGGTGCTGTTGACACCAAAGGCCGATGCTCCATCCACGAGTGCGCGAGCGTTCCCGCCTACGGCAAGAGCATTGACGCCGTTGGCGTTCGCGAAGACCCCTATTCCTATGGCGTTGAGGCCAGTGGCACTCATCGTATAGCCGATGGCGATCGAAGCATTGCCTGTTGCGGTGATACCGGTGCCCAACGCCACCCCATCGTTGCCGTTCACCGTGGCGCCAGTCCCGATGGCGGTTGAAGCAGAGCCAGTAGCGGTGCTGCCGCAACCGATAGCTGTGCTTTGCACCCCTGCAGAGGGAGTCGTGCAGTTCGCGGTGTTGGTCAGAACCCCGTTCCCGATGGCAAGCTGGGCGAACGCCGTCTGCGGGAACATGACCCCGACGACGGCCCCGAGCATCCCGCCGACGCCCAGCGTTCCCAGCCCCAGGCGCTTGCGCCCCATCCCGAGCACGCCATGCGCCATGCGCAGCACAGCCATCAGACGGCGCCGGGCCGAGCGCGAGCCCAGATCGGCCCCCACGATCCAGTGCCCGGCGAAATGCGCCGCGCGACGCTGCACAAGAAGCGAGCCGCTCGAAATCTGAGTGTCGGTCATGGTGCCCTCTCCGCTGGCCGGCATGGAATCGTCTGACAATTCCAATCCAGGAGAGCAAGACATGATTCCGACTTGCGGTATTTCACGATATTGCTGTCTTGTGAGAAAAGAGCCGAGCAACCCGGCGGAGGTTAACGGCTCGTTACCTTAGCCACTGCTTTAGAACCAAGTAATCAAACAATGTCGCGAACGGAGCCTCATCTAATCTTGGCGCTAAGCTTGCGCATCCGTGCCTGCAATGGCGTCACCTGCCGGTATTTCTTCATCATGGTGGTAAAATGGCTCTGGCTTGAAAATCCACTGGAATGGGCGATGTCGGCGATCGTCATGCGGCTGTCGGCAAGCAGCCTTTCGGCAAGGTCCAGCCGCAGGTCGAGAACATATTGGTGCGGCGGCACCCCGAACGTCCTGGCAAACGCCCGCACGAAGTGAGAGGGCGAAAGCCCGCAGACCGCTGCCATCTCGGCAAGCGCCAGCTTGCGCGTGAAGTTCTCGCGCAGGAAGTCCTGCACCTTGCGTGCGCCGCGCGGAGAAAGCCCGCCTTTGGCATTGAACTCCGGCTGCCGGGCCGAATTGATTCGGGAAACCGACCCGGGGAAATCATCATCGCCCGGCATTCTTCGGCCTCCTGACAGGTCCCGGATGGAGTTCAACCCGAGGACTCCTTCCTCGTTCCCCCGGAAAATAATTCGTGATTGATCGCAACGGGCCTGCATCGTCAGGCCCGTTCACATGGTCGACCCGTCCCGACGGCGAACGATGCGCGGGCCGCATCGGCGCAGGCACGATCGCTAAGGGGTATTCCCTGGCCAGGAATGTCCGCGAGCCGGGTCTGCGGACCGAATGGATCACGTTCCCTTGCCCGGCCTTTCGCGGACCGGCATTTTCAGGAATGTTGTCCAGGACGTATCGAGCTATCCGCTTCCGATCGATGCCCCGGGAAACGCCGCTTTCCCGAGCCTCGTCCGCATTTTTCATTCACGCTGCCTCAGCCGTCTCGACGCCGCCTCAAATCCCGTTTCCCCGACCCGAAGACAGCGTAACGCACGCACATTGACTTGGGAAGAACTCCCACGCGCAAAGAAAAATCTTTATTCGGGAAAAGGTAGAAAAATGAACGGCTACAGATCACCGCGCCGGTTCTCGTACAGATCCCAGGCGAGTTCCACGAAAGCCAGAAGAACGTCGTCCCGGTTCCAGCCGGCAGCCACCGCCGCCTGGACGATCCCATTGATGAGAGGCAGCAACTGGTCCTGGCAATCGGCCGACATATCGCCGTCGGCCGGCCCTTCGAAGTTGAACGTGATCATCCGGCGCCCCCCTCGCCTTCAGCCGAAGTGTTACATCGGCAATTTTGTTCCCTCTGATATACAATGGATGCGGCACCAAAGTACAGGAAGCCCTGGATGACCAAAGCAGCACGGGAAGACGCCGGATCACAACGGCCCTATGCTTTCCTGGGGTCAGGGGTGAACGCCGCTTTCAGCGTCCTGGTTGGCTTGCTCAAATAACCAAGCGCCAGCCGTTCTTGCATCCGTAGACACAACCCGGTAACGCGCGGCCAATGGTCGGATGTGGACATCGCCCGGCTGCATTGCCTTCCGCGGGCGCTCGCTGGATAGTCCCGGCAATGTTCGAGACCCTGGTGATTCACTGGACCCAAATACTGGCGATCATCTCGGTGGTGATGGCGACCATCGGCATTGCCCACGCCGTCATGACCAAGGAGGACGTCCGCGCCGCCACCGGCTGGGTCGGCGTCATGGTGCTGTCGCCGATCCTCGGCGTGCTGATCTATGCCGTGGCCGGCATCAATCGCATCCGCCGCGCCACGATCAGCGCGCAGCGCCCGCTCGCCGAGGGCCTGGTGTCGGCCAAGCATGAGCGCGACGTCGCCGCCGAAGAGGCGTTGATCGTCGAGTGCTATGGACAGCGCTTCGCCGGCCTCAGGACGCTGGGCGACAGGGTGGCGCGGCGCGCGCTCAACCCGGGAAATGCAATCGACGTGCTGGAGAGCGGCGACGAGGCCTACCCCGCAATGTGCGCGGCAATCGAAGGGGCCGAGCGCAGCGTCCTGCTGGAGACCTATATTTTCGACAATGACGCCGTCGGCCTGCTTTTCGTCAAGGCGCTGGCCGGCGCTGTCCGGCGCGGCGTCACCGTGCGTGTGCTGATCGATGCCGTCGGCGCCCGCTACTCCGTCCCCAGCATCCTGGGACATCTGCGCCGCGCCAACATCACGGCGGATGTCTTCAACGGCAACATCGTCATGGGCCTGCGCCTGCCCTATGCCAACCTGCGGACCCACCGCAAGATCCTGGTGATCGACGGCACGGTTGCCTTTACCGGCGGCATGAACATCCGCAAGGGTTTTTCGTCGGAGTTCGCCGGGTCGAACAGCGCCAGGGACACGCATTTCCAGGTCACCGGACCCGTTGTCGCCGATCTCTTTTCGGTCGCCGCGGAAGACTGGCGGTTCGCCACCAGGGAGGCGCTGAAGTGCGATGCCTGGCGGATCGTGCCGGTTTCACCGCCCGCCGGCCAGCCGATGCTGGTGCGTGCGGTCGCATCCGGGCCGGATGCCAGCAACGAAACCAACCACAAACTGCTGATCGGCGCCTTCTCGGTGGCGCGCAAGTCGATACGCCTGATGTCGCCCTATTTCCTGCCGGACCGGGAACTGATCAGTGCCCTGGTCACCGCGGCCAGGCGTGGTGTCGAGATCGATGTCGTGGTGCCGGCGGTGAACAACCTTTTCCTTGTCGACCGCGCCATGACCGCGCAATTCGACCAGATCCTGAAGAATTATTGCCGCATATGGCGCACGGATGGCCCTTTCGACCATTCCAAGCTGCTTTCCATCGACGGCGTGTGGGCCTATGTCGGGTCCTCCAACCTCGATGCCCGCTCGCTGCGGCTCAACTTCGAGATCGACCTGGAGGTCCTCGACGCAGGCTTCGCCACCGAAATCGACACCCGGATCGAAACGGCGATCGAAACGGCTGTTCCAGTCACGCTGGCCTCCTTGCGGGCGCGTCCCTTCATCATCCGCCTGTTCGACCGCATCCTCTGGCTGGGTTCGCCCTATCTCTAGAAAAAACCATTATCTGCGAGAAAAATCCTATCTTTAACAAAACGACGTGTTTGCCCGGTAGCATGTCACCAACGATGGAACATTGGCCGAAAGACTCTATTTCTAGGTGCATGGTGAGAACCGTAGGGATGATGGGCGGGTTATGCGAATGAGCGGGCGCAGCCTGCCGGCCAGTATGCTCCTGTCCATTCGCGACAGGCGGATGCGCAAGGCCAACGCTTCGTCGCCGAAGAAGGACGGCGTCACCGGGACGCTGGTCGCCTCCTACAACGTCCACAAATGCATCGGCGTCGACCGCAAATTCGATCCCGACCGCACCAGCCGCGTCATCCGCGAGATCGCCCCCGACGTCATCGCCCTGCAGGAGGCCGACAATCGTTTCGGCGACCGTGTCGGGCTTCTCGACCTGCACCGCCTCGAACTGGAAACCGGGCTCGTGCCGGTGCCCATTTCCGCAACCGGCAAAGGCCATGGCTGGCACGGCAATGTCCTGCTGTTCAAAAGGGGCGTCGTTCGCGACGTGCATCAGATCAGGCTTCCGGGTCTCGAACCGCGCGGCGCAGTGGTGGCGGAGATTGATTTCGACGGAAATCAATCCTTGCGCATCATCGCGGCCCATCTCGGATTGCTGCGCCGCTCCCGCTCGCAGCAGGCCCAGGTCGTGCTCGATCTCATGAACAGCCCCGATGAGAAGCCGACGCTCCTGCTCGGCGATCTGAACGAGTGGCGGCTCGGAAACCGCTCCGCGCTGAACACGCTGCACGCGACCTTCGGCCCGCAGCCGCCGGCAGTCCCCACGTTCCCGTCCAACCTGCCGCTGCTGGCGCTCGATCGGATCATGGCCAACCGGCACGGCATTATCGCGGCCGTCGAAGCGCATGACACGCCGCTGTCGCGCGTGGCCTCCGACCATCTGCCGCTGACCGCCTTCGTCCATTTGTAGTGATTTTTGCCGCGCTTCGGTCACGTCTTGATGTCCACCGCGTTGGAAAGCGTGTGGTATGTAGCTGGAACAAGCCCGTCCTGTTGCGAGTTGATGCCAGTCAACCCGCAGGAGGACGAAACGTGAAGAAGGTGATTTTGGCTACCCTATTGGCGTTTGCCGCGACGGCTTCAGTCATTGCGCCAACGCAAGCCGCAAGTTTGACGATCCAGTCCGACGATGACAACCAATATTCCTCGGATGACGATTCCGGGATTGTCGTTCGCCGTCATCATGAGCGCCGCTATGACAACCAGTATGATGGCGACCAGAACGCTCAGTACAATGACTACGACAATGGCGGCTACCGCTGGCACCGCCGGCACCACCGCTGCCACACGGAAACGATCGTGCATTGGCGCCACCATCACAGAGTGTTCGAGGACGTTCGCGTCTGCGGCTGAGGCCGCTCCGTCTCCTGATCCTATCCTTGGCGGGCTGCCGCCAAGGATAGCCGTTGACGGCAGTCGTCTTTCCACGGACGCGGCTGTTGCCGCATTGCACAAATTCCCCAGCATGCCCACAATGCGGGTATGATCCGAACTTCACTCGCCGTCCTGGTGATCGACGAAAACCGCATCCGCGCTTCGATAATCGAGGCCGGCTTGCGCGAGGCGGGCCATGAGCGGGTCACCGTCATCCATGACGTCAGCGGCATTGCGCGCCGCATCGCCGAGATCGAGCCCGACGTCATCGTCATCGACCTGGAAAACCCCAACCGCGACATGCTGGAAAACATGTTCCAGCTGTCGCGTGCGGTGAAGCGGCCGATCGCCATGTTCGTCGACCGTTCCGACCAGGCCTCGATCGAGGCGGCGGTCGATGCCGGCGTTTCGGCCTATGTCGTCGACGGGTTGAGGCAGGAGCGCGTCAAGCCGATCCTCGACATGGCGGTGAGCCGCTTCAACGCTTTCTCGCGCATGGCGCGCGAACTGGAAGAGGCGCGCAGCGAGCTCGAGAGCCGCAAGGTGATCGACCGCGCCAAGGGCATCCTGATGAAGTCGCGCGGCCTGACCGAAGAGGCCGCCTACACGCTGCTGCGCAAGACGGCGATGAACCAGAACCGCAAGATCAGCGATATCGCCCAGAGCCTGGTGACTGCCGCCGGGCTTCTCGGACCGGCGGAGGACGAATAGACATGGGCGCCGAGCACCAGATCACCGCCGGCTTCATGCCGCTTTTCGATAGCGCCGTCCTGGTCGCGGCCGGCGAACTGGGCTTTGCCGCGCGCGAAGGCATCGATCTCACCCTTCACCGCGAGACCTCCTGGGCCAACATCCGCGACCGCATCGCCATCGGCCATTTCGACCTCGCGCACATGCTCGGGCCGATGCCGCTCGCCTGCAATCTTGGCCTCACCCCCCTCGCCTCCGAGACCATCGTGCCCTTTTCGCTGGGGCTCGGCGGCAACTGCGTCACCATCTCCAACGCCGTCTGGGCCGGCATGGCGGCGCACGGCGCCGTGCCCGATCTCGATCCGGCTCGCGCCGGCGCGGCCCTTGGCGCGTTCATCCGCGAGCGGGCGGCCGCCGGCCGCGACCCACTGCGCTTTGCCGTCGTGCATCCCCATTCCGGGCACAATTACGAACTGCGCTACTGGCTTGCCGCCTGCGGCATCGATCCCTCGCGCGAGATCGAGATCGTCATCGTGCCGCCGCCCTTCATGGCCGACGCGCTGGCAGCCGGCCGCATCGACGGCTATTGCGTCGGCGAACCCTGGAACAGCGCCGCCGTGGCAGCCGGCATCGGCCATATCGTTACCGTCAAGGCGCTGCTCTGGCGCAACAGTCCCGAGAAGGTGATCGGCGTGCGCAAGGCTTGGGCCGAACAGAGCCCCGAGGCGCTGGCGGCGCTCTTGCGCGCACTGCATCACTCGGCGCGCTGGTGCCAGGATCCCGCGAACCGCGACGAATTGGCCGCGGTGATGGCGCAACGTGGCTTCCTTGGCCTGCCGCCGGTCGTCCAGATGCCGATCCTGACCGGCCGTCTCCGGCTGGGCGGCGGGGCGGAGCTGGACATCGAGGACTTCTTCGTGCCGTTCGACAAGGCGGCCAACTTCCCCTGGAAAAGCCATTCACTGTGGTTCTACACGCAGATGGTCCGCTGGGGGCATGTCGCGCACACGCCGGAAAACCTTGCCATCGCCCGCGATTGCTACCGGCCCGACCTGTACCGCTCGGCGCTGAAGCCGCTCGGCGTCGCGCTGCCCGGCGCCAATGCCAAGGTCGAGGGCGCGCTCAAGGTGGCGACCCCGGTGGGCTCGGCGGGCGCAAGCCTGGTGCTCGGCCCGGACGGCTTCTTCGACGGCCAGATCTTCGATCCCGATGAGATCGACGCCTATATTGCGGGCCAGTCGCGCCGCTGATCATTCGCGCGCCATTCTTGTGCATTGCACAAAATTTATGCGATCCATCGACTGGATTGGTCAATGTTTGACCTTATCCGTTGCTGGCGCGACCGAACCATGAGTCGGTGATCTAACTGATTTCGTTAGACATTCCGGCCAGCTCAGAAACTGGCACGGTTCCTGCTTTGAAATAACCGAGCCCTTCTCGGGCAATCGAACAGGCGTCCAATGGCGGGCGCCACAGGCAAAGCTGCCGCTCAGGTCTACACGCGATCCCGGATGTACGGACGCGAGGGCCTGGACGGCGGCTTTTTTGTTTTGGACCCGAACACGCAATCAACGGAGCGCCGTTCCCCAGGCGCCCAACCGGAGACGACGATGACGAAACGGATCGGAACAACATCCCTCAAGGATTTCACCCGCCGCGATTTTCTGGTGAGCAGCGCGATGACCGCGGTGCTGTTCACCGTGGCGCTCCTGCTGTTTCCCACCGGCGCCAAACCAGAGGGCAAGGCTCCGCAAACGATCGCGCAAGGCGCGGCCTCTTCGCGCTGACCTATGCCGCACCGCATGCACCACCCAAGAACGAGCGCGGCGATGCCGCAAACCGGAGCCTGACATGACCGCAAATCTCCCAGCCGCGCCCAGCCAGGACACTGCTCCCCGGCAGGCGCTCGTAATGTCCACCATCGCCTTCACCGTCTGCTTCGCGGTGTGGACGATCTTTTCGATCATCGGCGTGCGCATAAAGCAGGATCTCGGGCTGAACGAGACGGAATTCGGCCTGCTCGTCGGCACGCCGATCCTCACCGGCTCCCTCGTACGCATGGTGCTCGGCGTCTGGACCGACCGCTTTGGCGGGCGGCTGGTCTACACCGCGACCATGCTTGCGGCGGCAATCGCGACCTTCCTGCTGGCTTTTGCGCACACCTACGCGCAGATGCTGGTCGCCGCGCTCGGCGTCGGGCTAGCCGGCGGCTCCTTCGCCGTCGGCGTGTCTTATGTCTCGCGCTTCTTCCCCGCCGACAAGCAGGGCACGGCCCTCGGCATCTTCGGTGCCGGCAATGTCGGGGCCGCGGTCACCAAGTTCCTGGCGCCGTTCGTGCTTCTTTCCTGGGGGTGGCAGTCGGTTGCGCTGATCTGGGCGGCGGCACTCGTCGTCATGGCTGTCGTCTTCTGGTTCACCACCGGCGACGACCCAGTCATTCGCGAGCGTCGTGCCGGCAAGGCGACACCTGTGAGGAGCTTCTGGCAGGAATTCGCGCCGCTCAAGAACCTGCAGGTCTGGCGCTTCGCCTTCTACTATTTCTTCGCCTTCGGTGCGTTCGTGGCGCTGTCGCTGTGGCTTCCGCGCTATCTGATCGGCGTCTACGGCTTCGGTCTCGCGACCGCCGGCATGATCGGCGCGGCCTATTCAATTCCCGCAAGTGTCTTCCGCGCTTATGGCGGCGTGCTCTCCGACCGGATCGGCGCCCGCACCGTACTCTATTGGACTTTCGCGGTCAGTGCCGTCGCGACCTTCATTCTGTCTCTCCCCTCGGCAGACTACGTCGTACGCGGCATCAGCGGGCCGATCGCCTTCCATTTCGAGATCGGCCCGCTCGCCTTCATTGCCGTTGCCTGCGTGCTCGGCTTCTTCATGAGCCTTGGCAAGGCCGCCGTCTACAAACACATTCCCGCCTATTATCCACAGAGTGTCGGCGCGGTTGGTGGCGTGGTGGGCATGATCGGCGGTCTCGGTGGCTTTATCCTGCCGATCGCCTTTGGCGCGCTCAACGACCTCACCGGCGTCTGGTCGAGCTGCTTCATGCTTCTCTTCCTGATCGTCGTCACCTGCTTTGCCTGGATGCACTTTTCCATCCGGCGCATGGAGCGCGCGACAGCCGCCGAAGCTCCAGACCTTTCCTACGCCGCAGAGTGACACGGGAGCGGAGTAAGCACATGACCGAAAAACTCGTCATCATCGGCAACGGCATGGCCCCCGGGCGCATGCTGGAGCATCTGCTGGAACAGGCGCCGGGCCGCTACGCCGTCACCATCTTCAACGCCGAGCCGCGCGTGAACTATGACCGCATCATGCTGTCGCCCGTGCTGTCAGGCGAAAAGGCCTATGAGGAAATCATCATCCATGGCGACGGCTGGTACATCAAGCACGGCATCACCCTCTACAAGGGCCACAAGATCGTAGCCATCGACCGCCAAGCGAAGACCGTCACCTCCGATCACGGCGTGACCGAGCCCTACGACAAGCTTGTCATCGCCACCGGCTCTGTACCGTTCATCATCCCGGTGCCCGGCCACAACCTGCCGGGCGTGCTGACCTATCGCGATCTGGATGACGTCCGCGCGATGATGCTTGCCGCCCAGTCGCGCGCCAAGGCCGTGGTCATCGGCGGCGGCCTGCTCGGGCTCGAGGCCGCGGCCGGGCTGAATTCGCAAGGCATGGATGTCACCGTGCTCCATGTCATGCCGACGCTGATGGAGCGGCAGCTCGATCCGGCCGCCGGCTATCTCCTGCAGCGCGCCGTCGAACAACGCGGCATCAAGGTCATCACCAAGGCCAATACCCAGGCGATCACAGGCAATGGCAAGGTCGAGCAGGTGGAACTCGCCGATGGCACAATCATCCCGGCGACCCTGGTGGTGATGGCGGTCGGCATCAGGCCGAATGCGGCGCTGGCCAAGGATGCAGGCATCGCCGTCAACCGCGGCATCGTCGTCGATGCCGGGATGCGCAGCAACGACCCCGACATCTTCGCGCTCGGCGAGTGCGCCGAGGTGGGCGGCACGGTCTACGGGCTGGTGGCGCCGCTCTACGAGATGGCGCGTGTTGCCGCTCATCAGCTTGCCGGCGACGAGACCGCCGCCTTCGTCCACATGGACACGCCGACCAAGCTCAAGGTCACCGGCATCGACCTCTTTTCGCTCGGCGACTTCGCCGACGGCGACGACCGCCAGGAGATCGTGCTGCGCGACGGTTCCGCCGGCGTCTACAAACGCCTGGTGCTCAGGGATGATCGCATCATCGGCACCGTGCTCTATGGCGAGACGGCTGACGGCGCCTGGTTCAACGACCTGAAGAAGAAGCAGACCGACATATCGCAAATGCGCGATACGTTGATCTTCGGCCAGTCCTACCAGGGGGGTGCCCCGCTGGACCCTATGGCGGCCGTTGCAGCCTTGCCGGATGATGCGGAAATCTGCGGCTGCAACGGCGTCTGCAAGGGCAAGATCACGGGCGCGATCACGGGCAAGGGCCTGACTTCGCTCGATGACGTGCGCGCCCACACCAAGGCGTCGGCCTCCTGCGGCTCCTGCACAGGGCTGGTCGAAAAGCTGATGGTGCTGACCCTCGGCGACACCTACAACCCGGCCGCGGTGCAGCCCATGTGTTCCTGCACCACGTTCGGCCATGACGAAGTACGCCGGCTGATCAAGGCCAAGCACCTGAAGACCATTCCGGCGGTCATGCAGGAACTGGAGTGGAAGACCTCCTGCGGCTGCGCCAAATGCCGGCCGGCACTCAACTACTATCTCGTCTGCGACTGGCCGGACGAGTATGCCGACGACTACCAGTCGCGTTTCATCAACGAGCGCGTCCACGCCAACATCCAGAAGGATGGCACCTATTCGGTGGTGCCGCGCATGTGGGGCGGCGTGACCAATGCGGCCGAACTGCGCGCCATCGCCGACGTCGTCGACAAGTTCGAGATCCCGATGGTCAAGGTCACCGGCGGCCAGCGCATCGACATGCTGGGCATCCGCAAGGAGGACCTGCCGGCGGTGTGGGCCGATCTCGGCCAAGCCGGCTTCGTCTCGGGCCATGCCTATGCCAAAGGGCTGCGCACGGTGAAGACCTGCGTCGGCTCCGACTGGTGCCGCTTCGGCACGCAGGATTCGACCGGGCTCGGCATCCGCATCGAGAAATTCATGTGGGGTTCGTGGACCCCCGCCAAGGTCAAGATGGCGGTGTCGGGTTGTCCGCGCAACTGTGCCGAGGCGACCTGCAAGGATGTCGGCGTGATCTGCGTCGACAGTGGTTACGAGATCCACTTCGCCGGTGCCGCCGGTCTCGATATCAAGGGCACGGAAGTGCTCGGCCTGGTCAGGACCGAAGACGAAGCGCTGCAGCACATCGTGGCGCTGACGCAGATGTATCGCGAGCAGGGCCGCTATCTCGAACGCATCTACAAATGGGCCAAGCGCATCGGCATAGCCGAGGTCAAGCGCCAGATCATGGACGACGGCGAGAAGCGCCAGGCCTACTACGAGCGCTTTGTTTTTTCGCAGAAATTCGCCCAGGTCGATCCGTGGTCCGAGCGCGTCTCCGGCAAGGACAAGCACGAGTTCCGGCCCATGGCCTCGGTCGGGTTTGCGCAGGCGGCGGAGTGATGGAGATGTCAGCGCGAGGCACCCCCCTCTGGCCTGCCGGCCATCTCCCCCTCAAGGGGGGAGATCGATCCTCATCGCGGTCTTCGCCAATTGTCAACGTTGCAGAATGGGCGGTGAGCCTGAAGCTGCCAATCTCCCCCCTTGAGGGGGAGATGTCCGGCAGGACAGAGGGGGGCGCCTGGGCGCGTTCCTATCAAGCAAAGGCAATGCTATGAACTGGATATCGATCGGAACCATCTCCGATATTCCCCGGCGTGGCGCGCGCTGTGTCGCCACACCGCAAGGCAAGATCGCCGTCTTTCGCACGGCGGACGACGAGGTCTTCGCCATCGAGGACCACTGCCCGCACAAGGGCGGACCGCTGAGCCAGGGCATCGTCCATGGCGCGGCCGTGACGTGTCCTCTGCACAATTGGGTGATCTCGCTGGAGACGGGCAAGGCGCTTGGCGCCGACGAGGGCGCCGTGCGCACGATTCCCGTGAAGCGGGAAGGCGAGCGCCTGTTCATCGCGCTGGAAGCGCTGGCCAGCCGCGCGGCCTGAACCATGGAGATTGACGAAGCACGCGAGGTGAGGACCACCTGCCCCTATTGCGGGGTGGGCTGCGGCGTACTGGCAAAGGTCGCCGCGGACGGGCAGGTGTCCGTCCGTGGCGACCCCGATCATCCGGCGAATTTCGGCCGGCTCTGCTCGAAGGGCTCCGCGCTCGCCGAGACCACCGGCCTCGACGACCGGCTGCTCCATCCACAAATCCACGGCTTCGGCTCCTCTTGGGACGAGGCGCTCGACCTCGTCGCTTCGACCTTCTCCCAAACCATCGCCGAACATGGTCCCGACGCGGTCGCCTTCTACGTCTCCGGCCAGTTGCTGACCGAGGATTACTACCTCGCCAACAAGCTGATGAAGGGTTTTGTCGGCTCGGCCAACATCGACACAAATTCGCGTCTCTGCATGGCGTCCTCGGTCGCCGGCCACCGCCGCGCGTTTGGTTCGGACACCGTGCCGGGAACCTACGAGGATCTGGAACTCTCCGATCTCATCGTGCTGGTCGGCTCCAACCTCGCCTGGTGCCATCCGGTGCTTTATCAGCGCATCGCGGCCGCCCGCGAAAAACGGCCCGAGATGAAGGTGGTGCTGGTAGACCCACGCCGCACCATGACATCCGACATCGCCGACATGCATCTGGCGATCGCGCCGGATGGCGACGTCGCCCTGTTCACCGGCCTGCTCGCCTGGCTCGGCCAGCACAATGCGCTCGACCGTGCCTATATCACGGCCCATACGTCCGGCTTTGGACAAGCACTGTTCGCCGCCTCGGCGTTCAACCTTGCCGGCGTCGCTGCCGCCACGGGGCTCAGCGAAGACGAGCTCGGCCGTTTCTACAGCCTGTTCGCCAGGACGGAAAAGACCGTCACCGTCTACAGCCAGGGCGTCAACCAGTCGTCCCAGGGCACCGACAAGGTCAATGCGATCATCAACTGCCATCTCGCCACTGGCCGTATCGGAAAACCGGGCGCCGGGCCGTTCTCTGTCACTGGCCAGCCCAACGCCATGGGGGGCCGCGAAGTCGGCGGCATGGCCAATATGCTCGCCGCCCATATGGAGATCGAAAACCCCGAGCATCGCGAACGCGTGCAGCGCTTCTGGAATGCGCCGGCGATTGCCGGCAAACCGGGCCTCAAGGCGGTCGATATGTTCAAGGCGGTTGCCGACGGACGCATCAAGGCGCTGTGGATCATGGCCACCAACCCGGTCGATTCGATGCCGGATGCAGGCGCCGTCGAAGCGGCGATCAAGGCCTGTCCCTTCGTCGTGGTCTCGGACGTGCTGGCCGAGACCGACACGGTCCGCCATGCCCATGTCCGGCTGCCGGCGACGGCCTGGGGCGAGAAGGATGGCACCGTCACCAATTCCGAGCGCCGCATCTCGCGCCAGCGCGCGTTCTTGCCGGTCCCCGGCGAGGCGCGGCCCGACTGGTGGATCATTGCCGAGGTGGCCCGGCGCATGGGCTTTGACGGGGCGTTTGCGCATGAAACGCCGGCGGAGATCTTCGCCGAGCACGCTGCCTTGTCGGCATTCGAGAATGACGGCGAGCGCGATTTCGACATCGGCGCTTATGCTGGTGTCGATAGAGAAGACTACGACGCGCTAGCGCCTTTCCAATGGCCAGCGCCGAGCCCAGGCACCCCCCTCACCCCGACCGGGCACCAATCCACCCGCTTCTTCGCCAACGGTAACTTCTACACGCCCGACCGCAAGGCACGCTTCATCGCCGTCCGCCCAACCGTCGAAACCCGCATCACCTCCGACTTCCCGCTCATCCTCAACACCGGCCGCATCCGCGACCACTGGCACACCATGACGCGTACGGGCAAAAGCCCGCGCCTGTCCCAGCACATCGCCGAGCCCTTTGTCGAAATCCACCCAGTGGATGCGCAACGCCACGGCATTGGCGATGCCGACATCGCACGCGTCTCGACCCCTCGCGGCGAGGTGCTGGTCCGCGCGCTTGTGACCACGCGCCAGCGCCAGGGCAGCCTGTTCGCGCCGATGCACTGGACGGACCAATTCGCCGCCAGGGCCCGGCTCGACACGCTCACCGCATCGCTTACCGATCCGGTGTCAGGCCAGCCGGCGTTGAAGCATGTCGCGGCCAGCATCGAGAAATTCACCGCCAGGACCTTCGGCTTTGCCGTGACACGCAAAAGACCCGCGACGATGGCCGCCGACTACTGGGCGGTAGCCAGATGCCGGGGCGGCTGGCGGGTCGAGCTTGCCTTTGCCAATGACGATGTCGACTGGACGGCCTTCGCCGGTTCGCTCTTCGATACCGCGGATACCGAAGTTCTCGCCTATCACGACCGCGAGGCCGGCCAACACCGCATCGCCGCCTTCGATGGCGAGCATCTGACGGGTGCCTTGTTCATCGCGCCCGGTCCGGTCGCGGTGTCGCGCGGCTGGGCGGCCGAGCAGCTCGGCGAGGTCCACGCCAGCCAGCGTCAGCGCTTCCGGATCGTCGCCGGCCGCGCCGGTGCCGAACGGCCCGATGCCGGCGCGACCGTCTGTTCCTGTTTCAACGTCGGGGTCAACCAGATCACGGCTGCCGTGGCCGCTGGCTGCGCCACCGTGGACGCCATCGGCGCCACGCTGAAGGCAGGCACCAATTGCGGCTCCTGCCGGTCCGAGATCCGCGCGATCATCGCGGCCAACCGGATTCAGGCCGCCGAGTGAAGGCGACATGACCCCGCCAGGCCGGACTGAACTCCGGCCGGAACGTGGGATCGAACCTGTCCAGCAGTAATTCGACTTCGCGGGTGATGGGGTGAAAGACGCCGCCATGGACCAGCAACCGGAAATGCCCCTGCGGGCGACCGTCGCGTGACGCCGCTCGCGTGGCTACCGTTCGGCTGACCAGTTGGGAGGTGTTTTCCAAGCCATAGCAAGCAGTTGGCGAATGCGCCATGAAATCGTCGCCGTGGATCTGTGGCTCGGCTGGCGCTGTCCTCCGCAATTGGTACGTCTGGACAGGCGTGTTGAAGACTGAAAAATGGGGAACGCAACCTCGCCATCCGAGTTGATTCAAAGCATCGGGAGATCAGCGCTGAATCTGGAAGACATAGCCGGCCATCCGGCCTTGCACCGCTACGTTCAGGAACAGTCGCAGTCCCTGATCCGCATCTATGAGGAAAGCCCGCGCCTGGCTTCCATCTTTGCCACACAGCAGCGCTGGCTTTTGGGTCATGTTGGTCTTGCCATGCACTTCAGGCGAGACCCGAATGACCGCCGCAAGGAGCTGACCGTATCGCGTTTCATCGAGGTCGTGCACAAGAACGCGGTGGCCAGCCGCAACACGGCGGACGCTTTCATCAAGGAGATGCTGCACTACAACATCGCCGAGTATGTGGCGGGCGGCGACGGCCGCACGCATCCCCTGCAGCCGACAGCGGCCACCATCGAGCGATTCACCGGCTGGGTAACAGCCCATCTGCGCACGCTCGACCACATCGACGGCGGCGACCGGCTGGCCAGATTCCTGGAGCGGCCCGAGATGCTTGCCACGCTGCAGCCGCTGGTGGCTGACGGCCTGCTTGCGTCCAAGCCGGTGCGCGAACCCAACCAGACCTTCTCCCTGTTCATCTGGCTCAACAATGGCGGCATCGTCATGGACTGGCTGATGTCGGGCATCGACCCCGACCACGCCGGCCTGGAGCGGATTCCGACCGGCGTGGTTTCGATCGGTGACTTCGCCAAATGGCTTAAGCTGTCGCGGACTCATCTCGGCCGCAAACTGCGCACGGCGGAGGAACTCGGCAGCGTTGGCTGGCTTGGTCAGCGCGGCCATTCGGTGATGTGGGTGTCGCACGGATTCTACGAGGAATACATGACCGTCCAGGCCGCCAAGCTGGCCGTCGTCGACACCGCCTTCAAGGCCTGTTTTCCGGCATCGCAGGGCGACGGCTGAGCAGCGCCGCGCATGAGAGTCATTCCAGGAAAAATGTAAAGCGTTTTCGTCCGGAATTGTACCAGAACAGGTGGATTGACCGGTTCCGCGTTTGCGTGGCTGCGCGACGCCGAGGACCTCGGCAGCGTCGGCTGGCTCGGCCAGCGCCCAGTCAGGAAAAGCCGGCGCTGGACAGGCGTCAGAGCCTGTCCAGCGTTACTGCTGCGTGTACACCCTCCACCTGTGTCGATTGATGCTCGCCGAGCTTGATCGACACCGATCGCGGGCGGCGTTCTCAATCGATGTCGAACGAGACGCCTTGGGCGAGCGGCAGCGCCTTGGAATAGTTCACCGTGTTGGTGGCGCGGCGCATATAGGCCTTCCATGCATCGGAGCCGCTCTCGCGGCCGCCACCGGTTTCTTTCTCGCCGCCGAAGGCGCCGCCGATCTCGGCCCCTGAGGTGCCGATATTGACATTGGCGATGCCGCAATCCGAACCATCGACACCGAGGAAGCGCTCGGATTCCTGCAGGTCGCGGGTGAAGATCGATGACGACAGGCCGGCGCCGACCGCATTGTGCTCGTCAAGCACGGNGTCGAAATCCGAATACTTCATCACATAGAGGATCGGCGCGAAGGTTTCTTCCGTTACTGGCGAAACCTGCTTTGGCATTTCGACCAGCGCCGGATGGACATAATAGGCATCCGGATGGCCATTCTCGACCCGTGTCCCGCCGGTCACCTTGCCGCCATGGGCGGTCGCTTCGCTCAGGGCCTTCTGCATGGCATCGAACGCTGCCTTGTCGATCAACGGCCCGACCAGCGACGAGGTCTGCAGCGGATTGCCGACCGAAACGCTCTGATAGGCCTTCTTCAGCCGCGGCACCAAGGCGTCGTAGACGCTGTCATGGACGAACAGGCGGCGCAGCGTCGTA
>NZ_AZUY01000020.1 GCF_000513935.1 Mesorhizobium sp. WSM3626 | reverse complement strand
GCTGCAATTCCCGCAACAGCGTGTCCTTCTCGCGAACGCGCTCTTCGATCGAGCGCGCATCTTCGGTCTCGCCATGGGCCGAGACGTCGACCAGAGCCACCAGCCGGAAGCAGGCTCTGCCATTGTCATCCTCAATGACGTTGGAATAGACGTCGACGATTGCAGGCTTGTCCTCGGCCCGCTCCAGTCGGAAGGTACCGACGAAATCGGTTTCGTCGACCACCGCACTTGATAGCGCGCGATCCTTCTGCTGGTGCAGGCCGATGCCGGAAAGTGCCGCCCAATGCTTCTGGGCGAGCTTGGCCGCCTTCAGACCGGAGAGTTTCTCGAACTCCGGATTGGCATAGACGACACGTTCCTGCCCGCTGACATCCGAAACGGCGATTGCAATTGGCACCTGGTCGAGGAACTTCTTGAANTGTTCGCTTTCCAGCGCGCTGGCAAGGTCCGGCGTTTCGAGCAACTGCTCGACCGTCTCCGCCTTATCTGAATTCGATGTCATCTGCTCATCCAGGAATTTTCTGAGGCCATCAATATCAGCGAAGTATTGCGCGGGCTATCGCCAAAGCGGCATTGCCACTGGCACAATGAGCAGGCCGGCACCAGCCTGGTCTCACGCAACGGTAGCGCCATGGAGCGCGGTCGATACCGAAGACCGGTAGGTGATGAAATACTGGTCGCGATGCGCCTGGCGGCCTCGACGGCCGCTTTCGACTGCCCGGCATTGAACAGCGCACGCTGAGCCCGAAGCGCTGGGGCAACGAGACCTGCGGAGCCGAGCTACGACGTGGCGCGCAGGTTCCTGCGGATGGGCCGCCTGCCCGTTGCCCGGGCTTTCTCGGCCACCACGGCGGCGATCTCCACCACCTCGCCCTCGCGCTGTCTGCCGTTGGTGGCCTTGTGGAGCCGCTCGTAGGGCAGCAATTCCTTGATCCGCACATTGAGGGAGGCGATTTCGGCCCGCAGATCCTCGCATTCCTGCCGTTGGACATCCCGTTGTATGTCTTCCGACGCCTGCTGCAACGTGAGCTGCGAAAGATTGGCGTTCGCCCTGGAAAGGCTCAGCTTGTCGGCTTCGTTCTCATCCGTGAGCGCGGACAGTCTTTCATCGGCGATCTTCTTTTCGGCCACTGCGTCGTCCAGCTCGGTCTTGAGCCTGGCCATCTCGGCGGCGGCCGCGCTGTTCTCGTTCGAGACCCGCTCCAGCCGCGATTCCAGGTCTTGTATCTCGGAACGCAATCCGCGCATTTCCGTCTGGGCGCGAGCCCGTTCGGCTTCCCAGTCGCCTTCCATCATGCTGGCCGACTCGGTCTTTTCCGCCAGCTTGGCCTGTGTGGCCTCGAGCGCCTTCTGCAGCCGGATCTCCTCTTTCTCGCTCTTGCCGAGCGCCGCCATCAGTTCGGCAAGCCGCGCCGCTTCGCTGGCGTGGATTGTCGAAAGCTCGTCCAGCCTGTGGCGCGCCTGGGTCTCCCGCTTCAGCACCTTGTCGAGCTCGGCCGAGAGGCTGACATGTTTTTCCCGCAGCATCTTGCTCTCGCGCAGGCGCCTGTTGGCTTCGACCGTCCTGGCCGTCAGCCGGTTGGCGATGTCGCCGAATTCGGCGTCGCGTTTGGCGCTGGCATTGGCCGTCTCCGTGAGCTCGAGCCTTACCGCCGCAAGCGTTGCGCGAAGCGTCTCCCGGTCCTGGACCAGGCTTGTCTCGCGCTGCTGCAGCAATTCGCACGCGCCGTCACGCTCGCGCAGCTTTGCCGCCGTGTCGTGCAGCTTGTCCGACAGCGCTCTTTGCTCCGCGATCAGGCCGGCGTTCGCGAGCTCCAGCTCGTTGGCGCGAAGAATGTCGGTGTGGAGGATGTTGAGGAATTCGCGCGTCAGATGGTGCGAGGTCGAGATCTCCGACAGTTTGCCGTTGATCTCATCCAGATAATCCCTGGCGTCGTGGAACATCCCTTCGAAGGCATTCAACGCCGCCAGCCGGGTCTGGGCGTGGGGGGTCAGTCGTGGCGCGGTTTTGGCGGTTTCGGCATTGCCCGCGTCATCCGAATTGTCCGCGGCATCCGCATAATCGGCATCGACTTGTGGCGGCGAGGCATCGGCGCCTGACTCGGCATCGGGGACACCGTCGCCCTTTGGCGGTGACTCGAATTCGCTATCAAGGCTGGCATCCAGGGCGTCCGCAAGATCGTCCTGCAACTCCTGGAGGGCGTTATCTACATCTTCAGCACGCTTGATCAGGCTCTTGAAGTTCATACGGAACTCCCTCTTACGCAACCAAAACCGGATATTTAACAAACTGCTAATATGTATCCTTACATCCGCTTATTCCGCAGGGGAAGCCCCCGGTGGAAAATGTAAATTTTCGACATTGGCGATCTGGATGCCGCGGCAGCCGGTGCCAAGCCTCCGGCGCGGACCGTGGCGTTCGCGACGGTGTGAACGTGGTGTGCGGCCTGATATGGTGTCGGCAAACGGTTTGCAGGTCGAACGGGAGGGCGTGGAGATGTCGATCAAGGTGATCGGAACCGGCTTCGGCCGAACGGGCACGGATTCGATGCGCGAGGCGCTGACCATTCTCGGCTTCGGCCCCTGTCATCACATGCATGAAGTGAATGGCAACGAGGAGCAGAAACGGATGTGGCGCGCGCTGGCCCAAGGTGCCACGCCGGACTGGAACCAGCTGCTCTCGGGCTATGTCTCCTGTCTGGACTGGCCCTCGGCATACTACTGGCGCGAACTGATCGAATTCTATCCGAATGCCAGGGTGATCCTGACCTACCGTTCGGCCGAAAGCTGGTGGGAGAGTTTTGAGAAAACGATCGCGGCGGGACTTGAGCAAAGCGTGGATCGGGAATCGCTGGGCCTTGCCCTGATCGCCAGGCAGGTATTCGGCGGCCGGCCCGGCGATCGAGCGCATGCCATTGCCTGCTACGAGGCCAATGTCCGTGCGGTGTACGCCGGGGTACCACCGGAGCGGCTGCTGGTCCATGCCCTTGGCGATGGCTGGGAACCACTGTGCACCCATCTTGGCCTTGCGATACCGGATCAGGACTATCCCAATCGCAACAACGCGACGGGCTTCAGGTCGAGATTTTCGCTGAACTGATCTGGACGAATACCGGCGGGGCCGGCCCGGCAAATCCGGGTTCCTCGCCCCCTGTGGAGTGGGGCGAGGAAAAAGCGCGGCGTTTTTACCCCGCCATGGCGAGCGGCACGGCGCTCTTGTTGGGGATCTGGATGTCGATTTCCAGCGTCGACATGGTCTCGCCGCGATCCATCGAGACCTGGAGATAATCCTGGTCGATCTGCACATGCCTGGCGATCACAGCCATGATCTCCTCGCGCAGGATGGAGACGAGATCGGGCTGGCCACGGCTACGGCGCTCATAGGCGAGCAGCACCTGCAGCCGCTCGCGCGCCACCGGCGCGCTGGTGCGCCGCTTGAAGAGGTCGAGGATGCTCATGCGGCCCTCCTTCCGAGCAGACGGTCGAGAAAACCCTTGCGTTCGAAGGGCACCACCACCGGCAAATCTTCGCCTTCGAGCCGCCTGGCCGCTTCGAGATAGGCCTTGGCGGCGTTGTTGAGCGGCTCCGACAGCGTCACCGGCGAACCGAGATTGGAGGCCCTGAGCACATCCTGGCTTTCCGGGATGATGCCGAGCAGCGGCACCGACAGGATTTCCAGCACGTCGTCGATCGAGAGCATTTCGCCGCGCGCGGCCCGCGCCGCGTCATAGCGCGTGACCAGTACGTGCTTGGCGATCTGCTCGCCCTGTTCGGCGCGCATGGTGCGGGCGTCGAGCAGGCCGATGATGCGGTCGGAATCGCGCACCGACGACACTTCCGGATTGGTGACGATGACGGCCTCGTCGGCAAAGCGCATGGCGAGCTGCGCGCCGCGCTCGATACCGGCCGGGCTGTCGCAGAAGACGTAGTCGAAGACCGATCGCAGCTTGTCGATCACCTCGCCGACGCCCTGCTCCGTCAGCGCATCCTTGTCGCGCGTCTGCGAGGCCGGCAGCAGGAACAGCGTGTCGACGCGCTTGTCGCGGATCAGCGCCTGCGACAACTTGGCTTGACCCTGGATGACGTTGACGAGGTCGAACACCACGCGCCGCTCGGCGCCCATGATCAGGTCGAGGTTGCGCAGGCCGACGTCGAAATCGACCAGCGCCACCTTCTTGCCGGTCTTGGCGACCGCGGCACCCAGCGCGGCCGTCGAGGTGGTCTTGCCGACGCCCCCCTTGCCCGATGTGACGACCACTACCTTGCCCATGGAAAAAGCCTCCGTTGCCTGTTGTCGTTTGTTATGCCGTGCACCGCACGGTCAGAGCCTGCCATCATGCCATCCCAAGCCGGTCCGAAGCTTGCGCATGGCGATCTTGCCTCGGCGCTTGTCCGGACCGGAACCGTGAAACCGGGCGTCAGCATCGCGCCGCCCTAGTTCAAGGGCACGACGGCGAGCATGTCGCCTTCGAGGAAGGCCTGCACGGCCTTGCCGCGCGAGACGCCTTCCATCTCCTCGGCGGTGGTGTACCAGCCGTCGACCGAGATCAGCTCGGCCTCGTTCCTGCGGCAGAAGATGCGCGCCGACCGATTGCCCTGCGAGCCGGCGATGGCGCGGCCGCGCAGCGTGCCATAGACATGGATCGAGCCCGCCGCGATGATCTCCGAACCGGACGCGACCGAGCCCAGCACGATGACATCGCCATGCGGGTGGAAGATCGACTGGCCCGAGCGGATCGGCGACTTGACCATCAGCGTGCCGGCCTGGACCGCTTCCACCACGCCGGCTTCCGCCGCCTTGGCAGCCTTGCCCTTGCCGGCCTCGGCCTTGATTTCGACCGGCTTGCCCTCTTCGGGCTTGCCGGCATCCTTGCCGCGATCCGAGAACACCGTCTCCAGCTTGCCGGCTTCTTCCAACGCCTCCGCCTTGCCCTTGCGGCCGGAAAGCAGGCCGTCCGAAGTCGCCTCCTTGGCGCCGGTCAAAAGCGGCGGCAGGTCAAGCCCGAGCGAAGCCCCTTCGAGCTCGATCGCATAGACCCGGATGCCGCGCGCGCCAAGCGAAGCGACCAGCAGCGCGGTGTCGGCGACCTCGGGCTTCAGCACGTTCAAATCGAGCACCACGGGGCGCCCGGCAAAATACCCCGGCGAATTGCCGATCCAGTGATCCAGCCCCTCCAGCCACGCCGAAATCGGCGCCTCCGGCGTAAGCGAAAAGGCCACGAAAGAACGGGCGCGAAAACGAATGGATTTTGTTTCGACGGGGGCGGCAAAGGTCACGGCCAGCGAATCCTTACTGAGAGGTAAACGCTAGGTGGTTAATGGTTAACGAATGGTTAACGGGGGAGGAATGGAGAGGCGGCGGGGCAGGTCCAGCCAAGCTGGTTCAAGAATCAGCAACGCACCCCGTCGCGATTTTTCCTGCCCCTTCTCCAGACCCGCCCTTCGATCTAAGCTCAGGCTAAAGTTTAGGATCGAGCAGAGAAGGCTTGGCGGCAGAGTGAACTATCGACACGCATTTCACGCAGGAAATCATACGGAAGTTTTCAAACACGCAGCGCTGACACTCATCTTGGAGCATCTGCTGCAGAAGCCAATGCCTTTCGCAGTGCTCGACACCCATGGCGGGGTCGGAATCTATGATGTCACTTCCGAAGAAGCTGTCCTTACAAAGGAGATGGACGCCGGGGTTGGGAAGGTGTTTGGCAAGACGCTTGTCTCTGCACCTATGTATCTTAAAGCCATAAATGCTCTTAATAACCAATCTCTTAGAATTTATCCCGGGTCACCAGAGCTAATCAGGCATTCTCTGCGGGACAAAGATCGACTTATTGTATGTGAATTGCATCCGAAGGACGGAGCCAGATTAAAAGAGCGGTACCGGAAAGATCGTCGAGTTTCGGTGCATCAGAGGGACGGTTACGAGGCAACTGGAGCTATGTTGCCGCCTCCAGAACGGAGAGGACTGGTCTTTATCGACCCTCCATTCGAACGGCAGGACGAAATTGAGCAGATCGCAATTGCGCTTCAGACTGGATTCCGCAAGTGGGCAACGGGAATTTACGCAGTTTGGTATCCCATAAAAGATAAGATAGTCGGAGACCGCATCGCCCATTCATCTCTTGAAGCCGGATTTACAAACGTTCTCCGAGCTGAACTCTGCCCTTACCGGCGAGACGGTGTCGTTCTAGCCGGCAGCGGTCTGGTCATTTGCAATCCTCCTTGGCGGATCGACGAAGGACTTCGGCGCCTTTGTAAGGAACTCATTGTGCTGTTGGGTGGAAAGGGAGCTTCCTGGTCGGTAGAGCCCGTATCTGGCTCATAGCGCAACTTCAGTGCACCCTGTCGGTGGGCTGAGGCTCGTCACTCTCGATCGCGTGTATAACGGCCATAAGATCACGCCATTTGTGGCACGTTGCCAAGTGCCCACTTGCGAGTGCCCGGTCAGCTCTTGCATCCATAAGCTCCAATGCGCGATCGGAGCCGAGACGTCGCATCAGGTTCGCGCCTCGATGCCATGTGGAGCGATTAAAGCCGTAGTCATGAAGACGCGACGTTTTGTCCATAATCGACTCGATCGTTATGTCGTAATTCCCTACCCTGATTTTCGTTTTCTTCCGCTTCAAGTGGTCACCGTGCATGTCACGAGCCAATCGAATATCCTCTGTATAACGAATCGCCAATTATCGCCAAAAGCGCCTAATCGAGCTAGCCTGGTGCGGGGCAAGAAGCGGAGCATGAGGTGCCACTAGTTCGGCCAAGAGAGAGCGTGGTGGCGCATGATACACCGGCGGTGGCGACCTCGCTCAAGCCAATTCACACCCCGCGAACTCACTGGGACTTTATCTGATGCTGGCCCGCGCACCAAGAGCCTCGACTAGCGAGCGCAGACCTCAGTTGCCGTTGCGGCTGAAAGAGCAGCTTGCGCTTTGCAGTCAGTATCCCGAGCGCGTGCTGTTTCTCGACATTGAGACAACCGGTCTGAGTCATCACTACGACGAGATTACCGTCGTTGGTTGGTCAATTGGTGGCCGCGCCTCCACGATGATTAAAGGCGAGAGTCATCAGAGACTGGTGGAGGATGCCAAGGAGGCGCTCGCCCTGGTGACATTCAATGGCATTCGGTTTGACCAGCGCTTCATCCGACAGGAGTTCCCGGACGTTACGCTGCCCCCGCATCACATTGACCTGATGTATCTTTGCCGCCGGGTAGCTCTCACGGGAGGCCAAAAGGCAATTGAGAGAGAACTTGCGGTTGCGCTGCGAGGCGAGATTGCGAATGTCGATGGATTTGCCGCAGTCTTGCTATGGCATCGCTATCTCCGCGGGGACATAGCCGCATTGGAAACCCTTGTCCGATACAATCGCGCCGATATCGCGGCCATGGGTGCCATCTTCGACCACGTGATCGACAGGCTGGGGATCGAACCGGACCTGTTCCTAAGCCGCCCTGTCTTTAAGGACTGGGCAGCGCCAGCGGGGTGGATCGACATTCCGCAATTCGGCACCGCCGCAGCCGACCTTTCGTCAGCCCCCGATTTTGATCAGTTGCTTGGAGGTAGCCTGGCGGAAGGCGCCCGCGTGGTTGGAATTGACCTGACGGGCTCAGAGGCTCGGGGGTCTGGCTGGTGTTTGCTGAACGGCAAAGAGGCTTCCTTCAAGACCGTCTTCACCGACGAGGAAATCCTCCAGCACACGCTCAGCAGTCATCCAGATTTGGTTTCAATAGACTCCCCACTATGTCTTCCCGCAGGGCGAACAAGTGTTGAGGATAGCGACCCGGGTAGAGTGCGCTTTGGTATTATGCGCGAATGCGAGCGCGAACTGAAGAGGCGCGGCGTCAATGTCTATCCTTGTCTGCTGCCTAGCATGCAGAAACTGACGGCCCGAGGGATTCGCCTTGCTAGGTCGCTTCGAAGGCTGGGCGTTCCGGTCATTGAAAGCTACCCTGGCGCGGCGCAGGATATTATGCGCATTCCGAGAAAGGGCGCCGGTGTCGAATGGTTGAAACTGGGTCTCACGGATTTCGGCGTGATCGGCGACCTAAGCAGCGCCTCGCATGATGAACTTGACGCCATTACCTCAGCCCTAGTCGGCTCGTTTCACTGGGCAGGTCTTGTTGAAGCTTTAGGAACATCCGAGGAGCCGCCGTTGATAGTCCCGAAGCTCGACGGGAAAACCCATCCCTTCATCATTGGCATTAGCGGGCCGATTGCTGCCGGCAAGACGACAATGGCGAGAACGCTTGAGAAAATGGGCTTTGCCTATACGCGTTTCAGCCTAGTTATCGATGATGAGTTGCGGGCTCAGGGTCAACCACTCGACAGAAAGCATCGACAAGCACTTGGCAGCGAGATCAATCGAACCGGCCGGCAGACATGGTTGGCTGAGCGCACACTTTCGCGAGTCGGCGAGGCGTCAGCCATTGTCGTAGATGGGCTCCGGTTTCCCGAAGATCACGCATTCCTTGCCGAACGTTCCGGCGGAAGTTACGTCCATATCTTCGTTGACGCGGACGAGGGCAAGCGCCGACAGAGATATTTAGCCCGCAGTTCCGATAAAGATTTCGATGCTGTGGCCAACTCAGATGTTGAAAGCCAGGTAGAATCCATGCGTTCTCTGGCGCATTATGTGTTCCCGAACGAGGGATGCAAAGACGAAATCGATCCGTGGGCGGCGGAACTCGCCGCGCAGATTAAGGAAAGCAGATGCCAGTTTCCATCGTAATCGGCGGCCAATTCGGCTCCGAAGGGAAAGGGAAGATCGCCCTTGAAATTGCAAGACGCAGTGACGGCCCCGTTACCGTAGTCAGGGTCGGTGGGCCGAACTCCGGCCACACCGGATACGATCGTGCTGGGAAGAAATGGGCGCTCAGGCAGTTGCCTGCAGGGTGCATTGATCGCAACGTAGATGTTGTCTTTCCAGCGGGCTCTTATATCGATATCGATGTACTACTTTATGAGATCGATGCGCTGAAATATCCTAAACGCCGGATCTTCATAAGCCCGAATGCCCGTATTATTACTAGGGAACATCGGACTTGGGAGCAAGAAGCAGGCATAATTGGGTCATTGGGTTCTACAGGCTCTGGCGTGGGCGGAGCCGTTATGGCCTCGGTGGCGCGCGGGGCTACAAATTTTCCTCTAGTTTCGGTTGGCGCCGCAGATTTCGCCCCCCTTCACAGGCTCATCCGCGACTGCACAACAGTCCTTAGAGATAAACTCAATCGAGGAGAGCGCATAGTAATTGAAGGCACTCAGGGCTTCGGCCTTTCACTCCTTGATGGAGGCTATTGGCCCAAGGCGACGGCTCGCACTACGACGGCGGCCGGAGCGCTCTCCGAAGCAGGACTGAGCCCGTTAGACGTAGATGACGTAACGATGGTAATCAGATCCTACCCAATAAGAGTCGCTGGCGAATCCGGACCTTTGGTCGACGAAACGAGTTGGAATGCGATCGCCGAAAGAACTGAAAAAAAGTATGACATCACTGAGTATACTACCGTAACCAACAAACGGCGCCGCGTGGGGAAATTTGATCCAGAGCTAGTCATTCGAGCACTTGCTGCCAACCACCCAACGACGCTCGTAATGAATCATCTCGACTACGTAGGAGCAGAGACGGATCTTCAAAATTCGAATAGTGACCTCTCACGCTTTATTCGGGATGTGGAAAATAAGATCAACCGACGAGTGGATTGGTACGGCTTTTCTCCGATCAATTTAACCACAGCACAGATACACGGGCGTTCGAATGGACTTCGATGATGATGTTGTACGAGAAATAGTATCCCGCCAGCGCGCTGAGGGGCTAGCAAACAATTATAGGGGAGAAAAGGATACTTTCACTGATATTCCACCCTCGCTGCTATCGGCGTCCGACATTAAGAGATATGTCGAAAAGACCGGTCTAATTTCGCCATTTTGTATTGGCGGAGGGAACCGATCTCGGCTCAAGAAGGCTTCTTATGAAGGACGCATAGGTGATTGCGCGTATGTATTTCCGAAAGACAGCAACGAATTTGTTAACATCCTTCAAGTAGAAAAACCCCTTCTCGTTAAGGCAAACTCAATCGTATTTGTAGAATGCGATCTTGATTTTCGGCTTCCACGAAATATTGCAGTTAGATTTAATCTTCAGATTATGCACGTTCACAGAGGTCTTCTGTTAGGAACAGGCCCGTTGGTCGACCCCGGTTACTGGGGAAAGCTTTGCATCCCATTGCACAATCTAACAAATGAAGATTACGAGATTCCATTAGACGAGGGATTGATTTGGGTCGAGTTCACCAAGACGACGTCCGACAACGATCTCGGGCGTATACCCCTAAGGGAGACAGAACGACAGCATTGGGATATAAGAAAGTTCATTTTGAAGGCTTCGAGACAGTTTAACCTTGATAGACTTCCTATCGGCATCCGAAGCTCCATTCCGGATAGCGCGACAAAAGCAGAAGATTCGGCAAACAAGGCTGCTCGAGATGCCGAATTGGCGTCAAAACAAGCGCTAGAGGCGAAGAAATCGTCGGATTTTTCAAGGAACGTAAACTCAGCCGGCGTCTTAATCACAATATTGACTATCGCTGGCCTTTGGGCATCATTCTATTTTGGTACGCGATCCGATATAAATGAAGTTTCCTCCAGGGTTGCCGACTTACAAAAAGAGATTTCATCCATAAAAGAGGCAATACAACCATAAAACGCATCAGATATTTAGGTTTAACGCTGAATGCAAAATAGATACTCGGGAGATATTGGGGATTATATAAAGCTTGCATTGCTTAGGGAGCTCGGCAAGTCGCATAATGTTGGAGTAGCTTGGTATTTATATCCTGACGAGTCTCACAATGGTGACGGCGGGCATACGTCATACTTAGCTAATCCTGGCTTTTGGAGACCGCTTGATCCTTGGCTATTTGATCACCTATCGCAGGTCGTACATGGCAACAGATCAGTGCGCGCTCTTGAGCAGGCTTTCGGGGAGAATACATTATTTTCATCAGAGCCGTTACCTGTCCCCCTACGAGCTCGGGAGCGTTCTGACGCTAGAAGCGCGTGGTTTTTGAAACTCTTGGAGAATCTAAGTCCGTGCAGTCTGGTTTTTGCTGACCCAGATAATGGTCTAGTATCCAATGATCCGTTGCGCAGAAGGGCTTCGAATTTCGGGAAACAGCTTCCACTCGTGGAAGCGCAAGCACTGAGCGAGGGACGTTGCACCGTCATCTACCATCATAACAGTAGACTCAAGGGTGGCCACGATACTGAGGTCGATAAGTGGTTATGCGCGCTACAGATGCCCGCAATTGCCGTCAGGGCGACTGCATATAGCTGCCGAACTTTTTTCATAGTCAATCCTGATGCCGACACCACAAATCGCGCTCGCGAATTTTGCTGCAGGTGGAAAGACCACAAGGTCCGCCTTCACGTCTCTAATGTCGCTTGACAGTCCTCTAGCGAGGAACTGCCCCCTCACCCCCGCTTGAAATACTGCACCTCCCGTTCATGCTTCTCCGCCGCCTCCCTTGTATCAAACGTCCCCAAATTCCGCCGCTTCCCGTCTTCTCGTCCTTCTTCCTTGAATAAAGCCGGTATTTTCCGTCTTTCAGCTTCCTGATCATCGGTCTCTCCCTTGGCGAAGGGCCCGGCGATCGCCGAGCCCCTCCCTTGTCAGTCGCGGTGTTCGGGCATGGCTTTCAGCTGGTCCTTGGTCCAGCTGGTCACGGCGTGGACGTCGCCGTCCTCGTCGCGCATGAAATCGAGTTCGTTGGCGGCGACGGCGACCGGTTTGGCGCCGATGCCGAGGAAGCCGCCGACATCGATGACCACCTGGCCGCTGCCATGCATATGGTCGACGGAGCCGATCTTCTCGTCGTTGGGGCCGTAGATGGTCGCGCCTTCAAGCGTGTCCGGGGTCAGTTCGGCGGGGCGGAGCCTGACGTGGTTTGCGTGGTCCATGAGTGCATCTCCTCTGGGGGGGTTGGGACAGGGTGAACCTCCGAGGCGGCCAAGGGTTCCGACATTGCCGCGGATGACGGAAGTAGCGGGCGCAGATGACGGAGGACAGCGCTTTACCCCCTCTGTCCGGCAGGACAGAGGGGGGCGTCGTAGAGAACTGACTTCGCGGATTTTGGGGGCCGGCTCGATGAATCATCTTCTCATCAAGCCGCGCCAACGCATTGTCTCGAAATGCCTCGCGTTCAGCGCCTGCGCTTCGCCTTGAGGTTGCGCGCGGCCTGCTCGATCGCGGCGCGGTCGGTGCCCAGCCTGTCGATCAGCTCCTGCGCCTCGTCGCCCGATATGCCCGTGCGCGCCGCCAGCGCTTCAACCTGCAGAACGTCGGAGCTGGCGATCTCGCCGGTCTGCGGCAGCGCGTCGTCCGCCGTCAGCGGCAGGGCGGCTTCCCGGTCGATCTCCATCTCGGCCTGGCGCCAGTGCCGGTCATGGTCGCCATGCGCGCCGCCCTCGCGCTGCCAGATCTCGTAGGCGCGGTTCCTGATCTTGTCGTCGCGGTCGTCGCTCATATCCATTCCTCCACTCATGTGAGGCATGAACGCCGCGCCGATCCGAACGATCCAAAAAATTTGCGTGATCGTTGGGGTCACGAGGCGCCTATTATGCAGCGCTGGTCCCTCATCCGGCGGCTATTCGCACTGGCGCCTGGGTCCGCCGGAATAGGGCTGGTAGCTGTTGTCCTCGGGCCGGTAGGAGCGGTAGCGGTTGAAGCAGGAATCGACATGGTCGGCGGAAAGCCCCGCCGTGGCGGCCGAAGCGGCGTCGCCCGTTTCGGCATAGCTGACTTCGGCTGAAGGCTGCGCGCCCTGGTCGGCGCCGGCGTCGAAATAGGGCGAGACGCAGGGGCGCAGCAGCCCGCTATAGGACAAGTAGCTGTTGTCGTCGGGATGGTAGGAGCGGTAGCGGCTGGCGCACCACTGGAGATGGGACGCCGGCAGGACCGCGTCGCTTGCCGCGGGCTCGATCGAGCCGGTCGCGGCCGGATCGGGTGCCGGCTCCTTGGCGGCGATGTCGGGCGGGGCGGGCTGGTCGGCCGGCAAGCGTTCGAGGTTCTGCGCCGCCTTGTTCACCGGCCGCGCGTTCCTGGTCCAGAGCTCCGCCACGCTGACGGTCGGCCTTGCCTCATGCGCGGGCTTGGCGGCAAGCAACCAGGCGGCAAAGGCGAGCCCGCTGCCGAAAACCGCCAGCGTCAAAACGAAGCCGCTGACCAGTGCCACAATCGCTTTCACGTCACGCTCCTTCAGCCCCTGCTTATAGAATGCGGAGCATCAAGGCTGGTTCCAGCAAAGTGCGTGCGAGCGTGTCCGGATGAGGCGCGCGGGCTCAGCTCCCCTCAAACCGGCAGCCTCAGGGAAAACTGGTTCTCCACCGCCAGCAGGGCCGCCGCCATGTCCTTGTCGCGCCGCCGCTGCTGCAAATAGCCGGTCAACAGCCAGTCCAGCGAGAACCTGCCCGCGCCGGCCGCGGCCAACACGAACATGCCGCCTGATGTAGCCAGATCCTTTTCAAAATGCAGCAGTTCGTTCTGGCTGGCGAAGTTGGTGTGGAACAGGGTTGCGGTGGCAAGGCAGAACAGGCCGAGCCCGATGGCGCCCAGCCGCGTCAGCACGCCTGTTGCGACGGAAAGCCCTGCCCCCAGTTGCAGTACGATGGTGGCGATGAACAGCGGCAGGCCGACGCCGAGGGCCGCCATCGCTTTGGCGGCAGCGTCGAAATGGGTTGCCAGCGTGACGCCCTCATGCAGGAAGATGAGGGACAAAAGCAGGCGGCCGACCAGCAGGGCCGCGTCCCTCAGATACAGTCTGGTAGCGAGCAGCTTTGCGGCGCGTTTGTTCAGGGTCATGGTCGGGCTCCGATATTTCTGGCACAGGCGACGCCAAGCAGGGATGGCGCCTGCCGGATGTGATGTTCGAAAGGGCCGGAGCCGGCTCGAGGGAGAGGCGCCGGCTCCGGCAATGGGCGCCAGCCACGAGCGCCCGAACTTTGGTGTGTTGGGGACGGGTTCGCGCCAAGGCCCCCTCATCCGGCCGCTGCGCGGCCACCTATGCCGGGGCGATTCACGGGCCTCGCCCGTCCTTCGGACCCCCGGCGGGGAGAAGAGGCAGGCGCCGACGCTGGCCTCCTCCTCTCCCCTCGGGGAGAGGTCGGATTGCCCCGAATTGCCCTTCGCAATTCGGTTGGCAATCCGGGTGAGGGGGAACTTACTTCGTCACCTTGGTGTCGATGGCCTTTTGCAGGTCGGAAAGCTCCTCGCAGCCGGCGGGGCAGAGTTTCTGCAGCGAGGCCAGTTGCTGATTGGCCTTGGCCATGTCGCCGGTCTCGACATAGAGCTCGCCCAGATATTCGCGGGCCGCCTTGTGGTCGGGCTTCAGCTCCAGCGCCTTGTTGTAGTAGGTCAGCGCGGTGGCGAAGTCGCCGGTCTTGCGCAGCGTGAAGCCGAGCAAATTATAGACGTCGGCCTGCTGGTTGTCCTGCGCGAGGTCGCGCAGATCGGCCAGCGCGCCCTTATAGTCCTTGGCGTCGAGCTTGGCCTTGACGGCAGTGAGGTCCGGCGCGTCGGCGCCCTCGATGTCGTCGACCGCAAAGGCCGGCATGATTGTGGCGACGGGAACCACGGTCAGCACGGCAATGGCGCCGAGCAGGCCGAACAGGGCGTTTCTGCCCAAAAAGGATCGTTTCATTGTCTGTCTCGCTTGGTTGAGTGCTGGCGCTCAAATCTGGACCGGAGTGAAGCCATAGGCGCTGCCGTCCTTGACGAAGACGCCGGTGCCCGGGAACGGGAAGTGCGAGCCGGAAATGCGGATGTTGTCGGCGATCACCCGGTCGATGATTTTGTGGCGCGTGGCGATCGCCGTCGGCCCGTCCTGGTCGTAGGCGCCCTGCCATTCCGGGTGCGGCGCCAGCAGCGCCGGCACATACATGGTGTCGGCCGAGATCATCAGTTGCTCCTTGCCGGAGTTGGCGAGGTACACCGAATGACCCGGCGTGTGGCCGGGTGCGGCGATGATCTGGATGCCGGGCACGACCTCGGCACCATCCTCGACCAGCTTCCAGTTCTTCCATTTCGGGAAGTTCTCGGCGATGCGCTTGCCCGCCGGCTTGCGGCCTTCGGGCAGCTTGGCCAGACGGCTGGGATCGGTCCACCAGGTATATTCAGTGGCGTTGACGATCAGCTCGGCATTGGGGAACACCGGCGTGTTGGTGCCTTTCTCCATCAGGCCCCAGACATGGTCGGGATGGAAATGCGAGATCATGATGGTGTCGATCGCCTTGTAGTCGATGCCGGCGGCGGCCATGTTGGCCGGCAGATGCGTGGCGTTGGCCTGCCACTGGCCGACGCCGGAGCCGGCATCCATCATGATCAGCCTGCCGCCCATCTTGAGCACGGCGACGGTGAGCGGAATGGGCATGAAGTCGGTGGTCAGCCCGGCCTTGGCGAGTGCCGCCTTGGTGTCGTCGACCGAGACATCCCTGATGAAGGCCGGGTCATGCGGCTTCTTCCAGATACCGTCATAGATGGCGGTCACCTCGATGTCGCCGACCGAGTATTTGTAGAAGCCGACGGTGGGTTCCACCGGCGTCTGCGCGAAAGCGGGCCGGGTGAATTCCAGCTTGCCGGCAAGGCCGAAGGCGGCAGCGGCGGCGGCGGATTGAAGCACTGTGCGGCGTGACATGCTGAACATGGTGATCTCCTCTGTTGAGTTGTGGCTACTTTTGAAGGAATGACGGAGGACCGCTGGCCCTCCGTCGCTGACCGCGGATTGGCACGGGCACCGTCGGGATCCGGTGCCGGCCCCATGAACTCAGCGGCCCCAGATGCCCTGACCGGGTTCCTCCGCATCAGAGTGCATTGCCGCCTGCACGCCGTGGCGGACCATGTCCGGCTTGGCGGTAGAGGCGGTGTAGGTGTTATCGATCGTCACGGCGGCCGGCGTGAGGGCGCTCGTGCCGAAATGGTCGCTGCCGGCAAAGGCAGAACTCGAGGCGAGCAACATCGCAGCCACGCTGAAGGCGAGCTTGGTCATTTCGGTAAATCCTTGTTTCGTTTTCCAGGGGTCGCGGCCGCAAGATTGCCCCGCTTGCAGAGAAGACCCGGAAGGACCGTGCTTTATTCCCGGGGGAGCGAGATTTTTTGGGAAGGGCCGAAACCGGCGGCAGCGGCCAGGCGGAAAAGCGCACCCAGACACAATCCAGAAACAAGTTTCAACAGTTCGGAAAAACTGGCGAAAAGATCGGATGGCATAAGCAACCCTCAACGGCCGGAAATCTGGCCGCCGCACAGGCATACGGGGTTTGGGTAGGGACGATGCAACGAGGTTCGAACGGATGGATGGGTGCCCTGCCCGGCATGTCGCTCGCCGACGGCAGCGCCCAGGCGATGCGCACGCCTCCGCCCCGGGCCGATTCTCCCGAACATGTGAAGACGGAGCGGTCGATACTGTGATAACCGCCCGGCCAAAGAGGACCCGGCGGTCAGCGATCGCCGGTCGGAATACCGGAATCTTCCATTTTGCTTCGGTCATTCCAGCTCCATCAACAACGATCAAATTGCAGCGGCGGCGCGGCCGACAATGCCTGCTCGAGCGGCGGCATGATCGAGATGTGCCTGTGAAAGCTTTGCCAGGACGAGAAAGTTTGGAAATGGACCACGGTATCGAAATCGCCGAACTGGACAGGGAAGCGGCAAGATCGGGCGGAGAGCCCGCGACCAGCCCCGACAGCGCCGATGCGCTTGCGGGACTTGCCTCCGGAGCGCGCAGCCAGGTCCTGGTGGGTGCCGATTTTGCCCGGGCAGGTCAGCCGGGCGAGCGGCTCGACAAGGTCTTCGAGCAACTCGCCGAAACATTCGCCACGCTGCCGGCGGTGATTTCCGAGGGCCGCGGCTGGACCTATCAGGAGCTGGATAGCCGTGCCAACCAGTTCGCCCGGCTGCTGGTCAAGCGCGGCGTGCGGCCGGGCGACCGGGTCGGCCTCATTCTCGACCGGTCCGCGGAAACCTATGTGGCCCTGCTCGCCGTGGTCAAGGCGGGCGCCGCCTTCGTGCCGCTGGCCACCGCCTTTCCTGAAGAGCGCATGGCGCTCATCATCGAAGACGCCAACGTCAGCCTGATCGTCACCATTGCCACCTATGCATCGCGGGCCGACCAGCTGCCGGTTCCGCATCTGTTGATCGACAGCGCCGCCGCCGAAATATCGGCCCAGTCGGACGCACCGCTGAAGCCGCACAAGGCGCCGGCCGCCACTGCGATCGAAGACATCTGCTACATCCTCTATACGTCGGGCACGACCGGCAGGCCCAAGGGCGTGGCCATCCGCCACCAGAGTTTTGTCAACTTTATCCGCGTCGCCGCCGCGTCCTACGGCTACCGGCCGGGCGATCGCGTCTACCAGGGCATGACCATCGCCTTCGACTTTTCCTCCGAGGAGATCTGGGTGCCGTTCGTCGCCGGCGCGACCGTCGTGCCCGCACCCGGCCAGATGCCTCTGGTGGGCGAAGAGCTCGCCGATTTCCTGCGCCATCACGACATCACCTGCATGGCCTGCAGCCCGACGCTTCTGTCGTCCATGACGTCGGACGTGCCCAGCCTGCGCACGCTGCTGGTGGGCGGCGAGGCCTGCCCCCACAATCTGGTGGCGCGCTGGTCGAAGCCCGGCCGGCAGATCCTCAACACCTATGGCCCGACCGAGGCGACCGTCACCGCAACCATGGGTGCGCTGACGCCGGACCGGCCGGTGACGATCGGCGCGCCGCTGCCCACCTATTCGATCGTCATTCTCGACCCTTCGCTGCCGCAACTTGCCGAGCCTGGTGAACTGGGCGAGATCGGCATTGCCGGCATCGGGCTGGCGGTCGGCTATCTCAACAGGCTAGACCTGACCGAACAGAAGTTCATCGCCGATTTCCTCGGCCTGCCGAACAACCCGTCCAAGCGCATCTACCGCACCGGCGACCTTGGCCGGATCAACGACGCCGGCGAGATCGAGTATGCCGGGCGCATCGACACCCAGGTGAAGATCCGCGGCTATCGCATTGAACTCGGCGAGATCGAGGCCGTGCTGCTGGACCAGCCTGAAATCGCGCAGGCCGCCGTCACCACCTGGGAGATCGAGCCCGGCCGCGTCGAGCTCGTTGCCTATTACGCGCCCAAGGCCGGCCAGCCGGCGCTCTCGCGCGCCGACATCGCCCAGACGATGAAGCGGCGGCTGCCGGACTACATGGTGCCCTCCTATCTCGAGGAACTGCCGGCGATCCCGATGACGGTCTCCAACAAGGTCGATCTTCGCCAGCTTCCCAAACCGACGACCGTCCGGCTTTCGGCCGACCGCGCCATGGTGCCGCCCGGCAACGACGACGAGCGTTTCCTGGCCGACGCGCTATGCGCCGTGCTGAGATTCGACGACGTGTCCGTCGAGGACAATTTCTTCGACGATCTCGGCGCCAACTCGCTGCTCATGGCGCATTTCTGCGCCCGCGTGCGCACCCGCAAGGAATGGGCGACGACGTCCATGCGCGACATCTATCTCTATCCAACCGTCGCGCGCCTGGCCAAGCACCTCAGCGTGGCGGAAGAGATGACGACGGCCACCAACGAGCCTGTTCTCACCCGCCAGGCGTCCAACCTCGTCTACTGGACCTGCGGCGCGGCGCAGCTGCTGTTTTACGCACTCTACAGCTACGTGGCGCTGTGGGCGGTCAATGACGGCCTCAACTGGGTCTATGACACGCTCGACGACCCGCTGCAGCTATATGTCAGGTGCGTGGTGCTCTCGGCCGGCGTGTTCTTCGGCATGTCGGGCTTCGCCGTTGCCGCCAAATGGGTGCTGGTCGGCCGCTGGAAAGCGGAAGCGTTCCCGATCTGGGGCCTGCGTTACTATCGCTTCTGGGTGGTGAAAACCTTGATCCGCACGGCACCTGTCGTGCTGTTCCGCGGAAGCCCGCTCTACAGCCTGTACCTGCAGCTTCTGGGAACCAGGATCGGCAAGAACGTGGTCATCGAATCCCGTGCCGTGCCCGTGTGCACGGACCTGATTTCGATCGGCGACCGTACGATCCTGCGCAAGGAATCGCTGATCCTCGGCTATCGCGCCCAGGCCGGCTATATCCACACCGGGCCGCTGACCATCGGCCGTGACGCTTTCGTCGGCGTCGGCTGCACGCTCGACATCGACACCGCGATCGGCGACGGCGGCCAGCTCGGCCATTCGTCCTCGCTGCAGCGCGGGCAAAGCATCCCCGACGGCGAACACTGGCATGGATCGCCGGCGGTGCCGACCACGGCGGACTATTGCAAGGTGCGCAACGTCAACCCTCCCCGCATCCGGCGTTTCCTCTACGAAGCCGTGCAGTTGATAGGGCTGTTTGCCATCGTCACCCCGCTGCCGCTTTTGTTCCACAGCTATTGGGAGAATGTCGGCGACGACTATCAGGAGACGATCGGCATCGTGGCGATCGGCACCACGGTCACGCTTTTCGGCTACATCGCCTCGGCCTTCCTCGCCGCCACGGTGGTGCCGCGCCTGTTCAGCCTGATCCTGAAACCCGGCCGCACCTATACGCTTTACGGCTTCCGCTACTGGCTGCAGACGGTTGCCGAGTTCTCGAGCAACTCACGCGTGCTCGGGCTGCTGTTCGGCGACAGCTCGGCCATCGTCCACTACATGAGCGCCATCGGCTGGAACCTCAACAAGGTGGTGCAGACCGGCTCCAATTTCGGGTCCAACCAACAGCACGAAAACCCGCTGCTCTGCGAGATCGGCACCGAGACCATGGTGTCGGACGGGCTTTTCATGATCAACATGCACAAGTCCGCTTCCGCGTTCCGGCTCGAGCCGACGCGGATCGGCGAGCGCAACTATCTCGGCAACAACATCTACTATCCGCCGGATGGACGCACGGGCGACAACGTCCTGCTCGGCACCAAGGTGATGGTCCCGATCGACGGGCCGTTGCGCGAGAATGTCGGCCTTCTGGGCTCGCCGCCCTTTGAAATCCCGCGCATGGTGAACCGCGACAAGGAACTCATCGCCGGCATCGACGAGGCGGACCGGCGCCAGCGCATCCCGCTCAAGAACCGTCACAATCTGGTGACGATCCTCCTGTTCATGGCCACGCAATGGGTCATGCTGTTCGCCACGCTGGCGATTTGGGACCGGGCGCTGAACTATTACACCGAATGGGCGGAAATCGCCCTCTTCGCGGCGGTGCTTTTGACCTCGGCGATCACCATTCCGTTCTATATCTTCGTCGAGCGGGCAAGCCTTGGTTTCCGCAAGCTGAAGCCGCGGATAACGACGATCTACGACGTTACCTTCTGGCGCCATGAGCGCCACTGGAAGCTCGCGGATTCGCCCATCGTGCGCCTTTTCGCCGGCACGCCGTTCCGGCCGATGATCCTGCGCATGCTGGGCGTCAAGGTGGGCAAGCGCGTCTATGACGGCGGCGCCAACCTGACCGAGCGTTCGCTGGTGGAGATTAGCGACGATGTGACGCTCAACGAGGGCTGCGTCATCCAGGCCCATTCGTTGGAGGAAGGCGCGTTCAAGTCTGATTTCATCCGCATCGGCGATGGCTGCACGCTCGGGCCGTCCGCCTTTGTCCATTACGGCGTTGTGATGGGCAAGGGATCGATGGTCGATGCCGATTCCTTCGTGATGAAGGGCGAAGAGCTGGAGCCAAACTCCATCTGGCGCGGCAACCCGGCCAAGCTGCACCGGTTCGTCGAGCCGATCAGCGAGGACTCCGGGGCATCGGCGTCTTGAAGGGCGGCGCGCCTGGCACAGTGGACATCCGTATCGCTCCCGTGACCAGGGCCGATCGCGCTTTGGTCACCGCGTTACAGCTGGCGCCGGAGCAGATGGATTTCGTCGCCAGCAATGCGGACTCCCTGCGCGAAGCCAGATCCGATCGGGACGCGCGGCCGCGCGCCGTCATAGTCGGGGACCAGCTTGTCGGATTCCTGATGTACGAGGCGCCACGGGACGACGACGAGGCGCGCATCTACCGCTTCATGATCGACCGCGCCTGGCAGGGCCGGGGCTACGGCAAGGCCGCGCTGCGGGCGGTGCTGGAGGAAATCCGCGGGCTCGGCCACATCAGGCACGTGTCGATATGCTACGAACCGGAGAACGAGGCGGCACGGCGGCTCTACCGCAGGGCCGGTTTCGTCGAGGAGGGGCTCGACGAGGACGGCGAAATGATCGCCGATCTCGTTCTCCCGGCCGGCGACCGATGACGCCATCAGCCGATCCGTCCGAGGAAATCGCCCTGGCGCGCGCCATGGCCGCCATGGCCCCGGCCGGGGTCCGCACCGGTTGCCGGATCATCCGCGACGGCGACGAAGCCCATCTGTTGCCGGCGGAGGCAGGCTCGATCCCCGCACGCCAGCCGGCCATGCGGCGGGCCAGTGGCGCGGCGCGCTGGATCGTGCACCGGCTGCTCGCGGACGTCGGTTTCGACGGTTTCGCCCTCTTGCGCACTCCATCAGGTGCACCCGCCTGGCCGGAGGGGATAACGGGCTCGCTCGCGCATGATGACGGCATGGCGGTGGCGGCGGTCGCGCCCGTTGCCGGCATCGGCTCGCTCGGCATCGACGTCGAGCCGGCGCTGCCCCTGCCCGATGACATTTTCTCGCTCGTAGCCATTCCCGCCGACCGGATGGGTGCAGCCGACCGGCAGCTCGCCGGCCGCATCCTCTTCGCCGCCAAGGAAGCGGTCTACAAGGCCGCCTATCCGCTGGATCGCGAGGTGCTGGGCTATGAGGACATCGCCGTGGACCTCGAAACCGGCCACGCGACAACGAGGATGGGCCGCAAGGTCAGCACGGCATACTGCATCGCCCCGCGCGTGGTCGTGCTGGCGTTTACTGCAAAATAGGCATCGGCCTATTCGCCAACCACCTCGCGATAATCCCTCACCTCCCCATCCAGCCCGCGTATCCGCCAGCTCTGCCCGTCCTGTTGCTCGACATGGCAAGGTCCGAGCGGCACCTTGCCGCCGCCATCCGGCAGGTCGATGACATAGACCGGATTGCAGATGCCCGACAGGCGGGACCGCAGCGCTTCCACCAGCGCCTGGCCCTCGGCGATCGTGGTGCGCCGGTGCGCCATGCCGCGCGCCAGGTCGCCATGGTGCAGGTAATAGGGTTTTATCCCCAGCCGGTACATCAGCTCGCGGCAGAGCTCTTCCAGCACCTCGACCGTATCGTTGACGCCCTTGAGCAGAACGCTCTGGTTGAGCAGCACGAATCCAGCCTGCCGCAAGGTGCGGCAAGCCGCTTCGGTGGCATCGGTGATCTCGCGCGCGTGGTTGAAATGGGTGACCACGGTCACCATCAGCCGGCCCTGCAGTGCCGCGACCAGTCCTTGCGTGATGCGCGATGGCAACGCCACCGGCACACGCGTGTGGATACGCAAGAGCCTCACATGGGGGATAGCCTCGATGCGGTCACGGATTTCGGCAAGCGCCGCATCGGGCAGCGACAGCGGATCGCCGCCGGTCAGGATCACCTCGCGGATTTCGGGGTGGCCGGCGATATAGGCCAGCGCCGGCTCCAGCGCCTCGCGCGTATAGCCCCGGCCGATCGAGGTCAGCGATTCCTTGCGGAAGCAGAACCGGCAATAGACCGCGCATTGATAGGTCGGGAATAAAAGCACCCGGTCGGCATGGCGATGCGTCAGCCTGGGCACCGGACTGAATTCATGATCGGCGATCGGGTCGCCAAGCTCGCCCTCCGTCTCGTCCAATTCCCCAGGCGACGGGATCACCTGCGCCCGGATCGGATCGGCGGGATCGTTCCAGTCGATCAGGTCGAGATAGCTCTTTGGCGCGCGCACCTTGTGGAGCGTGGCGGCGGCCTGCGCGGCTTCGCGTTCGGCCGGCGAGAGCGGCAAGGAGGAGAGGTCGCGCACATGGCGCACGCCGGCGCGGACATCGTCCTGCCAAGCGGTGTCGGCGGCGCGGGGTGCATCTTTGAGGTTTGGCATCGGCAGGTCTCGGGCTGTTCGCGCGGACCTATCGGCTGGATGGGCAGCGCGGTCAACCACTGCCGCAACGCCAACCATGTCCGCCGCGCTCTACGGCGCTGCCGGACATCTCCCCCTCAAAAGAGGGGGAAATCGGATGTCGCGACGGCCTTCGCCAATCTCCAAGGTTACAAGGGGAACGCCGGCGCCCGAGCTGCCAATCTCCCCCCTTGAGGGGGAGATGTCCGGCAGGACAGAGGGGGGCGCCGTAGAGCACCGCCTTTGCCTTCACAACCTCCGCCCACCCGCGCCCGCCATCGCCACAAAGGCGCTTTCTATGCTTTCGAACCTCAGCTCCGGATAGAGCGCCCCGGCTTCAGGCGTGGCGGTCTCGAGCGCGGTCTCGCCGCGGATCCAGAACGCGCGCAGCAATCCAAGGCCGGGAACCGCCGCGATCAGCGCTTCAAGCTCCTCGGCGCTCATCTGCTTGACGCGCGGCGAGCGGCCGCTCACTTGCCGCCACAGCTCGATCATCGCGCTCTGCGTGATCTTGTTCTGCGCGATCCGGATTTCGCCGCGAACGGCGTCGGGATCCTCCAGCGCACGCAAGGTGACCGCCGCGATATCCTTCTCGCTGACAAACGTCGCCGCCACATTGCCGTCGCCATAGAGCGTCACCTCGTCGGGCGGCAATGGCGACGAGCCGAAGCGCGTCAGGTCGCCCAGTGTCGCCACCCAGGTCGAGAAGAAGCCGTTGGTGTAGATCACGGTATAGGGCAGGTCGGCCTCCCGGACCGCGTCGAAGACGGCCCGCTTGATGTCGAGCGGTTCGATCGAACCGGGTGCGGCGGCCGCAAAGTCGAGGCCGAAGCCGGCGGACGGCACATAGCGGGAGACGCCGGCATCCCTGACGGCGCGCACCAGCGTCATCTCGCTGGCCGAACCGACATGGACCGAGCTGATGACGCGATCGACCTTGCCGACGGCGCGCACAAGGCTGTCATAATCGTCGAGATCGCCGACATGCACCGTGGCGCCCAATTCCTTCAGCGGGCGCATCCGCGCTTCATTGCCTGATGTTGCCGGCCGGACGAGGACGTGGAGGCTGTCGCCGTTGCCAGCGCTGGCCTTCGCCATCTCGCTGCCGAGAAGCCCGGTCGCGCCGATGATCAGGGTGCTGGTCATATCGCCCTCCCATTGCCGAGGATGGACCCGTCCCAGTCGCGTTCGAGGCCGATGTCATGCAAACGGCGATCGGAAAGCCGGGAGATCTGGCTCAGCGTGCGGCGGCGCTCGAACGCTGCCGCGCCTCGCATGGCAAGGCCGCTCATCGCGGCCCCGATGGGTCGAAGGGTCAAGGTCATAATCCGTCTCCTGTGTTTCACTGGGCGCAAGCCTGCCGATGTCGCCCGGGCGGGGCGAGCATGACGGTTGCTCACACTTGTCTGGTCAATTCAGCGCATCGATGAACCGGAAGTCCGGTATGGATGCTTGGTACGCCTAAATATTGGGTCATTCGCGACTGGACGACAAACGACTCTTTGTGCAGGATTTGTGAGCAACGCTCACAGGTCGAACCGATGCCGCGCAGATTGCCGCCCCTCACCGCTTTGCCCGCCTTCGACGCGGCCGCCAGACATTTGAGTTTCTCCAAGGCCGCCGAAGAGCTCAACCTCACCCATGGCGCGGTCAGCCGCGCCATCCGCAACATCGAGGACAGGCTGGGCATCCAGCTCTTCGATCGCGGCACACGCTCCGTGCGCCTCACCACTGTCGGCGCGGCCTATGCGGCGGAGGTCGGCAAGGCGCTCGACCAGATCGCCGCCGCCACCATCGCCGCCACGCCCGACCGCTCGACCCGCATCCTCAACGTCAGCACGTCGGACGGCTTCGCTGGCCGCTGGCTGGTGCCGAGGCTGCATCGCTTTCATCGCGCCAATCCCGACATCGACGTGCGGCTGGCGACCTCGGGCGTGCTGGCCGATTTCGTCAGCGACGGCATCGACATATCCATCCGCTACGGCCGTGGCGGCTATACCGGGGTGACGGCGGAATTCCTCGCCGACGAAGAGGTCTTCCCCGTCTGCAGTCCCGAACTCCTGGAAGGCGACCATCCGCTGCGGCAGCCCGGGGATTTGAGGCATCACAAGCTGATCCACGACGCCTTCCGCATCGACTGGGCGTCATGGCTTGAACAGGCAGGCGTCGAAGGCATCGACCCCAAACGCGGCGTGCGCTTCGATTCCGCCACCTTTGCCGTCGAGGCCGCGGTGCATGGCGAAGGCGTGTTGCTCGGCCGTAGCGCGCTGGTCTCGGCCGATCTTGCGGCAGGCCGGCTGGTCCGGCCCTTCGACCTCGCGCTGAAATCAGCCGCCAGCTACTACGTCGTCTATCCGGAAGGCGCGCTGCGCCAGAAGAAGATCAGGGCCTTCCGCGACTGGCTGTTCGCCGAGATCGCGGTCGACTGGGTCGGCGCGAAGAATAGCGGCTGATCCGGCGAACGCCCCCTGAACTCTCCTCCGCTCCGGAGCGGAGGCTGCCCAGCCACCCAGTCAGTCCGACGGCTCGTCAGCGATCTTGGGCATCACGATCTGGATGGGACGGCTGCCGATCGGCGCTCCGGTCCCGCGATCGATGCTGACCGGGTCGATTTCGGTTCCTGTCTCGGCGTCGAAGAACCGGGTGAAATCGCCGCCGCCCCGGTGCTTTGCCCCCCATGCGGCGAGCGAAAACAGCACGGGAAGCAAATCCTGACCCGCCTGGGTCAGCACATATTCATCGCGTGGCGGCCGCTCTGAATATCGCCGTTTCTCCAGCAATCCTTCCTCCGTCAGGGTTGCCAGCCGGCTGGTCAGCATCGTCGGGGCAATGCCGAGGTTCTTGCGAAATTCGTCGAAACGGCTGAGCCCCGCATGGGCGTCGCGCATGATCAGCATGCTCCACGTGTCGCCCACCGAGCCGAGGCTGCGGGCGATCAAACAGGGCTGGCTGGAAAGATTCTTCACGTCGATACCATTTCGATAGTGACTTACTACTAATTTAATAGTATCTGATCTCGCGAGGCCGTTCCACCGAAAAATGAAGGCGACGACCGGACCTCGCGCCGCTGGAGTTCCCAAATGAAGTTCTATCTGTGCAAGTACATCCCGCCCCGCGCCGACTTTCTCGCGACCATGACCGGCGACGAGCGGGAATGGATGAAGCAGCATGGCGCCTTTCTGGACGAGCTGCTCGATCGCGGACTGATCGTCGCCCATGGTCCGGTGATGGATCCAGGCGGCGGCTATGGCCTGTCGCTCTACCGGATCGCCGACGATCAGGACATCCAGGCGATAACCTCGCAAGACCCCATCGTGAGGAATGGCGCCGGCCATTACGAACATCACCCCATGCTTCACCTGAGCGTGCGCGGCTGACCCGTGCATCAGCACAAGCGCCATGACCCGTACATCTCGAAGGATATTGAAATGAATGCCAAAAATCGCGGCGTCGCCGTCGTCACCGGGGCAGCCGGCGGTATCGGGCTTGCAACGGCCAAGGCCCTTCTGTCAGCCGGTTACCGCGTCTTCGGCACGACCCGGAAAGCCGCAGCCGGGTCGCCGGCCGGGATCACAATGCTGAGCTGCGACGTGACCGATGCGGACTCCGTCGCACGCATGGTGTCGGAGGTGATAAGCCAGGCCGGGCGCATAGACCTGCTCGTCAACAATGCCGGCAATGCACTGATCGCGGGCGCCGAAGAATCGTCGGTCGAACAGGCAAAGGCCCTTTTCGACGTCAACGTCTTCGGTCTCATCCGCGTCACAAACGAGGTCCTGCCGATCATGCGGCGCCAGGGCAGCGGCCGGATCGTCAACATCAGCTCGGTCGTCGGCTTTGTCCCCAGCCCGTTCAGCGCGCTCTACACTTCCACGAAACATGCCGTCGAGGGCTATTCCGAATCGCTGGATCATGAGGTCCGCCCCTTCGGTGTTCGCGTCCTGCTGGTCGAACCGGCCTTCACCCGCACCGCTCTCGATCACAATGCGACGAAGCCGGACAGGATGATGAGTATCTATGATCAGGCGCGGGCAACGGCGACCGCGGTCTGGAACAGTGCGATCGAAGCCGGCGATGCTCCCGAGATCGTCGGCCAGGCGGTCGTCACCGCAGCCACCGCGACATTGCCGAAGCTGCGCTATCCCGCCAGCAAGCAGGCGCGCCGCCTGTACCTGCTGCGACGGTTTGTTCCCGCGAATGCTTTCGACAAAAGCCTTCGAAAACAGATGAACCTGCCGGCGTGACAAACGCCACTGTTCGGCGGGCCAGTTTTGAGACGCCGCCCTGAACGAAGCGAGACAGGTGGACAGCCAAGAGCTGCCCACCCGGCCGCCGCCACCATACCCCCCACGAACAGAGCGGACGTTGGTGTGCGCCGCCACCAGTCGTCATATGGCGGGTATCGCGTTCGGAGGCCTATTCCTTGGCGCGAAAAGCTTCCGGCACGATGAAAACCTCGTCGGCGCGGCCATAGCCGCCGTCGGCGACTTCCTCCACCAGCACCATCGTGTAGGGCCGCACGCCCTCGCCGAAAAAATCGACGAACATGGCTGTGGTCCGATGGATGAGGTCTTCCTTCTGCGCCTTGGAGAGGGCCGCCTGCGGCATCTTGATATTGGCGAACGGCATGATCGTTCCTTGTTTCTGGAGGTTGGTTTGAGGTTTTGGGATGGAGCAGGTCGGCAGGCAGCAGCGGCCCGCCGCCTCAGATCACGCCGCCATTGGCGCGGATGATTTGTCCGTTGACCCAGCCACTGTCCGGTCCGGCCAGGAACGAGACCACGCCGGCAATGTCGTCGGGCTGGCCGAGCCTGCCGAGCGGGACCATTTTGGCCGTGGCCTCGATCTGCGCCGCGCTCTTGCCGTCCGTGAACAGCGCCGTCTCGACCGGCCCGGGCGCCACCGCGTTGACGGTGATGGCGCGCGCGCCAAGCTCCTTGGCCAGGATGTGCGTCATCGCCTCGACCGCCGCCTTGGTGGCGGCGTAGACGCCGTAACCCGGCTGGTAGAGGCCGACGACGCTGCTCGAGAAATTGACGATGCGGCCGCCATCGCGAAGGCGTTTTGCGCCTTCGCGCATGCCACGGAACACGCCGCCGAGATTGATCGCGACCTGGGTGTCGAAGAAGGCGTCATCGGCCTGTGCGATCGGCGAAAGCTTCATGATGCCGGCATTGTTGATAAGGATGTCGATGCCGCCGAACGCCTTCTCGCCGGCATCGAAAAGACTGGCGATGCCGGCCGGATCGGCGATGTCGGCCTGCACGGCGATCGCCTTGCCGCCATCGGCTTCGATGGCGCGCACCAGCGCCTCGGCCTCCGCCTGTCCCCGCGCATAATTGACGACGACGGCGATACCGTCGCGGGCGAGCCGCCGCGCGATCGCCGCACCGATGCCCTTGGAGGCGCCGGTCACGATCGCCGCCCTGGTTTGTCCCGTACTTGTTTGGTCAGAAGTCATGGAAGTCTCTCCGTTTTCTCGGTGAGACGGATATAGGCGAGGCCAATTTCCGGATAATCAACCATCTCTTGACATAACTATTCGGAAACTGCGAACAAAGGCCCATGGATCGGCTCGATATGATGCGGCTCTTCGTTCGCGTGCTGGAACGGCGCAGCTTCACCGCTGCCGCCGCCGATCTCGGCCTGCCGCGCTCGACAGCGACGGAAGCGGTCCGGCGGCTGGAAGAGCACCTTGGCGCCCGGCTGCTGGAGCGCACGACGCGCCAGGTGAACGCCACGCAGGACGGCGAGGTCTATTACCGGCGCTGCCTGTCGATCCTGGCCGAGATCGAGGATGCCGAGGCCGCCTTCCGCGACGCCGAGCCGTTCGGCCTGCTGCGCATCGACGCCAGCACGCTGCTCACCCGCACCTTCCTGTTGCCGCGCCTGCCGGAATTCCTCACCCGCTTTCCCCGCATCGACCTGCAGATCGGCCAGAGCGACCGGCTGGTCGACCTCGTGCGCGAGGGTGTCGACTGCGTCATCCGCGTCGGCGAACCGCCCGACAGCGGCATGATCATGCGGCGCCTTGGCATGATCCGCGAGATGACCTGCGCCAGCCCCGCCTATCTCTCTCGCCACGGCACGCCCGCCTCCCCCGACGCGCTGGATGGCCATCAGGCGGTCGGCTTCGTCTCCTCGCGCACCGGCGAAGTGCTGCCCTTCGAATTCACCGTCGGCGGCAAGACGCGCGAGGTCAGGCTGCCCGGCCGCGTCGCCGCCAACAATTCCGACACCGCCGCCGACTTGGCGCGGCTCGGCCTCGGCCTCATCCAGGCGCCGCGCTATCGCTTCGAGAAGGACCTCGCCGACGGCACGCTGGTCGAAGTGCTGGCCGAGTACCCGCCTTCGCCCACGCCATTGTCGGCGCTCTACCCGCAGAACCGGCAGCTCTCGCCGCGCCTGCGCGTCTTCCTCGACTGGGCGACACGCATCTTCGCCGAGGCGAACTTGTAAGAGCAATTCCATGAAAAGTGTGTAGCGGTTTTCCGTCCGGAATTGCGTCAACACAAAGCAGGCACCCACCGTTGCCCATTGGCGCCGTCTGATGTCAATGTCGCTGCGACGGCGCGCCATGGGACATGGAGCGCCGTCAGGGATGATTTTCATGACCGCGACAAAGACCGGCTTGCCGCGCTTTGACGATGCCGTTGCGGGCTTTCGGATCGAGGATGAGATCGCCAGACTGCGGGGCGACCCTGCGACCGGCATCAACGCCTATGTCGAATGCTGCGGCCGGCACACCGGCGGAAACCGGCTGGCGCTGCGCGCCATCTCGGCCGGCGGCGAGCTCAGCGAATTCAGCTTCGACGATCTCGCCGACATATCCGGCCGTGTCGGCACTCTGCTGAAGCGGTTGGGCGTCGGCCCCGGCGATGTCGTGGCCGGCATGCTGCCGCGCATTCCCGAACTGGTGGCGCTGATCCTCGGCGCCTGGCGTATCGGCGCCGTCTACCAGCCTCTGTTCACCGCCGTCGGCCCGAAGGCGATCGAGCATCGCCTGGGCTACAGCTGCGCCAGGCTGGTGGTCACCGATCCCGCCAATCGCGGCAAGCTCGACGAGGTCGCGAACCCTCCGCAAATCGCCACCATCCTCGGTGCGGGCGATGCGGTGGCTGAGGTGACACCGATTTCCGCACCACCCATGGGCTGAAATCAATCCGCCAGACCGAACCTCTCCCGCCGTCTCAGTTAAGGTGATCGCCGGATCCTGATCCAATAAATCATTGTGTTGAAAGCGTTTCGCTGATTAGCTGTCCTGCATATAGCCGGGACAATTGGCAATGTTGTCCGGAGAGGACCGCGATGCCGGTACTTGAGGTTCGCCACGTCTCCAAGAATTTTGGGGCCATCCAGGCCCTGACGGACGTTAGCTTCCAAGTGGAGCGAGGCGAAGTCGTGGGGCTGATGGGGGACAACGGTGCCGGCAAGTCGACGATAGTCAAAACGGTGGCCGGGAATTTTCCGCCGAACGACGGCGAAATTGTCGTGGACGGCGAGGTTTGTCACTTCCATAAACCCGTCCAAGCGCGGGCCAAAGGTATCGAAGTAGTCTATCAGGATCTCGCGCTCGCCGACAATTTGACGGCCGCGCAGAACGTCTTTCTTGGCCGCGAGATGAAGAAGGGCTTCTGGCCAATCAAGGTGCTCGATAAACAGGCGATGATCGAGCGTTCGGCATCGCTGTTCAAGGAACTGAAATCGGAAACCCGGCCGAGCGACCTCGTCAGGAAGATGTCGGGTGGGCAGCGTCAGGCGGTAGCCATCGCGCGGACACGGCTTTCAAACGCCAAGCTGGTGCTGATGGACGAACCGACCGCCGCTATTTCGGTGCGTCAGGTGGCGGAAGTGCTTGAATTAATCCGACGCCTCAAAGCGCAAGGGGTTGGCGTCATGTTGATCAGCCATCGCATGCCTGACGTTTTCGCTGTCTCAGATCGTATCATTGTGCTCAGGCGGGGTTCAAAGGTTGCCGACAAGGATGCCGGCGACACATCACCCGAGGAAATCACTGGATTAATAACGGGGGCCATCCGTGGCGAATAGTGCTCGGGAGTCAGTTAGTGTCAGGGAGTCCGCCCGGGAAATCAGCCGACCGGGCATGTCTGAGTTCGTCCCGACCAAGGAAAAGACCGCGCTCCAAAGTGTGATGTCAAGTCAGCCCTTCTGGGTGACGATCGCGCTCATTGCACTCGTCACCTGGATGACTGCCATGGAACCGAGCTTCGGGACTTCCGAAAACGCCGCCAACGTCACGCGCAACTTCGCACCTTTCGGCATCATGGCGCTCGGCATGACGGTGGTGATCATTACTGGGGGCATCGATCTGTCGGTCGGCTCGATCATGGGCCTCGTGGTCATTGTCGCCGGCCTGTTTCTGACCTGGCACTATCCCTGGTACGTGGCCTTCGCCATCGGCCTCTTCGCCGGTATGGCTTGCGGCGCGGTCAATGGTTTCTTCGTCGCTTATGTCGGAATGCCATCCTTCGTGGTCACCCTCGGCATGCTGTCCGCGGCGCGCTCGCTCGCCGTCGTATTTTCGGCCAACCAAATGCTCTACCAATTCGGGCCCGATGCTCCAATCGTGAAAGCGATCGGTCAGTGGAGATGGCCGCTGCATGGGCCCGAGCACTGGGCACCGCACTGGATACCAGAACTGTCATCGCAATTCTGGACCATGGTGGTTCTGGCCCTCATCGTCGGCTTCGTGTTCAATTTTACTGCCTGGGCCCGGCATCTCTTCGCCATCGGCGGCAATGAGGACGCGGCACGGCTCACCGGCGTTCCGGTCGACTGGATCAAATTCGAGGCCTACGTCTTCTCGGCTTTCACCGCCTCGCTCGCCTCCCTCCTGCTCCTCGGCTACAACGGCTCAGCCATCAACGCCATGGGCCAGGGGTACGAGCTGCGCGTGATCGCCGCGACAGTCATTGGCGGCGCCAGCCTCATGGGCGGCGCCGGCACGGCCTTCGGCGCGATCATCGGTTCAGCCTTCCTCGAAGTGATCAGGAACGCTCTGCTGATGGCCGGCATCGATTCAAATTGGCAGGGTGCCTTCGTCGGCGCCTTCATCGTTCTTGCGGTTCTCCTGGGCATGCAGACCGGCGGCAAATCCATTCTCGCCAAGTCGCTGGCCGTCTTGATGCCCAAGAAAGGCCGCTAGAAACCCGCCGGCGGGAGGCCTGCGGGACATCCAGCTAGGAGGAGAACGTGACATGAAAAAACATCTGCTGACGGCGGCCGTGGCGCTTGGCGCAATGGTGCTCGCCGTTTCCGGCGCCCAGGCGAAATATACGTTCGCCCTGGTACCGAAGAACATGAACAATCCCTTTTTCGACCAGGCACGCGACGGCTGCAAGAAAGCCGAAGCTGAATCGAAGGGCGCCGTGGAGTGCATGTATATAGGCCCCGGCGAGCATGGCGGCGGCGACGAGCAGGTTCAGATCGTGCAGGATCTCGTAGCCAAGAAGGTGGACGGCATCGCCGTGTCGCCATCGAATGCCGCGGCGATGGCGGTTGCGCTGCAGGCCGCCAAGGAAGCCGGTATCCCGGTGCTCACCTGGGATTCCGACCTCCTGCCCGAGAATAAGGAGCTTCGCGCCGCCTATATCGGCACCCACAATTATGAGATCGGTGTGAACCTTGCCAAGCTGGCCATGCAGGTCAAGCCCAAGGGGGGCACGATCTGCATCCAATCGGGCGGCGCGGCGGCGGCCAACCACAATGAACGCATGCAGGGCATTCGCGATACGCTTTCGGGCACCAAATCGGCCGCCTCGCCCGGGGACCGGCTAACCGGCCAGAACGGCTGGACCGAAATCGAAGGCTGTCCGCTCTATACCAACGATGATTTTCCTCTTTCGGTGCAGCAGTTTGAAGACATCATGGCGAAGAACCCGAATCTCGACGCGTTCATCCCAACCGGTGGTTTCCCGCAGTTCATCCCCGACGCCAACCGTGCTGCGGTCGCGCCGTACAAGGACAAGATCGCCAAGAAGGAACTGGCGCTGGTCGTTGCCGATACCTTGCCCACGCAAATTGAACAAATGAAGGAAGGATACTCCCTCGGGCAGGTTGGCCAGCGCCCGTTCGAAATGGGCTACAAGACGATGATGGCACTGAAGGATATGAAGGACGGCAAGGCTCCGCCGGCTGACCCGACCTACACGGGCCTCGACGTTTGTACTCCACAGACAGCGGATACCTGCGTCGCCAAATAGTGCTTTTGCCTAAGGGCGGGAGGAAACTCCCGCCCCTTGCTACAGGAACCTCTATGTCGCAATTGTTCTCGCTCAAGGGCCGTGTCGCATTGGTGACGGGCGCTTCGCGTGGCCTCGGCTTCGCCATGGCCAAGGCACTTGCCGAGAACGGCGCGACGGTGATCGTCAATGCCCGCGACATCCACGCCCTGTCAGCAGCGGCGGAAAGGATCGGTGCCGAAGCCCTGCCGTTCGATGTCACCGATGCGGCGATCTCGAAGGCATCGCTCGAAGGAATGGTCGAACGCCATGGCCGCCTGGATATTCTGATCAACAACGCTGGCATCCAGCATCGCAGGCCGTTGGTGGACTGGGAGGACGAGGATTTCGACAGGGTGATTGCCGTCAATCTTTCGTCCTGCTTTCGAATGATACGCGACGCCGTGCGCTTGATGCTGCCCAACAAGTTTGGGCGTATCATCAACACCGGATCGGTTGCAGGGATCCTTGGCCGTCCCACCATTCATGCCTATGTTGCCGCGAAGGCGGGCCTGCATGGATTGACACGCTCCACTGCAGCTGAGATGGGCCGTCACGGCATCACGATCAACGCGATCGCGCCCGGTTATTTCGCAACGGAACTCAACACCGCGCTAATGAACGACGAAGCCTTCACCAAATGGGTCGAAGCGCGGACCCCTGCAGGCCGCTGGGCCCGGGCTGAGGAGCTCGGTGGAGCCGCGGTGTTTCTCGCCTCAGATGCTGCCGCCTACGTCAATGGACATGTATTGGCCGTCGACGGCGGTCTATCGGTTTCGCTGTGAACCGCTAACTGCTTTCACCCGTCTGTCGGGGCGTGTGCCAGGGCGATAGAGATCGCCTGCCACTAAAAAATTCCCGAAGCCCTCGAACATTCGAACACGATCTTGAACACCGTTCCCTCGCCCTGGCCGAGATCGAGGCCTCAACGGCGATAGGAACAGTTATCGTCGAAGGACAGGAACGGGATCGGATCCCCTTTCGACAGGATCAGCTCGGGGGACTTCACCCAATGCGGGCTCTCGCGGAAGAGCAGGATGTCGGTGGGCCGGATCTCATGCTGGAACACCTGGATGATGGCCGCATCGAGCGCCCCCCAACAGGAAACTTCCGAGACCGCAGAGAGCGCGGCATCATCATGATTGCGATCGGAAGGAACAATGCGGAAAGGGCCTCGTTGGTGAGGTGGCACGTTTGCTTGCAGGTTGCTGCTGATGAAACTCGAGGACGAAGCCCGCCACAAATCCGAGGATGTGGACAATGCCGTCCTCACAGACGTCGTGCTTGCCTTGCAGCGGCGGGTCGAGGTGAACCACGATTTCGATATCCCTTATCTTGCCGGTTACAGCGAGGATGGGCGAACCGTCTATATCGACCGCCACTTACCGCGCACCATGGCGTCGCAAGGCCGGGCCGTAAGGCTTGCGCCCTTTTTGGTCACGCATGAAGTGGTCGAGAAATCGCTCTTGGACAAATTGCGACTTCACTATCTGCATGCTCACCAAATAGCGCTGCGGACGGAGCGAGATGCCGTCCGCGCAGCCCGTGTTTCATGGCAGGCCTACCAGGCCCTGATGAAGAGCAACGAGAAGCCCATCGACGAGGAGAAGGTGAAGGCCGTCCCTCACGACCTCGACCTGACGCCCTATCGAGATTTGAAAGATTTCCCAGTGCTGGATCGGTTGGTCAAAGCGGCCCAGGGATCGAAAGGCATGGACAGATCGCAGCCGTCCGCGAAGAACCGCGCCAGATGATGAGCGGGTGAATAGGGAGGGCTTGACCTCCTTCCCTGCCAACGCGCCTGACAGGGATCGTCAACCTGACCAACGGCTCAACCGTAGCTACCGATAGTAGTGCCTGTGATGTCGTCTGTGGTGGTGATGCCGGTGCGGGTAATAGTACCGGTGATAATACCTGTGGTGGTATCGGAAATACGGTCGATATGGCTGGTAATACGAGCCGTAGTATGGGCCATAATACGGGTTGTAATACGGATTGTAATAGGGTCGGTAGGGGAATGGCGGGCCTCCGAAACCACCAAAAAAACCACCGAACGGTGAGAACAGAAATTGCGCCTTGGTTGGTGAAGTCACAGCGGCTGTGGCAGCAAGCGCGAGCACAGATGCCAATATCAGCTTTCTCACGGTTACCTCCATTAGTTCGAGTTTAAATAACGCGAACGCCGGCTGACTCGTTCCTTGCGTTCCGCAACCCATCCCAGCCGCTGCCGTGTGAAATTCAAAAGGCCGCCACCGCAGGAAGCGGACTGTTGCGTTCGGATTGACCGAGGCGGCGCGGGCAAGGCATTGAGGCGCCACGCTCCCGTTTCGCCGACAGCTCGGATCAGCGATTGACCTCGCGCATGCCATGGATGCGGCGCAAAGCAGACGTCCAGCATCGATCGGCTCATGGAGGGAAAAGCAAGACTTTCTTGAATCCAGAACGCCCACGCCTCTCCGCCATCCCCTCACACCGCGATCTGCAGCGTCCCGTGGCGTCTCACCTCGGCCTCGATCTCCTTCACCAGCGTCTCCAGCGCGGGGTTGCGGGCGTTGCGGGCGCGACGGATGACGTAGGCGAGGTCCGGAGGCTTGGGGAACTGCTTGTCGGCAATCTCCATGCCGGGCTGCAGGTGCCGCTGGCTGAGCAGCGCGACGCCGAGCCCGGAGGTCACGCCGGCGATGATGCCGGCGGCACTCGAACATTCGAACACGATCTCGAACACCGTTCCCTCGTCCTGGCCGAGATCGAGGCCCCAACGGCGATAGAAGCAGTTGTCGTCGAAGGACAGGAACGGGACCGGATCCCCTTTCGCCAGGATCAGCTCGGGCGACTTCACCCAATGCAGGCTCTCGCGGAAGAGCAGGATGTCGGTGGGCCGGACCTCGTGCTGGAACACCTGGATGATGGCCGCGTCGAGCGCCCCCTCGCCCAGCAGCTTCTGCAAGGCCAGGCTCATACGCACTTGCGTGCGCACGCTCACCTCAGGGTAGAGCCGGCGAAACCGGCCAAGAATGCGCGACAGGTCCGTGCAGGTCGTATCCTCGGTCATCCCCAACGCGATCTTTCCTTGCAGCGTGCTTTTCGACAGGCTCAGGATCGCCTCGTCATGGATGCCCAGGATGCGCCTGGCATAGCCCAGCAGATCCTGCCCTGAACTGGTGAACATCGGCGCATTGGCCTTGCGGCTGAGGATTTCGCAGTCGAGGCTCGCTTCCAGCCGCCTGATCTTGTGGCTGACGGCCGACTGCGACAGGCCCAGCACCTCGGCCGCGCGGGTGACGCCGCCATGTTTCTCGATCGCCACCATCGCCCGCAAGGCATCGACATCCAGGCGGCGGCTCATCACTCCAGCCATGACAATCCTCGTTTGAAACGAAAGCGGCGCTCCCAAATCCTCGCGCAGAACCTGTTCGCAGGCAAATTAAAATGCCAGATTTAGTGGCAATTTCATGGATGCATCGGAATTTGTCATGTGCAAACGCGTGCGCACCGCCATAAGTCCGCCCCGGCACGCATTCAACCCCGCACCCATTCAACGAATGACCGCATGACGCTCCCGAAACATCAGCCCCATCGCCTGGCCTGGCCGCTCATGGCGGCCGCGCTGGTCGTAAGCTGGAGTTCCGGCTTCGTCGGCATCCGCTACGCCAGCGAGAGTGCCGACGTCATGCTGGTGCTGTTCTGGCGGACCTTGATGTCGGGACTGATCCTTCTGCCCTTCGCGCTCATGGTCGGGCCGCGCATCGGCGCACGCGCCCTGATGCGGCAGATGGCGTTCGGCATGGCGATGATGTTCCTCTATCTCGGCGGCTTCGCGCTTGCCATCGGCCAGCGCGTGCCGACCGGTCTGGTCGCGCTGATCTCCGACCTCGTCCCCCTCGCCATCGCGGCACTGTCGCAGCCCATCCTGGGCCACCGGCTGACATCGAGGCAATGGACCGGAACGGCGCTCGGGGCGCTGGGCGTGCTGATCGTCTCGCTCAACAGCCTCAGCTTCGGAACGGCGCCGGGCTGGGCATATATGGTGACCATCGCGTCCATGATGGTTTTCGCCCTGGCGACCGTGCTGCAGAAACGGATGGGGACGATCGACATGCCCATCCACCAGGGCCTGTGCATCCAATGCCTGACGGCGGCGATGCTTTTTGCCGCCTGCGCGGGCTGGAATGGCGGGCTGATGCCGCCGCTTAATGGCCGGTTCGGGTTCGGCATCGCCTGGCTGGTGCTGTTTTCGACCTTCTTCTGCTACGGCGTCTACTATGTGAGCCTGCGCCTCCACAGCGCCGCGCAGGTCGGCAGCGTGATCTATCTCAGCCCGCCGGTGACGATGCTCTGGGCCTGGCTGCTCTTCGGCGAGCCGCTTTCAGCGGCGATGGTCCTCGGCCTTGCGGTGACGCTGTTCGGCGTCTGGCTGACGTCGCCGCGCGGCACGGTATCCAAGGGCGAGACAAGTCTAGGCCCGATCGGGCAACCGGCCGATTTGTCGTGATCCCGCACCAAACCAACCATGGACCCCAAGGGAGTGAACCCCATGAAGCTGACTGATTTCAAGGCCCTGACCTTCGACTGCTACGGCACCCTCATAGATTGGGAATCCGGCATGATCGAAGCCCTGAAGCCGCTGACGGGACGGGTTGGCCGCGGCCTTGGCCGCGACGAGATCCTGCAGGCGCACGCAAGGCATGAATCCAGCCAGCAGAACTGGACGCCGCAGAAACGCTACCGAGACCTTCTGGCTGTCGTCTACAAAAGGCTCGCCGAGGAATGGGGCGTCGTGGCCACGCCGGAGGAATGCATCGCCTATGGCCAAAGCGTGAAGGATTGGCCGGCCTTTGCCGACACCGCCGCCGCCCTGCAATACCTCAAGAAGCACTACAGGCTGATCATCCTCTCCAATGTCGACAATACGAGCTTCTCCTTCAGCAACAGGAAGCTCGGCGTCGATTTCGATGCGATCTACACGGCGGAGGACATTGGCTCCTACAAGCCGTCGCCCCGGAATTTCGACTATATGCTTGAAAAGCTTGCGACGCTCGGGATTGGCGACAAGGAGGTCCTGCACACGGCCGAAAGCCTGTTCCACGATCACACCGTCGCCAACCGGCTGGGCCTGGCATCGTGCTGGATCCACCGCCGGCACGCCGATCAGGGTTTTGGGGCCACGATGCATCCCGGCGACATGCCGAAGGTGGACTTCCGCTTCGACAGCTTGGCCGACCTCGTGGAGGCGCATAGGGAGGAATTGCGCGGCTGATGGCGGAGCCGTCGGCCCCATCCCGGTGGAAGCCCAACTCGCCTGACGGCCATCAAGTCTTTTTACGGGCGGCGCCGCGCTTTTCGGCCCGCCCACCGGAACCCCACAAGGCGCGGCCGAGCAAGCCCCTGCGCCGGCGCGGAACAAGATCGATATCGCTGACGAGCTTGGCGCCGCCCTTGCGCCGCTCGAGCGTGATCTTGCGGCTGTGGAACGCCTCCAGTTCGGCCCGGTGCGCCACGCTCAAGATGGTCACATTGGGCAATTCCTGGATGATGGTCTCCATCATCCTGTCCTGGCTCTTCTCGTCGAGTGCCGCCGTTGCCTCATCCAGCACGATGATGTCGGGCGCGTGCAGGAGGAGCCGCGCGAAGGCCAGCCGCTGCTTCTCGCCGCCCGACAGGGTCTGGTCCCATGGCGCCTCTTCGTCGATCCGGTCGCCGAGATAAGCGAGCCCCACCTTGTCGAGGGCGGCCCTGATCTGTGGAACCGTCCAGTCGTCGGCGGCACCTGGATAGGCGGCCGCCCGGCGCAGCGTGCCCGAGGGAATGTAGGGGCGCTGCGGCAGCATGAACAAGCGCTTGCCGGGGTGGAAATCGACGCTGCCGCCACCCCACGGCCACAGCCCCGCTATCGCCCGCACCAGCGTGCTCTTGCCCGTACCGGATTCGCCGGCCACCAGCAGCCGCTCGCCCGGTTGGATCACGACCTCGGTTTCTTTGACCACGGCGGTGCCGTCATCGAGCGACACGGAGAGATTGTTGAGGCTGAGCATCGTATCGTCCTTGGTCTGGCCGCGAGTGATGCGCCCGAGCGCGTCGCTCTCTTCCGCGCGCTCGAGCCCGTCGAGCGACATCATCAGCGAGGCAATGCGCCGTGCCGAGGCGTTCCAGTCGGCGAGACGCGGGTAGTTGTCGACCAGCCATCCGAACGCGCCCTGCACGATTGCAAAGGCCGATGCCGCCTGCATGACCTGCCCGAGCGACATCGAGCCCTCGAGGAATTTTGGCGCGCACAAAAGCACCGGCACCACGGGCGCGAACAGGCTCGATCCCTGCGAGACCAGCGCCGTGCGCATGTGCTGGCCCGCAAGCATTGCCCACCGCTTCAGCACGCCGGCGAAGGTCCTGTCGATGCCGCTGCGTTCCTCCTGCTCGCCGCCGAGCAAGGCGATGCTCTCGCCGTTTTCGCGCACACGCATCAGCGTGTAGCGAAATTCCGCTTCCGCCTGGTTCTTCTGCTCGGAGAGTTCGACGAAATGCCGGCCGATGACCACCATCGAGGTGGAGGTGATGGCCGCATAGATGACCGCTGTGATGACGAGGAAGCCTGGAATGGTGATGTTGGCGCCGCCGATCGGCAGCGTCAGCGCGCCGCCGATCGTCCACAGCACGACGATGAAGGTCGAGGCCGCCAGGAAAGCGTTGAGCACGCCGGAGACGAAATCGACGGGCGATTCGGTGGCGATCCGCAGATCGTCGGCGATGCGGGCCTCCGGGTTCTGGTGATCGCCGCTGACGAGATTGAGCTGGTAGTAGCGGCCATTGGTGAGCCAGCGGCCGATGACCGATGTGGTGAGCCAGGAGCGCCAGCGGCGCTGGATGGTCATGCGCAGATAAACCTGCGCGACGACGAGGCTGGCGCTTCCAAGCACCAGCGGCACGAACACGGCGCTCAGGAAATAGACGGTCGGTGCATTGCGCTGTTCGATGGCGTCGAAGATCGAGCGATTCCAGACATTGATCCCGTACTGGAAGCCGACATTGACGCAGATCATAATCAGGAGTCCGATCGTGAATGGCCAGGCGAGCTTGTCGCCGCGCCGGCTCCAATAACCGCGCGCGCTGATCCAGAAACGCTTCAGCAGATATTTCTTGCGCGCCTGCTCGGCCTGTTCGGGGCTCAGTTGCGGATCGGGCTCCCCCGCCGCTGGCGGCGGTGCGGCCTCGCCCACGACCTCGGAGGCGGCCTCGACATCGGGTGCCTTCTCCCGGCGGGGCTTGCTGGCACCGTTTGGCTTGGCGCCGCCGGCCGGCTTCGGTTTGGATTTGATGTCTGCCACAACGGCCATAACGGCGTGGAAATCGGAAGGTTTCATTGTCCTTCTCCATATGACGGCCTCCGACCGTGCGAAGGCTGTCCTGGTACTCCGATATCTGCAACGCCTCGCCAGACTTCACCGCCGCACAATCGCCACCAAGCCACGCGAAGAGCTTGTAAAAATGGAGGTTCCACGATGCGTCTGGTCTGGACTTTGGTGTTCGCGCTGGCAGCCGGTGCGGCCTATGCCGCTTCGCCGGAGGACGACTACATCGCCGCGCGCGACAAGGCGGTATCAGCCATCGCGGCGATGGAAAGCGCGAACGCTCCCGTCGAGACACTCGATGCTGCCAGTGAAAAGGCCCGCGCCGATCTCGAGCAGCGCCTTTCGGCACTTCTCGGGCCTTTCACGGTCAAGGGTTTTCCGGCGGCCGGCACGATCAACATCGAAAGCCTCAGTTCCTCCGATGTCGGCTTTGGCATGCTGGACGGGCTGCGCCACGGCACTGAGGACGGCCCCAGCATCGTGGTATCGACGCGCGGGCTGGTCGAGCGCTGGCTCCAATCGCGCGCCGCCGAGACGGACGCCGATCTCAAACTGCCCACCAGCTTCGACGCAGCGCTGAAGCTCGATGCCTTCTATACCCAGGCCATCGGCAGCGACGCCGCTTTCACCGGCACGCTCGACTTCACCCTGAAGACGCCCGATGGCGCCGACATGGCGATTGCCCGCCTCGGCGGCTGGGCACAGGATGTCGGGCCGAACTACGACCAGGAGGTCGTCGTCACGCTCGTTAGGGGCAACAGCGTCATGATCGCCGAGGCGCCCGCGACGCCCCCCGTCCCGAAGATCGCGGCCTGCGACGCGGTCTGGACCGCCGCCGACGCCGCCGCGCAGAAACTGGTCAAGCAAGCCACCGGCGACGGCGACGACAATACATCCGATGCCGCCGACGCCGCCTGGGCAAAAGGCGACAGCGACTTCCGCGCCTGCATCGCCAAGAACCTGCCCGACAACCCCGTCTTCCCCGCACTGCTTGCCCAGGCGCAGACGCTTGCCGACCACATGGCGGGCAAGTAGGGGCAATGCGCCAAAGCAGCCAATTTCCCCCCTCGTGGGGGAAATCGGCTATTTCGCTGTCAGCGCCGTTTCCGCCCCCTTGCGGCCCCCGCACCCCATCACGATATTGTCGGCGCGCTGGCCTTGCTGAACGCGGTTGCCAGCACGGTTGAAAATGGTTGAAAGGAAGTCCTGAACGCGCCATGGCGCGGCGGGCGGCTGAACAGCGTGGGAAACTCGGCAATGACGACAGACACAAAAGCGACGGAAACCAAGGCATTCGAAGCGGATGTTTCGCGGCTGCTGCACATGATGGTGCACTCGGTCTATTCCGATAAGGACGTCTTCCTGCGTGAACTGATTTCCAACGCCGCCGACGCCTGCGAGAAGCTGCGCTTCGAGGCCGTCAGTCATCCGGAATTGCTGGCCGACGATCCGAAACCCCGCATCTCGATATCGGCCGACGCCGACAGCAAGCTGATCACCGTCGAGGACAACGGCATCGGCATGAGCCGCGACGACGTGACGGAGGCGCTGGGCACGATCGCGCGCTCGGGCACCCGCGCCTTCATCGAGCGCGTCGGCGCGGGCAATGCCAGCGAAGACACGCAGCTCATCGGCCAGTTCGGCGTCGGCTTCTACTCCGCCTTCATGGTGGCGACCCGCGTCGACGTCATCAGCCGCCTGGCGGGGAGCAACGAGGCCTGGCGCTGGTCGTCCGACGGCAAGGGTTCCTACGAGATCGCGCCCGCCCCGCTCGAAGCGGCGCCCAAACGCGGCACCCGCGTCGTGCTGCATCTGATGGACGATGCCGTGTCCTTCACCGGATCCTACCGGCTCGAGCAACTGGCCAAGTCGCAGTCGGGCCACGTGCCGGTGCCGATCACGCTGATCGAGAAACCCGGCGCCGAGGCGCGCGACATTGCCGATGGCACGGCGCTCTGGGTAAGGCCGAAGAGCGAGATCAAGCCCGAGGAATACACCGATTTCTACCGTGGCCTCTCCGGCCAGTATGACGAGCCGGCCGCCACCATCCATTTCCGCGCCGAAGGCCGGCAGGAATACAGCGTACTGGCCTTCGTGCCCGGCTCGCGTCCTTTCGATCTCTTCGACCAGGACCGCAAGGGCCGCATGAAACTCTATGTGCGCCGCGTCTTCATCACCGACGAGGCCGATTTGTTGCCGCGCTACCTGCGCTTCATGCGCGGGCTGGTCGATTCCGCCGACCTGCCGCTCAACGTCTCGCGCGAGATGATCCAGGAAAGCCCGCTGCTGGCCGCGATCCGCAAGGGCCTGACCAACCGCGTGCTCGGCGATCTCGCCAAGCTGGCGGAGAACGAGGCCGAGGCTTATGCCAAAATCTGGGAGAATTTCGGCGTCGTCCTCAAGGAAGGGCTCTACGAGGACCATGAGCGGCGCGAGCAGCTCTTGAAGCTCGCCCGCTTCCGTTCGACCACCTCGGGCGAAAATTGGCGCGGCCTTGCCGACTATGTCTCGGCGATGAAGGAAGACCAGAAGGCGATCTTCTTCATGGCCGGCGACGACCGCGCGCGGCTCGAAGCCTCGCCGCAGCTCGAAGGTTTCAAGGCACGCGGTATCGAGGTGCTGCTGCTCACCGACCCCGTCGACAGTTTCTGGACGTCGATGGCGCCGGAGTTCGACGGCAAGCCGTTCAAGTCGGTCACGCAGGGCGTGGCCGAACTTTCCGAGATTCCCTTGCTCGATGATGCCAAGAAGCCGGACACCGCGGCGACGCCCGAAGTCGATGGCTTCCTGGCCTTCGTCAAGGCGGCGCTTGGCGATGCCGTCTCGGATGTGAAGCCTTCCGACCGCCTGACCGAAAGCGCGGTCTGCCTGGTGGCGCCCGAACATGGTCCGGACCGGCAGTTCGAGCGGCTGCTCAACGCCGCCGGTCGCCTCGACAAGACGGCCAAACCGATCCTCGAAATCAACCCGCGCCACGAGCGCGTCCTGGCGCTCGCCGGCCTCGGCGACGACGAACAGGCCTTCAAGGACGATGCCGCCCACCTTCTCTACGACGAGGCGCGCGTGCTCGACGGCGACAAGCCGGCCGACGCCAGGGCATTCTCGGAGCGCCTTGCCCGGCTGATCGCGCGCGGCATCTCGAAGGGCTGAGGCGCGCCGGCCAGCCGTCCTCGGCGTGTTTGTCGATCGAGCTTGCAAGACGGGGCTGCACGGCGCCCCGTCTACCGACAAATTTCGACGTCTCTCGCAGCCGGCGAGGCGTTGAAGTCCACTGGCTCAATCGCCGACTGTAGACATCGGGCCTGCAATCACCCAATCTTGGCCTCGGGAACAAAACAGCGCTTCGAAGAAAGCGCGGACGTCCGGGTGCTCATGAAACGACGATGGACATTGTATGATCCACGGCTGGCCTGGATGCTCGTCGCGCCGGTGCTCCTGCTGCTGATCTTTTTCCTGGTGCTGCCGATCGCCGTGATGGGCGCCTACACCTTCTTCACCTTCGTCACCGCCGGCGTGGAAACGAGCGCGTTGACGACCGCGAACTGGCATGAATTCCTCACCGACAGCTACTATCACGGCTTCCTTTTGAAGACCTTGAGGGTTGGGGCCTTGACGGCGCTGCTCTGCGGCGTGCTCGGCTATTTCCCCGCCTATTTCATCTGGGCCACGACCTTCAAGCACAAATGGCTGCTGCTGCTTTTGCTGATCGTGCCGTTCTGGATCAGCTTCACCATCCGCACCTTCTCGTGGATCAACATCCTGGGCGAACAGGGCGTCATCAATGTCGCGCTGCTCAAAATGGGCATCATCAACGAGCCATTGCCGATGCTCTATAACGAGGGCGCGGTCATCCTGGGCATGCTGCATTTTCTGCTGCCCTACATGATCCTCAACGTCTATGTCAGCCTGGAGAGCATTGATCGCACGTTGATTTCAGCGGCCCGCTCGATGGGCTGCACGAGCGCGCAGGCGTTCCGAGAGGTCACGCTGCCGCTGTCGCTGCCAGGCCTTGCGGCGGGCCTGCTGCTCTGCTTCGTGCTGGCCGCCGGCAGCTATGTGACGCCGCAGCTTCTCGGCTCGGGCCGCGACGCGCTGTTCGGCAACCTGATCTACGACACCATCATGGGCGAGCTGAACTGGCCGATGGGCGCCACGCTTTCGATCGTGCTGTTCGTCGTGCTCGGCTTCTTCGCCGCCGTCTACACGCGCTACATGGGCATGTCGCAGATCGTCAAAGGGCTCGGCGGATGACGGGGCTTGGCGGATGAGAGGAACACGGCGCAAGCAGGAAGGCAGATGGGCCTGGCGGCTGACCGGCTTCGTCACGGTCTGCGTCTACATCTTCATGTTCGCGCCGATCGTGGCGACGGTGATCCTGTCGTTCAACGCCTCGATGTTCGGCGGCTTTCCGATGACCGGCTTCAGCCTGCAATGGTACGGCAAGCTGATGGCCAACGAGGCGGTGCTGGCCGCCTTCCGAACGTCCTTGTGGATCGCATTGGTCACGGCGATCGTCACCACCGCCATCGGCGTCACCACGGCATTTGCCCTGGTGCGCTTCGATTTTCGCGGCAAGCAGGCGCTGAGCACGCTGGTGATCCTGCCGGCGCTGGTGCCCGAAACCATCCTCGGCGTCGGCCTGCTGGTGCTGATCAAGGCGGTCGACCAGCCGAGGACCATGCTGCTCCTGGTGCTCGGTCATATCCTGCTTGCCGTGCCCTATGTGGTGCTGATCGCGCAGGCGCGCATGATCGGCATCCGGCGCGTCTATGAGGAGGCGGCGCTGTCGCTCGGCGCCTCGCGCTTCTCGTCGTTCCGCGAGATCACGCTGCCGCTGCTCATTCCGGCCGTGGTGGGCGGCGCGCTGCTCGCCTTCACCATCTCGTTCGACAACACCTCGGCCAGCCTGTTCTGGCGGCCGGCCGGCGTCGAGACCATGCCCACCCAGATCCTTTCCATGCTCAAGATCTCGATCAGTCCGGAAATCAACGCACTCGGCACCGTGATGATCCTGGTGACCGTCGGCATCCCGCTGATCGGCGGCCTGATCCTGCAAAGCCTGACAAAACTGAGAAGACGTGGCGAACCAAAGGAGGAAACACAATGAAACTCACCACCACGAAGCGGCTGGAGCGGCTGCACGACCGATACGCCAATGGCGACCTGAGCCGCCGCACTTTCCTGACACTGACCGCCGCCGCGGCGGCATCGGCGGGCCTTTCCATGCCATGGATGGGCCGGGCGCTCGCCGCTGTCCAGGAGGTTCGCTTCGATGGCTGGGGCGGCACGGTGCAGGACGCGATCGACAAGTTCGCCTTCCAGCCCTACACGACCAAGACCAAGATCAAGGTGGTCCAGGGCACGTTCGGCGACGAGGACGAGATCATCACCAAGATCAAGACCGCCAAGCCCGGCGACTACCAGGTCATCCATTCCTCGGGCGTCAACTACTACATCAAATATGTGAACGCCGGCCTGACCTCGGAGATCAACGAGGCCAACATTCCCAACATGGCGAATGTGCTGCAGCCGATGATCGAGCCGTTCCGCAAGCTGACGCCAAAGCTTTCGGCCATACCCTACGACTATGGCACGACGGGTATCGCCTACAACACCAAGGTGATCTCGCCGGAGGAAGCCAAGGAAAAAGGCGCGGCCCTGCTTCTCGACAAGAAATATGCCGGCAAGGTTGGCGGCTATTCCGACATGACGACGCGCGTCTGGTATGCGGCGCTTGCCACCGGGCAGGATCCCAACAACCTCAAGGACATGGACGCCATCTGGGCCAAGGTGCGCGAGACGCGCGACCTCGCCAAGAAGTTCTGGAGCTCCGGCGCGGAGCTGATGGACCTGCTTTCCAAGGGCGAGATCGTGGTGACCGATGCGTGGTCGGGACGCGTCGCCGCGCTGCAGGACCAGGGCCATCCGATCGGCTATCTCGATCCGGCCGGCTCCTACGCCTGGATGGAGGACATGCTGATCCTGAAGGGCTCGCCCATGGCCGAGTGCGAGGAGCTCATCAACTTCATGCTCGACCCGGCGACCTCGATCGCGGTGGCCGAGGGCCAGAGCTATCCGCCGTCGCTCGACCCGAACAAGGTCAAGCTGACCGAGAAGATCGAGAAGCTGCCGGCGTTCGACAAGACCGGCACGATGAAGTCGCTGACCTTCGCCGATCCGACCTACTGGGCGACCAACGAGGACGCCTGGACCAAGCAGTGGAACAGGATCTCCAAAGGTGCCTGAAAGCCAGGGCACGAAACTCCATCCCCGGCCTGTCCCGGCCGGGGCAGCCGGCGCGAGCGCGGCCGCCGAGGCGAACAGCCCGGCGGTCGAGTTCCGCGACATCGACATCGCCTACGGCAAGTTCGTCGCGGTGCGCGATTTCTCGCTCTCGATCCGCAAGGGCAGCTTCGTCACCTTGCTCGGGCCCTCGGGCTGCGGCAAGACCACGATCCTGCGCTCTATAGCCGGCCTGGTCGATATTTCGGGCGGCCAGATCATGATCGACGGGCGGCGGGTTGACGACGTCCCGATCTACAAGCGCAACATCGGGCTGGTCTTCCAGAGCTACGCGCTGTTCCCGCACAAGAACGTGTTCGACAACGTCGCCTTCGGCCTGAAGTACCGCAACGTGCCGAAGCCAGAGATCGCCCGCAAGGTCGGCAAGGCGCTCGAAATGGTGCGGCTGCCGGGCAGCGAGAAGAAGCTGCCGTCGCAGCTGTCGGGCGGGCAGCAGCAGCGCATCGCGCTTGCCCGCGCCATCGTCTTCGAGCCGCAGGTGCTGCTGCTGGACGAACCGCTATCGGCGCTGGACGCCAACATGCGCGAGGAGATGCGCGTCGAGATCAAGAAGATCCAGAAGGAAACGGGCATCACCGCCATCTTCGTCACGCACGACCAGGAAGAAGCGCTCTCCATGTCGGATCGCATCGTGGTGATGAACGCCGGCGCGGTGGAACAGATCGGTACTCCGGAGGAGGTCTATGAGACGCCGGCCACGGCCTTCGTCGCCGACTTCCTCGGCAAGGCCAACATGCTTGCCGGGACCGTGAGCAGGTCCGGCCAAGCGGTGGTGCTTGCCACCGGCCAGACGATCAACGTGGCTTGTCCAAGGCCGCTTGGCGACGGCAGCAAGGTCACCGTCGTGGTGCGGCCGCAGAAATTTTCGGTCGGCGCTGGAACGAGCGTCAACCGGCTCACTGGCCGTGTCGTCTCGGCCTCGTATCTGGGCGGCAGCGCAATCTACGAGATCGACATCGGCGGCAAGACCAGCCTCCGCGCCAACGCGCCGATCAATGGCCGCGTCCTTCGCGAAGGCGAGACGGCCGACCTCGGATTCGATCCCGAGGGCTGCGTTCTGCTCGACGAGGACGGGCAGCGGATTTCATAGGCGCCGCACGTATCGGACTTCATTGTATCGTCGCGCCGCCGGGCCTGCGGTTGGGATGCCTGAGATAGGTTGGCGTGGTGCCGGTCTGCTGGCGGAACACGCGGCTGAAATGGCCGGCATTGGTAAAGCCGCAGCGGTAGGCGATTTCGCCGATCTGCAGGTCGCTGCCTTCGAGCAGCGACTTCGCATGCTGCACTCGTAACGCGAGATATGCCGCCATCGGGCCGATGCCCAGTTCCAACCCGAAGAGCCGTTCGAGCTGGCGCCGCGAGCAGTTCAGGCGGGTCGCGATCTCGGCGACCGACAGCGTCTCCTGGAGATTGCTCTCCATCAACAGCAAAGCGCGCTTCACCGCCCGGCTCGACGCCTCCGGAAACAGGTCGCCGACGGGCTGCACATCCCTGCTGCTTCTGATCCGGTCGAGCACCAGGATCTTGGCGGCCTTTTCCGCCGCCTTCTGGCCGATGAACTGGCACACGAAATGGCCTGCAAGGTCGGCGGCACCCGTGCCGCCCGCGCATGTCGAGCGGCCACGGTCGACGGTAAACAGGCTGTCGGCATGGGCGTTGACCTCCGGGAACCGGCTGCGGAAATCCTTGATGTGGAACCAGCTGACGGCGGCGCTATAGCCATCGAGCAGGCCGTAGCGCGCCAGCACGAAGCTGCCCGTGCAGAGCGCCGTCAGCGGCACGCCCTTCCCTGCGGCCCGCAACAGGAAGGCCTCCTTTTCGGAACTCAGGCTGCGGTTGGTGTCGAGCAGGCCGCCGACCACGACGACATTATCGAAATCCTCGGGATTGCCGACCCCCCCGGTCGGCAGCAGTTCGACGCCGCAACTTGCCCGGATCGGCAGACCGCGTTCGCCGACGATCTCCCAGTCGAACTCTATCCTGCGGCTGCGATCGCCCTCATCGCCCGCCAGCCGCAGCGTGTCGATGAACAGCGACAGCGGCGACAGCGTGAAGTCGCGCACGAGGAGAAACGCAAACCGCCTAGCCATTGTTGTTCGGAACCGTCCCCATGTCCTCTAACCTGATAGCTTAAACCTGCGGTTCCGTCTTCGGGCTGTTTTGCTCAAGCCGAGGCTCCGTCCCGCCAGATATTGGCGTTATGGCGCGCGATCACGTAGAGCCCGCCGGCAAACACCAGCAGCCAATATGGCAACGGTTGCTGCATGCCGCAGACGAGGGCGATCGCGGTCAACGCCGCGAGCATCGAACTCAGGGAAACAATCCTGGAAATCACCAGCACAACGCAGAAAACCGCCGCCGCACCCAGACCGATCGGCCAGGACATCGCCAGGAGCACGCCGAGCCCGGTCGCCGCGGATTTGCCGCCGGTGAAATTCAACCAGATCGAGCGGCCATGCCCCAGCAGCACGGCAAGTCCGGCGAGGCAGACAGCCCAGGGCACAAACCTTTGCGGCTCAAGCCCGGCCGGTGGCGTGAGGTATGGCAATGCGCAGAGCCAGCGGATAAAGACGATCGCCGCCACGCCTTTCAACACATCGACCAGCAGCACCGCCAGGGCAGGCCCTTTGCCAAGCGTCCGCAACACGTTGGTTGCGCCGGTCGATCTTGAGCCATGCTCCCGGATGTCGATGCCCTTGAGCAACTTTCCCGCCAGATAGCCCGTGGGAATGGAACCGAAGAGATAGGCGATCGCCAGTCCAGCCACGTTCGCTATCCAGAAGATCATGGGTCCACCCTGTTGCCTATCAATGGCCACATCCTTATACAGCCCATGTCGGAAAAGGCAGAGTTGGTTTGGTAAGCCCAACTCCTTTCGCCAGCGAATCGTTTCGCTGAGAAAGCTCTGGTCTTTGGCTTCGTGCACAGGATCCCCGCGACGAACATCGGACGCTGATCGCGTCCAATTGTTCGTCCGTGTGGTTCTCAACGCGAGGAACGCTCCGGTCGAACATCGACCAAGGAGCAGTTCATGCACAACCCCAATCCATATGATATCGTGATTGCCGGCGCCGGCCCTGTCGGCCTGTTTCTCGCCTGCGAGCTGCGCCTCGCGGGTCTCTCCGTGCTGGTGCTGGAGCAGGCCGAGCATCCCGGCTCGCCGCTCAAGCGGCTGCCTTTCGGCATGCGCGGCCTTTCAGCGCCCACCATCGAATCTTTTCACCGTCGTGGCCTGCTCGGCGACATCGCCGCGCCGCAACAGGCGGGTGGCGAAGTTGCGGCCGCGGCGCACTGGATGCAGCAGGCGCGCCGGCCGGGCGGCCACTTCGCCGGCATCCAGTTCTACCTCGACACCGTCGATACTTCAAAATGGCCGTATCGGCTGCCGGATGCGGCCGGCACCCACATCGTGTCCGACATGGAGGCGCTCGAAACCGTGCTGGCCGCGCGGGCAAGCGCGATGGGCGCCGAAATCAGGCGCGGCCTCGGCGTCGAGGGCTTCGACCAGTCGGATGAGGACGTGACCATCCGCGCCGGCGGCGAGCTTTTTCGCGCTCGCTGGCTCGTCGGTTGCGACGGCGGCCGCAGCACGGTTCGCAAGCTTGGCGGCTTCGCGTTCGTCGGCACCGATCCCGAATTCACCGGCTATTCCGTCGAAGTCGACCTGGCCGATCCCGACAAGCTCACCCCCGGCCGCCACTACACCGCGACGGGCATGTACACTTACGCGCGGCCGGGCACGATCGCAATGGTCGAGTTCGACGGCGGCGCTTTTCACCGCACCCAGCCGATCACGCCAGACCATGTGCAGGCCGTGTTGCGCCGCGTCTCCGACACCGACGTCACCCTGACGGCCCTCCGGCTCGCCACCACCTGGACGGACCGCGCCTACCAGGCGACGGCCTACCGCAACGGGCGCGTGCTGCTCGCCGGCGACGCCGCGCACATCCATTCCCCCTTGGGCGGCCAGGGTCTCAATCTCGGGCTTGGCGACGCGATGAACCTCGGCTGGAAGCTTGCCGCGACCGTCCGTGGCGACGCGCCCGCCGGCCTGCTCGACAGCTATTTCGATGAGCGGCATCCCATCGGCGCTGATGTGCTGGACTGGTCGCGCGCCCAGGTCGCGCTGATGCGGCCGAGCCGCAGTTCTCGCGCGCTCGCAGCCATCATCCGCGATCTCATCGCCACGCGCGACAGCGCGACATATTTCGCCGAGCGCGTCTGGGGCGTTTGCCTGCGCTACGATCTCGGCGGCGCCCATCCGCTGGTCGGCCGCAGCGCGCCCGATTTCGAGCTGGCTGACGGAACGAGGCTCGGCGAACTGCTCAGGAACGGGCAAGGCCTGCTGCTGGACTTCGACGGCCGCGCCCCGCTTCAGGCGCTTGCCAGCCGCTGGAGCGGGCGGATCACCTATGTCGCCGGCAACGCCAGGGAACGGCTGGGCCTGAGCGCCCTGCTCGTGCGCCCCGACGGCTTCGTCGCCTGGGCCACTGATGCTGATCCGGACCGTGAGGGAGTTGCCAAGGCCGCGTCGCGGTGGTTTGGCGAAGGGCCTCGCCGATGAAATCGACTCTTCTGCCGGTTCCACATGCTAAAAGGAACTGTTGATGCTGATTTCGGTTGTCTGTCGTGCGAACGATCGTTCCACGGCAGGCACCCAATGAGCGAAAACGAGACATGAGCCCTGCGGACAAGAAGCGCGGCTCCATTCGGAAGATCCTGAGCGGCATCGCGGCGAAAATTGCCACCGCCTCTGATCGCACGGCCGAGCAAGGCACGGGCACCGCGTCAATGGTCGCCGAATGGCCGCTGCCGCCAGCGGCGACGCTTGGGTCTTCCTTGCGCCTGAAGGGGATCGAACGCGAAGTTCGGGCCCGCCTGCCGTGGACGGTGCGGAAATTTGCCAAGGCCGAGACGGGTCGCGTCGTCTTGTGCATGTTGCGAACCGAGGCGGATGCGTTCAAGACCGCCTCGGCAACCATCTCCAGGACGCTGGAGGGAATCGAGGCACTGCCCGTGCTTCCGCGAGAGGCAGAGGACATCCTCACCATCTCCTCCCGAGAGCGGCACAAATGGCTCAGGGATGGTCGCCTGAAAAGCATCGGCACGCGTACCGTGAAGATGCGCGGGCGATCCAAGGCCGTGACCTTCCACGTCTTCGATCCACGCCACATCGAGGACGTTCTCGATCGCGACCTGGCGACCGCCTGGCGGGAGGAGGATGCGCTGGAAGTGTCCGAGAACAGACGGCGCGGGGCCGGCAAGGCCGCACTGACGCGAGCAGGCAAGCGGACGGGCAACGCCCGCAAGACCAGAAATGCGGGAAAGGACGATGCGCCAAAGCTCGAAGGTTGGGACACATTCGAGGCGGACGGATTGCTGCGTTAGAGCAACTCCCAGGAAAAGCGTGTAACGGTTTTTCGTCGAGGGTCGCATCCGCACCGGTTCCCGGCTATGGATATTTCGCCGGACTGGCAGGGCTCAAATCACCTTGCAATGCCTTTGGCAGGGGTAGGCTCGAACATTGCAGATGCACGTCGCGGGCGAGCAGCTTTCGTTGCTTCTGCTCGTGCTCCTTGGTCGCCGCTATGATCCCCAACCCGTAGGGGCCAAGTGCGACGAATTCCCAACCCGGGTGCTGTTTTTCGCGGACCGCGTAGTCCGAAGCCGCCGCCCGGGCTTGTTGGCATTGCGGCGTCGCCCATTTCTGGTCCTGCTGCGAAAGCGAGGCTCCATAGTCGACCGGAGACGTCGCGCATCCGGCCATTGTCGCGGCCAACGCGGACATCGCAAGCCCCGTCGCAATTCTCATCCCGAACCCCTTTGCCAGCCGCCGTGGAGAGTACACCGACGTCTCCATCCCACAAGAAGACCGCCGCGACCAGAGAGCCTGGCCTCTTTTCGTGGCGGCCTTCCCGCCGCCAGATTCAGACCGCCGCTTGGAACAAATGATGGGCGAGACTGTTCAGTTGTAAGTTGATGCCACGCCGATATTCTTGCCGGCGAGCAAGGCAGCCACCCTTCAGGAGCTCCCATCATGACTATTTCCTCCGGATTTCGTTCAATCGCCGTAGCCGCCATCGCCACGGTAGGCGTCAGCCTTGCCAGCGCCGCGCATGCCGACAGCGGCACGATCCGCTTCTCCGTCTACAAGGCGGCTTTCTTCGTCGGCGGCTCCGGTGGCGAGGGCACGCTGACCTTCCATGGCCGGAAATATCCGATCTCGATCGGCGGCGTCTCGGGCGGCCTCGCCTTCGGCGTCTCCAAGACCTATTTCCAGGGCACCGTGCGCCACATCAGGCGCGCCCGGGACGTGACTGGCGTATATGGCGCGGCCGGCGGCGGCGGCGCGCTCGGCAGAGGCGCTCAGGTGATCGTGATGACCAACGACAAGGGCGCCCAACTCCAACTCACGGGCAGACAGGTGGGCCTGCAAGTGAACGCCGATCTCAGCGGCATGAGCATCGCGCTGAGGTAGGCGCGTCACCCCCCTCGGAGCGGTTCCAGGAGAAGTGCGAAGCGGTTTCCCGTCCCGTTTAGGGGAGAGGAAGACGATGATCGCCAAGGCCGAGGTCGCGAAATTCTTCGAGGCCTATGCGGAATTCTACAATGACGCGCTCGTGTCGGATGCCGGTTTGAAGGATGTCGCCGATATCTATTCGTCCGCTTTCATCTCAGTCACCCCTGGCGCGGTAATGGCCGGCGAAAACGGCAAGCAACTGATCGAAATCATGAAGAAGGGCTTCGAGGGCTACAGGGCAATGGGCGCCGGGAAGATGACGTGCAGGGACGTATCCGTGACGCCGATCGATCAGGACCACTGCGTGGCAAAGGTGCAATGGTCCGGGGAGTACCAGAACAAGAAGGCCGCTCTCATCACCATTGATTTCGAGGTCAGCTATCTCCTCGAAAGGCGTGACGGGAAGCTGAAAGTGTTCGGCTGGATCAGCGGGGACGAGCAGGCCGAATTCAGGAAACACGGCCTGCTTTAGGTCCCGCTTCGGCGGCGCCCTACCCGCTCAGCTCCTCAGCCCCGGCGCTTCCTGTCCGGTGCGCTCGACATATTCCGTATAGCCGCCGCCATAGGTGTGGATGCCTTCCGGCGTCAATTCGAGCACGCGGTTCGACAGCGCCGCCAGGAAATGCCGGTCGTGCGAGACGAACAGCATCGTGCCTTCATATTGCGACAGCGCCTCGATCAGCATCTGCTTGGTGGTGATGTCGAGGTGGTTGGTCGGCTCGTCCAGCACCAGCAGGTTGGGCGGGTCGAATAGCATCAGCGCCATCACCAGCCGCGCCTTCTCGCCGCCTGACAGCACCCGGCACTTCTTCTCGATCTCGTCACCGGAAAAGCCGAAGCAGCCGGCGAGTGCCCGAAGCGGCGCCTGACCGGCCTGCGGGAAATTGTCCTCCAGCGTCTGGAACACGGTGCGCTCGCCTTCTAGGAGCTCCATGGCGTGCTGGGCGAAATAGCCCATTTTCACGCTCGGGCCCCGCGCCACCGTGCCGGTATCGGGATCGGAGGCGCCGGCCACCAGCTTCAGGAGCGTCGACTTGCCGGCGCCGTTGACGCCCATGATGCACCAGCGCTCGCGACGGCGGACCTGGAAGTCGAGCCCTTCATAGATGGTGCGGCTGCCATAGGCCTTGTGCACGTTCTTCAAGGTGACGACGTCCTCGCCGCAGCGCGGCGCCGGCTGGAACTCGAAATTCACCACATGGCGGCGCTTTGGCGGCTCGACGCGGTCGATCTTGTCGAGCTTCTTCACCCGGCTCTGCACCTGGGCGGCGTGCGAGGCGCGCGCCTTGAAACGCTCGATGAACGCGATTTCCTTGGCCAGCATCGCCTGCTGGCGCTCGAACTGCGCCTGCTGCTGCTTGTCGGCGATCGCCCGCTGTTGCTGGTAGAATTCATAATTGCCGGAATAGGCGGTGAGCGATCCCGCATCGATCTCGACGATCTTGTTGACGATGCGGTTCATGAACTCGCGGTCGTGCGAGGTCATCAGCAGCGCGCCGTCATAGCCCTTCAGGAACTGCTCAAGCCAGATCAGGCTTTCGAGGTCGAGATGGTTCGACGGCTCGTCGAGCAGCATGACATCGGGGCGCATCAGCAGGATGCGGGCCAGCGCCACGCGCATCTTCCAGCCGCCCGACAGCTTGCCGACATCGCCGTCCATCATCTCTTGCGAAAATCCGAGACCATCGAGGACCTCCCGCGCGCGTCCGTCCAGCGCATAGCCGTCGAGTTCCTCGAAGCGGTTCTGCGCCTCGCCATATTGTTCGATGATCTCGTCCATCCGGTCGGCCTGGTCGGGATCGGCCATGGCCGCCTCGAGTTCCGCCATCTCGGCCGCCACGTCGCTGACCGGTCCGGCGCCGTTCATCACTTCGGCCACCGCGCTGTGGCCCGCCATGTCGCCGACATCCTGGCTGAAATAGCCGATGGTGACGCCGCGATCGACCTGCACCTGGCCCTCATCGGGCTGCTCCTGGCCGGTGATCATGCGAAACAAAGTCGTCTTGCCGGCACCGTTGGGGCCGACGAGGCCGATCTTCTCGCCCTTCTGCAGGGAGGCCGACGCCTCGATGAAGACAAGCTGACGGCCGTTCTGCTTGCCGATGTTTTCAAGTCTGATCATGATGTTCCGGGGGTATCGATGCGGAATTGGGATTTGCCCGCGCCCTTACGCGAATGACGGTGCCGGGGGAAGAGGCAGAAGCGCCGCAGTGCCCGCGGGAGCGCGAGGCGCCGGTCTCCTCAAGTCGGGAAATCGGCTGTCGCATAGCCCGCCCCCCGGCCCGCGCAGATAAAAATCGACCGGCGGTCGAAATCCGCCAGTGTCGAACGACTTCGGTTTGGCGGCCCGCACGGCTTGACCATCGACATCAACAGGACAGGAATACGGGCAATGGCCAAGATGCTTGTGATCTACAAAACCCCGGCCGATCCGGCCGCTTTCGACCGGCACTATTTCGATGTTCATATACCGCTCGCCAAGAAGCTCCCCGGCCTGCGGCGCTACGATGTCAGCAGGCGGCCCATCGTCAAACTCTCGGCGGGCGAGATGCCTTACCTTGTGGGGACATTGTATTTCGACAGCCTCGACGATATCCGTGCCGCGTTCGCCAGCGAAGTCGGCGTTGCCTGCGCCGCCGACCGGCGGATATTGGCCCCGGGCGACGACGATCTGACGATGCTGCTGTTCGACGCCGACGAAGTGTGAACCCGGCCCCAGACACACTCCAGAAACAAGATTCAACATCCGGGAAAAACTGGCGAAAAGATCGCCTGCGATAACCATCCCGTGGCAGCCGGGCAGCGGCGGCCGGACACCAAGGGATAGTGCCTGCAATGCAACGACGTTCGGCCGGATGGATGGGTGCCCTGACAGGCATTTCGCTCGCCATGCTTGCGGTCGTACAGTCGGACGCGGAGGCGGCGGTCACCCGGACCGAATATTGCAGCCGGCTCGGCCTCCAACTCGACGCTGCCATCCAGGCCAAGGCCAAACCGGATGCCAGTGCGAGCCAGATCGCCGAGGTAACGGCACTGCAGGACAAGGCGAACCGGTTCTGCGCCGGGAGCAAGCAGGCGCAAGGCATCCGGATCTACGCCAACGCCCTGAAGCTCCTCGGGGTGACCCCGGTCGACCTCGATCAGTGACGGCAGCCATCACCCGACGACCCGTCCTGAAAGCGGGCGGCTTTTTCTTGCGCGCAATGCCGCGAGCTGTCCGTCCCCGCTCTCATGCCGATGGCTATTTCTCGCCCAGATACTGGAAGACCGCCTGTTTCCACCAGTCGCTTTCCATGGTTTGCAGCAGGGCGACATCGAGCGGCTTGCGAAGCCTACTGCCGAGCGGCAGGGCGATGGCATATTGCTGTTGGTCGAAGGTCGCGTCGAGGACCCGCAGGCTCGCGCCGTAGTTCTGTCCGACCAGCCAGCCAAGCAGCGGCTTGTCGTGGACCAGTGCATCGATCTTGCCGGCGCGCAGCGTGTCCAGGCCCTGCCGGACGGTGGCAAAGTCCTGATGGCGGATATGGGTGGAATCCAGGTAGGACGCGGTCGAGGAATTCCGCACGGCGCCCGGACCGTGGCGAGGTCGCTTTCGCCCTGCACCATGCCTTCCATCTGCGTCACGGTCAGCACCGATGTGACGCCGGCGGTGAACACCGCGATGGCGATGATCGATCCCATCATCCACAGCGCGGCCAGCACACGCCCCGGCACGGTTCGCGGACCGAAATCACCGGTGCTGGCCTGGGTCGCGGCAATCGTCGACCACCACATGCTGGAAAACAGGCCCTTGGCGACGCCGCCGCCGAAATCCTCATTGTGGCGGCGCTCGAACATCCAGATCAGGACGCCGACCACGACCGAGATGACGATCAGCGCCAGCACGGCCTGCAGGAAGCCGAACGAGGTCAGCGCGTGCAAAATCGGCCGCCATGACGGCTGGCTGTTGAGCGGTGTGGCGATGCCGAGCCCGGTGGTGAAAAAGGGCTGCGTGAAGTCGACGGCCTTTTCGCGGTCTGCCGTGACCGTGATCGCGGCCATCGCCACGTCGAATTTGCCGCTGACGACGCCGTCGATCTGGTCCTGCACGCCAGGCACTTCGACATAGTGGAAGCGAAGGTTGAGCCGCCGGCCATCTTCTGCCAGAGGTCGATGCTCAATCCCGACCAGGTGCCGTCCTGCAGCTTGAAGGCGAAGGGCGGCGCGGCCTTTACCCCGACCGATATGTCCTTCGACGCCACGTCCGCCGGCAAAGGCAGCTCGGCAGGCGTTTGTGCCTGGCCGACGGCGGCGCCAGCCCCGACGCACGCGGCGACGGCAACGAGGATCAGCGCCATCGTCCACGAAGCAATCCTTCTCAACGGCAACAACTCCCGGCGACCGATTGCGCCGCGCGATCTGGTCGCGGGCTCGAAAAAATAGCCGCCATGCCGGCCTTCGTCCACCCGCCATGGAGGGGGTGATGCAGGGATGTCCGGCGAGATTGATGCGAAAACAATCGTTTGGCACAATTTCCCGATTCAGATGCTGAACGCCGTTACGCAATGCCGGGCGCCGACCGAACCTGCCCGCGTCTCGCCGTCACCACGGCAGCCTCTTGCCATCGCGAAAAAAGCCGCCGGTCGGGCCGTCGTCGGGCAAGGTCGCGGCCCACACGATGCCCGCCGCCCCTTGCGCCACTGGGCGCCCGCCCGGCCCGCCCATGTCTGTGGCGACCCAGCCCGGGCAGATCGCGTTGACCAGCACGCCCGAGCCGCGCAGTTCGGCCGCCAGCACGCGGGTCAGTGCATTGAGCGTCGCCTTCGAGGTCGAATAGGCTGGCGCGCCCGCGTCCATCGAGGCCAGAGAACCGCCTTCGGAGGAGACATTGACCAGCCTGCCATGGCCGCCCGCCCCGAGCAGCGGCGCGAAGGCGGCGGCCACCCGCCAGGCGCCGAAGACATTGGTCTCGAACGCCTCGCGGATGACAGTCCAGTCGGCCTGCAGGGCGCGCGAGCCGGTGTCGTAGTGGATGGCGGCGTTGTTGATCAGCACGTCGAGCCGGCCGAACCGGCGCTGCACGTCGTCGGCTGCTCTCGCCGCCGCGTCGGGCGCGGCGACATCGAGCGCGATGGCCTCGACACGGCCATCAAGCCCTTTCGCCGCCGCCTCGCCCTTGGCGAGATCGCGCACGCCGAGCAGAACGGTGAAGCCGAGCGCCGCGAGTTGCCGCCCGGTTTCAAGCCCGATGCCGCGATTTGCGCCGGTGACGAGGGCGACTTTGTGGGTGTTCATGGGAAGCCTCTTTGTCGGTCATCTCGGGACAAAATGGCACGGGTGGACCTGTTTTATTAGAGGGAGGAGATAGCAGTCATCATGCGATGACGCGCGTGAGTTGGTTGCGCAGGAATCGGGTGTCGGCGGGCGCAGCTATATGCGATCGTTCACCCATCAAGAGGACCGGTCATGCTCACGCTTCACGATTATCTACCGTCGCAGAACGGCTGGAAGGTCCGGGTCCTGCTAGGGCTGCTGAAGATCCCTCACGTCACGCACCCCGTCTCGATTTTCGAGGGCGAGAGCCATACCGATGCCTTCCTGGCGCTCAACCCGGCAGGCGCGGTCCCGGTCCTTCAACTCGAGGACGGCAGCGCCATCGCCGAATCCAATGCGATCCTCACCTACCTTGCCGAGGGCACGCCCTTCCTGCCGTCGGACCGCTATCGGCGTGCCAAGGTCATGCAGTGGCTGTTCTTCGAACAGTACAACGTCGAGCCCGTCATCGGCTCGCTGCGCTTCTGGACCCTGACCGGACGGCTCGAACGTAACCAGGCCATGGTTGCCGGCAAGCGCGAAGCCGGAGCCCGCACGCTCGCCGCCTTGAACCGCAGCCTTGGCGAGGCGCCGTTTCTCGCTGGCAGCGACCTCACCATCGCCGACATCGCCGTCTATGCCTACAGCCACCGCGCCGGCGATTGCGGCTTTTCGCTCGCGGACTATCCGGCGTTCGCAGCATGGACCGACCGCGTACGCGATGCCATCGGACCCGGCTACCCCGTCCATCCCTACGGCATCGACCCGCATTCGGGCGCCTGAAGGGCCTACTTCTTCCCCTGTGGATGGATCGTCTCGCCGCGCTTCAGCATCGCGACGAAGGCTTCGATCTTCTTCTTGCGGCCAGCCTCGGTCTTCATGTTGTGGGTGCGGAAGGCGAGCGCGAAGCGGTTCTGCGCGCTGAGCTTTTCCAGCATCGCCTTCGCCGCCGGCTCGGCGTCGATCGCCGCCTGCAGATCATCGGGGATTTTCATTTCCTTGCCGCTGCCATAGGCGCGCGCCCAGCGCCCGTCGGCCTTGGCCGCCTCGACCTCTCTCAGCCCATGCCCGGTCATGCGGCCCTCCTCGACGAGGCGCGCCACATTGTCGACGTTGATCTTGCTCCAGATGCTTTTTTTGCCGCGCGGCGTGTAGCGCTGCAGGAAACTGTTCTCGTCCAGCCCCTTGCGCACGGCATCGATCCAGCCGAAGCACAGCACGACATCGATGGCCTCCTTCGGTGTGATCGACTTCAGTCCCGACCCCACCTTATGCACCTTGATCCACACTTCGGTTTCCGTGGCGTGGTGTTCGCTGAGCCAGGCGTAAAAGCTCGCCGCGTCGGGAAATTCCCGCACCTTGTCGGGGTCGACCTTGACGGGTGCCATCAGTGCACCTGCCGGATCAGTGTCGTTGTCGCTGGCATCACTGTAATCTTGCCTCCGGCATCGTGCGATTCCCCGCATCATGATGGCATGTTCACTGCCAATTTTCGTCAGCAGTGGGGCACGCTGCCGCCAGGCAACGGAACACACCATCCATCGCCGCGTTCCGACAGGAGAGTGCAATCGCCATGGAGGATCGCGATGGCCGTGCAGACCGTTTTCGCCCATGTCAGTTGCTCCGACCTCGAGCCCAGCATCGACTGGTATGGAAAACTCTTCGGCAAGCCGCCGCTGTGCCGGCCGATGCCTGGCCTTGCCGAATGGCAGTTCACGGAAAGCGCCGAGGTGCAGCTCTTCGAGGACAAGGAAAAAGCCGGCACCTCGACGCTGACGCTCGGCGTGCTGCCCCTGGCGCCAGAACGGCAGAGACTGGTGGATGCGGGCCTCGAACCCGGCCCGATCGAGAAGGCCGACCGTTCCTGGATCATGCGCATGCGCGATCCCGATGGCAATCTGGTGGTGTTTGCGAGTGCGGAGCGGGAATAGAGTCGCCGCAGCCCCAGCGCTCGTGTTCTAGGCCGGTGTCGGTGCCGCCGGCGTCAGCCCGTGGCGACGCATGATCTCCATCATGCTGGCCTTGTCAGGCGGGCCACCGGCGGCGGCATGGAACATTGCGAAAATCTCGCGGAAATAGTCCGGACCGATCGCCGCCGGGGTCACGATACATAGTACCGTCGCGTCGTTGACGCCCTTGTTGTCGAACCGGTGGACGGCGCCGCGTGGAATGCATAGCGCCTCTCCCGCTCCGACATCGATCGCCTTGCCGTCTACGGTCCAGGTCAGCACCCCGTCAACGCCGTAGATCGTCTCTTCATAATGATCGTGGCTGTGCGCCGGCGCCAGCAGCCGCGATCCGCCAGCCACTTTCAACTCGAAGGCGGCGACGCTGCCGTTCGAACTGTCGCCCGTCACCAGGAAGCGAATCGATAGCATCTTGTCGCCGATGGCCTCTTCGGCTGGATTGACCTGAAGATTCATGGATGACATTGCGCAAACCCCTCCGGTAAATTACATTTACTAGCAATCAGTAAACTCAATTTACCGGATCGTCAATGGCCACGTCCACCGAAGTTCTGCAGACCAAGACCGAGGACCTTTTGATCGGCGCCCTGTTGCGCGTGCCGGCGCAGGCGATCCAGCGCCGGCTGATCAAGGAGCTCAACGACGCGGGTTTCGACGAATTGCGCCTGCCGCACATGGCCGTGCTGCAGTTTCCCGGCCCGGACGGGGCGCGGCCCGGCACGATCGCCGAGCGGGCCGGCATGAGCAAGCAAGCCATCAACCAGTTGCTCAGCAGTCTGGAAGGCTACGGCTATCTCGTCCGCTCCGACGGTGAAGGCAGCGCGCGCGTGGTGCGCTCCACCGAGCGCGGCCACGCCGCTTTCTGGAAAATGGTCGACATATTGCGCGACATCGAGGAGGAGTGGCGCACCGAACTCGGACCGCAGCGCTTCGCCCAGTTAAAGGCGCTGTTGTTCGTCGTTTGGGATAGCCCGCTGGTACGCTGACGGGACGAGGCTCATATGGGCTGGCATAATCGGCCCGTCCGATGACACTATCGGTTTCTTCCGTTTTCGCTTTCCGCATCGAGCTGCCAATTCCCTGCCCTTGTCCAACCAAACGAAGGCAGAGCGGGTATGAGCATTTCGAACCAAAAGATCCTGATCGTCGGCGGAGGATCCGGCATGGGCCTGGCGCTTGCAAGGCGCTGCCTCGAAGCCGGGGCCGAAGTCATCATCGCCGGGCGCGGCGAAGACAGGCTGCGGCAGGCTCGTGAGGCGCTGGGCAATAGCGCCGCCCTCGAAACAACCACTGTCGACATCACGCGGGAAGATCAGGTCGCGGCGTTGTTCGCCGGGATCGGCGGCCTCGACCATATCATCAGCACCGCCGCCGACATCGAAGGCGCCTACCGGCTGCTGCCGGAGCTCGATCTCGCGGCGGCGCAACGCGTGGTCGACAGCAAGATCTTCGGCCCGCTGCTGCTCGCCAAGCACGGCGCGCCACGGCTGGCAGTGGCCGGCTCGATGACCTTCGTTTCCGGCATCGCCGCCTACCGGCCGGCCGCGCGCGGTTCGGTCGTCGCCGCCGTCAATGCCGCCCTCGAAGGGATGGTGCGGGCGCTGGCGGTGGAACTCGCGCCGATCCGCGTCAACGCCGTGTCGCCCGGCTGGGTCGATACCGAGATTTGGGTGCAGGTGGCCGGCGACAGGAAAGCAGAGACACTTGCGGCGATGGCCGAGCGGCTGCCGGTCGGCAGGATCGGCCAGCCCGACGACATCGCCGACGCGATTTTCTTCCTCATGGGCAATGGTTTTACGACTGGCACGACGCTGCATGTCGAGGGCGGGCATCGCTTGGTCTAGACTAGGTGACGACGGCTTTCCCGGAATTGTTTGGAAACAAGGCCTTGGAGCGGTTCGCCGATTCAGATCCTGAGCCGGTTCCGGAGTGCGGCGGCGCCAGTGTGTCGCGCGCGGCGGCAAGCAGGTGCCGGAGTGCCGGCGGCTGGACGCGCCGGCGCCGCCAGATCATCGTCAGCGGCGCCACTTGCGCTCGCCCAGGCCATGGCAGTTCGATCAGCTCACCACGCTGAAGCGCGTCGCTGACGGCCAGACGTGGAACGAGGCCGAGCCCCGAGCCGGCCGCGACCAGCCGGGCAATGGCGCCGATGCTGCCGACTTCGGCGGCAAATCCCGAGGCTCCGATGCCCGCCTCGGCGAAGGCGGTGTCGAACATGTGCCGGTAGATGCATCCAGGCTCCGTTGCCACGAAACGTTTTGCGGCAAGGGCGGCCAGATCGCACGGAACCAGATTCTGCCCCGGCGCGGCGATCAGCACCAACGGCTCGGCCGCTATCGTATACCTGGCGAAGCGTTGATCGACGCCGCCATTTGGAACATCGCGGCGATTGAAGCAGAAGGCGACATCGATGTCGCCGTCCTCCAGCTGGCGCAGCAGCGTGCCGCTGTCGGTCACCTTCATCCGGACGGCGATGTCGGGGTGACTGGCCTGGAACCCCGGCAGCCAGGGCGCCAGGCGGGCCGAGGCGATCGTCTCCAGCGCACCGATGGTCAGAACGCCGCTGGTCTGGCCAGACGCCGCCTGAACGGCGGCACGCGCCTCGCCGTCCAGCCGCAGCAGCTCTTCGGCGATGGGCCTCAGCGCCAGCCCCGCCGGCGTCAACTCCAGCCCTGATTTCGAGCGTGTGAACAAGGCAGCCCCCAACTCGGCCTCCAACGACTGGACCTGGTCGCTGACGCTCGATTGGGCGAGATGAATCATCTCGGCGGCGCGCGTGATGTTGCGGCTGCGCGCCACTGCGAGGAAGGTCTTGAGCAGTCTTGGATGCATGGGCTGGCCGAAATCGCCGGGCCTACTGCAGCTGCGGCTTTTTCAGGAAACTGCCGCGGTCGGCGGACTTGACGCGCAGCCAGGTCTCGCGGCCGTCGCGGACCACCCGCATCGGGATCTCGGCACCGGCCGAGCCGCTTTCCCAAAGCTTGCGATAGAAATCGGCGAGCCCGTCGACCGCACCGTCGCGGACCTCGGAAATGACGTCGCCTTCGCGCAGGCCGGCCTTGGCCGCCGGGCCGCCCTCGGTCACGCTCATCACCACCACCTTGCCGTCGCTTTCGGCCGACAGCGCGCCGAGCCACGGGCGCGGCGGCTTGGCCACGTGGCCACGCGTCAGCAGGTCGTCGAGGATCGGCGGCAACAGGTCGATCGGCACCACCATGTTGATATCGGCAACCTCACCGGCGCGGCTCATCTGCAAGCGCAGCGAACCGATCCCGAGCAGCGCGCCCTCGGCGTTGAACAATGGCGCGCCGCCCCAGGACGGATGCGCCGGCGCGATGAAGATCGCTTCGTCGAGCAGATACTCCCAATAGCCGGCGAATTCCTGCTTGGTGACGATCTTGGCCTCGACCGCCCGGCCAATGCCGTCGGCAAGCACCACCGCGTCGCCGATCCTGGCCTTACCGGCATCACCCAGCGCCACGGCCGGCAGACCGGTCGGCGCCAGCGCCTGAACGAGGCCGAAGCCCGATTCCTGGTCGTAGGCGAGCGCGTGAGCGGGGATGACGCGGCCGTCATGCGAGGTCAGCCAGACCTCCTCCGCCTCTGTGATGAGATAGCCGATGGTCAGCACCAGCCCGTCATTGCGGATGACGACGCCGCTGCCTTCCCTGAGCGTGCCCAGTGCCCCGGCCGTGAAGGCATCCTCCGGAACGGTCGCCCGCACGGCAACGACGGAACGCGGATTGGGATTGATGATCATGATTTTGTCCTGCGATGCGAATGCCTGGCGGCTTCTTCTATAGGTATGCCACGGGGGAGATGCTGCAAGGGGTGAGAAACGGTGGCGATTGGGCAGGAAAAGCCAACTGCTTGGCTTTTCGTATTTCGAACGCCCGGCGGGCGATGCGTCGCGCCCCGCATTGACAATAGTTCAACACAAGTTGAACTTCCCTCTCCGCAGCCCTAGCTATGGGTGACCTGCCATCCTCCCACGATACGAGAGCCGACATGACCGAATATACCCCGCCGAAAGTATGGATCTGGAACAAGGGCAATGGTGGCGCCTTTGCCAGTATCAACCGGCCGATCGCCGGACCGACGCACGACAAGGAACTGCCGGTCGGCAAGCACCCGCTGCAGCTTTATTCGCTGGCGACGCCAAACGGCGTCAAGGTGACGGTGATGCTCGAAGAGCTCCTGGCGCTTGGCCACAAGGGCGCCGAATACGATGCATGGCTGATCCGCATCAACGATGGCGACCAGTTTGGCAGCGGCTTTGTCGAGGTCAACCCCAATTCCAAGATCCCGGCGCTGATGGACCACAGCGGCAAGTCCCCGGTGCGCGTCTTCGAATCCGGCTCGATCCTGGTCTATCTCGCCGAGAAATTCGGCGAATTCCTGCCGGCCGAGCAGCCGGCGCGGGCGGAAGTGCTATCCTGGCTGTTCTGGCAGATGGGCTCGGCCCCCTATCTCGGCGGCGGCTTCGGCCATTTCTACGCCTATGCACCGGAAAAGATCGAATATGCCATCGACCGCTTCTCGATGGAGGTGAAGCGCCAGATGGACGTTCTCGACCGCCGTCTGGCCGAAACGGAATATCTTGGCGGCAAGGATTACACCATCGCCGACATGGCGGTCTGGCCCTGGTATGGCGGGCTGGCGCTCGGCCGGCAGTATAATGATTCCGCCACCTTCCTGTCGGTGCACGAGTATAAAAACGTGCAGCGCTGGGCGAAGGCGATCGACGAACGACCCGCGGTAAAGCGTGGCCGCATGGTCAACCGCGCCTTCGGCGAACCGGCCATGCAGCTGCACGAACGCCATGACGCCAGTGATTTCGACACCAGGACGCAGGACAGGCTCGCCGCCGAGTAGATTCAGGAAAGCTCCGTCAAAAACCCATCACCGGCGTTAAACCGGTGATGGGCTTTTTGCTTGATGCATGAGACGGATCAGTGAAGAACTTCCACGATCTGACGGGTGTCGGGATCCACCAGCACGGTCTGATCATTGATCACCGCGACGCGATACCTGACGTTGGGTACTTCACGCAGTTCGACCTTGTCCGGCACAGAGGAGCCGAGCTTGAGTTCGACGCCCAGAAGGTTCACCGACGCCAACGGCTCCCTCTTGATATATTCGCGAACGACCGTCTCCTGTTCCGGCTGGACCACGATGGTGTCCGCCAGAGCCGCGCCGGCGCCGCCCAGCAGGACGATCGCAGCCGCAGCACTCGTGAGATAATGTTTCATGACAACCTCCATGATTGGCTATTCGCTCCGCCTGGAGGGAAACTCTCACGCAAGTCGGAGGTTCCATGTCTGCTTGTGAAATAAATGTGGCGCCTAACCAACAATAAGCCACATTTTGTTACAAATATAAGTGAAGATATCAGCACTCGCATGCTTTGCATCTTTGACAAAACTTCTTCTGTATTGCGGAACAATCAAGGCATATCGCCCTGCAAAGGAAAGAAATGACGCCTGTTTTTCGGGCCATTCGCTCCGTACACCGCCTTGGCAACAACTAACGTATAGCGAGGGGTGTCGTTCCCATGCTTTACCTCGCCTCCAAAAAAGGCCCGCCCTGCCGGGAGCAGGAGCGGGCCTCCAACGGACCGGTGGAGGTGGCGCCTCACCGATCGAGGTAGGAAAACGCACGCGCCGCGGCTTCGTTCCACCGTGGCCGCCGCGATTTACCGGAAGTGCGCCGCGGGCGAATTCTGCGCGATGCTGAATACGCTGGCCAGCAAGGCCCTGAGATTCTCCCGGGGGCGGAGGGACGCGAGCCGCGGGTGGCGCCGTTAATGCCGGACGCCGTCCCGGTGTAACGGCGGCACCGGGTTGACTGCATCCTGGCCCATCGCGGTGTCTTGTGCGCGCCTGTAGATTAGCCCCAGGACGAGCACGAAGTAGCCGACCTGCAGGACGACCAGGACCACCGCTGTCCAGGCAAGCGCCTCCCACAAGGAACCGGTAGCAATATAGGTCCAGACCGCGACAAGGATCGTGGTCGCCGACATTCCGACGAGAAATGGCCCAAAATACATCGACCTTCAAGATCGCCGAACCCGTCCCGGTCCGGGCGACTCCCTGCCCAAATCTCCATCCGCGCACAGGCTTTCATTATTTTAGCAACTACGCAAGTACGCGCTGCCCGGCTCGACATCCCCTTAGAAATTTCTTGCACGGTAGCGCTGGCAGGAGCAGTTTGATGCTCACGGACCACGGTAGTCGGGAAAAGAAGTCCGGGGGGGGGGAATTGGGAATGACGCTCAAATTGATTGGGGCCGGTTTCGGCCGCACCGGCACATGGTCGACCTTTGCCGCGTTGAACAAGCTCGGCCTGCCCTGCTATCACATGCAGGAAGTGATCATGAACAAGGCCAACACAGGCCATCTCGATTTCTGGCGCAAGGTGGCCAACAGCCCGCCCGGTTCGCAGCAGGACTGGGGCAAGGTGTTCGCCAATTACACCGCCACGGTCGACAATCCAGGCTGCTGCGTGTGGCGCGAACTGATGGTGGCCTACCCCGACGCCAAGGTGCTGCTGACATTGCACCCACGCGGCGCCGAGGCGTGGTACGAAAGCACGATCGACACCATCTACTTCACCGAGAACCTGTGGCAGTTCAAGATCCTGGAATGGCTCACCCCGTTCGGCCGGAAGTTCGGCGACATGTCGCGCAAGCTCATCTGGGGCCGCACATTGGCCGGTGTCATGGGCGACCGGGATAGGGCGGTTGCCCGCTACAATGCCTATGTCGACGAAGTGAAGGCAGCCGTGCCGCCGGAAAAGCTGCTGGTGTTCAAGGTCAGTGAGGGCTGGGCTCCGCTCTGCCATTTTCTCGACGTGGCGCAGCCGAACGAACCCTTCCCAAACCTGAACGACCGCGAAACGATCAAGAAGATCATCCGCGACATCATCAGGGGCTCCTACATCATGCTGGGACTGACGGTGGCTGCCATCGCGGCGGTGATCGCGGCATTGTGGTGGTGGCTGGGCTGACCGCAAGCCCAGGCGCGCCTGCCTGCGTGGAGCGGGCCGAGTTTTTCGCTCCCAAAACAAACGGCCTCACCGACTGCCAGCTTTCGGTCGGGCAGGCTGACTGGCAACTGCTCTCGCTGGAATTTTGCGCTTGCCTTCCCTGCCGGACGGGTCACCAGTTCATGGCCGTTCGACCAGGCTTTTGCCCCTTCTCAACCCCGCTGTAAGGCCGCATGATTATATCTCGATTGGATGAAATAGCGGAACATCCAATGGACATTGCCGGAACCGAACAGGGCCCCTCGGACTTTTGCGCGCACCACCCAAGACCTTGGTCCTACAAGAGAAACCGGATGGTTCGATCCGCGACGCGCAGGCAACGCGCGCCGGTCGGTCCAGAGGCGCCGGCCCTTTGCCATCGCGCGTCATCGCCATGCTCGCAATGCCGCCTGATGATTGGCCGATTGTGCCCGGCTAGAATGCAGGGCCTTGCAGCCCCTGCCTATTCCGCTTTCGCGGAAGTTTCGGACGTCTAGGGGATGTGCGATAAAGTTGTTGCGGCGGTACGAGCCGCCCTGGTTGGCGCGGGCGCCGAGCACACCCCAACAATGCGCCCCCCCGTCCGCGCCGACCATGGCAAGCGCCTGGGTGTCACGGCTTTGCTGCCAGCCCGCTGGGCCGCCAGCTTAGCGCGAGAGATGACTTGCGGAAAAGGGTTGCTTGCGGCCGTGAGGAGTGACGAAAAGGATGATCAGCGGCCGGAAAGCCCCTCACCCCAGTTCCACCCAGACCGGCGCGTGGTCGCTGGCGCCGTCCTGCCCGCGCACGTCGCGGTCTATGCCCGCTCCCTTCAGCCGGCGCACGAGCGTCTTCGACAGCAGGATATGATCGAGCCGCAGGCCGGCGTCGCGCTGCCAGCGGTTCCGGCGGTAATCCCAGAAGGTGTAGAGCGTCTCCTTCGGATATTTCTTCCGTAACGCATCGGTCCAGCCTTGTTCCAGCAGCGCGGCGAAGGCAGCGCGACTTTGCGGCTGCACCAGCGCGTTGTCGTCATAGGAGCGGGTGGCGTAGATGTCGCGCGGCTCGGGCACGATGTTGTAGTCGCCGGCCAGCACCACAGGCAGACCGGTTTCGAGAAGCTGTTCGGCATGCGCCTCCAGCCGCGCGTGCCAGGCGAGTTTGTAGGTGAATTTCGGCCCCGGCTGCGGATTGCCGTTCGGCGCATAGAGACAGGCGATAACGATGCCGTTCACCGCCGCCTCGATATAGCGGCTCTGCCGGTCGGCATCGTCGCCGGGCAAGGCATCGCGGGTCAGCACCGGCTCGGCACCGCGCGCGAGTATGGCGACGCCGTTCCAGGTCGGCTCGCCCTTCCACACCGCCCCATAGCCGGCATAGGCAAGCGCGGTACGCGGAAACTGCGTGTCGCGCGCCTTCAATTCCTGCAGGCAGACGACATCGGGTTTTGCGGTGGCGAGCCACGCCAGCAGATTGTCCAGCCGGCTGTTGATGTTGTTGATGTTGAAGCTGGCGATCTTCATCGGGGATCAGGGGGCGATCCTGCCCACCCACGCCTTCACCGTCTCCGCCAGCGTCGTCAGATGATCCGCAGTCGAGAAGCCCGAAATGCTCTTGCGCGGCTTGAGATCATGGTCGCCGTCCTCAAGCCAGATCACTTCGATCGCATCGGAAAGGCCGTAGGTCGCGACCTCGTCCTTCGTGCCGAACTCGTCGCGCGTCCCTTGAAAAATCAGCGTCGGCGTCTTCAGCCCGGCGAGATGTTTTGTCCGCAATTGCTCGGGCTTGCCAGGCGGATGGAAGGGATAGCCCAGGCAGACCAGCCCCGATATCTCCCCCTTGGAAGCCATCTCGTCGGCGACCATGGAAGCGACGCGCCCGCCCATCGACTTGCCGCCGATGATGAGCTTGCCCGAAACGCCCTTGCCCCTGAGGTCGGCGATCGCCTTGATGTATTCCGGGTTCACCGTCTCGGCGCGCGGCGGCGGCTTGCGCTGGCCATAACGGCGGGCCGCCATGTAGTGGAATTCAAAGCGCGCGACCTGGAAGCCCACGGCGGCGAATGCCTTGGCGGCGGCGGTCATCGAGGGCGAATCCATCGAGGCGCCGGCGCCATGGGCAAGCAGGATGGTGACGGGAGCGGTGTCGTGGCCGTCGAAGAGGAAGGTGGTCATGGATACAGAACTCCCGTGGCTCGGCCTTGGTGACTCCTTCTCCCCTTGTGGGAGAAGGTGGATCGGCGCGTAGCGCCGAGACGGTTGAGGGGTGTTCCAGCGAAGTGAGACGTTGGCGTTCCCTGGANCACCCCTCATCCGACCTCGCTTCGCGAGGCCACCTTCTCCCACAAGGGGAGAAGGAAAGACCCTCACCCCGCCGATTTCGCCAGCTGCATATCCACGAACTGCACGCCCCTGGCCGCCACTCCAGCCCATTCCGATGCCGCGTCGAGCTCCAGATACCGCACCCACAGCCGTCGCGCCTCAAGCAGATTGCCCGCGTCAAACTCCAGCCGCGCCAGGTTGAAGACAGGATCGGCATAATTCCTGTCGAGCCCGATCGCCTTCTGCAAATGCCTTCGCGCCGAGGCGTCGCGGCCTTGCTCGCTCATCAGGCCGGCGAGGTTGAACCAGGCCTCGACGAAGGCCGGGTCGAGTTTGATCGCCCTGGCATAATCGTGCGCGGCTTCCGCCACGCGCCCGGACCCGCGCAAGCAGTTGGCGCGGTTGAAGGCGGCGATGGCGTCGGTAGGATCGATGGCGAGGCAGCGCTGGTAGAGTGCGGCGGCACCGTCATGGTCGCCGCCCTCCTCCGCCACTTCCGCCTCGGCGAACAGATCTTCCAGCGTGTCGTCGCCTTGTGCCGCATATCCCAGATCGAACAGCAATTGCCCGTCGAGTTCGCTCTGGCCGCCTTCGAGATAAATGGCGTCGGGACGGCCATGCTGCGAGCCGACATTGAGCGACTTGGCGGTGAGCGAAGCGACGGGGCCGGAGCGGTGGACTGAGCGCGCGATCGCGCCCCATGTGGCGCCGCCGGCGATCAGCCCGGCATATTTGCGTGCCAGGATCAGGTCGCGGAAGGAATAGGGCTCGCCATCATGCTCGAAGGCATCGAACAGGCTGAGCCGGTCGAGATCGGCGCCGGACAGCCTGGACTGGTCGATCAGCGATTGGCGCGACAGTGAGGGCGCCTCGGGCGCCTTCATCAGCCCGAGCAGCCGCAGGAAACCGTTCTCGCTCAAGAGAATGCGCCCGGCCGCACGCTCGGCGCCGAGGCGGCGTTCGATCTCGCCGTCGCTATTCTTGGTCAGCCCGGTCTTGGCCAGCCCAGCCTTAGCCAACAAAGTCCGTCCGAACACGACATGGGTGGTACGCCTGGTGACACCGCGCCTGAGCTGGCCGTGCTGCCGCTCCACCTCGCGCGCGGCGAGCCTGAGCGGAAACGCCGCCAGCGCGCCGATCGTCCCAAAAACAGCCCCCGGAACGGCCGGTGCCGTCATTTCTTGCTCTTGCCGACCGCCTTGAGCAGGTTGGCCTTGAGCGGATTTTCAGGCGCACCGCCCGCTGCCGCCTTCTTGGCGGCGGGCTTGGCGGCCTCGTCGGCCTTGCTCTTCGACTTGGCCGGCGGCTTCGACTGCGACAGGCTGGCCTTCAGCGCATCCATCAGGTTGATGACATTGCCGCGTTCCGGCGCCGCCGCGATGATCGGCTTGTGGCCCTTCAGCTTCTCGCGGATCATCGACATCAATGCGACTTCGTAGCGGTCCTCGTAATTCTTCGGATCGAAGGTGGTTTCCTTCTGCTTGATCAGCGCTTCGGCAAGCTGCAGCATTTCCGGGTCAGGCTTCATGGCCGGAATGTTGCCGAAATATTCAGCTGTGCCACGCACTTCGTTCGGGTTCCTCAACGTGCACACGAACATGCCGTTCTCACGCGCGCCGATCGTCACCACGCGCTCGCGGCTGGACAGCACCAGCCGGGCGATGGCGAGCTTGCCGGATTTGCGCATCGCCTCGCGCAGCACGGCGAAGGTCTCTTCCGCCATCGCCCCGTCCGGCGCCATGTAATAGGGCGCGTCCTGGTAGATGACGTCGACCTCGTCCTCGTCGACGAAGGCCTCGATGTTCATCGTGTGATTGGATTCGATGCGCACCGCGTCAAGGTCGGCATCGTCGATGATGATGTACTGCTTGTCCTCGTACTCATAGCCCTTGACCAGATCCGCGCGTTCGACGAGCCCCAGTTCAGGGTCGACCGGCTTCATGTTGATGCGGTTATGGGTCTTCTTGTGCAGCTGGTTGAACGAGATGCGTTCGCTGGCGCTGGTGGCGGGGTATAGCCGCACCGGACAGCTGACCAGACTGAGTTTGAGGTAACCTTTCCAACTTGCCCTGGGCGCCATGATGAACTCCTACGCGGCCACGCGCTGACAGTTACTTCGCAGCGCTTCGTCCGAAGGACGAACAAGGCTGCGCAAATCCTACACCGACCCGGCACAATAGCGGCAAATTCCTGACGAAATCTTCCCGCCGGTTTTCGGGGGTCACGGGCGGAGAATAATTCAAATTGTCGGAAGCGTCGATGGAATTGGTGTGGCGCTGGCCGTTAGCCTGGGCGGGCATGCCTTGTTCCTACGGCGAAGCAAGGAGCGGAGCGACACGGCGACGACCTAGGAAAGGGAGGCGGGCAAATCCCGCGCGAACTCGTCAATCTCTGCCCACGGATCGCCCGATGTCTCCAGCAACCCCGGCAGCGACGCGTAATTCAAATCCTGCGGCGCATCGATCGCCTCCAGATCGCTCCAGCTCACCGGTGTCGAGGCCGGCAGGTTGGTGCGGGCGCGCAGCGAATAAGGGGCGGCCGAGGTGTGGCCGCGCGCGTTGCGGTGATAGTCGATGAAGATGCGGCGCTTGCGGTTTTCCTTGCCCATGGTGGTGGTGAAGGTGTCTGGCGCGGTGGCCGTAAGATGCGTCGATATCGCGCTGGTCGCCTGGTGCAGCTTCTTCCAGTTCTGCTTGCCGGTCACCGGAACCGTGATGTGGATGCCGCTGCCGCCCGAAGTCTTTGCGAATGGCACCAGCCCCAGCCCCTCCAGCTCGCCCTTGAGGTGGACGGCGGCCTCGACCACCTCGCGCCAGGAAATCCCCTCGCCCGGGTCGAGGTCGAAGACGATCTGGTCGGGCTTGTCGAGGCTGGTGCGATGGGTGCCCCAGGTGTGGAACTCGACGACGCCGAACTGCGCCAGCGCCAGATAGCCCTTGGCGCCCTCGACGGAGAGATAGGACTTGGTCTCGCCCTCGGAATTGGTCGCCTGGAACGTCACCACCGAAGGCGGCATGCCGGTGAAGGCGTGGCGCTGGAAGAAGCAATCCTTGGGCAGGCCGGTCGGGCAGCGCACCAGCGACACCGGGCGGCCAAGGATGTGCGGCAGCATGAAGTCGCCGACCAGCGCGTAATAGACGGCGATGTCGAGCTTGGTCGGGCCGTTCCTGCCGAACAGCCGCCGCGTCGGGTTCGTCACCCAGATCGTGGCAAGGTCGGCTTCGGCGATCAGCCGCTTGCGTTTTGCCGACACCGGCGTCGACAGGCCAACGTCACGCAGACCGCGAAACACACCATGGCGCAGCGCATTGTCCGCTGTTCGGTTGGCAAAATGGATGCGCGCCGAAAACAGCGGCTTGACCCAGTGCATCTCGCGCATGATTTCGCGCGGTACGCCTTCCGGCGGCGTCGCGCCGGACGTGAGCGGCTCCAGCCGGGCCAGCAGGTCGGCCGCGGTCCCGGCATCGAAGCCGGTGCCAACCTTGCCGCGATAGTGCAGTTCGCCGTCCACCCACTCGGCCATGCCGAGCGCGGCCAGCCCCTCGGCCGCGTCCGAAGTGGTGTAGCCGGCGATGACAAAATCGCCCTTTTCGAGCGCCTTGGTCTTGGTCCAGCTCTTGGTGCGGCCGCTCTGATAGACCGCGGTCGCGCGCTTGGAAACCACGCCCTCCAGGCCGAGTTCCGTCACCTGGTCGTAGAGCCCCTGCCCCGAACCTTCGACATGGTCGGAGAACTGGATGGCGGAGTTGGCACCAAGCCCGCCAAGCAGTTCGGCCAGCAGCGCCTTGCGCCGGATGAGCGGCACCTTCATCAGGTCCCAGCCATCGAGTTGCAGGAGATCGAAGGCGTAGAAGTGCAGCTTGCTGCCGGCGCCCGCCGCCAACGCGTCCTGCAGCAGCGCAAAGCGGGAAATGCCCTTGGCATCAAGCACGACGATCTCGCCGTCGATGATCGCCTCGCGGCACGGCAGCTTGGCGAACGCATGGGGAAGGTCGCCATAGCGCTTCGTCCAGTCGATGCCGCCACGGGTGATCAGCCGCACCTCCCCGTTGGAGACATGCGCCATGGTGCGGTAGCCGTCGAACTTGATCTCATGCAGCCAGAGCTCGTTGGTATTGTCGGCAAGGCTTTCGCCACCCGGCGGCTTCGGCACCTGCGTGGCCAGTTGCGGCTCGATACGGCTCAGTGCCGGCGCCTTGGCCGCGCCCGGCAGGTCGCCCGGCCTCAACGACCCAGGCTTTGGCGCGGACTTCGCGGCCGGCTTCGGCGGCGCCACCAGCTCCTCGATGCGCAGGCCGGATTTCACGCTTTCCGGTCGCGCTTCGAGGATGTTCAGCGCCGTGTCGGCGGCGAGGTCGCGCTCCTTGAACAGCAGCCAGTTCGTCTTGTTCTCGTCCTCGCCCGGCTTGGGCTTCAGGCGCGTCAGCATCCAGCCGCCATTGAGCTTTTCGCCGGCCAGCCGGAACTTGAAGGCGCCGGTGCGCAGGCTTTTGTCGACATCGTCCATCGGCGCCCAGATGCCGGTGTCCCAGACGATCATCGGCCCGCCGCCATATTCGCCCTCGGGGATGACGCCCTCGAAATCGATATATTCGAGCGGATGATCCTCGGTCTCCACGGCCAGCCTTTTGTCGGCAGGGTTGAGCGAGGGCCCGCGCGGCACCGCCCAGCTTTTCAAGACATCGCCGACTTGCAGGCGCAGATCGTAATGGTCCGCCGTCGCATGGTGCTTATGGATGACGAAGCGGTTGCCGTCGCCGGCCATCGACCCGCCCGCCGGCTCCGGCGTCTTCGAGAATTCGCGCTTGGCGCGATAGGTCTGGAGCTTGGCGGGCGGCATGTCAAAAGCCGAGCCTGGCGGAAATCAACAACCGCCTCGTTCCTTCGCGCCCCCCTCTGCCCTGCCGGGCATCTCCCCCTCTAGAGGGGAGATCGAACTTCACGGCGACCTTCGCGAATATCGGACGTTGAAAGAATAGCGCGGCAGGCGAAATTGCCGATCTCCCCACGAGAGGGGGAGATGTCCGGCAGGACAGAGGGGGGCGCCGTAGGGCGCTACGTTTGCACCATTCGCGATTTTTCACTTGGTCTCAATCGTCAATCGCCGGCGTCAGCTCCAGCTCGGCCGGCGACAGCCCCTGCTGCAACTGGCTCAAGCGGAATTCGTCGACCCAGTAGGCCTCGCCGTCGACCAGCACGCGCGCACTGTAGGTGCCATCGGAGAAACGCTGCGCGGTGATGTAGACCTTGTGGCGGTCGAGCGCCTTGCGCACCGCGGCGCGCTTGGAGTTCTGGCTGTTCACGGCAGTGGACATGCGCTTCGCCCTCGGTCGCCCGACAAGGAACTCGGCCGCTCCTGGCGGCCCGGCGACTGCCCCCAAGGATGGCGGAGACGCGAGGCCCTGTCAATTTCGCGGGCGTCCTTCAGTTCTTCAACCGCCGCAAACGGCGCATCACGCCCTGTACGGCCTTGTAAAGCCCCGGCTTGGTGCGCACGAAAGCCTCGGCCCGCCTGCGGAACTCGATGACGGCATTGGCCACACTGCCCCGCATCGTGAACCCATGGCAGAGTTCGACCAATACCGAACCCTTTGCACCCATATGTTCCTTGTAGCCCTGGTTTCCGACGGACAGGTCGAAATACCCAAAGCCCTGTTCGCGCCCCCAGCCGATCAACCTGCCCATGATTGCAAGCCCTGGTGAGACATTGGGCGCGACGCTCTGGTCCATCGCTATCAGGAGAGCATGAACGGTCCCTTGATGAACCAGCAGATATTGAACCGCGATCAGGGCCTCGCCGACGCGCAGCCCGAAAAGCCGCACGGAGCCATCCGACAGGCCCTGAATGGCCGCGCTCCGGTAGAAATCGACGATCTTCTGCTGCGTCAGCAAGTCGAAGCGACCAAGCTCGCGAAAGCGATCGAGCCGCATCCGCACCAATTCACCGAAGATACGCTCAACCTCGGCCGGCGCGTCGGCCTCGACCAGTTCCACACTGCCAAGCCGTTCCAGGCGACGCCAGTCCTTGCCGAATTCCTTGACGAAGGATGGCCTGCAATGACGCTTGAGGACTGTTTCCGGGTCGCCGTCGATGTCGAGGCCGAAGGCGGTCTGGATGGAATCGCGCGTGTCCGGGAGCAAGGCCAGCGGATTGGCGACGCCGTGGATCTGTCGCGGAATCCCCACGATGTGGACGCGGTCCGACGGCGGCAGCGCCGAGCGCACCGCCGCCCACGCAGCCTGCGCGGATTGCCTGGTCCACGGGGTGGCATCGGCCAGCAGCGGCGCCGCGTAGTCGCAGACGCCACCGCTCAACCATTCGACCACCCAATGCTGGAACGCCCTACGCCGCATCAGCGGCACCAGCATTCTGGGTTCGCCGGTCGCGGCGTCGCCCACCTCCACGATGAGGAGTTCCGCGCTTTCCGGCAACAGCCGCGCCACGATCCCTTCCGCCCAGGCGAAAATCTGGTGGCCGGTGCACACGCCATCCGCCTGGAGGCGCAGCCAGAGCGGCCTGACCGCCTCCAGGCTGGTGTGCAGTTTCGCCGTATAGGTGCCGTTCGCCGCGATCGCGGCGGGATGCCGAACCTGCCCGCCGGGCAAGTCCGTCACCGCAGCAATTTGCACTGCCTGGCCTGACACATCTCTCTCCTATCGTCTTGCCGCGGCGAACGAAACCGCCCGCCGCCACGAGCCCAGCCGGCTGTCGTGCTGCTGGTCCGGGTGTTCGATGTTCCACATGCGGTGATGCACGAAGTACCATGATGCCACGAGCACGAAGATCTCGGAGACCGCGGAACCCGCCAGCGACCAGGGCGGAGACGCGACCGCCAGCAGGATCGCGATCAACGCCAGTCCGACAATGGCGCCGCCCAAGGTGATGAACGCGACGATGCGGAAGTCACCCATTATCTCGAGCACTACGCGGGGCATGATGTAGAGCATGATCGGGACGAAATTCGCGATCACGAAAAGCCCGATGAACCCGACCGAGGCATCCTGGAGAGCCTGGGACTTTATCATCGGCAGGACGAACATGATGGCGCATCCATAGGCCACCGCGCCGAATCCCATGACGACAGCCCACAGCTTTGCCTGCGCCCAGACACGGCGCGTTTCGTTGCCGCGCATCAGCTTGGCCAGTTCCGGCTGCGTCATGTTCACGAAGGCGAGGCTGATGATGCGCAGCGGCGCGAACAGCACGAGCACCGCCGCCAGCGGCGCATAGGCGGCCGGCCCGGCAATGCCCGCGACCAGCAGCGCCAGGCATTGGCCCTGGATGTTGGTGGTGGTGGCGCTGAAGGCCGACCAGCAGAGCTGCGACCAGAGCCTTGCATAGCGCCGCCGCGTCGGCATGCGGAAGCTGATGCGCATCGTGCGGCGCGCCAGCCGGACAAGGACGAAGATGCCAAACAGGTTGGCCGCCGCAAGTGCATAGAACACGGTCTGCAGCGCATCCCTGGCCAGCCAGATCGCCAGGCCGGCCATGACGGTGCCGGCGATCGTGAAAGCGGCATCGCTGATGGAAACGATCACCTGCTGGCGGCGTGCGAAGAAGGCCGTGCGCATGTGGCTGCGCAGGGACCATGTGCCGACGAAACAGCCGGCGGCAATTCCGCTGGGATCGCCCAAAAGACGCATCACGATCGCCGTGCCGATGGCCATCAGCAACGCAACGACCAGCGCCGCCGTCCCGAAGGCCACGTCATAGGCATTGACGCCGGCGCTGTTGGTGCTCTTGCTCATCCATATCGAGGCGGGAACGGCGGTGAGCGACCTGATGTAGGACAGGCCGACGCCGCCCATCACCATGCCGATGGCGAAGAGGCCGTAGCCTTGCGCCGACAGCATGTGCAGCAGCGCGATGTTGAGGGCAAAGTGGAAGCCGCTCTGCATCGCCTCGCCGCCGATCATCAGCACGAGGCGCCGCACAAGATGGCCAGGCAGTTTCACGGCCGTGTCTCCGCCTGGCGGGCGGTTGCCGTCCGGCCCGGCTTGGCGATGGCCGCCTTCAGCTTGTCCGCGGCTATTACCGCGATCGCCGCAGCCGCGACCGGCTCGCTGAAGACCGCCTCGTAGCGCGCCCGCCCGGCGGCGACAAAGGAGCGCCATGCCTCCGGCCGCAGGATGATTTCCTCGAGTTTGCCGGCAAGGGCGGCGGCATCGCCGGGCGGAACATGCCAGCCGGTTTCGCCGTCGGCTACCACCTCGACCAGCCCGCCGATCGCCGACACCAGCGGCGGCCGGCCATAGGCCATCGCCTCGATGGCGACACGGCCGAGCGATTCGGGACGCCGCGACGGCACGGTGACGATATCGGCCCAGCGATAATGCTCGGACGGGTCGGGGATGAAGGGCAGCACGCTGACGCGTCCGGTGAGTCCCATGCTCCCGACCAGTTCGGCGAGCGCGCGTTCGCGTTCGACGCTTTCGAAGGCCCCGCCGACCAGCCGCACCTCGATCCTCGACTTGAGTTCCGCCGGCAGCGAGGCGATCGCCTCCAAAAGCACTTCCTGGCCCTTGATCCTGTTGATGCGGCCAAGCAGCAGCACCTTGAGCGGGCGCTTGTTGTCATAGGTCGTCGCTTCGGCCGCGGCCGGGCCGGCGACGCCGTTATAGATCACATGGGAGCGCGCGGATCTGGGCTCGCCGAACGCGGCGCGGGTGGCGCGCGAGTTGAAGATGAGATCGGCATGGCTCCAGTGCATCAGGCCGACAAGGATCCTGCGCATGGCGCCTTCGGGAATTTCGTGGACGTGCAGCACGGCCTTGTGCGGCAGAAGGCGCGCGGCCAGCGCGTAGTCGGCCACGATCGAGGTGTTGACATAGGTGAGATCGCAATCCCTGAGCCGCCGCCAGGCCCTCAGCACCGCGACCGGCAGCCGCGCCATCTCGATCGTGGCAAGGCGCGCAATGGCCTGGCGCCTCAACACCCAGAGCGGCTCGAAGACGATCCGGGTCGCATGCGGTTCGAGAATCCGTACGATCGGTCCGCCGCGCGGCAGGACCACTTCGATGTCGGCTGAGGGAAACGCGGCGCGCAGCGCGGCCACGCTCTCCGCGAAGCTGCGGTCGGAACCATAGAGTTCATAGCCCTGATGGACGCATGCAATCCGCATATTCCCATGCATCTTTCTGCCAGGGGTAGTTTGATGTTCCCGCCACCTGACGGATCAGGCGACTGGAAATTTCAAGCCCAACACCCCTTTGGACTTCACTTATAGCCGGCATGGTGACGAGCGGATGTGGAACCCGGATCACCATGCCAATGCTGCACGTCCTCCGCCGATGTGGCGCACAGAAGTCCATGAGCAAGGATCATGCCGGCCCTGACTTGACCGTCTGCTGGTCGCCAGGTCGCGGCATTGCCTTGTTTCGATACACATACGCCGGGATAGTTGACCGATAGTGAAACAACTCCGGCCGCTGGAAGAAATATTTTACACCCCGGTGCCATAATGAGCGGAACTGAGTCTGGCATGGATATCGCTGGACTGTGGTTTCCAGACGAGACGGCCCGCGCATTGCGGAGCAAGCGGATTTGAAAGCGCCACCAGCCATGAAACCGGAAACCACCATCCTGATCCTCGGGACGCGCGGCATTCCCGCTGCCCATGGCGGCTTTGAAACCTTCGCCGAGAAGGTGGCGCTGTTTCTTGCCGGGCGCGGCTGGAAGGTCGGCGTCTACTGCCAGGATGAAGTCGAGCGGGTCGACCAGAGGGTGCGCGTCGACACCTGGAAAGGCATCGAGCTCATCCATGTCCAGGTCGCCTCGAAGGGCCCGCGCGCGACGCTGGAATTCGACTGGCAATGCGTGCTCGACGCTGCCCGTCGGCCCGGTGTCTGCCTGGTACTCGGCTATAATGGCGCGGTCTTCCTGACCTGGCTGAGGCTGATGCGGCGCAAGATCATCACCAACATGGACGGCATTGAGTGGCGCCGGCCCAAATGGGGTGTGGCGGCGCGCACATGGTTCTGGCTCAACGAGTGGATCGGCGCCTGGGCCTCGCACCGCCTGGTCGCCGACCATCCCGTGATCGCGGACCACCTGGCGACGCGCCGGCCGCGCAGCGCCATAGCCACCATCACCTATGGCGCCGACCCCGTGACATCGGCACCGGAGGCGCCGGTGCGCGCGCTCGGCCTCGAGCCCGGCAAATATCTGATCTCGATCGCGCGCATCGAGCCCGACAACAACATCCTGCCCCTCGTCGAAGCCTTCTGCAGCCAGAAGCGCGACATGAAGCTGGTGGTCCTGGGCACGCTTTCCGACCAGATCCCTTATCATGTCGCCGTTCGCAAGGCGGCGAACGCCTCGGTGGTGCTGCCCGGCGCCATCTACGACCAGGCGGCGGTGAAGGCGCTGCGTTTTCACGCGCGCGCCTATTTGCATGGCCACACGGTCGGCGGCACCAACCCGTCGCTGGTCGAGGCGCTGGCCGCCGGCAACATGGTGATCGCCCACGACAACCCCTACAACCGATGGACCGCGGGTGCGGCAGCCATCTATTTCACCGACGCGCGGAGCTGCGCTGAGCGGATGCGGCAGGCGATGGAGGATGACGCCCTGGTCAGGACTTGTGGCGACGCCGCGAGGGCCCGCGCCAACGAAGCCTTTCGCTGGGACGACGTCCTGCTTGCCTATGAAAGCGAAGCCTATCGGCTTCTGGGCGTGCCCGCCGCTGCGGCCGTGCCGGTCGATCGCCCCTCGCCCGGCGCCGTATGACGGGTTGGTCGCGACGGCGGCTGCTGAGGACCGCGCTGTCGACGGCGCTGGTGCCCGCCACGGCGGCGCTTTCGACCGCAGCGCCCGCGCTGGCCGCCACTGGCGAATGGCGCTTTCGCCGCGGCGTCAATGCCTGGCCCTGGTTCGCGCTGACACGCGAATTTCCGGCGCCGCGCACCGATTATGACTGGCCGCCCTTCCAGCCGCAGCGGCCGGTGCCGACACCGGACGACCTTCGCCGGCTGCGTCAGACCGGGCTCGATTTCATCCGCCTGCCCGTCGATCCCGGCCCGTTCCTGGCCGCCGACGCCGCCACGCGTGCAAAATTGCTGACGATGCTGGACGATGCCGTGGCGGCCGTCATCGATGCCGGTCTGGGCATCATCGTCAACGTGCAGGCCAACGGCGCCACCCATTACTGGACTCCCGACCGCATGGTCTCCAGCACCGCCGCGCCGGAATTCGAAGCCTATCGCGCGCTGGTCGGCACGCTTGCCGGCAGGCTGCAGCGGTTCGCACAGGGCATGGTGGCGCTGGAACCCGTCAACGAACCGCCGCAATCCTGCTCCTCCAATGTCTGGTCGAATGTCCAGGCGGCCTTCTTGACGGCGGCCAGGGCGTCGTCCCGGATCTTGCCGCTTGTCGTCACCGGCGGCTGCGGCTCGATGGTGAGCGGGCTCGCCGCGCTCGACCCGGAGCCGCTGGCGGCCTTCGAGCCGATCCTCTTCACCTTCCATTTCTACGAACCCTATCTGTTCAGCCATCAGGGCGCGCCCTGGATGCGCGAGCCCGTCTACCGCGCGCTCAACAACGTGCCATGGCCGGCCTCCGCCGGTTCGTTCGAACGGACGCTGGCTTCGGTCAGGGCGCGCATGGCTCAGGACACCAAGACCTCCGAAGCGGACAAGCAGGCCGCCTATGCCGAGACCGAACGCGTGCTGAAGGTCTATTTCGACGCCAGGCCCGGCCGCTGGTTCATCGACAAATATCTGAGCCAGGCGCGCGATTGGGCCGACAGCCACGGCATCGCGCCGCAGCGCGTCATCATGGGCGAATTCGGCGCGCTGCGCACCGACGCCCGCTACGTCGCCGCCCCCAACCCCGACCGCGCCCGCTACATATCAGATGTCAGGCAGAGCGCCGAGGCATCAGGCTTTCCCTGGGCCTTCTGGGACCTCTTCGACGGCATGGGCATGATGGACGACACGACGCGGGCGCTCGACCCTGCGATGGTGGATGCGCTGGGGCTGAGGATGCCGGAGTAGAGAGCGCTACGCTCGCGGCACTTGCGCCGGGCGTCGTACCCCCACCCTCACCGGCCGGTACAGCGCCAGCGCGATCACCACGAACTTGGTCATCAGCGTCGTCTTGGACGCCAGGCTTTCGGAGGTGTTGAGCAGGATCAGCCAGCCCAGCACCGTCAGCCAGATGCCGGGATGGCAGCGGCGCGCCACTTCGTGCATGAACAGTGCGAAGCCCAGAAACAACAGCAGGGTGAAGAAGGCGCCCTGATAGAGGAGCAGGCGGATGATCGGGTTCTCGATGCCCTGTTCGAGGCCGTTGATGCGGCGCAGGCTTTCGATGAGATCGATATCGGGCCCGACGATCAAGTCGCGCAGTTCGAAATGCTTGAAGAGCTCGAACATTTCGACGCGGGCATTGGCGCTGCCGCTGTCCGACACGAAGCGTTCCAGCAGCGCGTCGAAGAAGCCGTAGGAGAACAGCATGGCGAGCACGACTGGCAGCAGCGAGGCGAGCATGACCGCAAGGGCCGCACCCGGCAGGCTGATGCGTCCTCGCCGCAGATAAGCGACGCCGCTGAAAAGCAGATAGATGCCGCCGAGCGCGATCGTCGTCACCATCGCCGAGCGCCCGCCGAACACGACCAGCGCCGCGCATTGCAGGCCGATCAGCCNGAGCCGCAGCGGCATGGACAGCGATCGCGAACCCGAAAGCAGCGCCAGCACGTAGATCGCGGTGATCGTGGCGTTGGACAACGGATGCCCCTGAAGCGCCGTCGAGCGCAGGTCGTTCATGAACACCACGCCGTCGAGCCGGTAGGGAAAGACCAGCGTCTTGGTGGCGAATTCGAACAATGCGAGCAGCGCGTTCACCGTCATCACCGCGTGCACCACCGTTTGCATGCGGGCGAATATCTTTTCATCGGCCTCGGCCAGCATCATCACCAGCAGCGCCGGCGCCACGAACGTGTCGATCATGCCGGCCATGCCGGGGCGCTGCCTGATGATGACGATGACCAGCAGCATGATCGACATGACGGCCAGCAGCGCGCTCGCCGGCCGCCTGTCGGCGATGGCCAGCGTGTAGCCGACCGGGTTGCCGAACGTGCAGGCGCGCCAGGCAAACATCAGCACGAGCAGATAGGTGGAGGGATGGATCTTGGTCGCCGGATTGCCGGTCAGCCCGTCGTAATTGTAGCCCACCAGCCACAGCATGCCGCCCGAGATGCTGAACAGCAACGCCACCACCGCAACCAGGCCATAGCCGGTCACCCAGTCGAGTGAATTGCCGGTGCGGCGCGAAGCCGCTGCTTGATCCTGGCCGGCCCAGCCGGCTGCCGGGGTGGCGGACCGGGCGGCACCCCGGATGGCAGACATGTCAGGCCGCCTCGTCGACCAGCAAGGCGCCGGTCGGCAACCGTCCCATGACGGAAATGGCCTGCGCGGCCGCCGTGACATCGCGCATCGGCGTCGCGTTCAGCGTGGCGACAAGCACGATCTCGTCGACCATGGCGACCAGAGGCGAGGCGTTGAGATTGTCGGCCAGCGCGCCGCCGTCGACGACGACGAGTTCGAAATTGCGGCTCGCCTGAGCCAGCATGTGCTGCGTGTAATAGACGCCCTTCGCCTCGGAGAAGGCAGCCTTTGGCCGACCCTTGCCGAGAACCGCGACGTTGCTGCCGGGCGCGTACTGGCTCAGCGCCTCGAAGGCATATTCGCCGCGCAGCACGTCAAGCAGGCCGGGCTGCGGTTCCTTGTGGCCCTTGCCGGCATTGGTGTCGATGAACAGGACACGGCTGCCCCTGGCAGCCGCGGCGTTGGCCAGCAGGCGCGCCACCCGGCCCCGTTGCGCGGCATCTTCCGGCGCCGACGTCAGCAGGATGGACGGCACCAGCGGCCAGTCCGGCGGACGCCGGCTGGAGGAGAACAGGCGCCTCAACGCCAGGCCGGCGACGGCGTCCATTTTTTGTCCGGCCTGCGCGGCGGCGCCACCGAAAGGCCACCAGCGGCGGCGCGCCGATTTTGCCGGCAGCACGCCCACCACGGGCGCGTCGATCGCCGATTGCATCTGCGCGCTGGAAAGCACCGTCGGCGATGAATATTCCGCGATCAGCGCCATGCCGGTGCCGAGCCCCAGCCCGCCGAAGAACGCGCCGAATACCAGCAGCAGCAGCGGCGGCCAGCTCTTCTTCAGGGCCGGCATGGCGTCGGAGATGATGCGCGCATTGGTGCTGTCGACATTGACCTGCTCGCGCGTTTCCTGCGCCCGCTGCAGGTAGGTGGCGTAGACCGAGCGCACCGCCTCGAGATCGCGCTGCAGTTCGCGCAGCTTGACCGAGGCCTGGTCGGTGTCGAGCGACTTGCTCTTCATGCCCGCGACCTTGGCCTCCAGCGCCTGCTGGTTGGCCAGTGCCCGCTCATAGTCGGTTTCGGCGGCGGCGCCGATGCGGCCGAGTTCGCGCGCGATGAGCGCGCGCGTGTCGCGCAATTGCTGCTGGGCCGCCATCATCGAGGGATGGCGCGGCCCGAGTTCCGTGCCGAGCTGCGAGACCTGGTCGACAAGCGTCGCCTCCTGTGCCCGCAGGCTCGAAATCACCGCCGAGCGCATCGCTTCCGAGGTCGCGTCCGGTGCGCCGCCGGACCGGCGCAACTGGTCGACCTGCGCCTTCAGCGTCGCGGTGCGGCTTTGCGCGGCCGCCAGCTGCGTGTTGATCTCGGTCAGTTCCTGGTCGCTGACCAGATTGCCCGCAGCCATCACCATGTTGTTGGCGGACTTGTAGGCCTCGACCGCATTCTCGGCCCGCTGGACGCGCTTGCGCTGCTCTTCCAGCCGCGCGGTGATCGAGTCGGAAGCGTCCGTGGCCATCTTCGCGCGCGCCGCGGCCTGGTCGGCCAGGTAGGCCTGCGCGATGGCATTGGCGAGCTTCGCCGCCTTGTCGGCGCTCTTAGCGGTGACGATCACGTCGAGGACCAGCACCTTGTCGGCCCGCTTGACCGCCAGCCGCCGGCGCAGTGCATCGAGCGTCGTCCCCGTCTTGTCGGTTTCGCCCGTCTTGTCCGTCTCGGTCGACTCCGAGCCTAGCACGCCGCCGAGCAAACGGCTCAACAACCCACCTTGCCCGTTGAATTCCGGATCCTCGGTCAGGTTGGTCGCCGCGATAGCCCTGAGCAGCACGCCGCTCGACTGGACGACGGCAACCTGGCTTTCCACCATGGTGATGCCGCCATCGGGCGGAACCCGGCTCGGATTGACGTCGTTGGTGACCACCTGCAGGTCTTGCGGATCGACGATGATCTCCGCCACCGAGCTGTAGAGCGCCGGCGTGAACAGTCCATAGAGCAGCGCTGCAAGGGTCAGCAGTGCGGCTGTGGCGAGGATCAGGAAACGGCGGCGCACCAATATACGCTTCAGGTCACCCAGCTCGACGGACGAGGACGGATACGACGCGGCCGGAGGCGGCTCCGGCGCATATTGCATCGCCTGCGGAGCTTGTTGTTGCGGCAACGAGAGCAGGGATGATTGCAAAGGTCGCTCCGACAACACTCCATATGCCTCAAAAGACTAAATTGCGGCTTCAGCCTAGCTATTACTCCAACTGTTAAAACACTATTAATTATGTTGGGAGCTCTTCTGTTTTTTGGCACGGAGTTTGCGTAGCAAAGGCACGGGCCGTGTTGACAGGGCGCAAGCGAGCGGGAAACGAATGGAAATGGAGCAACATCTCCCTCCAGTCCGACCATCGCCCACCTATCGTGCCCAAAAATCGAACACCGGCCGTTACCGAACATCAGAATTCTAGGGGTGCGACATGCAGGTCAGCCTGCGCCTGGACAGCGACTGCCTCCGTGCTTTTCACCTGCTGCTGCTGCAGCGCCTGGCCGCGCTCGCCGATGTCGAGGTCAGCGTCGACGCACGCCCGGCCGGCAGCGGCATTCCAGGCAGCATAGCCGCGCTGTTCCAGCTTGAAACGGTCATCCACGGCTTGCCCGCGGATGGGTTGGCCAAGCGCCTGCCGCTGTCGGCGCTGGCACCCTTCCAAACGCGGACGCCCGTCTCGCCGGACCTCGTGCTCGACCTCTGCGGGGACGTGCAAGTGGAGGGAACACGCGTCTGGCGTTTGACCTATGACGGCGCCGGCGGCGAAGCCGCCCTGCTGGCGTCGATCCTCGATGGCCGGACCCCGCTGGCCCGCGTCGAGGAGAATGGTGCCGTCGTCGCCGAAGGACGCCTGGGCACCGAATATGGCGGCATCGCGCTTGCCGCCTTCCAGGACATGCTGGCGCGCACGGCAAGCCTGATCCTGGCGGCGGTGACGGGTGCCGCACGCGGTGCCCTGCCCGTCCTGCCCGAGCCGATGGACGGTAGGGCTGCGCCGTCGCTGCCCTCGGCCGGCAAGCTCGGGGTCAGGGCGGGCAAGGCGCTGGCGCGGCGCGTCGCCCAGAAGATCTACCATCTCTGCTACAATGCTCCGCACTGGAAGGTCGGCTGGCGCGAGACCGGAGGGCGGGATCTGTTCGACCTGCGCGCGCATCCGGCATCGGGTTGGCAAGAGCTGCCCGACGACGGCAGCCGCTTCTATGCCGATCCGTTCCCGATCCTTTACCAGGGACAGGTAACCTTGTTCGTCGAGGACTATATCCACCGTCTGGGCCGAGCCATCATCTCCGCCGTGCCGTTCGGCCCGTCGGGGCCGATCGGCCGCCCGGAGCCGGTGCTCGACCTGTCCTATCACCTGTCCTACCCCTTCGTCTTCGAGCGCGACGGCGAGGTCTGGATGGTGCCGGAAAGCTGCGCCAACCGCACGGTGGATCTCTACCGCGCCACCGCCTTCCCCGGCGGATGGGTCAAGGAAGCGACGCTGCTGTCCGATATCGTCGCCAGCGACGCCACCTTGGTCGAGCATGGTGGCTCGTGGTGGATGTTTACCACCGTCCGGGACGGTGAAGGCACTGCCCGGGACGGAGGCGGCGCTTTCTCCGACGCGCTGCATCTGTGGTCGGCGCCGGACTTTCGCGGCCCCTGGACGCCGCATCCCAAGAATCCGGTGCTGATCGATATCGCCTCGGCGCGGCCGGCCGGACGCATGGTGGAGCGCGGCGGCCAGTTGCTGCGCCCGGTGCAGGACTGCCGCAGGAGCTACGGCGGCGCCCTTGGCATCGCACGCGTCACTCACCTTGATTTGAACGGCATGGACCAGCGTGTCGAGACGATCTTAACCCCTGGCGCGCTATGGAGCGGGCGTAAGCTGCACACGCTCAACGAGGCGGGCGGCCTGGAGTTCATCGATGGCTCGGCGGTCGCGCCGCGCTGGAAACAGAAGATCCGACCGTAGTTAACCTAAACATTTGTTACTACCAGCCACCCGTGCTGGTTGCTTGAGGTTGATACGGCCCGGAAGATATTTTCCACCACACTTTGTGGAGACAAAAGGTGACTGGCATGAAGGGCAGCGAGATGACCACCGTCGAGGCTGTCCCGGCCGAAGTCGACGTGGCGATCGTTGGCGCCGGAATGGCCGGCACCACGCTGGCCACCGCCTTGGGAAAAGCCGGCCGCAAGGTGGCGCTGATCGATCCGCACCGGATCCATCACGACGAGTTCCGGGCCGAGAAAATCGGTACCGACCAGATACGGCTGTTCGAGAAGCTCGGCCTCGACGAAACGATCAAACGTCTCGTCACACCGTTTGACGACATTCACGTCTTCCGCCTTGGCCAGCTGTTCGCGCGTGAGCGCAGGCCGGAATACGCATTTTCCTACGGCGCGTTGATCAACGGGCTTCGTGACGCCCTTCCCCCGCAAGTGCCGCTAACGGTCGGCAAGGTCGTCGAGGTCTCGACCGGACCGGACCGGCAGCGCCTGGTGCTGAGCGACGGCAGCGTCATCATCGCCCGCCTGCTGGTGGTCGCCACCGGCTACGGCGAAGCGGTGCGGCGCGCCATCGGCGTCGAACGCGTGGAGCAATCGAAGGCCCATTCGTTGTCGATGGGTTTCGACCTCGCTGTCTCCCAGCGCGACTGCGGCTTTCGGGCCGTCACCTGCTACGGCAGGCGGGCGAGCGACCGCGTAGCCTACATCAGCATCTTCCCTCTCGGCGACAAGATGCGGGCCAACATGTTCGTCTATCGCACCGTGGCCGACCAATGGACGAGGGATTTCCGGGCCGATCCGCAAAAGATGCTTTGCGAGTTGATGCCCGAAATATCGGCACAATGCGGCAACTTCGCTGTCGCAAGTCCCGTCGAGGTCCGGCAGGTCAATCTGACCACGACGCAAGGCCACCGTCGCGACGGGGTCGTCTTCATCGGCGACGCGTTCTGTACGACATGCCCGACGCCGGGCGTCGGCATAGGACGGGTCATGATCGACGTCGATCGGCTCCATTCCGTCCACATTCCGCGCTGGCTGGAAACACCAGGCATGGCGGCTGACAAGATCGGCACCTTCTATGACGATCCGGTCAAGCTAGCTTCCGATGAGGCAGGCATGCGTGTGAGCGTATATGCCAAGCGGATCACCACCGAAACCGGACTGGAATGGCGCGCGCGGCGCCTGCGCAACAACATGGCACGCCGGCTGGTGATCGTCGGCCGCAAGGTGCGCCATTTGGGACTGCGGCGGGAGCCGGGCATGGCATGAGGGCGCTCCCGCCCTCTATCGTCAGAAGCCCCTCCCCTGGTGCTGTCCCAAGGACAGCACCTCTACCCTTCTCCCTCCCCTGCGGCGGAAGGGGAGCGCCGGACCGCTTCCCCAGGGCAATGACATAGCGCTGAAAAAAGGCAAATCCAGTGCCGTTCAGCCGGAACCAGCGGCGCGCAGACAGGTTATGCCCGCAGGAGATCCTGTCATGGTCAAGAACATCGACCGAGCGTTGCAGGATGCCATTCTGGCGATGCGCATCCTTCGCAAATCCATCATTGATCATGGGCACATGGAAGCCATGGCCGAATTTGACGGCTTGATGAGCGTGACCATATCCGAAGCCGAGCGCCAACTTACCAGCTGGCAATCCGGTCATCGCGCCGAGCGATCAGGCCAGGCAAAATCCTGACGCGATCGCTCGCAGCCGGCATCCGGCGGAACCTTGCCGCACACGATTGGTTTTATGGAATGCGACATGCCGCCGGAGAACGAAGTGGCCCGATTGGTCGACAAGAAAAAGCTTGAGAGAGCGGATCGAGAGTCGCGGATCATCCTCGACGCCGAACGAAAGGCCCGCGACGCAAAGACAGCCCGCCTTCGCAAGCAGCGGCTGTCCGCCGAGCCAAGCGGCGAGGAACAGAAGCCCGCACCGCCAAAGCCGCGGGGGTGAGGCGTGCTTTTCCCAAAGCAAACGGCGCGACCGGTCGCGCCTTTGTCACGGCAAGCGAATGCCGTCAGGTCAGCGTTACCGAAAATACAACGGCGGCAGTGACGGCCGAAAGCCGTTCGCGCTTCCGCCAGCTTGGCTTCTCGTATTTCTTCATCAGCTATTCCCCCTTTGTTGGATACGCAGAGAAGACCGGCTTTACCGCCAATGTCAATCGTGCCGGGACGGCTCTCTGATTTTGAGCGAAACGCTCCTGCGCCGAGTAAATCGGTCTACCGTGCTTTTAAATCCGCTAGTCCGGGATAGATTTAGGACCGAGAAAGCGCCACAAGCCGTTTCGGGAGGAGCTTGCCATGTCAGAGACCGCCTTGCCGCTGGTCATCAGCGCGCCGGAGCCGCGCACGCTCGAGCTGATCTTCACGCCGCCGCAGCTGGCGCGGCTCAAGGCGCGTTACCGCATCGTCGAGACGACGCCGGACGGCGTGGCGCGGCTGCCGGCCGAGGTGCTGGCCGAGGCCCGCTACATCGTCGGCCAACCGCCGATCTCGCCGGAGACGCTTGACGCGATGACGGCGCTGCGCTGCGTCTTCAATGTCGAGAGCAATCTCCTCGACAACATGCCCTATGAAACGCTGTTTTCGCGCGGCATCCATGTCGTCACGACGGGCCTGGTCTTCGCCGAGCCGGTGGCTGAACTCGGCTTGGCCATGGCGCTCAACCTTGCCCGCGGCGTCGTCGATGCCGACCTCGCTTTCCGCCAGGGGCAGGAACTATGGGGCGGCGACGGCAACCAGACGGCGCGGCTGCTTTCGGGCGCCGATGTCGGCATCATCGGCTTCGGCGATCTCGGCCGCGCGCTCAACCGCCTGCTGTCGGGCTTCCGCACCCGTACGAAGGTGTTCGACCCCTGGCTGCCGCCGTCGATACTGAGGGAAAATGGCGTCGAGCCGGCCTCGCTGGACGAGGTGCTGTCGCAAAGCGACTTCGTTTTCGTCGTCGCCTCAGTGACTTCCGAGAACCAGGGTTTTCTGGGTGCCGATGCTTTGGCCAGCATGCGAAAGGGCGCTGCCTTCATCCTGCTCAGCCGTGCCGGCGTGGTCGACTTCCCCGCCTTGATGGCGGCGGTGAAGAGCGGCCACATCCTCGCCGCCAGCGACGTCTTCCCCGAAGAGCCGCTGGCAGGCGACCATCCCGTGCGCGCGCTGCCCGGCTTCCTGCGCTCCGCCCACCGCGCCGGCGCCCTCGACATCGCCTTCAAGCGCATGGGTGACATGGTGCTGGAAGACATGGACCTGATCGATCGCGGCCTGCCGCCGCTGCGCTCCAAACGCGCCGAGCGCGAGACAGTGTCGAGGATGCGCTCGAAGCCATCGGACAGGAACTGATGCATGTCGCCCAGGGGCTGACATGGTCGTCGGGACATTACACCCGACCAAAGCGGGCGTCGCCGTTGCGCACGCCTGCGCTGTTCGGGCCGGTCCGTTCAATACTCCGCCAAGCTTCCCCCTCGTACCAAATCGTACGTTGAATCCTCTTTGAGATACCCCTTCGGAGGAGTAGATTAGTCCTGAGGGAGGTAGCGATGGTTGAAAGCCATATAGACATGGCGCAGGCAGCTATCGAAGCCAGCTTCCTGTTACGGCATCGTTCCATTGCTGGAAAAGCCGCCTTTCGCCGCGATTTGGACCATTCCCGGCGCGCGATCGCGCAATCACGCGAGCTTCTGGAACGGCTTCGCCGACGCCATCGCGATAACACCGGCCAAGCCTGGGAAGACGCGGCTCCCGTTGCCGTCTCCGCGTTCGATGCCGACATTCTCCGCGCTGTATTTCGAGATTTGGTCAGGGAAGCGAACCTGCCCGAGTGTCAATGGCGCGATCTGGCCAAAAACCTGGTGTCCGAGTTTACCGGCTGCGAGCGGGTCGAGACCGGCTTGATAGAATGGCTCATTCACAAATAAGCCGACGCTTTTGAAGCGTGAGAGACTGTCGGCGGTTACCGCGGATAGCTGCACCTCCGCAAGGCCCGTTCCCCCCGGGGTAAGCTTCCTGTTGTGATGGAACGATCGCGCCGCCGGCAGGTTTTGCAAATGGCCGGGCGGTGGGAAGCCCGGCGTACTCCAGAAGGCCCGTCACGAGTCGCGTCGGTGGCGGGCCTTTCCCTGTCGGCCCGCAAGCAGCGAACAAAGGGATGGAGCATCCTGTTTTCGCCGGAAATGCTCTAGACTGGCTTGCGGCCAATAAAAAATTGGCCGGGGTCAATCCTCATTGGCCGGACCAACAAGAGGGTCGCGATGCTCAACACGGTCGACTATGGCGGCAAGGAAGCCGATATCGTCCACGCGCTGGAGGAAGACATCATCTTCGGCCGGCTGGCGCCCGGCACGCGCCTGGTCGAGGACGTGCTTCTGGCCCGTTTCCCAGTCTCGCGCCACACCATCCGCCAGGCCCTCTACCAGCTGGAAAGGCTCGGCGTCGCCACGCGCGAGCGCAACAAGGGCGCCATGGTGCGCCGGCTCGCGCCCGAGGAGGTCCGCCAGATCTACGAGGTGCGCGAGATGCTGCAGCGCCAGGCCGCGCTGATGATCCGCCTGCCGGCGAGCGACGCGCTGATCGCGGAATTGACCGAGATCCACCACGTTTACAGCGCCCATGTCGACGCCGGCTATCTCAGAGGCATTCACGAAGCCAATGACCGTTTCCACCTCACCATGTTCTCGGCTTGCGGCAATGCCTATCTGGTGTCCTCGATCGAGCACTATATGCGCCTCAGCCTGCCTGTGCGGGCCAATTCGCTGGCCGACCGGGACAAGCTCGACATCTCGCGCCAGCACCACCTGATGATGATCGAGGCGCTGAAACGCAGCGACAATTGGGTGCTGGCGCAGCTCTGCGTCGACCATCTGCAGCCGAGCAAGGTTTTTTATCTTCAGGAGATCGAAACAGGGCCGGCGGTTAGCGCCGGCTAGCGAACCGGCCGTCGCCGCGACATTGGGTCCTGCGGCCCGCAGGGCGACCAGCTGAGCCGGATCACGTCGCTCATCGAAACCGGCGTCATACGTCCCGTCATGGACCGGACTTTTCCGTTTGAACAGACCAACGAAGCCTTGGCCTATGTCGAAACGGGGCGTGCCAAGGGCAAGGTGGTCGTGAAGGTCAGATAGAGGCGGCCGGGAGGCCGAGACTTTTCACCAGGCCCATGTTCGCCGCGCTCGCCGTTGTCGCAACCGTCGCGCCGAGATGCTTCGCCAGTTGGATAGCAAACGTGCCCACCCCGCCGGAGCCGGGTATGCCGAGACTAAGCAGCCGCAGCACCAGCTTCAGCACGACGTTGAGGCGCCCACATGAACAGGAAGGAATAGTCCACACCGGCGCGTTTGGCCCTGCGGCGCTTGAAAAATCGCTGCGCGTGCTGAAGCCGGGCGGCAAGCTGATATCCATTTCCGGTCCGCCGGATCCCGGGTTCGCCAGGAAGCAAGGCCGCCGATGTCGTCGTCGACTATCGGAAGGACGATTTCGAGAAGGTCCTGCAGGGCTATGACGTCGTCGTGAACAGCCAGGATGCCAAGACGTCAGCCCTGCCCTTTCGACCAGCACCTGCCAGGCGGTCAGACCAACTAAGGGAATGGAAGCGGCTTCCTCCATGCTGAGGTTTTTTGGCTTCAAGGCGACGTCGGCCTCATCCATGGCGATGAATTCGGCGAATGTCCCAATCCGGCCGTCGCGCGGCCTCGCATAGACTTCGTCGCCGGCTTTGAACTTGCGGACCTTCGATCCGGCCCGCACGACAATGCCGGCCACGTCGTGGCCAAGGACGAAAGGCGGTCGATAAGGCACAATGAGTTTGAACTCCCCGTCCCGCAGCTTGGAATCCAGAAGGTTCACGCCGGCGGCGTGGACCTCGACCAGGACATCATTGTCTTGCAATTCCGGCTTCGGCATATCGGCGAGCCGCAGCGCGCCTTTCTTCTCATATTTGTCGGCGACAAAGGTTTTCATCGTACTCGCTCTTTCACGATCGCGATCTTTCCGGAATGCGCTTTCATTTCGATGCTCCAGAGCCCATCAGGGCTAGCTTTCTTCCAGGCGTTGAATTATGTTCGTAATATCATATTATGACCATAATGCAATAGAGGCTTGGGAAGGACAGGACATGCGGTACGAAAAGGGCCGGAAGGACGCATCGCGCAGCGGGATCATGGAGGTCGCCACGCAGCGGTTCCGGAGCGACGGCATCGCCGCCTCGGGACTGGCAAGCATCATGAGCGACGCCGGGCTGACCAACGGCGCCTTCTATCCGCACTTCCCCTCCAAGGCGGCACTTGTCCGGGAATGCGTGGCGGGGGCGCTGGAGGGTCAGTCGGGTCAGATCGCGCAGGCGCTGGCCTCCGGCGGCCTGGCAACGGCCATAGACGCCTATCTGTCGGCGCAACATCGCGACAATCCGGGCACGGGCTGCGCTTCCGCCGCCCTGTTGCCGGAAATCGCGCGGGAGCAGCCGGAAACGCGACAACTCTACACCGAACGCTTGATGACTTTGGTGCGCCAGGTGTCGGCCGCTCTCCCGCCGCATACAAGCGATCCGGAGGCGGTGGCATTCGGTATCTTCGCGACGCTCATCGGCGCGCTTCAACTGGCCCGCGCGGTGGAGGGTGCGGACCTGTCGGATCGCATCCTGGCGGCCGGAGCGGATGCGGCACGGTCGATGGCGCAGCCGCGCGGGGAAGCCGGGCAGGAGCCGGCAGAGACCGGCTTAACCATGGCCGCGAAAACAGAGAGGGAGCGCTGAAACTTTCCGCGAGCCGCCCTCGTTGCTGCGTGATCGCTTTCCGGGCGACGACAATGCCTCGCTGGCTCGCCGGCGAGGCTTTTTTGCCGAGCCGAGACCGCTTCCGGCCCCATCCGCAAATCGCGAAACTGGGAGAAGGTTGCCGAACATAACAAAGTCCTGGACCGCTCTGCCCTGCGTTCGAATTTCTCGAACATTTTAGAACTTTCTGGAATAGGTTTTGGCTTGTTTGAGCAATTTTGACCTGACAATCCGGAACTTCCGGGCAAACTGTTTCGTTAAAAAGCTTGATCGTTGCTTCGACGGTCACAAAGCAACAGGGAAGGATCTCACCATGAACATCAAGATGATCTGTCTTGGCGCGATGGCGCTTTCAATGGTCACCGGTTCGGCTCTCGCGGGATCCAGCAAGGGAACGTCCGCTCTCGATGATCCTGCCAAGATGAAGCCGTTCTACACGGACTCCGGCATGAAGACGATGGTCAGCAACGACGCCTTCGCGAGAGCCTGGAAGGCGCTGACGCCCGAAGACCAGACGGCGATGAGAACCGCCTGCGCTGACGAGGTCAAGAACGCCAACCCCACCAACACGCATCCGGAATTCTGCAGCAGCGTGAAATTGATTGGCGGCAGCTGACAACGCGGCGCGGCCATGGAGACAGCCCCGCTCGCGGGGTTGTCTTTTTGTGACTGCTGACAGGTGCAGGCACTGCCCAGTGGCAGGTGCTTTCGCGGCCACGTCACACCGCTCGAACCCATCGATTCACCGATTTATGGGAACAGGGCTGCGACCTCAGCGTTTATTAGACACACCTTGAAAGAGGAGGTTGTCATGAAAAAACTCTTGCTCGCTTCCGTGATTGCAGTTGCTTCGGCGGTGGCGGTGATGGCCCCCGCGAATGCCGCCAGCATCACGCTCGGCATCGGAAACGGCTATGATGACGATTATTACGTTCCCAGACATCGCGACTACTATGGGGACTATTACCGCGACTACTCCGACTATGGTCCCTATTACGGCCGTCACCACTACCGTTACAGCATGTACGATAACGGCTATCGGCCGCGCTATTACGGCATGCACAGTCGTCGCTGCCACACCGAGGTGGTGAAGCACTGGCGTCATCACCACCGGATCATCGAAAGAGTGCGTGTCTGCCGCTATTGACCGTCCAAATTGATCTGGCCGGCATGCCGTCGGCCGGATCAATCATAGCCGTTGCAGAAGCATTCGGCGGTGTGGGACCACCTCACCGCCCCATCATCCCATAATGCACGGCCAGCAGGTCGAGCCCCACCTTCAGCAGCTTCGCCACCACGTCGCGTCCTTCGCCATTCTGCTCGGCCACGGTCTTCACCGGCTGTTCCAGACACACGACTTTCTGCACGATCGCCGCCACGTCCCAATGCCCGAGCGCCCGGGTCGCCGCGGCATGCGCGCGGCCGGCGTTGAGCACGCTGTCGGCGATGCCGCCGCCGATGCGACCGCCGTCGACGCGCTCCGTCCAGCGCATCGGCTTGATATCAGCCCGCTGGCTGGACTGGAAATGCTCGCGGTAGCGCAGGCCGGCCTCGCGCTGCTGGCGCGACAGCGAGGTGATGCCCAGGAGCGGGTCGACATTGCGCACCCGTACGATGCCGCCGGTGGAAGTGTGGCCGTCATTCGACACCTCGTAGACGCGCCGCGCCTCGGCCGTGCCTGATGTCAGCCGCTTACGGCCGAAGGCATCATCCTTCAGCGCGAAATCATGGCCGACCTCGCGGCGGATGCGCACCTGCTCGGCCTCGCCCTTCGGCAGTTTCGGCGCCTGCGGCCTGGCGGCTTTGGTTTTCTTGGGCATGGATGTGGCTCCTGTTGGGGTGTGTTTCCTTGGAAGGTCGCGATCCTTCGCGCCGACCTGTCGATCGAAACTCCTCATCGCTTCGCCAGCTTTGCAGCCGCCTCGACGCCGCGCCGCGCCAGCAGCTCCCGCATCAAGCGCCGCTCGCGCACTTCGATGCAGAGCTGCGCGCTCGAAGGGCAGAACTGCGCGTTGCCGCTCCTCACCTCGCCGCGCACGAAGCGCTGGATGGCGGCCTGCAAGTCAGCCAGCTCGGCATCCCTGACGGCGCCGAGATAGCCGCGCATCTGCATCTCGACATCAGTCAGGGTGGATTGCGGGAAGCAGGAGAACATTGCCGCCAGCGCCTTCGTCGCCTGCTGCAGTTCGGCCGTGGTCATATCCGCGGATCTCCTCGATGATGGCGTTGGCGGCGTCGCTGTGGGTTTTTGGCCTGATCCAACCCGGCGGTTTCTTGGGCCGGCCCGGGCCGCGCGATCCCGAAGCCGTCCCACGGCCCCCGATCGAAATCCCCGGTCTTTCGCGCGCCCCGTGCGCTGAAAAAGCGGGAGCTTTTTCCATCTGGTTTCTGGATTCTGGAGAATGCCGCATCAAAACATCGGCATTTGCCCCGGCATGCGCCTTTGTTTTCAAGGCGGTGGCGGCCCCACCGCGCGCGCCGGCGGCCGCCCTCGCCTCGCTCTTGAGCCGCGCCTTGCGCAGCTCCTTCGTCAGCCTTTTGTGGCCGATCTCGCCGCTCTCGCGCTCGAAGAAGGCCAGCAGCTCGGCGCTGATCGCCCGCCATCGTTTCAACGGCAGCCGCGCCACGCGCGCCAGCCTGGCGTCATCGTCGGGCAAGCCGCCGCCGGCATTCCACATTGCCATCAGCAGCAGCATGTAGGCGCCGATCTGCTCGGTGGAGAGCTGCAGCGTGTCGCCTGACAAAATCAGAGACGTAGAGCTGCATGAAGGGCCGTTCGCTCATGCCGCGCTCCACGCCGTGCTTCCAGCCGCGCTGATGGAACCAGCCGCCGGTCCGCACGTTATGACGCGTTCCTGCGAACGGGAGGACCGCCCATGACGGCTTTCATGCCGGTGACCCTGCGTTTTTGCGACAACAAGACCATGCTGGTCGGCTCGGTGGCCGATGCGGCAACGGCGCTTCGTCACCAATGGCCCGACAAGACCGCGCCGGCCTATCTCGAGGCAGTTCGGCTCATCCGGCTTGCGGTCGAGGGTACTTGCTGCCCGCGCCCCGCCTTCGAGGCCTTTCGAGAGGCGGCAAGGCAACAGGGCATATTGGTGGCCAAGCCAAGAAGCCGCGCGCATGAGTGGCTCGACGCCGCGGCGAGCCCCTGAGAGGGCGGCGATGCAACCGCTTGCCGGCCTTGTGCGTTTATGAGCGTCGGCTTGAATGCCGCGCCTGGACCGAAGGTGAACGCCGTGGGTACGATGAAAACCGGAGTACCGCTCAAAGTGTCCCTGGACGGACATGTCGAGGAGATCGAAAACGTCAGCGATGCCGCCGATTTCCTGCAGCGCTGGCCCATCGAGCGGCGGGGCCACGTCTATCGTAGCGCGCTCAACGCCTGCAGCGCGGCCATCGCGGCGCAAATCTCGCAGTCCGATGCGATAAAAGTGTTCACCGGCTTTGCCCGCGTTGCCGGCATCCTGGTTGCCGGCGGCGGCCCGGCGACGGTGCTGGAGCAACGAACGGTGCAGAGCCGCCTGCCCAAACAGGGCCGCCAGATACCGAAATAGCGGTGCGGCGCGATAGCTGTTCAAAGCAATTCTCCCAATATTCCCCGGCGATCGGGACTGGCGACGGCACGCAGGAGCGACTTTCTCCCCGTAAACTGGAAGCAGGGACCAAGCTTCACCCGGCCTCGCAAACACGGCGCTGGAAGCGCGCCTGATGATAGGTGCAGTAGCTTTTCATCGCCCTGGTGCGCATGCCGCAGCACAGCATGTCCTGGCCCGGCCGCCCGCCGGACGCACCATTTTGAGGGTCTTCCTCCAGCGCCAGGTCGAGCGGCGCTCGGCAGCGGCTGAACAGGCAGTCGATGAAGCGCATGGCCACGCCATGCGGCTGTCGGCCGATGGGACCACGTGGCGGTGCGGGTACCTTGAAACGGTAGGTTTCCCCATCGGCGATCAGCACGCCCGCCTCGCGCTGGAAAAGCCGTGGCCGGACGGGCGAAGGAGCCCGCTTCGGCCGCGCGGCGGGTTTGGCCGGCTGCAGCGCGGCGCCGGCACGGTTGGTTTCCGCCTTGGCGGCGCGGCGCGCTGCCTTGGCCGTCGCCGCACCGGCCGCCGGCAGGCCCTTGCCATTGGCAAAGCCGATCGCGCCCAGCATGCCGTTGCGGTGGACGATGCCGATAATGGCGTTGCGCGATACGCGCGCGCCACGTTGTGCGCTGAACGCGGCCGCGATCCTCGATGCCGAAAGCCCGTCCTTCAGCCAGGCGGCAATCGCCTGCAATTCGCTGTCGCTGTAGCCTGCCATGTCCGTCTCCATTGCGCGGCCAGCGGCCGCCGCGCACGGCACCGTCAGGCAAGCGTCGGGTTTCGCCCGCGGACGCCATGGGCGCTGCCGGGCTTGGTCCGGCCTGTCGGCCGCTGGGATTGCCGTGGAAGGGCTGCTGTCAGCCCCGCCGGTCGGCCGGCGCGGCGAGGTGCGCAAACCGCGCCCGCGCCATGTCCCCGTCAGGGGCGGAGACCGCCCTGCCCGTCTTGGGCTCGTCAGGGATGACGGTGCCGTCCTGGGTGCGGATCAGGGAACAACCCGCGGCCGGGTCGAATGGGGGGCCGGAGCCGCGGGGAGCGGCGGCTCCGGCCGTTCCGGCCGCCAGTGACGGGCGGACCGGACGCGAGGCCGATGCACCAAGGCAATCGGGCGTCGCGCTTCGCCCCGGCCGGGGAGGAGGCGGCCGGGGCGGAAGGGAAAGGGCAGCCCGGCAAGGCCGGGCTGGAGGCGCTGTCGACTCTGAGGGGTTGAGCTTTTGCATGAGGTGATATAAGCATAACTCAAAAATTGACGCAAGCTATTCTTTCATGGACGAAAGCAGGACTTGTTGGTCACATGAGGCCATGGTGAAAACGCAACTGTCGATCAGGGTCGGGGCCGCGATCCGCCAGGCACGCAAGCAGCGCGGCCTGGTCATGCGCCACATCGCCGAGCACAACGACACCGATGTCGCCGCCGTCGGCAACTGGGAAACCGGGCGCAACCTGCCCAAGACCGAGAACCTGTTGAAGACCGCCGCCTTCCTGCGTGTCGACCCCGTGGCGCTCGGCAAGGGCGAGGTCGTTTTCCTCGACGATGCCGGCCCGGTGGCGGACGCCGAGATCGTCACCGATGCCGGCCCCCTGCCGGCCGGAGCCATGGATATTCCGGTGCTCGGCGCCGCCGTCGGCGGCGATGACGGCGACTTCACCTTCAATGGCGAGCCTGCGGGATACGTCCAGCGTCCGCCAGGGGTCCGCAACCTGCCGAAAGTGTTCGCGCTGCATGTGCTCTCGGATTCCATGGTGCCGCGCTATGAGCCCGGCGACATGATCTATTGCGGCGGCCGCGACGCGGTGCCGGGCGACCATGTGGTGATCGAGACCTTTCCGGAAGAGAACGAGAAGAACGGCAAGGCCTTCATCAAGAAACTGGTCCGGCGCACGGCGGGCGAGCTGGTGGTCGAACAATACAATCCGCCCAAGACGCTGACCTTCAACCGCTACGCCATCAAGCAAGTCTGGCGCGTCATCCCGCTGAAGGAACTGCTGGGGTATTGAGACTCACTTCTTTTGCCCCCCTGTGCGGCGGGCGAGGCTCGTGACTCGCCCAGGGCCGCGGCCTCGCGAAGCTAGGTCGCATGAGGGTTTTTCCCAGGAAAGCCGACGTCTCGCTCCGCTGGAACACCCCTTGTATCTGCACGGAGGAAACTTTGTGCGAGAAGAGCGACTGAGCCTCGAACCGGATGGCCATCCGATTCGAGGCTTGGCGAAGTCGCCCGAC
>NZ_AZUY01000019.1 GCF_000513935.1 Mesorhizobium sp. WSM3626 | reverse complement strand
TCGATGCCAAGATTTCCCTGCAATAACAATTAGATAATTTGACGCTGCCTGGTCCTGGCGATTCCGGCTATCGCTCTGCCAGCCGCCAATTCGTTCGATTCTGACTGGAGGTCAGAAAATGAACATCAAGAGCCTTCTTCTCGGCTCCGCTGCGGCCCTGATCGCAGTTTCCGGTGCGCGCGCCGCCGACGCCGTCGTCGTCGCCGAGCCGGAACCCGCTGAATACGTCAAGATTTGCGACGTCTATGGCGCTGGCTACTTCTACATCCCCGGCACCGAAACCTGCCTGCGCATCGGCGGCTATGTCCGTTACGACATCGGCGCGGGCGACGTTAACGGCCTTACCGACGTCAACGATCGTTCCGATCCAGGTTCGCTCAACGACACCTACTACAAGCATTCTCGCTTCGCGCTGAAGACCTGGACCGGCCAGGAAACCGAACTCGGCACCTTGAAGACCTACACCGAGACCCGCTTCAACTGGGAGACCCAGCGTGAAGGCAACTATGCAGTGGCTGCCGGCAGGGGCGTCTCGCTGAACTTCGCTTGGGTCCAGCTCGGCGGCTTCCGCGTCGGTAAAGACGAGTCCGCCTGGGTGACGTTCAGCGGCTACGCCGGCAACGTCATCGACGACTCGCTCGTCGGTTACGGCGGCGACTTCGATACCGGTGTGGTCCAGTACTATTTCGATGCCGGCAACGGCTTCTCGGCGGTGATCTCGCTCGAAGACGGTGCTGGTGTTAACACGGTCGACAGCTATGTCCCGCATGTCGTCGGCGGCGTGAAGTACACGCAGGGCTGGGGTGCGATCAGCGCGACCGGCGTCTATGACAGCGTGTGGGAAGAGTGGGGCGCCAAGGTTCGCTTGGACGTGAACGCCACCAACGAACTGTCGCTGTGGGTCATGGCCAACTACGGCACGGACGACAATGTCGACCACAACTCCTTCAAGAACTGGGAAGGCAATTGGGCCATCTTCGGAGGCGGCACCTACAAGTTCAACGAGAAGACCTCGTTCAACGCGCAGGTATCCTATGATGAAGGCAAGAGCCTGGGTGTGGCTGCGAATATCGCTTACGACATCGTGCCTGGTTTCACGATCATCGGCGAAGTCGACTACGTCAATCGTAAGGCCTTCACGGGCGACCACGGTGTTGTTCGCGCTGCTGACAGCGACGGCTTCGGCGGCATCCTCCGCTTCCAGCGCTCGTTCTAAGGGCTGGTTCTCTACAGGTGAAATCCAGCCCGGGCACTTCGACGCCCGGGCTGTTTTGTTTCGCGACTGGGCTTGGGCAGATGGAAGGAAAAAGGGGGAATCGGTAGCTGAATAAAGTTCTGCGGAACGGTTTCGTGGGATCCGTCGTCCTGGCGGATGAAATCGTTTTGTCAGACAAAAGCTCTTGAAAGGACACGTCCAAGTGGATAGGGCTGACCTATCCACTGGGGGGTGTGGTAAAAAAATGACGAACGAAGCGATTNAAGAGGGAGGGACCTCTGATTATTTTGCGATATTTTCTTCTCAGACTGCAAAAATAAGATACAGCTACAACAAAATACGAGAAGTAAAGTCGCATAGAGTCGGAGATCTATTTTCAGCATATCGAGACATACTCTGGGATGATGGGCGGCATAAATACAATGTCAGCTCTTTCATCGGCGAAATAGATGAGATTCTCCTTGGGGAGCGTTTCAGTGCCTTTGATCAGAGCACTCTGGATAACCTTATCGGCACCTTGCGCCAGCGCGGCAACAGCAACGCAACCATCAATCGAAAGATGGCTGCCCTCAGCAAACTGCTGCGCAAGGCTCATAAGATGGGGGATATCCACAGCTTGCCCGAGTTCCGCCGCCAGAAGGAGCGGGCGGGGCGGATTCGTTTCCTTGAAAGGGACGAAGAGGCACGGTTGTTCGCAGCCATCAAGGGCCGCAGCGAGGATGCTTACCGGCTTTCAGTCTTCCTGGTCGATAGCGGATGCCGCCTCGGCGAAGCGCTCGGGTTGATCTGGAACGACATCCAGGAGCATCGCGTCTCCTTCTGGATCACCAAGTCCGGCCGCAGCCGCACCATTCCGATGACCGAGCGGGTCAAGGAGGTGATCAGGCTGCCAGCCACCGAGGGCCGCCGGCCCAAGGGCCCGTTCACCAAGCTCAGCCAGGCACAGTTCCGAGCAATCTGGAACGATGCTAAGGCCGAAGTCGGCCTTGGCGCCGACGACCAGGTCGTGCCGCATATCTTGCGCCACACCTGCGCTTCGCGTCTCGTCCAGGGCGGGATCGACATCAGGCGCGTGCAGATGTGGCTCGGTCATCAGACGCTGTCGATGACCATGCGTTATGCCCATCTGGCCACCAACGATCTCGACGGCTGCGTGGTTGTTCTGGAGAAGCCTCGCTGCGAGCGACCGGCAAGCGACTCCGAAGGCTCCGTATTTTCCTGTCCCGTGACCACGCCTTCTCTCGGCAAGGCCGAGCGGAAACAGACCGGCGCGGAGAAGATGCCGCCGAAGGCGCTTCGGAAAAACTCAAAAGCCACGTAGGCCGGCGAAGACTGGCCTATATTGTAATGGATGCCCAAGACCTTGGTTGGTCTTGGGCTTATCTTGGGTTTTTCCGCGCCTCTGCTTGATCTAGAAAGAGCGCGATGTCGGTGGGCAGATTGCCGGTCTCCAGGAAGGGGGCGTGGCCCTGATCTGGAACGGTGATTGTCCTGGTGCCGGGATGACGCTTTCGCATCTCCTCCAGCGTTTCCTGCGACAATAGCCTAGAATTGGCGCCGCGTAGGACGAGCAGTGGTATGGCCGCCAACGCATCGAACTGCTGCCAGAGAGGCGGCAATGGTTGTGACAGGTCGAAATTGGCAACTGTGTCGACAAGCGTCGAATCGAAATCGGGCAGCAGCCCTTGATTCGTCTCGCGATAGATCGCGCGCACCATTCGTTCCCACTTGCCCTCGGTTAGCGCTGGAAAATCCTGGCCGTGAACGCTGCGCTGGGCAGCCATCGCCTCGGCGAGGGTTTTCGGCTTCGGTGCGCGTTCGAGATAGGACTGGATGTGAGCGAGACCCGCGGGTTCGATCACTGGCCCGATGTCGTTGAGCACGATGGCTTTCAGCGCCGCCGGCTGCATCGCGCCAAGCACATGGATGATCAGCCCGCCGCGCGAGGTGCCGATGAAGGCCGCCTGTTCGATGCCGAGCGCCGCCAGCCCGGCAAGGACGTCGCCGGCTTCGATGACGACATTATAGTGGCTGACATCGGGATCGTAGGCCGACTGCCCGCGTCCGCGGTAGTCGAAAGCGACGACCTTACGCGCAAGGGCGGATCGCGTCGAGAGATGGAGCGCAAGCTCGTGAAAATCCCGCGCGTTACGCGTCAAGCCAGGCAGACAGACGACCGGCCAATGTGCGGAATTCGCTTCGCCATAGACGCGCGCGTGAAGTCTCAGCCCATCCGGCGCCGCATAGAAGAAGTCGGAGAAATCTGGATTGCTCGACATGGGACGGGCTCTTTAGCCGAAGGATCGTCCACGACTGCTACAGACGGAGCGCCGGAGGGTCAAACGGGAAAGGCTCCTCCTTTTCCTCGCAAGGCGAGGGCAAGAGCCTCAGCTGCGCCCGTTCACGAGATCGCCGACGATGTCGTACTTGCCGGAAATGCGCATTTTGTAGACCTCGTAATTCTCCATCACGCGCTGCACGTAACTTCTTGTTTCCGTGTAGGGAATCCGCTCGATCCAGTCCACCACCGCATCGATGTCCTTGCCGCGCGGGTCACCGTATTTCGCCACCCACTGGCTGGCTCGGGTCGGGCCGGCATTGTAGCCCGCGAAGGTCAATACGTACGAGCCATTGAAGCGATCGAGCTGTTCGCCGAGGAACGCCGAACCAAGCGTTGCATTGTAGCCGGCGTCGGTAGTCAGCCTGGTCTGCGAAAACTGTAATCCGGCCTTCTTCGCCAATTGCTTGGCGGTTCCCGGCATCAGCTGCAGCAGTCCGCGTGCGCCGGCACTGGATACGGCGCCGATATTGAATTCGCTTTCCTGGCGGGCGATCGCATAGGCCAGTGCCTTGCCCGAACCGGAAATATTGGCCGAATCGGGGATGACGCCGAGCGGATGCGACAGCGCGCCGACATCGATGCCGCGCGCCCCGGCGATCTTGCCGATTTTCAGCGCCATGAAATGGTTGTCCTGCTTTTCGGCAAGGACAGCGAGCAGCGCCAGTTCACCCGGGCTGGTCAACTGCCCGGCAAGGTCGCGATAGAGCGTTTCGGCATAACGGTCGTAGCCTGCCTCTTGCAGGCGCTTGATGGCCGAGACGGCCTCGCGGCCGGCAAAGTTCTGCCGGTCGGCGGCACTGGGCTGGGGATAGACGATGTTGAGCGCCTGCCGGCCGACGCGTTCGGCGGCTAGCTGGCCGTAAAACGTCGTGCCGTAGGTCGCCGCACGCCCAAGATAGTCCTTGGCATTGCCGGGGCCACCGACTTCCGCCGCACGGCCGAGCCAGTAATAGGCGCGCGACAGGGTCATTGGCCCTTGGGCAAGGTCGGCGATACGCGCGAAATGCGTCGCCGCGAGCTTGGGATCGTTCAGGCCGCGCAGCGCATACCAGCCGGCATGGAATTCGGCTTCCGCCGCATTGGCCGCGCTTTCGGCGGCATGCGTGGCGACTATTTTGTAGGCGGTCTTCATGTCGCCCTGGTCGACCAATTCGCGCGACAGCACCCGGCGTTCGACCCACCAGGCATCCGGATCGACCAGGGATTCCCGGTCTGCCGGCGCTTTCATGACAATTGCCGCGGCGCCCGCAAAATCCTTCTGCTTGCGCAGATATTCGGCCTGCGCGAAGAAATAGCCGGCCGAGCGTTGCGCCACCGGCACAGTCTTCAATAGTTTGGCAGCATTCTTGTCGCCCTTGTCGACCGCCGCCCAGGCGTCGGCAAGCTGCTGGGCGCCGGCGAGGCCGGCGACACGCAAGGCGGAATTCACCCGGTCGGCATAGAACATGCGCTCCATGCGAAAACGGTGATCGGCGGCGGGAACAAGGCTGCCGAACTCCTTGATCAGAGCCGTCTCGTCCTTGGCTTCCAGGATCGCGGTGCGCCAGAACGGCGACAGCACCGATCGCGCCGCCTTGGCGTTGCCCGACGACACATAGGCGCGCGCGAGAACCATCACGCCTTCGACTGTCTGCGGCTGGCTGCCGTCGAATGCCTTGACGACGACATCCGCCGCCGGGTTCTCGCGATAGAGTGCGCGCTCGCTGTTCTTGCGCAATGCAACGGTGCCCGGCCAGTTGGGCAGCATCTTCGCGGCCGTGGCGATGTCGCCGCTCGGAACCTTGTCGCCCCCGTAGAGCGCGATCGCCCAGGCCAATATGTGCTGGTCGAGCGATTGTGCGGGTAGCGCATCGCGCACACCGCGCGCGCCGGGAATATCGCCAGCCGCCAGCGCATCCAGTCCGCTTTTCAGGAGCGTGACGGCCGGTGAGGGGTCCGGTTGCGCCTTGTCCTGTACACCAGGCATCGGAATGGCCGAGGTGACCCGCACATCGACGCTGCCGCTGATCGCCACGCCGGGCACCAGCGCGGCGATGGCGCCAAGAAGCGCGAACAGGTGGGGCCGACTGGGCGGCATGATTTCGTGTCTTTCCTTAATCCAGCATTTTACCAGCGGGCGAAGAAGCCTTGAAGCCTAAGCTTAGGTCATGAAGGGCTCGTAAACAAAGGGTTATCGAGGCCGTTCGAATTACGCTTGCTGGCACCATGGCAATGCTTGCCGCGCAACAATGTCGAGACTATGGTGCGCCGCTTCGCTTTCGGTTAGAAGGCGCGCACGACAAAACACCGATGCATGTCGCCCAAAAGTGGATACCGGTTTTGGGGCAGCGACATGCATAACCGACAAAGTGCATGTCGCCCAAAAGTGGATACCGGTTTTGGGACCACGACATGCGTGTACCAAGAAGTCCCAAGGAGTTGGACGACATGCTGAGAGGCTCGCTTACTGCGCTCGTGACACCGTTCGAAAAGAGCGGGCGTTTCGACGAGAAAGCCTTTCGCGCGTTCGTCGAATGGCAGCTTGGCGAAGGCACCACGGGCCTTGTCCCGGTAGGCACCACCGGCGAATCCCCGACGCTGTCGCATGACGAGCACCGCCATGTCGTCAAGGTCTGCATCGAGGTGGCCAAGGGCAGGGCGCCTGTCGTCGCCGGCGCTGGCTCCAATAACACCGTGGAAGCGGTAGGTCTGGTGCAATATGCCGAAAAGGCCGGTGCCGATGCCGCCCTGGTCGTCACGCCCTATTACAACAGGCCGACGCAGCGCGGCCTGTACGAGCATTTCGCCGCCGTCGCCAGGGCGACCAGCCTGCCGATCATCATCTACAACATCCCGCCTCGCTCGGTGATCGACATGACGCCGGAAACGATGGGCCGGCTGGCGCACGACTTCAAGAACATCGTCGGCGTCAAGGATGCGACCGGCAAGGTCGAGCGCGTGTCCGAGCAGCGCATGACCTGCGGCAAGGATTTCATCCAGCTTTCCGGCGAGGATGCCTCAGCACTCGGCTTCAACGCGCATGGCGGCGTCGGCTGCATTTCGGTGACCTCGAACGTTGCACCGCGGCTGTGCGCCGAGTTTCAGGAAGCGACGCTCTCCGGCGACAGCGCCAAGGCGCTGGAACTGCAGGACCGCTTGCTGCCGCTGCACAAGGCGATCTTCATCGAGCCCGGCGTGTCCGGCGCCAAATACGCGTTGTCGAAGCTGGGCAAGGTCGAGAACGTCCTGCGTTCGCCGCTGGTCACCATCGAGCAGTCGACGGCCGAAAAGATCGATGCGGCCATGAAGCACGCCGGCTTGATTAATTAACGAGTCCGTTTGGAAACTCTACTCCTGCGGCCATCTGAAGGCGCCACCTGCGCTTCCGGTGCTCGCGTACTATATGTACGCTCCGCTCCGGTTCCGCGCGTGGCCCCGAAAGCACTTCGCTTTCGGAAAGGACCATGCGCAAAGTCGGATTTCTAGAGCGTCCCTTGCGCGTTAAAAAACGCGCGGCGCTCTAGTAGCACCATCATCTGACTCGCAGGAGCGAGTTTCGAAACGGATTCTAGACGTTATGAACCAAGTCAGAAAAGCCGATCCCAACAACAAGACCGTTGCGGAAAACCGCAAGGCGCGGTTTTCCTATGAAGTGCTCGACACGATCGAGACAGGCCTGGTGCTGACCGGAACCGAGGTCAAGTCGCTGCGCCAGGGCCAGGCCAACATCCAGGACAGCTATGCCTCGGTCGAAGGCGGCGAGATCTGGCTGATCAATTCCTATCTGCCGGAATACCTGCAGGCCAATCGCTTCAACCACGAGCCGCGCCGGCGCCGCAAACTGCTGCTCAACAAGCGCGAGATGGCAAAACTATCGCAGAGCGTCGATCGGGAAGGCATGACGCTGGTGCCGCTGAAAATCTATTTCAACGACCAAGGGCGCGCCAAGCTGCTGCTTGCAGTTGGCCGCGGCAAGAAACTGCATGACAAGCGCGAGACCGAGAAGCAACGCGACTGGTCGCGCGAAAAGGGGCGGCTGCTCAAGGAACGTGGGTGATCAGGTGACAGCCTGAAAAAAGCCAACGATCGGGCTTCAAGGTCGAACAACGGCAAGCCCTACAGGGGATGGTCTTGAAGAAGCGGATTGTTCTCCGGGGCGTGGCCAGTCTTGCCTTGGCATGCGTCGTTGTGGTGGGCGCCGTGGTCTATTTCCACACCTACTCCCCCGACCGAGGCGAATATCCGGTCCGGGGCATCGACGTCTCCCATCATCAGGGCAAGATCGACTGGCGGCGTGTTGCCGCCGATGATGTGGCTTTCGCCGTCATCAAGGCGACTGAAGGCGGCGACCATGTCGATAATGCCTTCGCCGGCAATCTGCGCGAGGCCCGCGCCGCCGGGCTCGCCGTCGGCGCCTATCATTTCTTCACCTTCTGCCGGCCGGGCGCCGACCAGGCCAGGAATTTTATCTCGGTGGTGCCGCACGATCAGCCATCGCTGCCGCCGGTGGTCGACATCGAGTTCGGGGGCAACTGTCCGCAGCGCCTGTCGCCCGAGCAACTGAATGCCGAACTGGAGGCTTTCCTCGGACCCGTCGAGGCTGCCTTCGGCAAGCCGGCGATCATCTATCTGACGGATGAAGCCGAGGCTGCCTATGCCGGGCAAATCGCCGCTCGCCCACTCTGGCTGCGCTCGCTGCTCATGGAGCCGGACCGCCGTGACTGGATTTACTGGCAGTACCACAACATGGGGCGCGTGGACGGCATAGAGGGGGACGTCGACCTGAACGTTTTGCAGGGTGGGCCGGAGAAACTGGCGGCGCTGCTTGCCTCCGCACTTTGACGGACAGACCCGATCCGATGCCGGCCGGTTCTTCAGAAGCCTGCCATGCCGCTGAAACCATTCACGATCCAACTGATGTCGGGACAGCCAGATTTTCCCTGGTGCCGCGTCGACCCGTCGCCGAATAACCTATCCCGGCGGCCATGATGGCGATGGCCACGCATTGGATCGCCAGCGGGGTCTCGCCAAGAACGATCATGCCGACCATCACGGTGGCGATCGGCACACCCGGCAGGAACAGCGATGCAGCCTGCGAGCCCAATCGGTCGACAATGTAAGTGTAGAGGAACATTGCGGCAGCGCCCGCGAGAAGACCTTGAATGACGATCTGGCTGGCGATTTCGGCGCCCGCGGCGGCATGAAGCCCGCTTGGTGCAAACAGGCAGAGAAGCGGCAGCGGCAGGCACGACAAGATCACGACGGTCGCGGTCGCGGTGACGGGTTCGACGCGCCATCGCTGCACAAGAGCCGCATAGGCGGAAAACATCGCGCCCGATCCGATGAACAGCAGATCGCCGAAGAGGACATCGCCGGCACCGCTGCGCGCCGGCGCGATGAACAGCAGCAGCCCAGCGATGATCGTGACGACACCGATGACCCGCTGCCGCGAAGCACTTTCCCTGAACAAGGACAGCAGGAATGAGAAGAACACGATCGAGGCCGGGCAAAGTGCCGCGCCATGGGCGGCGGGCGCATAGGTCAGGCCCAGTTGATGATGAGTGGGTAGGGCAAACCGGCCAGTGCCGCCAACGTCAGTCCACGTCGCCAGCCCAGCGCCTTCAGGGGCGCCAGGCCGCGCCACCAGACGATCGGCAGGAACACCACGCCGGCACCGGCAAAGCGCAGGCTGGCCATGTCGGTGGGCGTCAGATGCTCCCTGAGGCTGAAGCGGGCGGCGACGAACTGCGCCGCATAGATGGCGATCATGACGAGGCCGGCGATCACCGCCAGTCTTGTGTTTCCGGTGTCTCGTACGTCCGCCATGTCAGTTCTGCCGTCATATTCATTGTCGCCAGGAGGAGATAGCCCCGACCTCGCGACGAAGCGCAGCCTATTGCCGAAATGGCCGCGACGAAATACGCTGTTTTTCGCAACTTCAAGTGTAATTCACGCAAAAGAGGTGGCTTGAACGTGAATTCTGAATCTGGCGACCTGGACGCCATCGACCGCACTCTTCTGCGACTGCTGCAGGAAGATGGACGCCGCACCACGCTTGACCTGGTCGCGCGCGTCGGCCTGTCGCCGACCGGCGCCAGCCAGCGCGTGAAGCGCCTGTTTCGCGACGGGTTCATCACAGCCGTCAGAGCGGTGCTCAATCCGGCAAAGATTGGCCGCGGCATGCTTGTTTTCATCGAGGTGCGGCTCGATCACACGGCCCCGCATATCTTTGACCGCTTCGCAGAGGCGGTCGCAAAGGCGCCCGAGGTTCTGGAATGCCACATGGTCGTCGGCGGCTTCGACTATCTCGTGAAGGCGCGCATTGCCGAGATGGCCGACTATCAGGACTTTCTCAAACGCGTCATCCTGCCGCTGCCGGGAGTGAAGGAAACGCATACCTATGCATCCATCGGCGACGTGAAACCGGATGCCCTGCTGCCGGTGTGAGCAGGCACGGGATACCGCCCGGTGTCCGATCCTCAATTCTTCAGGAATGCCTCGATCTCGCTGAACACCCTGACGAACATGTCTTCGGTCAACACGCCGGTATTGGTGTTGTAACGTGAGCAATGATAGCTCGAAAACAGCGTAATGCCGCCGGCCGGCAATTGCCCGCCATGTTTGAACGGGTAGGCGGCGATGCGCCCGCCCAGTGCCCGCACGGTCGACTGGTGCGCGATCGATCCCAGCGCCAGCACGGCGCGCAGGTTGGGAAAACGAGCGATCGTCGGCACCAAAAATGTCCGGCAGGTGGCGATCTCTGCACCCACCGGCTTGTTCTCCGGAGGCACGCAGCGCACCGCGTTGGTGATCGCCGTGCCGACGAGCTCCAGCCCATCATCGGGCCGCGCCTTGAACTCGCCGCGTGCGAAGCCGTGGGCAATCAGCGTCGAGTAGAGCAGGTCGCCGGCATAGTCGCCGGTGAACGGACGCCCGGTGCGGTTGGCGCCGCGCAAGCCAGGCGCCAGACCGACGATCAGAAGCCGGACGGTATCTTCGCCGCCCAATGGCAGGAAGGTCGGCACCGGCGCGTTGAACCAGGACGGCTCGCGCTGCCGCCATTCGGCGATGAAATCATGCAACCGCGGGCAGAGTGGGCAGTCGCGGCTGGGTTCGGAAGCGGGGAGGGTGGTCAAGTCGACCGGCCTCAGTAGTCGTCCTCATCGACTTCAGCCGGTTCGGGCCGCCTTACGGGCCGCTCCGAGGGATCGCGGCCGACTTCGTTCTTCAGCGTCGCCAGGTCGATGAAATGGTCCGCCTGGCGGCGCAGGTCATCTGAGATCATCGGCGGCTGCGAGGCCATGGTCGATACGATCGACACCTTGCGGCCACGCCGTTGCAGCGCCTCGACCAGCGTGCGGAAATCGCCGTCTCCGGAGAATATGACATAGTGGTCGACGACGTCGGCGAGTTCCAGCGCATCGACGGTGAGCTCGATGTCCATATTGCCCTTGATCTTGCGGCGGCCGGTCGAGTCGGTGAATTCCTTGGCCGGCTTGGTCACCACCTTGAAGCCGTTATAGTCGAGCCAGTCGATCAGCGGCCGGATCGAGGAGTATTCCTGGTCCTCGACCAGTGCGGTGTAATAATAGGCGCGCAGCAGGTAACCGCGCTTGTGGAAGCTCGCCAAAAGCTTGCGATAGTCGATGTCGAACCCGAGCGCGCGTGAGGTGGCGTAGAGATTGGCGCCGTCGATGAACAGGGCGATTTTTTCACGGGGATCGAACATGGAAATAGTCCTTTTCGAAATAACGGCCGTCTAACGAAATGCGGTAGCGACGAGCGGTCAGGCCCATAATAAACCGGCCGACCTTGGACCAACCGAGATAACGCCAGTTTGGTGGCAATCCAAGGGCACGTGGCGCACTGCAAGCAATTGTGATCGCGGCGCCGAACCGTGGACGCGGGCTGCCCTGTGGGCACGCATTGCCATGATGCTTGTATTTTGGCGCCGTTCGGGTTATGGACCGCGCCTGTTTTCCATTACATCCAGGCATGAAAGGGGCAATCCATGGCCCGCGTAACCGTTGAAGATTGCATCGACAAGGTCGACAACCGCTTCGAGCTGGTGCTTCTGGCCGGCCACCGCGCTCGTCAGATCAGCCAAGGCGCGCAGATCACCGTGCCGCGCGACAATGACAAGAACCCGGTCATCGCGCTGCGCGAGATTGCCGACGAGACGCTGTCGCCCGACGATCTCAAGGAAGATCTGATCCATTCGCTGCAGAAGCATGTCGAGGTCGACGAGCCCGAAGCCGATGGCGAAGTGATCGCCGACCAGACTGGCGGTGCCGTTGCCGCCGCCGACGCGGACGACACCGAGGACAACGTCACCTTCGATCGCATGACCGAGGAAGACCTGCTGGCCGGCATCGAAGGTCTGGTTCCCCCGGAAAAGAGCGACGACTACTAAGAGCTTTGATAATTCTACCCAGCCGGTCGCCTAGCGCAGTTTTCTGCGCTTCCGGTGCGCACGGACCCAAATGTCCGCTCCGCTCCGGTTCTCGAAAACTACGCTATCCGGCTCGGCTGAGCGAATTCTGAAAAGCCCTTTGGAATTGGCTGGAACAATCTTCCGGCACTTCCGTCCCGGCGGTTTCGTGGCTATCTATGACATGCGCCGTACAGCAGTGCGGCGCATGATTCATTTCATCGCCGAGAGATTCCGCCCATGATGCGTCAGTATGAGCTTGTCGAGCGCGTCCAGCGCTACAAGCCTGACGTCAACGAGGCGTTGCTCAACAAGGCCTACGTCTACGCCATGCAGAAGCATGGCCACCAGAAGCGCGCTTCCGGCGACCCCTATTTCTCGCATCCGCTCGAAGTCGCAGCCATCCTCACCGAAATGCATATGGATGAGGCCACGATCGCCGTCGCCCTGCTGCACGACACCATCGAGGACACCACGGCGACCAGGGCCGAGATCGATGAGCTGTTCGGTCCAGAAATGGGCAAGCTGGTCGAAGGCCTGACCAAGCTGAAGAAGCTCGACCTCGTGTCGAAGAAGGCGGAGCAGGCGGAAAACCTGCGCAAGCTTCTGCTGGCGATCTCGGAAGATGTCCGCGTGCTCCTCGTCAAGCTCGCCGACCGCCTGCACAACATGCGCACCCTCGACCATATGCCGGAGGCCAAGCGCCTGCGCATCGCCGAGGAAACGATGGACATCTATGCGCCCTTGGCCGGGCGCATGGGCATGCAAGGCATGCGCGAGGAGCTGGAGGAGATAGCCTTCCGCTTCATCAATCCGGAAGCCTATCGCGCCGTTACCGCCCGGCTCGCCGAAATCTTCGAGCGCAACAAGGATGTGCTGTCCGAGATCGAGAAGGCTCTTTCGGGCCTGTTCGAGAAACACGCCATCAAGGCCGGCGTCAAAAGCCGGCAGAAGAAGCCGTGGTCGGTGTTCCGCAAGATGGAGGCCAAGGCGCTGTCCTTCGAGCAATTGTCCGACATTTTCGGCTTCCGCGTCGTGGTCGACTCTGTCGAAGACTGCTATCGCGCGCTGGGAGCCATCCACACCACCTGGTCGATGGTGCCCGGCCGTTTCAAGGATTATATCTCGACGCCGAAACAGAACGACTACCGTTCGATCCACACCACCATCGTCGGTCCTTCGCGCCAGCGCGTCGAGCTGCAGATCCGCACCCGCGAGATGAACAAGATCGCTGAATATGGCGTCGCCGCCCATTCGATCTACAAGGACACTGGCGGCAAGACGAACGGCGCCGTGCACGCGATCTCGAAGGAGACCAATGCCTATGCCTGGCTGCGGCGCACCATCGAGCAGCTGGCAGAGGGCGACAACCCGGAAGATTTCCTCGAGAACACCAAGCTGGAGCTGTTCCAGGACCAGGTGTTCTGCTTCACGCCGAAGGGCATGCTGATTGCCTTGCCGCGCGGAGCCACGCCGATCGATTTCGCCTATGCCGTCCACACCGATGTCGGCGATACCTGCGTCGGCGCCAAGGTCAACGGCCGCATCATGCCGCTGATGACGGAACTGAAGAATGGCGACGAGGTCGAGATCATCCGCTCCAAGGCGCAGGTGCCGCCGGCCGCGTGGGAATCGGTCGTCGTCACCGGCAAGGCGCGCGCCGCCATCCGCCGCGCTACCAAGAATGCGATCCGCAAGCAGTATTCCGGCCTTGGCGCGCGTATCCTGGAGCGTGCCTTCGAACGAGCCGGCAAGACCTTCACCAAGGAAAGCCTGAAGCCCGTCCTGCACCGGTTGGCGCGCAAGGACATCGAGGATGTGCTGGCATCCGTCGGTCGCGGCGAACTGGCTTCCACCGATGTCATGAAGGCGGTCTTCCCTGACTACAAGGACGAGCGCGTCACCCCCGCGGCTCCCAAACAGCGCGAGGAGGGCTGGTCGAAGATCCGCAACGCCGCCGGCATGCTGTTCCAGATTCCGGGCCGGGCCGCGCGCAAGGACAAGGACCAGCCAGGCGCCGGCGCGGTGCCGATCCGTGGTGTGCGCGGCGATCTGCCGGTGCGCTTCGCGCCGGAAGGCGCGGTCCCTGGCGACCGTATCGTCGGCATCGTCCAGCCGGGCACCGGCATCACCATTTACCCGATCCAGTCGCCGGCGCTGCAGGCTTTCGATGACCAGCCGGAGCGCTGGATCGACGTACGTTGGGACATCGACGAACGCACCAAGGAACGGTTTCCCGCGCGCGTCTCGGTCACCGCCATCAACGCGCCGGGCTCGCTTGCCGACATCGCCCAGGTCGTTGCCTCCAACGACGCCAACATCCATACGCTGTCGATGGTGCGCACCGCGCCCGATTTCACCGAAATGCTGATCGATCTCGAAGTCTGGGACCTGAAGCATCTCAACCGGCTGCTGTCGCAGCTCAAGGACAATTCGAGCGTCAGCGATGCGCGGCGCGTCAATGGCTAGCGATAGCCGACCATGGGGGACGAGATGAATACCGACGAAGTGCTGGGCATATTCCGTGAGGCTGGCGCTGTTCTGGAGGGTCATTTCATCCTGACGTCGGGCCTGCGCAGTCCAGTCTTCCTGCAGAAGGCACGGGTGTTCATGCATGCCGACAAGACCGAGCGGCTGTGCAAGGCGCTGGCCGAGAAGATCCGCGCCGCGATCCCAGGCAAGCTCGACTATATCGTCGGGCCGGCGATCGGCGGGCTGATCCCGGCTTACGAAACTTCGCGCCACCTTGGCGTGCCGGCGATCTGGGTGGAGCGGGAAGGGGGCGAGTTCCGCCTGCGGCGCTTCGAGATTGACCGAGGCGCGCGCGTCGTCATCGTCGAGGACATCGTCACCACCGGATTGTCGATCCGCGAAACCATCGATTGCCTGCGCGTCCTTGGTGCAGAGGTGGTCGCGGCCGCCTGCATCATCGACCGATCGGCCGGCAAGACCCATGTCGGCGTGCCGCTGATCGCGCTTGCCGAATATGAGGTCCCAGCCTATCCGCCGGACAGATTGCCGCCGGAGCTTGCCGCCATCCCGGCCATCAAGCCGGGCAGCCGCAACATCTGAGGAGGTCGCATTGATCGTCGGTATCGATCATTTCGTGCTGACGGTGGTGTCGCTCGACGCGACCTGCGCCTTTTATCAGCGCGTGCTGGGCTTCGAACGCGTCGACACGCCGGGCCGGCCGACGGCACTTGCCTTCGGCAACCAGAAGATCAATGTCCACGAGATCAGCCGCACCTTCGAGCCGAAGGCGAAGTCGCAGACGCCCGGATCCGGTGACTTCTGCCTGATCACCGACCGCCCGCTCGATGAATTCCTTGCCGGCCTCGAAGCCAATCACGTAGTGGTGGAACTCGGGCCGGTCGAACGCATCGGTGCGCAGGGGCCGATGATGTCGGTCTACTTCCGCGATCCGGATGGCAACCTTGTCGAAGTCAGCCAGTACCCGCGGTAGCATATCGATCATTGGCTGCGACAATTAGCCGAAACCACTTCTCAAATTCGCCGCGATTCTCCGATGTTGGAGGAGACGGACCTTACCCGAATTTGGCGGTGCGGCCGCTGCGCGGACGGCCTCCAGTTGTTGTCGGGGTTGCGGATGGCTATATCAAAGTCGCGATTGCCTTCTGGCGACCGTAAAGCGCAGGATGTGGTGGTCGAAGCCCGGCTGGAAACAGCGGGCGTGTAAGCTGTGAATTGTCGGGAATAGGAAGAGAGTGCTTTTTCGTCGCCGCAAACCTGATGGTCTTTTCGAGCGGGTGCGCACCTATCTGTGGCCGCGCCGTTCGTTTTCGCGCTCGCTTCAATATTTCTCCAAGCGCATCCTGCGGCTGAAGGCCACCCCGCATGCGGTGGCGGCGGGCGTCGCGGCAGGTGTTTTTGCTTCGTTCTTCCCCGTCGGTTTCCACTTCATCATCGCCGCCGTTCTGTGTTGGGTGATCGCCGGCAATCTGGTGGCAGCAGCTCTCGGAGCCGTGTTTTTCGGCAATCCGCTGACCTTTCCGCTCTTGTGGGGCGCGTCCTGGGAAACCGGCAAGCTCATCTTGCACGATCGCCTGCCTACGCATGGCCCGCCTGCGCATCTGGGCGAAATGATGCACAAGCTTTCCTTCGCCAAACTATGGCATCCCGTACTGGAGCCTATGCTGATCGGGGCGGTGCCGCTCGGGCTCGTGTTCGGCCTGGTGTTCTACGGCATCACGCGCTGGGGCATGAATGTCTTCCGCGAACAGAGGCGCAAGCGGCTGGCAGAGCGCGCGAAACGCCGTGAGCATTCGCCTCATCCCGGCGGAAGCATCGGTTCCGCCACCCAATGATCATTGGCATCGGCAGCGACCTGATCGACATCACACGCATCGAGAAATCGCTTGAGCGTCATGGCCAGCGCTTCATCCAGAGGATCTACACCGAGGTGGAGCAGGCGCGTTCGGAGAACCGGCGCGCCCGCGCGGCGTCCTACGCCAAGCGCTTTGCCGCCAAGGAGGCTTGCGCCAAGGCACTGGGCACCGGTCTGGCGCAAGGGGTCTTCTGGCGTGACATGGGTGTCGTCAACCTGCCCAGCGGTGCGCCGACGATGGCGCTGACCGGCGGAGCGCTGGCGCGGCTGGAGAAGATCCTGCCGCAAGGTCATCGGGCAGCGATCCACCTCACCATCACGGATGATTTCCCGCTCGCTCAAGCCTTTGTGATCATAGAAGCGCTACCGGTCGAAGAAGCGCCACATTGATTGCATCTGACGACCGGCATTGACGTTGCCCAGCGCGCGCCGAGACTCTATACCATCCAACGCACATCGAGGACGACATGAGCGTGGCTGAAAAATCCCAGAAGAAATCCGGCGGGCTTGGCGAAACCGTCAGCGTCATCGTCCAGGCGCTTTTGCTCGCCCTGGTCATTCGCACGCTGCTGTTCCAGCCGTTCTCGATCCCGTCGGGCTCCATGCGGCCGACGCTTCTGGAAGGCGACTATCTGTTCGTCACCAAATGGTCCTACGGCTATTCACGCTATTCGCTGCCTTTTGGACCGGACATTTTCTCGGGCCGTATCTGGGGCTCCGAGCCCAAGCGTGGTGACGTGGTGGTGTTCAAGTTCCCGCCGGATCCGTCCGTCGACTACATCAAGCGCGTCATTGGTCTCCCCGGCGACAAGATCCAGATGAAGGATGGCCAAGTCTTCATCAACGGCGTCGGCGTGCCGCGCGTCAAGACCGGCCAGATCGACAATCCCGACATCACGGAAAAGGATTATCCGATCGATGTCTATCGCGAGACGCTGCCCGATGGCGTCAGCTACGACACGCTTGACCTGTCGCCGAACTCGATTGGCGACAACACCCGCGAATTCGACGTGCCTCCCGGCCACTATTTCATGATGGGCGACAACAGGGACAATTCCGCCGACAGCCGCTTCACCGTCGGCTATGTTCCGGCCGAGAACCTGGTCGGCCGCGCCAACCTTGTCTTCTTCTCGATCGCCGGCAAGGCAAGCCCGCTCGAAATCTGGAAATGGCCGTCGCTGATGCGCGCCTCGCGCCTATTCCATTTCGTCAACTAGGGTCATGGCGGCACCAAAAAGGTTGACCGCCGATGCGCTCGCCGAAGCGCTTGCGGAACGCACGGGCCATGCCTTTGCCGACCGTCAGCGCCTGCAGCGTGCGCTTACCCATGCCAGTGCGCGAGGCGCCAATGCGGGCGCCGATTATGAGCGGTTCGAATTTCTCGGCGACCGGGTTCTTGGCCTTGTTGTCGCCGATATGCTGTTGGCTGCCTTTCCCGATGCCGCGGAAGGGGAGTTGTCGCTGCGGCTCAATGCGTTGGTCAATGCCGAGGCGCTGTCTGACATCGCCGAAGATATCGGGCTGCCGGACCTGATCCGTGCCGGGTCGGATGTGCGCGGGCTCGAGGGACGCAAGCGCGTCAACCTACGCGCCGACGCACTGGAATCGCTGATCGCCGTGCTGTATCTCGATGGTGGTCTGGAAGCAGCCCGCGCGTTCATCCATAAATACTGGCAGCCGCGTTCGCAGGCCTCGGGTGCCGCGCGCCGCGACGCCAAGACCGAATTGCAGGAATGGGCGCATCAATCGGCGAGTGCTGTTCCCGCCTATCAGATCGACGGCCGGGAAGGCCCCGATCACGATCCGCTGTTTACCGTCAGCGTCAAGGTCGGCGCGTTTCAGCCGGCAACCGGCAGCGGCCGCTCCAAGCGCGAGGCCGAACAGGCCGCCGCTGCTGCCCTTCTGGTTCGGGAGGGCGTCTGGGTTCATGAAGGGAGTGCGGCATGACCGCCGAAGACACCGCAGCCGCTCCAGTCACGCATTCCGGCTTCGTCGCGCTGATCGGCGCGCCCAATGCCGGCAAGTCGACGCTGGTCAACCAACTGGTCGGCGCCAAGGTCTCGATCGTCACCCATAAGGTGCAGACGACACGCGCCATCGTGCGCGGTATCGCCACGCACGACAACGCGCAGATCGTCTTTGTCGACACACCGGGCATCTTCAAGCCCAAGCGGCGGCTGGACACCGCGATGGTGACCACCGCCTGGGGCGGCGCCAAGGATGCCGATATCGTGCTGCTGCTGATCGACGCCGAGCGCGGCATCAGGGGCGACGCCGATGCGATCCTCGAACGGCTGAAGGATGTGCGCCAGCCGATGGTGCTGATCCTCAACAAGGTCGATCGGGTGAAGCATGAGGCGCTGCTCGCCCTGTCCGCGGCAGCGAACGAGAAAGTACCGTTCCAGCGCACCTTCATGGTCTCGGCGCTGACCGGCTCCGGCTGCAAGGACCTGCTCGACTACCTGGCCCAGGCGCTGCCGGCCGGCCCGTGGTACTACCCGGAAGATCAGATTTCCGACCTGCCTATGCGCCAGCTGGCGGCCGAGATCACCCGCGAGAAGCTCTATCTCAGGCTGCATCAGGAACTACCCTATTCCTCGCATATCGAGACCGAGAAATGGGAAGAGAAGAAGGACGGTTCGGTGCGCATCGACCAGACCATCTTTGTCGAGCGCGACAGCCAGAAGAAGATCGTGCTCGGCCACAAGGGCGAGACCATCCGCGCCATCGGGCAGGCCGCGCGGATGGAAATATCAGGCATATTGGAGCAGAAGGTGCACCTGTTCCTGTTCGTGAAAGTGCGCGAGAATTGGGGCGACGACCCCGAGCGCTATCGCGAGATGGGGTTGGAGTTTCCGCATTAGGCGTGATCCCGAGAAGTGAGCGCCGTTTTCGGGAAAGATCATGCTTGAGGTAGCGATCGATGCCGCCTTGGTGCGCCGGCTGATTGCCGCGCAATTCCCGCGTTGGAAGAATCTTGCGGTCAGGCCGGTTGATTTTGGCGGCTGGGACAACAGGACCTTTCATCTCGGCGACGAGATGACCGTGCGGTTGCCGAGCGCCGCCGCCTACGCCCTGCAAGTGGAAAAGGAACATCGCTGGCTGCCGAGATTGGCGCCGCTGCTGCCACTGCCCATTCCCGTACCGCTGGCGATGGGCGTTCCGGCCGAGGGCTATCCCTGGCATTGGTCAGTCTATGGCTGGATCGAGGGCGAGATCGCGAAACGGGAACGTATCGCAAATCTGTCGGAATTCGCGGCGGACCTGGCTCGGTTCCTGGTTGCGTTGAAACAGGTGGACGCGACCGATGGGCCCGCGCCTGGGCAGCACAATTTCTTTCGCGGCGGACCGCTGACGGTCTATGACGGCGAGACAAGGCAAGCGATCTCGGCGCTCGGCAACCGCATCGATGCCGGCGCCGCCACCGCCGTCTGGGAGATAGCTCTTGCCGCGGCCTGGGAAAGTCCGCCCGTCTGGTTCCATGGCGATGTCAGCCGGGGCAACCTCCTGGTCGAAAAGGGCAGGTTGAGCGCCGTGATCGATTTCGGCACCTCCGGTGTCGGCGATCCATCCTGCGATCTGGCAATTGCCTGGACGCTGTTCGAAGGCGAAAGCCGGGACACGTTTCGCGCCTGCCTCGCGGCAGATGAAGCGACCTGGGCGCGCGGGCGCGGCTGGGCGCTATGGAAGGCATTGATCACCGCCGCCGGGCACATAGACGTGGCCTCGGCCGAGATCGAAGAATCGTGGCGAGTGATCGATGCTGTGCTGATCGATCGCAAGCGCCAGGCATGAGGCGAGACGCCTGGCTCCGTCATCGGGCGGCGCTGATGGATCAAAAAAAACTGCTGTCCCGGCAGCTTTCGCATGGGCCTCTATCGTCGGTTGAGCGCTCAAGAAATTGGCCAGATTTGACTTGAGAATCTGATGTTTAAAAAATAACATATTCGACATTTGTTAGACAACGTGCGCGATTGACTTGAAAATAGTGGAATAAACTGGAATATTGGAGTCTAAAGTAAAAGAAATCCGGGATTATTACATAAAAATGACGATGTGCCATTTGTGCCGATTTGAAAATTGACCTGACTCGGTCAGTGTTATTTGTGCAACACAGATTTAATCTGTGGCGTGAATCCAGCATATTTGCGGAATTGTCATTGAAGGCGGAAGATTGGTGGGTATGTTCGCCGCGAAAAGGGGACGCGATGCGAGCCTTTTTTCATTGTGGGGGTGAGGCGGGAAAACATATCCGCCAGCCACAATTCGGAAGCCATTTTAATAACTTGACTGGAGAGGTCAGAAAATGAACATCAAGAGCCTTCTTCTCGGCTCAGCCGCGGCACTGATCGCGGTGTCCGGCGCACGCGCCGCGGACCCTGTCGTCGTCGCCGAACCGGAACCGGCCGAATACGTCAAGATCTGTGACGTCTACGGCGCCGGCTATTTCTACATCCCGGGCACCGAAACCTGCCTGCGCATCGGCGGCTATCTCCGCTACGACATTGGCGTCGGCGATTCCGGCACGTTTGATGGCGTCAACAACGTTCGCGATCACATGGACGGCGGAAACCACGACACCTACTACAAAAATATGCGCTTCACGCTGCGGACCTATACCGGCCAGGAAACCGAGCTCGGCACGCTGAAGACCTTCACCGAGACCCGCTTCCAGTTCGGCAACTCCTCTGGCGACTATGATGGAAGCGCAAGCACTGGCTGGCAGGCTGGCAATACCAAGGCAGACGGAACCAGCAAGACTTCGCTGAATTTCGCCTGGATCCAGCTCGGTGGCCTGCGCGTCGGTAAGGACGAGACGGCATACGACCAGTTCATCGGTTACGCCGGCAATGTCATTCAGGACACGATCATCCCGTATGGCATCAAGGACACCAACGTCGTCCAGTACTACTTCGACGCTGGCAGCGGCTTCACGGGTGTGGTCTCGCTCGAAGAAGGCACCGGTGCTAACACGATCGACAGCTATGTTCCGCATGTCGTCGGCGGCTTGAAGTATAAGGGCGACTGGGGTGCGATCACCGGCGTCGTCGCTTATGACAGCAACTACGAGGAAGTGGCCGGCAAGGTTCGCTTGGACGTCAACGTCAGCAAGGAACTGTCGCTGTTCATCATGGGCGGCTACGGCACCGACGACAACCTCACGGACGACGCCCACAATGCCATCGACGCACATGGCCGTGGCCAGTACAAGCCGTGGGGCGGCAACTGGGCTGTCTGGGGCGGCGGTACCTACAAGTTCAACGAGAAGACCTCGTTCAACGTCCAGGCTTCGGCTGACGACGACAAGAACTACGCTCTTGCCGCGAACGTCGCCTACACGATCGTCCCGGGCTTCACGATCACGACCGAAGTCGACTGGGATCACTACGGCAATTTCGGCAATCCCTCCATCTACGGCAACTGGTCCAAGGCCGACAAGAAGGACAGCGTCGGCGGCATCGTCCGTTTCCAGCGCAGCTTCTAAATCGACTGACCTCATCAACCGCCCGCAGCACATCGCTGCGGGCGGCTTTTTTATGCGTTGTTGCGGGAGACGGCCCAGGCGCTCAGGCCCATACCTTGATTTTGCCACCCGATCGGTGAAAAGCTCGTGATATGGAATGGCGCGACGAGGGAATCATTCTCGGCACCCGCAAGCATGGCGAAACCAGCGCCATTCTCGAGGTGATGACGCGTGCCCATGGCCGTCATCTCGGCCTCGTGCGTGGCGGCCGCTCGCGCAAGCTGCAACCCGTTCTCCAGCCCGGCAATCGCGTAGATCTCTTGTGGCGCGCGCGCCTCGACGAGCATCTGGGTACCTTCCAGGCCGAAGCGATCGAGATGAACGCCGCCCGGCTGATGGACAGTGCCATCGCCGTCTACGGCCTTCAGACGATGGCGGCGCATCTGCGCCTGCTGCCCGAGCGTGATGCCCATGGGGGCCTTTACGAGGCGCTTTCGGTGATGATCGTCCACCTGGACGATGCCGACGCCGCCGGCGAGCTGGTGGCGCGTTTCGAACTGCTGATCCTCGATGAACTCGGCTTTGGCCTCGATCTCAGCCAATGCGCCGCCACCGGCACCAAACAGGACCTTGCTTATGTCTCGCCGAAATCGGGGCGCGCGGTGTCGCGTGAAGCCGGAGCACCATGGCACGACAAGATGCTGGTGCTGCCTGCATTTCTGCAGCGCGGTTCCGGCATGGGCGCGAATCATGCGGCGATCGCGGACGCCTTCCGCTTGACCGGTTTCTTCTTCACCCGCCATGTCTACGAGCCGCGCGGCATCGATCAGCCCGACGCGCGCGCCGGATTTCTTGCAGCGTTGCGCAAGCACCACGCAACGCACAAGCCCATCGCCGGAGAGATCGCGGCCAGAGAAATCATCAGATGAGCGAAGTCGAACTCTATCCAGGCCGTGTCTCGCCGCTCGGCCTCGGCACCATTCCTCACGCCGACATCCTGAAATACACCGGCCTGGAATTGCTTCAGCGAATCATCGACGGCAAATATCCGGCACCGCCGATCTCCTTCCAGCTCAGCTTCGCGTTGACCGAAGTATCGGAAGGTCGCGCCGTATTCCGCGGCGTGCCGAACGAACGTCACCTCAACCCGCTGGGTGGCGTTCATGGCGGCTGGGCGGCGACGCTGCTCGATTCGGCGTTGGCCTGCGCCGTGCAGTCACTGCTCGACAAGGGTGAGGCCTACACGACGGCGGAGTTCAAGGTGAACCTCACGCGGCCGATAACGCCCAGGACCGGCGAGGTCGTCTGCGAAGGCAAGGTGGTCCACAAGGGCCGCACGCTTGCCGTTTCGGAAGCGACGCTGAAGGACGCCAGCGGCAAACTGCTGGCTTTCGGCACCGAGACATGTTCGATATTTCCAGCCGCCAATCTGGCGGCACGTTGAGTTTTCAGCCGTTTGGCCGCCGCATTTGAATGTCAATGAGACGAAACGTCAGTGAAAACTGGCCTGGTTTGGGGGAACCGCCATGTTTGAAAGCCTGATCGGCCTTGTCGCCATCATCGCCTTGTTCGTCATCATTTCGCGCCAGCAGAGCCGGATCGGCCTGATCGAGCGCGAACTTGGCGCGTTGCGCAGTCTCGTGCTTTCGGGCGCGGTGCCGTTCGCGGCCAGGCCGTCGGAACAGGAAGCGGCCGAGGGCGAGGCCTACACGGCACCGGTGGCCGCGCCCGCGGCCGATATCGCCCCGGCAGCAATCAGCGAGCCCGCGCCGGTACAGGCCACCGAGGCGGAAATCCCGGCCGCAGAGAGTGTGCCCGGTCCCTGGAGCACCCCCGAGGCAACACCGAAAACGCCAGAGGTCGCGCCGGCCGCGGTCGCCAAAGCCGCTCGCCAGTCCGACGTCGAAACCGCGCTCGGCACGCGTTGGGCGGTCTGGGTCGGTGGCATTGCACTTGCTCTGGGCGGCTTGTTCCTGATCCGCTACACCATCGAGGCCGGCATTTTCGGCCCCGGCGTGCGGCTCACCATGGCGGCCGTGCTCGGTTTGGTGCTGGTCGCCGCCGGCGAGTTCATTCGTCGCACTGGATTCAAGGTGCCGGTGCAAGGTGTTGCCGGCGCTTATATTCCGGCGATCCTCACGGCAGCCGGCGCCTTCATCCTGTTCGGCACCGTCTATGCCGCCCATGGCGTTTACGGCTTCATCGGCCCGGCGCTTGCCTTCACGTTGCTTGGTGCGATCGGCATTGCAACCATCGCCGCCGCTCTCGTCCATGGCCAGGCGCTGGCTGGCATCGGTCTAGTCGGCGCCATGGTGACGCCGGTGCTGATCGCTTCGCAGGCGCCCAATCCCTGGGCGTTGTTCGGCTATCTCGCAATCGTGCTCGCCGCCACCGGCGTTATCGCCCGCATGCGCGACTGGAAAGCGCTGATGGCGGCCGCCTTTTTCGGCACCGGCATCTGGACCATCCTCTACATGACCGACGCACCGGGCGCGAACCTTTCCGCGATCCTGTTCATCGACACTGTGACGCTGGCTGTGCTTGCCCTTGTCTGGCTGAGCAGTCGCGGCAACGAGACCGGACCAGCAAGGTCCTTTGACTGGCCGTCCATCGTGCCTGGACTGTTCGTCGCCTTCTCGGCGCTGGGCCTCTCGGTTGACCCGGTCTTCGCCGCTGCCGGTGATGCCTTGCCGGGCGCGGTGCTGCTTATGGTGATGGTAGCGGTCGCGCTCTACCGCCCGCTGGCGCTGCCACTGCTTTATGCCGCGGGACTGGCGACGGTACTGATCTATCTCGGCATCATCCCGCCGACCTCTATCGCTTCCGATTTTTCGAGCGGCGCTCTGGGTGTTGATGGGGTGCCTTTGGCCACGGCCAACGCGCTGAGCTTGCGCCTTGGCATCGGACTTGGCGTGGTCTTCGTTGCCGCCGGTCTCTGGGCCGCGCGCCGTTTCGCCGCCTCGGCGCAGATCCGAGCAGCCTCGTGGGCTGCATGGGGTGTCATCGCGCCTCTGGTCATCCTGCTGGCGCTCTGGTTCACCTTCGGCAATCTCGACCGTGACTTTGTCTATGCCGCCGTTGCGGCCCTGCTGGTCGTGGTCTTCGCCGCCGGCGGCGAGTGGATCGCGCGGGCTGACGAACCGCCGCTCAGGGGCGGCGTGGCAGTGTCGTTTGCCTTGGGTGGCGCAGCGGTCGCCGGACTCCTGATGCTGCATATGGCTTTTGATTCCGGCTGGACCACCACCTTGCTCGGTGCCGCGGCAATCGTGCCGGCGCTCGCCACGCGCTGGCGCTCGTATCCTGTGCTCGGCTGGATTTCAGTCGCCGCCGTCATCGCGGTGCTTGGCCGCGTCGCCTTCGACCCGACGATCGTCGGCGCCGAGTTCCTGTCAACGACACCGGTCTTCAACTGGTTGTTGCCGGGCTATGGCGTGCCGGCGCTCGCCTTCGGCTTCGCGGCCTGGCAGCTCGCCAACACTACCGATGGCCGACCGCGCCTTGCCATGGATGCGGCGGCGACACTGTTCGCGCTGCTGACGCTCGCCATGCTGGTGCGCCACGCCATGCATGGCGGCGTCATCAACAGCGACGCGCCGACGCTCGCCGAACAAGCGATCTACACGCTGATCGCAATCGGTGCCGGAGCCATCCTGATCGCCATCGACAGGCGCTCGCCAAGTTCGGTGCTGCGCTATGCTTCGATGGCGGTGGGCGTGGTCTCGGTCGCCTTTGTCGTCATCCAGCATTTCCTGGTGCTCAATCCGTTGTTCACCGACGAATCGACCGGTCGGATTCCGGTTTTCAATCTTTTGTTCCTGGCCTATCTCGTGCCGGCCGTCGCCGCCGGCGGTCTGGCGCTCTATAGCAGGGGCAAGCGGCCGAAATGGTATTCGGCCATGCTGGCGCTGGTGGCGGCGCTGCTTGCCTTCGCCTATGCCACGCTGTCGGTGAGGCGCCTGTTCAAGGGTGAGTTCATCGGCTTGTGGAGTGGCCTTGGCCAGTTGGAGACCTATACCTATTCGGCACTCTGGCTGGCGATCGGCGTGGCGCTGCTCACGGCTGGCGTCTGGCTGAAATCGCAGGTTCTGCGCATTGCTTCGGCCGGGCTGATCGCGGTTGCTGTGCTGAAAGTTTTCCTCTTCGACATGTCGGAACTGGAGGGCGTACTCAGGGCGCTGTCCTTTATCGGTCTGGGTGCGGTGCTGATCGGCATTGGCCTGTTCTACCAGCGGCTTTTGACGCGGGCGGCGAAGGAAAAAGGATAATCGCCTGCGATCATTGGTTTTCCTTGCCGGTCGGGAATAAACCGGCACCCGCCGGCGTTATCTCGTTGCTTGGGTGACCGGAGCGGTGGACCGCTTCGCGCTGGCCGCTTGCGCCGTGCCGGGAAGGCGCGTTCAATCGAGATCAACAAGGGCGACCTCAGAACCAGCGGTCATGAACGAAAAAAAGGCAGCAATCCTTGGCGAAATACCGCGCCTGCGACGCTACGCACGCTCGCTTTTGCGCGACCGCGATGCTGCCGACGATCTCGTTCAGGACTGTCTTGAGCGCGCGCTGTTGCGGCTCGACAATTGGCAGACAGGAGAAAGCCCCAGGAGGTGGCTGTTTACGATCATGCATCATTTGTTCATCGACCAGATGCGCAAGGTGAATCGCCGCGGCGAAGCGGCGATGCTGCCGCTGGAGGCGGGCGAGACGGTTGCGCAGCCGCCCGAACAGTTGGAGGGCATCGCTTCGCGCGAGATCATCGACGCATTGCAGGCGATCAGCCCGGATCGCCGCGCGGCGCTGGTCATGGTCGCCATTGAGGGCTTTTCCTATGCCGAAGCCGCCAACATTCTGGGTGTGCCCGCGGGCACGCTGATGTCGCGCATCGCGCGTGGCCGTGAGGAACTGCGTGGGTTGCTGGACGACACAGCACGCCGCCGAGCCATAAGGATCGTCGAGAAATGATCCGCCGCGATTTTTCCGAACGGGACATCCACATGGCGCTCGACGGCGAACTGCCGCCCGATGAACGTGCCGCCTACGATGCCTGGCTCGACTCCAATCCCGAGATGAAGGCCAGGAGCGCCCGCTTCACCGCCGACCGGGAGGCATTGCGCTCGGCTTTTGCCGGCGTACTGGATGAGGCTGTACCAGTGCGCCTGCGCAAGGTGGTGCTCGGCGAAGCGCCTGTTAAGGTTGTGGTGCCACGCTCACGCTGGTGGCTTGCCGCCGCTGCGGCCGTGCTTCTCGCCACGGGCGGATTTGGCGGCTACTTTGCCGGCATCGGCGGCCTCGGGCAGGAGGATCCGGCGGAGGATCAGCTCGCCGAACAGGCGATCGCCGCCCACGTCATCTATGCCGCCGAGAAGCGGCATGCGGTGGAAGTTCCGGCCAGCGACAAGGATCATTTGCAGACCTGGCTGTCCAACCGGATCGGCCTGAATCTGGTGGTGCCGGACCTGAGCGCGAACGGCTTCCAATTGGTTGGTGGCCGGTTGCTGCCGGCCGGCGAAAGCAAGGCCGCGATGCTGCTTTACGAAGACGACAAGGGCGAGCGCATATCCCTCTTCGTGACGGCGGAATCGACCGAGAATGCCAAGGGTACCTACGCTTCGGCGCAGGACGGTCCGCAGGCGGTCTACTGGCTGGACAAGGGCTATGGCTGTGCCGTCGTCGGTTCGCTGCCGCGCGAGCAATTGGCGGTCGTGGCCAAGAGCGCGTATGGCCAGCTTTTGGCCGGGCTGGCCAGTTGAGCCGGTTGCGAACTTGCGCGGCCGACTGACTTGAAAACAGCGATTGCGTTCAAAGCTTGCCAGCTTCCCTGTCGTGGCGGAAACTGTCACAATTCGGCCCTAATCAAGGAGCGATAGCGCTTGATGAATACCGGCGCTTCGGCCGGTGTTCGCGACGCTTTTGACCGGGGCCGTTTTCCGCAACGCAATCGAGGTTTTCTCAAGCCGCATGCCTGCCGAGATCCGCAAGGCCCGCGCGTCAGACGTCGATGATCTCGCCGCCATCGAGAAAGCCGTGTTCTCGAGCGACCGCATTTCCCGCCGCTCCTTCCGCCAGTTCATCGAGCGGGAGACCGCCGAGACGCTGGTCGCCGAAATCGATGGCCGCGTAGGCGGTTATGCGATCGTGCTGTTTCGCAAGGGCAGTGGGGTGGCGCGGCTCTATTCCATAGCCGTCGGACCGTTCTTCGGCGGGCTCGGCATAGGCCGCCAATTACTGTCCGCGGCCGAAGAGGCAGCCTTCGAACACGACCGCATGATGCTGCGTCTCGAAGCGCGCGAGGACAATGGCCGCGCCATCCATATCTACGAGCAGGCCGGCTACCGCAAGATTGGCCGTGAGCCGGGGTACTACGAAGACGGCGCGACGGCGCTACGCTATGAAAAAACCCTGCGCGGCGACCTTCCGGTCGCCACCAGGGTGCCGTTCTACCAGCAGACCTGCGAGTTCACCTGCGGTCCATGCTGCCTGATGATGGCCATGGCCAATTTCGATGGTGGCTTCGTACCCGACCCGGTGATGGAAATCCGCCTCTGGCGCGAGGCAACGACCGTCTTCATGATGTCTGGACCAGGCGGCTGCGAACCATTCGGTCTGGCCGTTTCGGGGTACGAAAGCGGGCTTGCTGCGGAGATTTACGTTTCCTTCTACGGCGCATTGTTCCTGCAATCGGTGCGCAGCGAGGAGAAGCGCCGGGTCATGGAACTGGCACAGGTCGACTTTCGCCGCCGCGCGGAACTTTACGGCATCCCGGTGAATTACCGTCCGTTCACCATCGACGATATAAGGGCGGCTCTCGCTAGTGGCAAACTGGTGCTGGTGCTGATCAGCGGCTTCCTGATGTTTGGCAAGAAGGTGCCGCACTGGGTGCTGGCCATCGGCGATGATGGCGATCATATTCTGATCCACGATCCGTGGGTCGAGGATGAAAGGCAGGAAACCATCCTTGATGCCGCCAACATTCCCGTGCCTTACGGCATCTTCATGAACATGGCGCAGTTCGGTCGCGACGGACTGCGTGCCGCCATCACTTTGGGAAAGAGATAATGACCTGGGTCATTCTTACCGGCAGGCAGAGCGATCTCGACCAGGTGGCGACACCGCACAAGATCATCACCAATCGTGACTATCTCGCGCATCCCTCGCTATTCCGCGGCCAGCGGCCGAAGGTCATCAACCTGTCGAACAACTACGGCTACCAGAGCCGCGGTTATTATGCGTCACTGCTGGCAAGTTCGCGCGGCCACAAGGTCATCCCGACCGTCGAGACGATGATCGACCTGTCGGAGCGCAAGCTCTACGAGCACGCCTTGCCGGAACTGGAACTGGCGCTCAACAAATGCCGCAAGGATCTCGGCGGTATATTCCCGGCGAAGGTCTGCATCTTCTTCGGCATCGGCCCGTCCAAGATCTGGGACCGTTTTGCCAAGCTGTTGTTCGACTGGTTCCGGGCGCCAGCGCTCGAAGTCCACATCAAGGACAGCGCCGAATGGGCTTCGATCCGCAAGATCGGCTTCCACCCGCTGGCGCGCATGACCGAGGACGAGGAAAAGAGCTTCATCCAATGCCTGGAGACCTACACCAACCGCGAGTGGCGCGACACCAAGGGCCGCACGCCGGCGCGGTACACCTTCGCCACGCTGGTCGATCCGCATGAGGAATTGCCGCCCTCGGAAATCTCCTCGCTGCGCTACTGGGCCAAGATCGCCGAAAAGATGGGGGTCGAAATCGAGCCCATCACCAGGAAGGATCTCGCCAAGCTCGCGAATTACGATGCGCTGTTCATCCGCGAGACCACCTCGATCTCCAATCATACCTATCGTTTCGCCCGCCGCGCCCAGCAGGAAGGCATGCCTGTCATCGACGACCCGCTGTCGATGATCCGCTGCACCAACAAGGTCTATCTCAACGAACTGATGGCCTACAACAAGGTGCCGGTGCCGCCGACGGTGATGATCGCCGGCGCCTCCGATCTCGAACTCGCGGCGCAGACGCTGGGTTTTCCCCTGGTGTTGAAGATCCCGGATTCGTCATTCTCGCGCGGTGTCAAGAAATGCGCCAATTTCGAGGAGCTGAAGACGCTTGCCACCGAATGGCTCGAGGATTCCGATCTTCTGATCGCGCAGAAATTCATCCCGACCGAATATGACTGGCGTGTCGGCGTGCTCGGTGGCCAGCCGCTGTTTGCCGTGCATTATCTAATGGCCAAGAAGCACTGGCAGATCGTCAACCACAAGGCCAATGGCAAGCCCGACCAGGGCGGCATCAAGACCTTCACGCTGAAGGAGACGCCGCCTCATGTCGTCGAGACGGCAGTGAAGGCGGCGCGATGTATCGGCGATGGTCTCTATGGGGTCGACCTCAAGGAGACCAAGGACGGCGTCTTCGTCATCGAGGTCAACGACAACCCCAACCTTGATCATGGCTGGGAGGATTCCGGCGAGAAGGATGAGGTCTGGGTGCGGCTGACGCAGTGGTTCCTAGAGCGGCTGGACAGGCCGGGACGGTAATCAACCGAGGGGAAACATGCAGTTCATCGTCATCGAGGATTTCACCGGCTGCGACCGCAAGGAAATCTATCGCCGGTTCCGCGACCGCGGCCGCCTGAAGCCGGAGGAGCTTGTTGTGCATCATAGCTGGATCGCGGCCGATATGAGCCGCTGTTTCCTGCTGGTGGAGACCGATGACGTCACGCTGCTGCAGCGCTGGGTCATCGAATGGGCTGATCTGGTCGAGTTCGAGATCGTGCCCGTGGCGGCCAACAAGGACATGGTGGCGGCCTTGAGCGCGCACCTCTGATCATGGCCCCACCCGGTCAGCGCAGCGCCGGCGAGCCCACGGCGCGCTGGCATTCATCGATCAGCCAATCGCGGAACGCGGCCACCACGTCGCGCCTTGCGCTTCGCTCCGGGACGGTCAGGCAATAGGGCTGTCGCAGGGCAATTGCGCTCTTGGCGGGGCGGACCAGCCGGCCGTCCTCCACCGCCTCGGCACAGTAGATCCCTTGCGCCAGTGCCAGGCCCAGCCCCGAAATGGCGAGGTCGAGGGCCGCGCGCGACGAATTGGCCGAGAGCCCGCGCCGTACCGCCCGGCCAGATTGGGCGCCCGCCGCCTCGAACCAGTTGCGCCAGGCCGGAAACGATGCGCCGGTCGGTCCCCAATCCGTGTGAATGAGCGGCAGCCCGGCGAGCGGCTCGCCGCCCGCCTTGATCATGCCGGCAAGCTTTGGCGCGCAGACGGGGTAGACCGCATCCCTGGCAATGTCCTCGGTCGGATGCTCGCGATAATGCGGGCCGTAGGAGAGCCTGATGTCGATCAGCTCGCGGTCGAACGGCACCGGGTCGTCATCGCCCCGGAGCGATATGTCGGCGGCGCCATGGCTTGCGACGAAGCCGGCCAGACGCTGCGAAAGCCAACCCATGGCCATGGATGGCGGTACCGATACCACGAGACGCGGGCGGAATGCGTCGCCGGCAAGCTCGCGCGAGACGCTGCCGATCTCCTGAAAGGCCACGGTCAGCCGCGGCAGCATTTCCACGCCGGCCTCGGTGAGGACAACGCGCCGGTTGACCCGCTGAAACAGCTTGCGGCCCATCTGCTCCTCCAAGGTGCGGATAAGCTGGCTGACGGCGGCGGCCGAAACCGACAGCTCCTCCGCCGCCGCGGCAAAGCTGCCCGTACGTGCCGCAGCCTCGAAAGCCTGAAGCCCTTTCAGGGATGGAGATGTGACCATTGCCGCCCAATAAGATAAGCTTACCTTATCCAAATCGCAGGAATCGTCGTTTTTGGAAAGCTTTTTCGCCGGCTAGAGTGGTCGTCATCAATCTCCAGCCTGGATCGAAGCCGATGGACCATCGCGACATCATCGCGTCACTGACACCGGAAGAGCGCAATCGCCTGACGACCAAATCCGATGTAGCGGGCCTGTTCCAGCTCTGCGCTCACTTGGGCGCGATTGTCATCATTGGATCGTTGATCGCGGCCAAGGTGCCGTTCTGGCCATTGCTGATGTTGCCGCAGGGCATTCTGATCGTGTTCCTGTTCACGCTATTGCACGAGACGGTTCACCGCACGGCTTTCGAAACACAGCGGCTGAACGACGGCGTGGCGCGGCTGTGCAGCCTGGCGATCGCGCTGCCGGCCGACTGGTTCCGCTACTTCCATTTCGCTCACCACCGATACACGCAGGATCTGGAGAACGATCCCGAGCTCGCTTTCCCCAAACCCGAGACCTTGCGGCAATACATTGTCCACGTCTCGGGCCTCCCGGTGTGGTGGGGGCATGTCAAGACGCTGTACACCAATGCAGGTGGTGGCAGTCAGGAGAGTTATGTGCCGCCGAAAGGTCGACCCAAGGTACGGGCCGAGGCGCGCGCCATGATTGCCTTCTACGCTGTGGTCATTCTGCTCACCGTCTATTTCCGGCTCACCGTGCTGCTCTATGTCTGGATCATTCCCGCACTACTCGGGCAGCCATTCCTGCGCCTGTATCTGCTGGCCGAGCATGGCCGCTGTCCGTTCGTCGCCAACATGCTGGAGAACACAAGAACCACGCTGACCAATTGGGTGGTGCGCAAGCTGGCCTGGAACATGCCGTTTCATGCCGAGCATCATGCCTATCCCGGAGTGCCGTTTCACCAATTGCCGCGGTTTCACGCGCTGATCGAGCGGCATCTGAAGGTGGTCGAGCCCGGCTACGTCAGCTTCCACGAGAAATACCTGGAAACATTGAGCTGACATGTCCCGATGCCGTCAGCCGGTTTGGCTGCGCGTCGCACGCGACTTCAATAGGCGCTGGATCTCGGCCGGCTCCGATGGCACGCCGATCAGATAGCCTTGCGCCTCGACACAACCATTGTCGCGCAGCATGTCGAGTTGCCTCTCGGTTTCGACGCCCTCTGCCGTGACCACGATGCCAAGCTCGGCACCCAGCCCGATGATGGTGCGAACGATCGCCGCCGTGTCGCGGTTGCCGATGTCGCGAATGAATGATCGGTCGATCTTGATCTTGTCGACCGGAAACCGTCTGAGGTAGCCGAGCGAGGAATAGCCGGTGCCGAAATCGTCCAGCGCGATGCGGATACCGAGCTCACGCAACTGGCGCAGCGTTTTCAGCACGGCTTTGCTCTCGTCCATCAGCACGGTTTCGGTGATCTCCAGTTCCAGCTGTCCGGCCGGCATGCCGGAAAAAGCCAGCGCCGAGATGACGCTGCGGGCAAACCCGCTGCTTTTGAGCTGCACCGCCGAGACATTGACCGCGATGCGCAACCCCGGCGGCCAGCTAGCCGCCACCGCACAGGCTTTCCTCAGCGCCCATTCGCCAAGCGGCACGATCAGTCCTGTCTCTTCGGCGACTGGAATGAAGTCGTCCGGCGCCACCCTGCCGCGCGCTGGTGAATGCCAGCGCATCAAGGCCTCCGCGCCGATGATCTCGCCCGAGGCGATGTTCATGATGGGCTGGAAATCGAGACCGAATTCCTGGCGCGGCAGTGCCGCCTCCAGATCGACTTCAAGCGCCCGGCGGGCCTGCACCACTGCGTCCATTCCAGGTTCGAAGAAGCGATAGAGGTTTCGCCCATCGTTCTTTGCCCGATAGAGCGCCGTATCGGCGTTCTTCAGCAGCGTGTCGGCGTCACGGCCATCGGCGGGGAAAACGGCAATGCCCAGGCTGACGCCGACATGCATGTCCCGGCCCTTGTCGCGAAATGGTTTTGCGATTGCCTCGACGATGCGTTTCGCCAGTTTCTCGGCATCGGCAATGCCCACGGAGTTGGATTGGATGACGACGAACTCATCGCCGCCGAAACGGGCGATCATATCTGCATCATTGCGCAGGCAACGCTGCAGTCTTTCGGCCACACTCTTCAACAGCCAGTCGCCGGCGGGGTGTCCCCAGGTGTCGTTGACCGCCTTGAAGCGGTCGAGGTCGAGCGAGAAGATCGCGAGCGGTGTAGCGGCCACATCCTCCAGCGCAAGGTCGAGCCGCTCGCGAAACATCGATCGATTGGGCAGTCCGGTCAGCATGTCGTGATGCGCGAGATGGGTCATGCGCTCTTCGGCCAGGCGGCGTTCCGTGACGTCGTCGAACGTCGCTACCCAACCGCCGCCACTCATTGGCTGGCGCACGACCAGAAACGTCCTGCCGTCGGCAAGATGGCGATAGGTCGAATGCATTTTTCCCGCCCGCCGGCAGGCTTCGGCCTTGGCGACTTCGCTGTCGACGTCGATCTCCGTGTAGATGCCGAGTTCCAGCAGTCGTTCGAGCGCGTCGCGATGCGTCGTTCCAAGCGGGAAGTCGGCCGCCGTGACGTTGTACAGTTCCAGAAAACGCCCGTTGCGCACGATCATTTTGCCGTCGGCGTCGTACATCAGCAGGCCTTGCGACATGTTGGCGAGCGCTGCGTCGAAGCGGCGATGCTGCTCCTTGAGATCCTGCTCGGCGCGCCGCTGTTCAGTAATGTCCTCGTAGATCGAGACCCAGCCGCCCGAAGCCAGCGGCCGGTGCGAGATAAGGATGATGCGGCCGTCCGACAGGATTTCTTCGTAGGTCGAAGGCTTCGCCTGGTCGATATAGGGCTTGCGGATGGCATAGAGCTCGTCGGCGCTTTGCGAGGCGACGCCGAGATCGACGCTGTGCCGCAGGATATCGAGGAAGCGGATGCCTGGCCGTATCAGCTTGGCGTCGAGGTGGAAGATGTCGATGTAGTTGCGGTTGCAGATGATCATGCGTTCATCGGCGTCGAACATGCACAGACCATGCGACATGTTTTCGACAGCGGCTGAAAAACGTTCGTTCTGCTCGCGCAGCTCATCTTCAATGCGGCGCGACCGCTCCACGCCTCCGGCCACCCGTTCCGGGACGATCGAACCATCCTTGACGACGGGCATGAGGCGCCCCTGCGGTGTTTGATCGAACACCACACTGTTGACGCTTTCGGTTAATTTAGCGTTTTCTATCCTAATGCGGATGTCGCAACGTGATGCCTTGACGTCTCGATCGCCGAAAACCGCTTCAGGAACGCATTCTGTGCCCAGATCACCGAGCGTGGCGTGAAGTCGAAACGTTCGGCTGAAAAACCGCGCGGGCGGCCGAAGAACTCGGTCGCCTCCGCGGTCGAAAAGCCGGCGAGCAGCGTAGCCTCGAAATAGGCGGCGATCTGGTCGGCGCGCTTGATCTCCTTGCGCAGGGCAGCGGCCGGTTCGGGAGGCAGCGAGAAACGCAGATGGATGGCGCGCTGCAGGCGCAATTCGCAGTCCTTGTAGCTGCCGCCCATCACCGACTTGAATGGCGAGATCATGTCGCCGATGACATATTCCGGCGCGTCGTGCAGCAGTGCCGCCAACTGGTCGTCGGCCGAAGCCTGCGGCACCAACTCGTTGAACAGCGCCTCGACCAGCAGTGAATGCTGGGCCACCGAGAAGGCGTGCTCGCCGCTGGTTTGGCCGTTCCAGCGCGCGACGCGGGCAAGCCCATGGGCGATGTCCGAAATCTCGATGTCGAGCGGCGAGGGGTCGAGCAGGTCGAGCCTGCGGCCGGACAGCATGCGCTGCCAGGCGCGTGGTGGCGCACCGGCGCGGTCTGCCGCCATCAGGCATCCTCCGCGCCGGCGGTTTCCTGCGGGAAACTGAATTTGGCCCAGGCGGGGATGGTGAGCGTCACTGGCACGTCGTCCGCCAGGACCGGCTGGCCGGCATCGAGCGCCGCCTTGACCCTGTCGATGCGGGCGATGGCGAGCCCGGTCACGGTGGCGGTCGAGCCGAGCGTGCCGACCGGGCGCCCGCCGACGGTGAGCTCGGCACCCGCGGCGGGCAGAGGAAGTCCAGCCTGGACGATCAGCACGCGCCGCCGGGCCGTGCCCCGATGCTGCATGCGCGACACGACCTCCTGGCCGACATAGCAGCCCTTCTTGAAGCCGACACCGCCCATCTCGTCGAGCAGCACGTCATGCGGGAACGCGTCGCCGAGTGCATAGTCGGACCCGCTCTCGGCAATGCCGCAGGCGATGCGGAAGGCCTGCCACGCGGCGATGTCGCCGGCGTCCGCTGTGCCGGCATGGAAGCGCGTGACGCCTTCGTCGCCAAAGCGCCTGTCGGCAACCGCGGTTGAATCACTTTCTGAGGCGATTGACTCTTTTCCCCACGCGACAGTGACAAGCGTTTGTTCCGACTTGGCAATCTCGACCTTGGCGCGAAGCCTGTAGAGCATCAGCCGGCGAATGAAATCGTCTGAAACGTCGGCACGGCATTCGATGCGGAAGGCGTTTTCTCCTGCCCGTGAGATCAGGAAGTCGAACAGTATCTTGCCTTGCGGCGTCAGCAGCGCGCCCGGCTTGGCCTCACCATTGCCAAGCGCATCGAGATCGGTGGTCAGGATGTTTTGCAGAAAATGTTCGGCATCCGGGCCGGAGACGGAGATAAGCGCGCGGTCTTTCAGCAGGGCAAAGGGCATGGAGCGGATAAAAGCCTGATCTTGCAAAACGGTTGGCCATTACGTAAGCCGCTGACACCTCCCCCGCAAGAGAGCATCACCATGACCTATGACCTCATCCTGACAGGCGGCACAGTGGTCAATCATGACGGCGAGGGGTTGCGCGACATTGGCGTGAAGGGCGGTCGCATCGCCGCGATCGGCGATCTGCGCCAGGCCTCGGCCGGCGAGACGATCGACTGCCGGGGCCTTCATATCCTGCCCGGTGTCGTCGACAGCCAGGTGCATTTCCGCGAGCCGGGACTGGAGCACAAGGAAGACCTGGAAACGGGATCGCGGGCTGCTGTGCTCGGCGGTGTCACCGCCGTCTTCGAGATGCCCAACACCGACCCGTTGACCACCAGCGAGGCAACGCTTGCCGACAAGCTCCGGCGCGGCAGCGGCCGCATGCATTGCGATTTTGCTTTCTGGGTTGGCGGTACCCGCGATAACGCCAGGGATGTCGGCGACCTCGAGCGTTTGCCGGGAGCTGCGGGAATAAAGGTCTTCATGGGGTCGTCCACCGGTGACCTGCTGGTCGAGGACGACGAAAGCGTCGCCTCGATCCTGAGGAATACCCGCCGCCGCGCCGCTTTTCATTCGGAGGACGAGTTCCGGCTGCGCGAGCGCCTGGGCGAGCGCATTGAGGGCGACCCGTCATCGCATCCCGTTTGGCGTGACGAGATCGCCGCCTTGCGCTGCACCGAACGGCTGGTGCGCATCGCGCGCGACGTCCGCGCCCGCATCCATGTCCTGCACATTTCGACCTCCGAGGAAATCCTGTTCCTCGAACGGCACAAGGATGTCGCGACCTGTGAGGCCACGCCGCACCATCTGACGCTGAGCGCCGACGATTATGCGCGGCTCGGCACGCTGATCCAGATGAACCCGCCGGTGCGGGACAAGCGCCATCGCGACGGCGTCTGGCATGGTATTGCGCAGGGCATTGTGGACGTGCTCGGCTCCGACCACGCGCCACACACATTGGCGGAGAAGGCAAAGCCCTATCCGGCTTCGCCCTCGGGCATGACCGGCGTGCAGACGCTGGTGCCGATCATGCTCGACCACGTCAACGCCGGCCGGCTGACCCTGCAGCGCTTCGTCGATCTCTCCAGCCATGGCCCGCAGCGCATCTTCGGCATGGCCCGGAAAGGCCGTATCGCCGCCGGCTATGACGCCGACTTCACCATTGTCGACATGAAGCGGCGCGAGACCATCACCAACGCGCAAGCCGGCTCGAAAGCCGGCTGGACACCTTATCACGGCAAGGAGGTGACCGGTTGGCCGGTCGGCACAGTCATTCGCGGTCAGCGTGTCATGTGGGAGGGCGAAATCGTTACACCCGGCCGGGGCAGGGCGGTGGAGTTCTCCGAGGCATTGCCCGGTTAGGCCTTCTTAATACCTTGCAGCCTGGTCGTGCCTTCAATCGCCCGCGACGAAGAAGGACCATTGCCCGGCGGGCGTGATGCCGACGCGGTAGAAGATGTAGGCGCCGAACTGCTTCATGTCGTCGAAATCGCCGGCGGTGACGATCTTGAACAGCTCGACCCGCTGCCTGGCGTCGAGCCTGTCGAGCGGCAGCGCGAAGAAATACGGCCAGACATAGAGTTCCTGTGGCGTGCCCGCATCGACATGGACGTAGCCGGCGCTAAGCACCTCCTCCAGAATGGCCAGGATCTCCTGGCCGTCAGGGTCGCCGGACAGCCCTTTGAGGAAGGCGATGGCATCGCCATCGATGTCGGCCAGCGACAGCTGGGTCATGCTGTCGCCCTTGCCGATTAGAGGCCTGAGCTTCTCGATGTCGCCGCTCTTGCAAGCTTCGATGATGAGGTCATGCATGCGTCGCACGGACTCGGGCAGCTTGCCGAGGTCATAGACGACCTCGGGCAAGGGCGCCTGGGGATCGACACGCGGCCTGTTGCTGCCGCCATCCGACGGAATGTCCGGCTCCGCGGCGTCGGGAGCGGCCGGTTGGCTGGCCGAAGGCGGCGTTCCCAGCGGGCCAGGCACGGGAATCGCGCCTCCGGGCGACGACGCGTCGTCGTCCGTCGAGGGTGTGACCGGCGAGGGGAGTTCTTCGCTTTTGATCTCGCTCAGCGCATAGGCAGGGCTGCTGGCCAGGCACGTCACCAAGGCAATCGCGCCACAGCAGGCAGCGAGGCGGATGTAGAGGACAAGACCCTTCGGCCTGCCTGACATCGGAAAATTCACTGCCCCTATCTCCCTGCTCCCGGGCATGGTGCCCGGTCGGCATCTACTCGTCAAAGAACCTGATGTTGGTTCAGTGCCGCAGCCGCTCGGGTTCGAAGGCGCCAGCAATCACCTTTTCACGCATACGGTCCAGCAGGGCAAGGGCCGAGGTCTCGCCATTGGCGCGCAGCATTTCGCCGAATGCCGTTTCGAGCGCCGCCTCGGCAATGATCTCGGGCTCGATGCCGGCCGAAAGGCCTTCCGCCCAGGCTTCGCTGTGGCTCTCAACCGCCGTCAGGCGCTTCTCTTCCCTGACCAGCGCGTCGATGTCGTTGGCAGCATGTTCCATAAGCGATGTCCACCCTTTCAAGCGGCAACCCATCAGTGTGGATCAGGCTTGATCTGTTCCATTCATAGGCAGCGCCAAGTAAGTATCTGTAAATACGACATTTTTTTGGTCGCGTTTTACAGGGGCCAATTGTGTTTGGCGAAGCTGCGTTTCAACCCGGATCAAACTTAGCCGATTAGGCCGGCCTGCGGGGCGAAAACCTTCAGTTTGAGTTAATTCCGCATTCGCGTGGTAACGTTTGATTAACGCTGTTGCAGAAGTGCAACATCAGAATTGCACCAAGACATGGACAGGCACAAGTAGGATATGCCGACGATCCTTGCCGACGCGCCTGATATCTGTTGATGGATGCTCAGTTGCCATAACGCGAGGCGATGTCGCGCGACAGCGTCTCACCTTCCTTCATATAACGGCTGATGGCTTCAGCGGCCGAAGCAGTGCACTGGGTGTAGGTGCCGCCGAAGGAGCGATAGCCGCGGTTGAAGCTGGCGATGAAGCGGGCGCGGCGTTCTGGATCGGGATTTTCCGAATCGAGCAGTTTTTCCATCTCGCCCCGCCACTGGTCGCCTTTCTCCCCGCACAGATTGCGCAGGAAATGCAGCGACCCCAGAACCTCCGCCAATCGCATCAGCCCCGGCTCGAACGGCGACTCGGCACTGAACGCGGGCCGTACCGGGACGGCCGCGCTGACGGCAAGGCAAATGGCGAGGAGTATTGACGGACGGTTCATAAGCCCAAAGCCGCTACGGTCCGCCGAATGGCCTAAACCGTGGCTGGCGAGACAACATAAGCGTTGTGACGAAACAATTTGTCGCCTGCAAGGCGATTTTTCAGTGCTGCGTCAGCGTGTTTGAATGTGACCGAGGAGTTCCTCGGCGACCGCCAACACCGAGCCGGCAAGCGGTAACAGGGTCATTTCTTTAAGTGTGTAGAAGGCAGCTGTCTCGGCGTCGTCGCTGGCCACGGCCTCGCCACCGGCATAGGCGGCGCCGAACACCGTGAGGAGATAATCGACCGGGTAGCTGTCGTCCCTGCCGTCGATGTGGATTTGCCGAAGCGGGCGCAAACCGGTGGCGCGCAAGCCGGTCTCTTCCATCAGTTCACGCCGTGCCGCGTCCTCCAGTGTCTCGTCGCCTTCGACCTTGCCGCCGGGAAAGGCGTAGAACCCTTGCGAAGGCGGCCGTGCCCGTTTCACGAGGAGTACGCTGTCGCCGCGCACGACGGCGACCGAGACGGCGGGAAGTGTCTTGCGTGCTTCGTTCATGATCAGGCTCATTCGAGGACCGCTCTGTTGTGGACCGCCCGGTAAGGGGAAGCATTACCGGTTGCGCAACACCGGTTCCATAGCCACTTTCGAAGCCGAACCATTCGAAAGGCTCCATCATGTGCGGACGTTTTGCCTTGACCGCCACGCCGGACCAGACCGCCGCCTTCCTGGGCCTTGCCGAGCTGGAGGATTTCCCGGCCCGCTACAACATCGCGCCGACACAGCCGGTCCTGATGGCGACCGCCGGCGCGCCGCGGGCTCCGGGCTCCAACCTGCCGGACCGGCAGCCGATGCTGGTGCGCTGGGGCCTCCTTCCCGCCTGGGTCAAGGACACCAGGGAATTTCCGCTGCTGTTCAACGCGCGTTCGGAAGGCGCAATCGAAAAGGCCTCATTCAAGGCCGCCATGCGCCATCGGCGCGCGCTGGTGCCGGCATCCGGCTTTTACGAGTGGCGGCAGACCGGAGGCAAGAAGGGGCAACCCTATTGGATCCGGCCGCGGCATGGCGGGCTGGTCGCCTTTGCCGGTCTGATCGAAACCTATGCCGAGCCGGGCGGCTCGGAGATGGACACCGGCGCCATCCTGACCGTGAACGCCAATGCCGACATCGCCCATATCCATGACCGGATGCCGGTGGTGATCGATATCCCCGACTTTGCCCGCTGGCTGGATTGCCGTACGCGCGAACCGCGCGATGTCGCTGATTTGCTGCGGCCGGCGAAGCCCGATTTCTTCGAGGCGATTCCCGTCTCCGACCTCGTCAACAAGGTCGCCAACACCGGACCGGAGATACAAGAGAGGGGCGAGATCGGACCTGAGCCCGAGAAAGCCAGGCGCAAGAAACCCGGCGCGGACGACAGTCAAATGACGCTGTTCTAGCGAAGCCCGTCGGGGCCTTAAATCAGGGCGCTTGTTCGCGCCCCTCGGGGCCGGCGATTGCGTCGGCCGGAGCGCCGCTTCAGGCGGCGCGGGGCGATACGATCTTCTGCGCCGGCTTGTTCTTCTTGGCGGTGTGAAGAAGGGCGGCGACGATAGCTGCCGGGCCGATCGCACGATAGTGATTGGCCAGCGCCGGTTGCTTGGCGCGGTTGGCTTCCTGCTTGCTTCGAGGCATGTTTCTCTTCCCAGATAACGTTTTCGTGTATGCGATTTGGTCGCCGAATCCGACCAAATCGTGACGCTTGGTGATCTAGCGGGCGAATGTTTCATGACCGTGCCGACATGTTTAATAAAATGTTTCATTGGCTGATTCCGTGTGATCGGGCGATGCGTTTGCCAGTCTTTGCGACGTTTTTCCCGGGATCAGCGACTTGACGGCAACACCGGCCAAGGCGATAAAGCCGCCCATGAAAACGTCTTTCGCCATTTGTGGCATTTGCATTATTGGCTAGCCTCGCGCTGGTCCGGACGTTTTCGCCTCATCTTTCCCCAGATTGGACAAACGCCCCGGCCAGCAGGCTGGAGCCAGATTTGCGCCTCGGCGCTGGGCTGGCTCCATCCAGACAAGAAGTTCAGAAACCGGGAAGGCATGGAATGTCTGACGCATCGCAGGGCCTGCGCCTCTACAACACGCTGACGCGCACGAAAGAGGACTTCGTGCCGATCGATCCGCGAAATGTGCGCATGTATGTCTGCGGCCCGACCGTCTACGACTTCGCCCATATCGGCAACGCCAGGCCGGTGATCGTCTTCGACGTGCTGTTTCGTCTGCTGCGCCATCTCCATGGCGAGACGCACGTCACCTATGTGCGCAACATCACCGACGTCGACGACAAGATCAACGCACGCGCCTTGCGGGACTTCGGCGGCGAGATCGCTTCAGGGGCGCTTTCGCTCAACGAGGCGATCCGGCGGGTTACCGAAAAAACGGCCGATCAGTTCCACAGGGATGTCGCGACGCTTGGCTGCCTGGAGCCGACGGTCGAGCCGCGCGCCACCGAATTCGTCGAGCCCCGCGCCGACGGCAAGGCTGACATGATCACCTTGATTCAAAGCCTGATCGGGCGCGGCCATGCCTATGTCGCGGCGGGCGAAGTGCTGTTCGATACGGCGTCGATGCCGGACTACGGGCAATTGTCGAAACGCAATCTCGACGAGCAGCAGGCCGGCGCCCGCATCGCCGTCGACGCGCATAAGAAGAACCCCGGCGATTTCGTGCTGTGGAAACTGTCGTCGCCGGAGGAGCCCGGTTGGCGAAGTCCATGGGGCAGGGGCCGGCCCGGTTGGCATATCGAGTGCTCGGCCATGTCGGCCGCCTATCTCGGCGAGGTCTTCGATATCCATGGCGGCGGCCTCGATCTGATCTTCCCGCACCATGAGAACGAGATCGCCCAGTCGCGCTGCGCCCACGGCACGTCGGTCATGGCCAATGTGTGGATGCACAATGGCTTCCTGCAGGTCGAGGGCCAGAAGATGTCGAAGAGCCTCGGCAATTTCTACTCGATCCACGAGTTGCTGGAGACCGACACTTTTGGTGGTCGCAAATGGCCCGGCGATGTGCTGCGGCTGGCGATGCTGATGACGCATTACCGCGAACCGATCGACTTTTCCGTGCGCAAGCTGGAGGAGGCGGAAAACACGCTGCGCAAATGGAAACGCGCGGCGGATCTGGCGCCGGCCGCCGGAAGTCAGTTGCCGGTTGAGGTGGTGGAGGCGCTGTCGGATGATCTTGCGACCTACGCGGCCTTCCAGCAACTCACCCAGCTTGCCGGCGAGGCGAGCGACTTTGACGGTAACGGCGACAACGCCGCCGCCGTCGCATTGAAGACTGCGCTCACCTTCCTTGGCTTCGATATTGGCGCGACCAAAGTGGACGAAACCGTGGTCGCCAAAGCGATTGCCGAGCGCCTGACGCTTATCGCTGCGAAAAACTGGGCAGAGGCCGATCGCGTGCGCGATGAACTTCTGGCGCAAGGTGTACAGTTGAAGGACGGCAAGGACCCGGTCACCGGCGAGCGCGTGACGACGTGGGAGATCAAGCGGTGAGGGTGACGGCGGGAATGGAGAGGTCATCGCGAGGCGCCCCCCTCTGCCCTGCCGGGCATCTCCCCCTCCAGGGGGGAGATCGGCAGCTTCATCGATGGCGCCGAATCTTCAACGTCGGCGATTGGCGAAAGCCGAAGCGACGTCCAATCTCCCCCCTTGCGGGGGAGATGTCCGGCAGGACAGAGGGGGGCGCCTCGCGATGACCCATCATCTCGTATCTCCCCTTAATCGTGGCAATGCGCGCAAGATGCGCAAGGCAATGACCGATGCCGAACTCAAACTTTGGAATGAGATACGTGCACATCGCCTTATGGGGCTGGCTTTCAGGCGCCAGATGCCGATCGGTGGCTACATCGTCGACTTTGCTTGCCCGACCAGAAAACTGATCGTCGAGATTGACGGCTCCCAACATACAACGGCCAAAGCCTCGGAGATGGATGCGGCGCGTACCGCGAAGCTTGAAGCGCTGAGCTGGACCATCCTGCGCTTCTGGAATGACGACGTCATCCGCGATATCGACAATGTCTGCCAGCACATCGTGATCGTGGCCGGTTTGGCCGATGCTGTGATGCCGGCAAGCCAACCAGCAACGGAGGAGCTCGTTCCATGATCGATCATCTTGGCATCGCCGTTTCCGATTTCGATGCTTCCAAGGCCTTCTATGACAAGGCGATGGCGCCTTTGGGCGCCTCGCTGCTTTACATGGTGCCGCAGGAATATACCGGCGGCACCAAGGTTGGCGGTTATGGCCGCGACCGGCCGGTGTTCTGGCTGAGCGCGGCAAGGGAAAAGCCTCGGGATCACCAGCACGTCGCCTTCACAGCGCGCAGCCGCGCCGAGGTCAACGCCTTCCATGCTGCCGCCCTTGCAGCCGGCGGCAGGGACAATGGCGGGCCGGGCCTGCGTCCGCACTATCACCCCAACTACTACGGCGCCTTCGTCTTCGATCCCGACGGCAACAATGTCGAGGCGGTCTGTCATGATCCGGAGTGAAAGCCGATGAGCCTCGACAACCGGCCGGTCTACACCGGCGGCTGCCAATGCGGGGCGGTGCGCTTCCGCGTCGAAGGCGCGCTTGGCGACGCTTCGGTCTGCCACTGCCGCATGTGTCAGAAGGCGAGCGGCAATTTCTACCTGCCGCTGGTCTCGGTGCGGGGCGCAAAGGTCGACTGGACGCGCGGCGAGCCCAAGCGTTTCCGTTCCTCCAATGCCGCCTGGCGCGGCTTCTGCGCCGACTGCGGCACGCCGCTGACCTTCGAGGCGCCCGACGGCATGGCGCTGGCGATCGCGGCCTTCGACGATCCGGCTGGTATCGCGCCGACCATTCAATGGGGCACGGAAGCAAAACTGCCCTATGTGGATTCCATACCGCGATTGCCGGGCGAGGACACGATGGCGGATATTGGCTCGGCCCCCTATCTCGCCGAACTCGTCTCCTATCAGCATCCCGACCACGACACCGACCAATGGCCGCCGGAGGAAAGACCATGACCGAGACCGTCCGAACCGGCGGCTGCCAATGCGGCGCCGTGCGCTTCCGCATCAAGGGGGCGCTGGGACGCGCGTCCATCTGCCATTGCCGCATGTGCCAGAAACAGTTCGGCTCCTTCTTCGGCGCCTTAGTGACGGTGCCCAAGGACGGCGTCGAATGGACCCATGAAGAACCAAGCTATTTCCAGTCTTCGGTCAACATCGATCGCGGATTCTGCGCCCGTTGCGGCACGCCGCTGACCTATCGCCAGCCCGGCGGGCTCGAGATTGCCATCGGCGCGTTCGACGACCGCTCGGATCTGGCGCCGCGGATCCAGGTCAACTACGCGGCACGGCTGCCTTGGGTCGAGACGATCTTCGATCAGCCTGTCCACGATGATCCCGACTATTACGCGCGGCAGGAGCAGATCATCTCCTTCCAGCATCCCGATCACGAAACGGCCAATTGGCCGCAACAGGGCCTGAAACTATGAGCTTGCGCACTCTCTACCCGGAAATCGAACCGTTCGAGTCGGGGATGCTCGACGTCGGTGATGGCCATAGGGTTTATTGGGAGCGGTCAGGCACCAAGGGCGCCAAGCCGGCGGTGTTCCTGCATGGCGGGCCGGGAGGCACCATCTCGCCAAAACACCGGCGGCTGTTCGACCCCAAGCTTTACGATGTCATCCTGTTCGATCAGCGCGGCTGTGGAAAGTCGACGCCGAACGCCTCGCTGGAGGCCAACACGACCTGGCATCTCGTTGCAGACATCGAACGCCTGCGCGAAATGGCCGGCTTCGATAAATGGCTGGTGTTTGGCGGCTCCTGGGGCTCGACGCTGGCGCTCGCCTATGCCGAGACACACCCTGATCGCGTCAGCGAACTGGTGGTGCGCGGCATCTATACGCTGACCCGCGCGGAGCTCGAATGGTACTATCAGTTCGGCGTCTCAGAGATGTTCCCCGACAAATGGGAGCGCTTCCTGGCGCCGATCCCGGAGGCCGAGCGCAGCGACATGATGGCCGCCTACCGCAAGCGGCTGGTCGGGTCCGACCGCAAGGCGCAGGTCGAGGCTGCCCGCGCCTGGAGCCTGTGGGAAGGCGAGACGATCACCCTGCTGCCGGAGCCTGAAACCAGCGGTCCGTTTGGCCAGGACGACTACGCTGTCGCCTTCGCCCGCATCGAGAACCACTATTTCGTCCATGCCGGCTGGCTGGAGGAGGGGCAGTTGCTGCGCGATGCCGGGAAGCTCAAGGACATCCCCGGCACCATCGTCCATGGCCGTTACGACATGCCGTGCCCGGCGCGCTACGCCTGGGCGCTGCACAAGGCGTGGCCGAAGGCGGACTTTCATCTGGTCGAAGGCGCTGGCCATGCCTATTCGGAGCCGGGCATCCTCGATCAACTGATCCGCGCGACGGACAAGTTTGCAGGCAAATGACCATGTCCCGCGAGCGCCTCTATCTCTTCGACACCACGCTCCGCGATGGCCAGCAGACGCCGGGCATCGACTTTTCGGTCGAGGACAAGATCGCGATTGCAAAATTGCTTGACGAGTTCGGCTTCGACTATGTCGAAGGGGGTTATCCCGGCGCCAATCCGACCGACACTGCATTCTTTCAGCAGAAACGCACGGCCCGCGCCAAATTTGTCGCCTTCGGTATGACCAAGCGCGCGGGGGTATCGGCCTCCAACGACCCCGGGCTCGCGGCACTCGTCCAGTCGAAGTCGGACGCCATCTGCTTCGTCGCCAAGAGCTGGGATTACCATGTTCGCGTGGCGCTCGGCTGCACCAACGAGGAGAACCTGGAGTCAATCAAGGCCTCGGTCGAAGCGGCGGTCGCTTCGGCCAAGGAAGCGATGGTCGACTGCGAGCATTTCTTCGATGGCTTCAGGGCCAACCCGGACTATGCGCTGGCCTGTGCGAAAACCGCCTATCAAGCCGGCGCGCGCTGGGTTGTGCTTTGCGACACGAATGGCGGCACGCAGCCCTCGGAAGTGCGGGTAGTCGTTGAAAAGGTCATCGCCGCGGGCATTCCGGGCGAGCATCTCGGCATCCACGCCCATGACGATACCGGCCAGGCGGTGGCCAATTCCCTTGCCGCCGTCGAGGCTGGCGTGCGCCAGGTGCAGGGTACGCTGAACGGCATCGGCGAACGTTGCGGCAATGCCAATCTGATCTCGATCGTGCCGACACTGGCGCTGAAGCCGGCTTTCGCCGACCGCTTCGAGACTGGAATTTCAGCTGAGGCGCTGACCGGCATCTCCAGGCTGTCCCGCGCCTTCGACGAATTGCTGAACCGCGCCCCGGAAGCGCAGGCACCCTATGTCGGCTCGTCCGCCTTCGCCACCAAGGCCGGCATCCATGCTTCCGCACTGGCCAAGGAGCCGGCGACCTATGAGCACGTGCCGCCGGAATCGGTCGGCAACCGCCGCCGCGTCATGGTCTCCGACCAGGGCGGCAAGGCCAATTTCCTCGCCGAGTTGAAGCGGCGCGGCATCGATGTGCCGAAGGACGATCACCGGCTCGATGCCCTGATATCCGTGGTCAAGGAGCGTGAAGCGTCGGGCTATGCCTATGAGGGCGCCGACGCCTCGTTCGAGCTCCTGGCGCGCAAGATGCTGCATGGCCTGCCCGAGTTCTTCCACGTCACCTCGTTCCGCTGCATGATCGAGCGCCGCTTCGATGCCAATGGCCAGTTGAAGACCGTGTCGGAAGCGGTCGTCAAAGTGCTGGTCGAAGGCGAGGAGAAGATGTCGGTGGCCGAGGGCCATGGCCCCGTCAACGCGCTCGACATCGCTCTGCGCAAGGATCTCGGCAGATACCAGAACGAGATCGCCGATCTCGAACTCGCCGACTTCAAGGTGCGTATCCTCAATGGCGGTACCGAGGCCATTACCCGCGTGCTCATCGAATCGCATGACGGCACCGGCGCCCGCTGGTGGACGGTCGGCGTTTCCGAAAACATCATCGACGCCTCGTTTCAGGCACTGATGGATTCGATCATCTACAAGCTGATGAAGAACCGCGAAATGGCGGGTCTGGTGGCGGCGGAGTAAGTTTGAACCATCAGCGAAAGTCCATTGATCCATCAGAACTTTGCGATGGTCTTGCCAAGGTTACTGGGCCATAGCGTTGGGCCATGGCCGCTGAAGCAATTACCCCCGATGCAGATTCAAAAGCCCGCCGCGGCTTCCTGCTGGCGCTGGGTGCCTATCTCTTGTGGGGATTGCTGCCCTTCTACATGAAGGCGGTGGCGCATCTGCCGCTTGCAGAGGTGATTGCACATCGCATCGTCTGGTCGGTGCCGATTGCCGCGGCGGTCCTGATCTGGGCCGGCCGCACGGCGGACTTCAAGGCGGCGATCCGCTCCCCCCGCACCATCGCCATGGCGGCGCTGACGGCGGCGCTGATCTCGGTCAACTGGGGCATCTATGTCTGGGCGATCGCCGTCGATCGCACCGTCGAGACCGCGCTGGGCTACTATATCAACCCGCTGGTCAGCGTCGTCGTCGGCGCGTTGCTGCTCGGTGAACGCCTCAATCGGCTGCAGATCGCGGCGGTGGCGCTTGCTGCGGTTGCCGTCGGCGTGCTGACAATCGAGGGCGGCAAGCTGCCCTGGGTGTCGCTGGCATTGGCGTTTTCCTTCGCCGCCTACGGCTTCTTCCGCAAGACCCTGCCGATCGGTCCCAGCCAGGGTTTCCTGCTCGAAGTGCTTTTGCTGTCGGTGCCGGCGCTGGGCTACATCATCTTCCTGATCGCCACCGGACAGGATCATTTCGTCTCGGGCAGTGGTACCGACACAGCGCTGCTCATCGGCTGCGGGCCGGTGACCGCCGTGCCGCTGCTGCTGTTCGCCTTCGGCGCCAAGCTGCTGCGCCTGTCGACCATCGGCCTCATGCAGTACATAGCGCCAACCATGGTGTTTCTGATCGCCGTGCTGATCTTCGACGAGCCGTTCGGCACCACGCAGGCCATCGCCTTTGCGCTGATCTGGGCGGCGCTGGCGATCTATTCCTGGTCCATGCTGGCGACGGCGCGCCGGGCTACATCTGTCCGAGCCGCCTGACGAAAAGATAGGTCACGCCCGCGATCAGCAGCGATACGGCCGTGACCACCCAGAAGCCCAATGGGGTGTTGACCAGCGGCAAGCCGCCGACATTCATGCCGAACAGGCCCGAGATGATGGTCATCGGCAACAGCACCGCCGTCATCACCGACAGCACATAGAGCAGCCGGTTCGACTGCGTCGTCAGCTTGGCCATCAGCTCGTCCTGCAGCAGCCGCGTGCGCGCCTGCAACTGCTCGCCGTCATAGTGCAACGTCTGGGCGCGATGCGACAGCCGCGCGGCCATGTCGTTGATCGAATCCGGCAGGTCGTTGCGGTGCGAATGGTCGAGATGGCGAAACAGATTTGTCAGCGTCGCCATCTGCCGATGGATGACCACCAGGTGCCGGCGTGCATCGACCAGCGCTTGCCGCTCATTGTGCCATGCGTCGCAGACGATACGGTCCTCGATGCCGTCGAGACTGTCGCTGAGTGTCGCGAGTTCGGCGGCCATTCCGTCGAACGACTGGCCGACGACAGCCTCGATCAGCTCGGCCGGAGAGCGGAATTTGCGCGATCCGTTCTCGATCGCCTTGCGGATGTTGTCGACCGATTGCAGCGGTTGTTTGCGGGCGCCGACCAGCATCGTGTCATTCAAGGCAAAGCGGAAATGACCAAGCCCGCCGGCTTCCGCCGAATAGTCATGGCGCAGGTCCGGCAGATCGCCATAAAGCCAGTCATCCTCGAGATCGATGTGACAGCCATGGCTGGCGCTCAGGAAGGCTTCGCGCACCGGCGCCGGCAACGCCTGATCGGCGCCGATCTCGTGACGGGCGCGCATGTCGGAAAGCTGGTAGCTGCGCCATGTCCAGTGTGCGGCTGCGGCATCCCGGGTACGCGCGCCCTCGGTGGTAAAGTGGTAGATGAAGAACAGCCCGTGCTCATCGGGCAGGTAAGGCGACAGGTCAGTGCCTTCGGAGGGGAGGGCGATGTTCATGGCGGCTTCGCCGGTCTCTGATGCGGTCGGGGTCGCGGGGGCGGCCAAGCGCCATTTCTAGCATGGCATGCCCGATTTAGTGTGACTGTTTCGTGACGGCGTGCCGCCTACAGGACGCTGGTGATCCCGCCATCCACCAGCAGCGTCTGTCCGCTCACGAAACTGGCGGCGTCGGACGCCAGGAATACGGCGGCCCCCGCGAGTTCCCTCACTTCGCCCCAGCGCCGCATCGGTGTGCGGCCGGTCAGCCAGGCGGAGAATGTCTCGTCAGCGACCAGCGCGGAGTTGAGCTCGGTCATGAAATAGCCCGGCGCGATGGCGTTGACGCGCACGCCGTGCTGGCCCCATTCGCCGGCCATCGACTTGGTCAGCATGGTGATGGCGCCTTTGCTCGCCGCGTAAGGCGCGATCGAGGGGCGCGCGAGCACGCTCTGCACCGAGGAGACATTGATGATCGCCCCCCTTTGGCGGGCGATCATGCCCTTTACGACGGCCCGGCTCACCTTGAACACGCCGTCCAGGTTGGTGGCCATCAGCGCGTCCCAGTCGGCGTCGCTAAAGGTCTCCAGCGGCGCCCGTCGCTGGATGCCGGCATTGTTGACCAGGATGTCGATCGGTGCGGTGCCGGTTTCCGCCGCTGCGATCGCCTGGTCGACCGACTGGGTGTCGGTCACGTCGATCACCGCTTCGGCGATCGAATGGCCCGCGGCGCGCAGCCTGTCTGCGGCCGTTTTCAAATCGTCGGCCTTGCGGCCGCCGATCGTGACGCGAGCGCCCGCGCTCGCAAGCGCCTCGGCGAAGGCCAGGCCCAGGCCGCGGCTGGCGCCGGTGATGAAGGCATGCTTGCCCTCGAGGCCGAACAGGCGGCCGAGATAGTCAGTCGAATGCAATTTTGCACCTTCATCGATTGCGATTTATCGCCGCCAGCGCGAAGGCTCGTCTGACCTCGGCAAGCGGCAGCACCAGCGTGCCGCGTGGCTTGACGACATGCAAGGCGCTTTGTCGCCTCGTGCCTGGCCGGCGGCCTCGGTTGTCGCGGCCGTCAGCCTCAGCGTTTCGGCCCAAACCCCGGATAGGGGTTGAGCGGCACGATCGCGGCAATGTCCATCATGCCGGCCTTGACCAGCGGCAAGGTGGCGAGATGGCCGCGCACATCGGCATCGCTGCCGGCTTCGAACATCATGCCGCTGCCGGGAATGTCACCGCGATTCCAGATCTGGCGCACCGCGCCTTCGGCATAGAGGGTGCGGCGCTGCTCTGCCTCGCCAGGCAGAAGGGGTGCGAAGTCGGCGTCGGCGAACTTTTCCGTGTTGCGGGTGAGAAGGGCAAGGAACTGCATTTCGGTCTCCTGTTGTCAGCGGTTGATGACAGGAAATATCGCGCCGGATGGTCAGACTGTCCAAGACTGATTAGGCTAATGTTAAGACCTGAGAGGACTTGGGTTTCGAGGAGCTAAAGGTGTTCGACCTTCGCCAGATCAGATATTTCGTCGCCGTCGCCGAAACCGGCAATGTCGGTCGAGCCGCCGAACTGCTGCATATCTCGCAATCGCCGCTCAGCCGGCAGATCATGCAGCTGGAGCGACAGCTTGGTGTCCCCCTGTTCGAGCGGGCAAAGCAGCGCGTTCATCTCAATGCCGAGGGCCGCGCCTTCCTGACCGAAGCCCGTGCCTTGCTGTCGAATGCGCGCCGGCTGGAGGAACTTGGCCGCAATCTGGCCAGCGGTTCCATTGGGCGTCTTGCCATCGGCTATGTCGAGGGGGCGGTCCATGCCGGGCTTGTCGCCGGCATGCTGCGCCAGTTCCGCCGCGACCGGCCGGATTTTCATCTGCAGTTGAGAAGCATGCGCTCGGCGGCGCAGATGGAGGGGCTTCGGCAGCGGTTGCTGGATCTTGGTTTGGTGTATGCCCCCGCGGCGGCCGAGGACCCTGACATCGCCAGCACGCCATTGCGCCACGAGCCGCTGGTGCTGGCCATTCCCGAAGACGATCCGCTCGCCGATGTGGCTGATATCCAGCCGCATCATCTCGACGGCCGCGTCTGGATCACCGTGGTGCGCCAGCCCGACGACACCAATCGTGGCCAGTTCCTGGCCGCTTGCGCAGAGGCTGGCTTTACGCCCGACATCGCTTACGAGACGGCGGACCCGCTGACCTCACTCGGGCTTGTCAGCGCCGGCCTCGGTCTCGCCACCGTGCAGGCAAGCCTGCGCACCGCCGCGCCGCCCTCGATCCTGTTCCGCGACATGCCATGGTTCGGGCGCACGGTGTCCATCCACCTCGCCTGGCGGCGGCAGGACCGGCGCGTGGTGATCACTGACCTGCGGGAGGCTGCCCGGAGGGAGGGGAGTAGGGGAGTAGGGGAAAGTGTACACTCGGAGACTGCAAACCTACTGCCCCACTCCCGTGACTCTACATCTTGTCGATCACCGACTGGACGCCCTCCGTCGGTGCATCGACCGAGGACCCGGCCACCATGATGGCGGCGACGATAGCCTCGGGATCGTTGACGACCAGCGGCTTCACACGTTGCGCGGTATGAATGAAGCCTTCCGCCGCCATGTGGTCAAGCAACGCCGTCATCGGATTCCAGAATCCGTTCACATTGCCGAAGACGATCGGCTTGCGGTGATGGCCAAGTTGCGCCCAGGTCATGATCTCGACGATCTCCTCGACTGTGCCGATGCCGCCAGGCAGCGCCACAAAGGCGTCGGATTTCTCGAACATCTTATGTTTGCGCTCGTGCATGTTGTCGGTGATCAACAACTCGTCGAGCCGGTCAAGCGCGGTTTCGGTTGCTTCCTTGTTGATGAGGAAGCGCGGAATGATGCCCGTCACCTTGCCGCCGGCCTTGAGTGCGCCTTCGGCGACGGCGCCCATGATGCCTTTGGTGCCGCCGCCATAGACCAGCCGCAGTCCTGCCTTGGCAATTGAGCGTCCAAGCAGGTGACCGGCCTTGGCATAAATTTCATCGCGGCCCGGAGACGAGCCGCAATAGACGCAGACGGATCGAATCGTGTTCATGCCGATGATTGGTGATTGGGTCTGAAAGCGCGGTCAAGCCCCAAGGGCTGAGAAGGCCGGGCTTTTTCTTGTCGGTCATGGCAAAACACGCTAGACCGGCGTTAGGTGGCTAAGGGGTAGGGAAATATGGCAATCAATCCATTGAAGGCGTTCCTGTTCGCGGCGGGTGGGACCGTCGCGGCCGCGGGAACCGCCTATGTATCGGGCGCGCTCGACCCGTATCTTCATCCAACGCCGCCGGCGGAAGTCGCGGCCTTGACGCCGCCCGCGACGCCGAAGCCGGCCACGGAAGGGCGCCTGCCGGCTCCGGCGGTGCCGGCCGCTCCGGCCACAGCACCCCAGGCGACAGCCCCGGCAGCGCCCGCAACCGATGCGGCGGCGCCTGCGACGCCCGCGACGGCGGGTCCGATCGCCCCGACGTTCGACGTCGTTCGCGTCGAGGGCAACGGCTCGATTGTCATTGCCGGCAACGCGGCGCCCAACTCGAAGGTCGAGATCCTCAACGGCACGATGGTGATCGGCTCGACGGTGGCTGGTCCCAATGGTGCCTTTGTCATCGTGCTCGATGATCCGCTGAAGCCCGGCGATTATACAATCGCCTTGCGTTCGACGGTCGGCACGGTGGTGACCGCCTCGGGGCAGACCGCTGTGGTCTCGGTACCCGCGAATGCGGCTGGTCAGGTGCTGGCCATGGTCGAGGAACCGGGCAAGCCGGCCGAACTGCTGACGGTCCCGGCGCCCGAGACAAAGCCTGCGCCGGCAACCGGCGACCAGGCCGCCGCTCCGGCTGCTGAAGCGCCCGCGACGGTCGCTCCAGCGACCGCCGCGCCGGCGGCGACCGCGCCAGCCGTGGTTGAAGCAAAACCCGATCCGGCGGCGCCGGCCGCGCCCGCGGCGGCTGTGGCCGAACCCAAGATCGTCGTCGAGGCGGTCGAGATCGAAGGCAACAAGATCTTTGTCGCCGGTCTCGCCGATCCGGGCCGCAAGGTGCGCGCCTACGCCAACGACATTCTGCTCGGCGACGCACAGACCTCGTCGGACGGCCATTTCCTGGTCGAGGCGACGCGCGACATTCCGGTCGGCAATTATACCATTCATGTGGATGGCCTCGATGCCGATGGCGTGAAGGTGGTGGCTCGCGCCGCCGTGCCCTTCGAGCGCGAGCCGGGCGAGGCGGTCGCCGCTGTTGCCCCCGCCGCGACCAAGCCCGCTGCACCTGCTGCGGAAGCACCAGCCGCTCCGGCGCCTGCTGTTGCCGCCGCTGCTCCAGCGGAGACCGCACCGGCCACCGAGGCTCCGGCCGTCGTCGCGGCAGCCACGCCGCCAAGCGACGTGCCCGAAATCGTGTCGCCCAAGCTCGAACATGCCGATGGCGCGGTCATCATCCGTCGCAACGATACACTGTGGCGGATTTCACGGCGGATCTATGGTCACGGCACGCGCTACTCCACCATATACCTCGCCAACCAGGACCAGATTAGGAATCCGAACCGCATCTGGCCGGGGCAGGTGTTCAAAGTCCCGGAAAAGTCGAAGGAAGGCGAAGCCGCCGACTTCAAGGCGATGGGTGAACAGGCGACCACCGCGACGAAGACGGAGTAGGGAGACCGGCAATTCCGGCGATCTACCCATCGGCCTAGCTTGCCCTGTCATCGGTCATCGTCTATCGCCGATGAACGATGACAGAGTGCTTCCCCATACCAGACCACGCCGTCTCGGCACCGTCCGGCCGCATGCCGGACAGTCGCGCTGTCGCGGCCCGGTTCGCAGCGCTTTCGCATCCGGCCCGGATCGAGATACTGAAGCATCTGTCCGCCAGCAATTCCTGCTGCTGCCGTGAGGTCGTCGATCATTTCGATCTGGCGCAGTCGACCATCTCACAGCATTTGAAAATATTGGTCGAGGCCGGCCTGGTCCGGTTCGAGCCCGACCGTCAGCGATCGCGCTATGCTGTCGATCGCGCGGCACTTGCCGATGTATCGGAATCGCTCGGCGCGCTCATCAATTCCTGCTGCTCCGGCCGCTGACCCTCTCACCCAAAAGGCAAGAAAAGTGGCCGAAAAAACCGTCTCCGCCGACACCTCGACACTCGCGACGTTGCGCAACCTCTGGCCCTATATGTGGCCGGCCGACCGCGCCGACCTCAGAGCACGGGTGACCTGGGCGACGCTGCTGCTGGTCGTGGCCAAGGTGACGCTGGTCGCCGGTCCCTATTTCTTCAAATGGGCAACCGATGCGCTGGCGGGCGGCTTCAAAACACCCCCGCCGCTGCCGTCGTTCATGCTTGCCCCGGTGATGCTGGTCGTTGCCTATAATGTGCTGAGGCTCGTCCAACTCGGCTTCAACCAACTGCGCGATGCGCTGTTTGCCCGTGTCGGCCAGCATGCGGTGCGCCAGCTTGCCTTCCGCACCTTCGTGCACATGCATCAGCTGTCGTTGCGCTTCCATCTCGAACGCCGCACCGGGGGCCTGTCGCGCATCATCGAGCGCGGCACCAAGGGCATTGAGACGATCGTGCGCTTCATCATGCTGAACACGGCGCCGACGATCCTCGAATTCGCGCTGACCGCCGGCATATTCGGTTTCACCTATGGCTGGAAATATGTGGCCGTCGTGGCGATCACCGTCTGCGTCTACGTCTGGTTCACCGTCAAGGCGAGCGACTGGCGCATCTCGATCCGCCGCGACATGAACGACAGCGACACCGACGCCAACACCAAGGCGATCGACTCGCTGCTCAATTTCGAGACGGTCAAGTATTTCACCAATGAGCGCATGGAGGCCGAGCGCTTCGACCGCTCGATGGCGCGTTACGAAATCGCCGCCACCAAGACCTGGACCTCGCTCGGCTGGCTGAACTTTGGCCAGGGCTTCATCTTCGGCGTCGGCACGGTCGTCGTCATGTGCATGTCGGCGCTGGAGGTGCAGGCCGGCACCCAGAGCGTCGGCGATTTCGTGTTCATCAATGCAATGCTGGTGCAGCTGTCCGTGCCGCTCAACTTCATCGGCTTCATCTACCGCGAGATCCGGCAAGGGTTGACCGACATCGAGCACATGTTCGACCTGCTCGACGTGCCGCAGGAGATCGTCGACAGGCCCAACGCCAAGCCGCTGGCCGTCAGCGCCGGCAAGGTCGAGTTCCGCGACGTCCACTTTTCCTATGATCCGAACCGCAAGATCCTGAAAGGCGTCTCCTTCGAAGTGCCGGCCGGCAAGACGGTTGCCATTGTCGGGCCGTCGGGCGCGGGCAAGTCGACCATCTCGCGGCTGCTGTTCCGCTTCTATGACGTACAGGGTGGCCAGGTGTTGATCGACGGCCAGGATATCAAGGACGTGACGCAGGACAGCCTGCGCGCGGTGCTCGGCATGGTGCCGCAGGACACGGTGCTGTTCAACGACACCATCGCCTATAACATCCGCTATGGCCGTGTCAGCGCCGGCGAGGAGGAGGTGCGCAAGGCCGCCGAACTCGCCCAGATCGGACCGTTCATCGAGAAGCTGCCCGACGGCTACAAGTCGATGGTCGGCGAGCGCGGGCTGAAGCTTTCCGGTGGCGAGAAGCAACGTGTGGCGATCGCCCGCACCATCCTGAAGGCGCCGCCGATCCTGATGCTCGACGAAGCCACTTCGGCGCTCGACAGCCACACCGAGCAGGAGATCCAGGCCGCGCTCGACCTGGTCAGCAAGGGCCGCACCACCATCGTCATCGCCCACCGCCTGTCGACGGTGATTTCAGCCGACGAGATCATCGTGCTCAAGGATGGCCAGATCGCCGAGCGCGGCACCCATGTCGAGCTGATGCGAAAGCACGGCCTCTACGCCTCGATGTGGGACCGCCAGCGCGAGGCGACCGAAGCCGAGGAGCGGCTGCGCATTGCCCGCGAAAGCGACGAACTGGGTGTCGTCGTGCGCAGGCGCACGTCGGAGATGTCGTAGCTCACAAAAAGCCACTTGACCTCAACCTAAGTTGAGATTGTAGACCGTCGCCCGAGAGCCGAAAAACAGCATCCTCGAGGACGCAATCAAATGGATATCAGCTTTACGAATCAAAACGTTAATGGCGGCAGCGTGTTCAGGGTGGACAAGTTCGTCGTACCCGCCAATGCCCGCGACGAGATCCTCACAAAGGTGAAGATGACGCATGAGTTGCTGCGTCTGCAGCAAGGCTTCGTCCAGGACTTCCTGCTCGAGCAATTCTCCGGACCGGGCGAGTTCAACCTCGTCACCATCGTCGAATGGGAAAGCCAGGCTGCCGTCGACAAAGTGGTGCCGATCGTCAAGGCGGCGCATGAGCGCATAGCCTTCAACCCGCAGGAGACGATCGCCCGGCTCGGAGTTCGGGCTGATATCGCCAACTATCAGCGCGTGCCGGGACTCTAGCCGGGCCAGCCCACGCCCGGTGCCGGCGCTTCGATGCCGAGCACCTGGCCGGTGCGGGCGTCGCTTGTCATGTGCTCGAAGCCGCGCCACTGGGCTCGCGCACCCGCACGCAGTGCTTGTTGGGAACGTCGGCATACCAGGCCGCCCCTTCGGCATCGAGGCAGATGCCGTCGGGATATCCGTCGAGATCGGCCCAGATGCATCGGTTGGACAAGGAGCCGTCGGAGGCAAGGTCGAAAGCGGTCAGCCTGTTGGCATGGGATTCGGCGATGATCAGCGTCTTGTTATCAGGGGTCACAGCCATGCCGTTGGCGAAGGCGATAGCGTCCGCCACCTGCCTGACCTTTCCATCCGGTGTGACCAAGACGATGGTGCCGGGGCCGAAATGCTGGCCCGCCGCCGGAGCCGGCCCGCCGCCATTGACATAGATGTTGCCCCGCCCATCGACGACGATCTCGTTCCACGGGCTTTTCGACAGGCCGCGCATATCCGCATGAGTGACGAGCGAGCCATCGGCTTCCTGCCGCAACAGAAGGCCCTCGCGGCCTGAGACAACCAGCAGACGACCATCCGGCAGCCAGTCGATGGAGTAGGGCAGGACAGCCGGAATCCTGAGCATGACCTCGCTGTTGCCGTGCGCATCGACGGCAATGATCTCGCCGGTGCCCCAGTTGCAGACCCAAAGGCGTCCGTCATGCCAACGCGGCGATTCGCCGACGGCGAGACCTTCCATGACAATATGCGCTTTGTTGCCGGATGATATTCGCATGATCAGGAGCCTCCGTTGCGCGTCATCAGCCCTGTGATGAGGTGCTTCTCACCAAGGACGGGCGAGAAGGCGATTTGCCGACAGCGGGCTTAATGCTTTTCACTAACGAAGAACGCTCCATCGGCGTGATCGTTGGCGCCGCATGATGGCGGGTCCGAATTGCCGTCGCTGACGACAGGCGCATCTTGTCGTGTCAGCTATATCGACAACCCGCAAGCCGGTCTCGACTTCACGAGATACGGAGCATCCGGCCATCCGGACACGGCCCGCCCTTGCCGGTTCATCCGCGCCGCCCATTGTCGCGTTGCGGGCAGGGGGTGTTTCGGCTATTGAGGCCGGACCTGAAACAGGGACCGCCCCATGAGCCTTGTCGACACGGTCAAGAACGCGTTCGTACCGATCCATCGCGAAGGTTATCCCTTCATCGCGGCCTTTGGCGCGGCGACGCTCTTCCTCGGCTATTTCTCCTCGATCCTGTTCTGGATCGGCCTGATCCTCACCGCCTGGTGCGTCTATTTCTTCCGCGACCCCGAGCGCGTCACGCCTGTCGACGACCGCCTGGTGGTGAGCCCCGCCGATGGCATCATCTCGGCGGTCGGGCCGGCCGTGCCACCGCGCGAGCTTGGCCTCGGCAATGTCGAGATGACCCGCATCTCCGTGTTCATGAATGTCTTTTCCTGCCACGTGAACCGCTCTCCGGTTCGCGGCCGCATCACCAAGATTGAACATCGGCCCGGAAAGTTCCTCAATGCCGAACTGGACAAGGCGAGCACCGAAAACGAGCGCAACGGCCTTCTCATCGAGAGCCCCAACGGCACGGTGGCGGCAGTCCAGATCGCCGGCCTGGTGGCGCGCCGCATTGTCTGCTGGACCGAGGCCGGCGCTTCGATCGGCACCGGCGAGCGTTTCGGCCTGATCCGTTTCGGCTCGCGCGTCGACGTATTCCTGCCTTTGACCGCCACGCCGCGCGTTGCCGTTGGCCAGACGGCGGTCGGCGGCGAAACCGTGCTGGCCGAGTTCGGCGGCGTTGCCGGCACGCCCCTCGTGCGGATTTCCTGACGGTGGGCACGCAGTATAAAAAATTCGAAGCCCATGCCAGCGGCGGTCCGCGCATCCGCGAGATCCCGATGCGCATGGTGCTACCCAACCTGGTCACCGTGCTTGCCATCTGCGCCGGCCTGTCCGGCATCCGCTTCGGCTTCGAGGGGCGTTTCGAGCCGGCGGTGGTGATGGTGCTGCTGGCTGCTTTCCTCGACGGCATCGACGGCCGCTTGGCGCGGATGCTGAAGGCGACCTCCAAATTCGGCGCGCAGATGGATTCGCTGGCCGACATCGTCAATTTCGGTGTCGCGCCAGCACTGGTGCTCTATGCCTTCCTGCTCGACCGTGCCGGCTCGCCGGGCTGGATAGCGGCACTGCTGTTTGCGATCGCCTGTGGGTTGCGGCTGGCGCGTTTCAACGTGCTCGACGACGAGAAGGCCGAGCGCCCGATATGGCAGACCGAATATTTCGTCGGTGTGCCGGCGCCGGCGGGTGCCGTGCTGGTGATGCTGCCGCTCTACCTATATTTCCTTCGCCTTGGGGTTGAGCCCAGCCGGCCGGCCGCCTTCGTCGCCACCGGCTTCACCATCCTGGTCGCCTTCCTGCTGGTCAGCCGGTTGCCGGTTTATTCCGGCAAGAACGTCAAGATCCCTGGCGACAGGGTGCTGCCGGTCATCCTCGCCGTCGTCCTATACGTCCTCCTGCTGATGACCTATCCGTGGTACACGCTGACGGCATCGGTCGCGGGCTACCTGATCTTCCTGCCGTTTTCCGTGCGCGCCTACTCCAAGCGCGCCAAGCTGGAAGGCGAGAAGGTGCCGCCTTCGGATATAGGTTAGGGCCGCAGGCCCCGGATCAGCAAATCGGTCCAGGCGGACGCGAAGCGTTCGTCGCTGACCTCGATCGAGCGCTCGGTCCAGATCGCTTCGAAGACGCGGAACATGGCGACGCTGCCGACGATGACGGCGGCGACCGCGTCGCTGTCATGGGGGCGCAGTTCGCCTTGGCGCTGGCGCTCCCGCAGCCATTCGGCGACTGCGTGGTATGTGCTTTGCATGATCTCGCCACGCGCCGAGGCTTTCAATTCCGGGAAGTGCTCGAGATCGCGCCACAGGATTCTGAGCATGTCGCGATTCGCGCCGAGTTTTTCCAGCATACCCTCCACGATCCGCCGCGCCCCCTGATCGGCAGGAAGCACCTGTTCGCCAAGCTCGGCCCGTCCCTCCCGTGCCGTTCCAACAAACCGGTCGATAGCCGCGGCAAGCAGCGCTTCCTTCGAGGGAAAGTGCTTGTAGAGCGCACCCGAGCCACGCGACAGGCCGGCGGCCTCCTGAATTTCGGGAACGCTGGTCCGGTCATAGCCGCGCTCGGCGAACAGGCGGATGGCTTCGCGTAGAATGCGCTCGCGTCCTGCGGATGACGGCTTCATGGCTATTCCTGTTCACCCGATCCTGGCGGCGGGGGTTAGCGCTCGACAATGCCATCCCCGTGCGAAATCAGGGATCACTCACCGCACGCTTCCACCCTGCTCGGAAAGCCATGCCGTCCATGTTCTTTCTCCCAGCCGCTCGCTGGTTTCGACCAAACCGAGGGCAAGGCTTATCTTTCGACTGACTGGCAACGGCAGAATGAGACGTCGTAGCCCGAGCGCATCGCGGTACTGTCGAGCGAATGTCGAGAACGGCATCACCTCGGGTCCGCCGATCTGCGGGCGGACGCCGCGTTCCCCATCGCTGACAGCCTGGGCCAGACTGCGGGCGACGTCGCGCGTATCGACGGGATTTGATGGCGAGGCCGGCAGCGGCCAGACCGGCAGCCATCGCAGCCCGGCCAGCATCTGCGCCAGAAGGTAAAAGAATGGCGTCGCGCGGATGACCGACCATGAAAGTGGCGACGTCCGCACGAGCTGCTCGCCGGCCAGCTTCACGCGGCTATAGGGCAGGGTGCTGAAGTCGAGGCCGACGATCGACACAAAAATGAAATGCGAGACATCGGCGCGTTGCGATGCGGCAAGCAGCCGCCGCGTGCCCTCGACGTCGACATCCGACGGACTGGAGAAGAAATCGATCGGCCGCATACCGCGCCTGGCGATCGGCGACAGCGTCGCCGCATGGATGACCGTATCGATGCCGCCAAGGGCTTCATCGATGCCTTCGCCCGTTGCGAGATCGCCGAGCGCCCATTCCACGGAGCGGTCCAGCCCGGCTTTCCTGGCCAGCAACCTGACGGCGTGCCCGGAGGCGTTTAGTGCCGGCACGAGATCGCGTCCGAGATGTCCGGTGCCGCCGGTGACGAGGATTTTTGCCATTCAGGATCTCCTTGCCGTGCAAAGGAGGTGTCATGTCGCGCTGGCTGGAAACAGGCATGCTCAGCGTCTCTTTCCGTTGGGAGTGAATACTCTCTCACCTAAGATTTGTCCATCTGAATCGCTGCGGCACGACGGCCCAATCCTGGGTCGGGCGATCTCGAAAGGAGTAGTTTATCCAGCGATTGTATCAAACGCTGAACGGCTCTAAGCCGCCACCCCAAGCCCCAGCCGGTCGATCGCCAGCTTCCTGGTCGATACATAATCGGTCTTGCCCGAACCGAGGACCGGGATTTCTTCGACCTTGACGATGTCGTTTGGCACCATCAGTTCGGCCGCTCCAGCCTTTTTGCCGAACTGTCGCAGCTCCTCGGCGCTTGCCTCGTCTGCGGTGGTGACCAGCACGATGCGCTCGCCGCGCCTCTTGTCCGGCACCGCTACCGCCGCATGGCGTTCTTCCGGCCAAAGCGACTGCACCAGCATCTCGACCGCGCCCAGCGACACCATCTCGCCGGCGATCTTGGCGAAGCGCTTGGCGCGGCCGCGAATGGTGATGAAGCCTTCGCGGTCGACGGCAACGATGTCGCCGGTGTCGTGCCAGCCGGTCAGCGGCTGTAGCTCGCCGGGTCGGTCTGCGGTCATGTAGCCCATCATCATGTTCGGCCCGTCGAGCCACAACTGGCCGGCATCATCGATGCCTTCGACCGGCTCCAGCTTCATGCGCATGGCCGGCAGCAGCCGCCCGACCGTGCCGTCGCGGCCGTGGATCGCGGTGTTGACGGCAACCACGGGCGCCGCCTCGGTCAGCCCGAAACCTTCGATGATCTCGGCCTGGAAGCGCTCGCGATAGACGCGGCGGGTATCCTGCTTCACCGCCTCGGCGCCGGCGACGACGAAGCGCAGGCTGGAAAAATCTCCGTCCTTGGCGGTGCGGGCATAGTTGGCGAGGAACGTATCGGTGCCGAACATGATGGTCGGTTTCACCTTGCGCGCAATCTCGGGGATGATCTTGTAGTGGAGAGGCGATGGATAGAGGAACAGCTTCACCCCTGTGACCAGCGGCAGGATGGTGCCGCCCGTCAGGCCGAACGAATGGAACACCGGCAGCACGTTGAGCAGGATGTCCGCCGGCGAGATGGTGATGCGCGCCTCGGCCTGCATGGCATTGGCGAAAAGGTTCTTCTGCGACAGGACGACCGCCTTCGGCGTGCCTTCCGAACCCGAGGTGAACAGGATCACGCCCGGCTTGGCCGCATCCTGTCGCTGCAGCGGCAGGCGCCACAGCAAGGCGGCTGCAACCTTGTCCAGCGCGGTGACGCTTTGGCGTACATCTTCCAGCCACAGCAGCCTGGCGCCGCCCTTTTCGACCGCGGCGACGATATCGGCGAGATCGGCCTTCTCTACGAAGGCGCGCGAAGAGACAACGGTGCGGATGACGGCCGTGCGCACCGCCGCGGTGACGCTTGCCGGCCCGGCCGTGTAATTGATCATCGCCGCCACCCGGCTGGCCGAGAGAAGGCCGACGAACGACAATACGACACCGTTGGCATTGGGCAGCATCAGTCCAACAGCCTCTCCCGGCGCCGTCACCGCCTCGAAGCGTCTGCCCAGAACTCGGGCGCCGATGAACATGTTGCGGTAGCTCAGGGCCCCAGAGATGACATCTTCGATGATGGTGTGCGAGGCGCCGACACGATCAGCGGCATCGCGCATGGCCAGGAACAGGCCTCGGTCGAGGTCGGTGCCGAAAAGCCGGGCTTCGGCAACCCGGTCGAACAGCGCATTGGTGTTCGAGGCCTGGTCCGGATTGCGCGCCACCAGTTCGGCGATCGTCATCGGCTCCAGAACACTGATCGACAGCCGTGGGAACCAGTGACGGGGTGCCTTGTCCTTAGGCGTCAGCGAGACCGGCAGGTTGCGTGCGCCAGCGACGAAGATCGGCACGATGCGGGCGTCGGCCTGCATGGCGATGCGGGTGACGGCGCGAAACAGCCGAAACGTCTTGACGTCGGGCTCGACCGCGTCCGGCAGATAGACGGCCAGCCGGCCCTTGCCCTTCAGCACGCGTACCAGCCGGCGGCTGACGAAGACATGTTCGGCGTTGAAGGCAATGGTGCGGCCGAGTTCGCGCCAGGGCTCGAGCCATGGCGAGCGCGCCGAAACCTCGTCGAGTATATGCAGCGTGTCGTCGGGCAGTAGCGACAGCATCAGCGCCGGCTCGAAGCGCGACTGGTGCGAGATGACATAGATGACCGGCACCTGCGCCCTGCGGGCGAGCCTGATGCGATTGTCGCTGATCCGGTAGGCGAGCTTGAACGGCACGTAGAGCAGCGCCTGGGTGAAGCGCAGGCCGAGGCGGAATTTCTCCATCACGCCGATCAGCAGCCAGGCCACAACCAGACCCGCAAGCAGCGCCAGTGTCAGGATCATGCCGCGTCTCTCCCAACGATTTTGTCATTGCGGCTCTTGCACGGCCGCTTCGGGAGCAGAGCCTAGCGGAAGTCGGGGCAAGGTCAATGCGGAAGGGGCGCCCTCACGCCGCCTTCAGCCGTCCGCTGATGAAACGGAACTCCTGCGTCTTGCCGCCATAGCCGTAGGCGGCTGCCGGAACCTCGTGCACGAAAGCATAGCTTTCCTGGTGCAAGCCGCCCAGCAGGCGGCCAAAGGCGTCGAAGATCGCCTTGAGATACGCTTCCAGTTCGAGCTTGGTATTGGTGCCGTCGACCACCTTGATGTCGAGCCAGAACGTGTTGGTGCCGTGCTCGGCGAGCGACTTGCCGCCGGCGAACCAGTGCTGCGGATCGAGATAGGATACGGCCACTGCGGTGATCGTCGGGTCCTTGCGCAGATGCGCGGCGGTGATTTCGGTTATTTCCCTGGCGATCTCGGCGGACAGGGTGGCGTCTGGCTTGCCGGTGACGCTGACATTGATGATGGGCATTTTTCTTCTCCTTTGTTTGACCGGCGTCGGTCGCCGTTGGAGAGACCGTGCCATCATTCTAGGATCAAAAAAATCGAATTGTTTTCAACTGAAGATTCGATAATATCGAATTATGGAAACGCTCGATCCCGACCTGCTCAGAACCTTCCTTGCGTTCGTCGACAGCGGTTCGCTGGCGCAGGCGGCGGCCAATGTCGGCCGCTCGCCGTCCGCGGTAACGGCCCAGATGCAACGTCTGGAAGAGATTGTCGGCGAGCCGCTTCTGGCGCCGCAGGGCAGAGGTCGCGGTCTGACCCCGGCAGGCGAGGACCTCGTCGGCCATGCCAGGCGCATTCTCGCTGTGCATCGCGAGGCGTGGCTGGCGCTGAAAGGCGCACGTGCTGCCGGGCGCGTCGCCATCGGCACGACACAGGATTTCGCCGATAGCGGCCTGCCGGACCTGCTGCGTGCCTTCGCCTCCAGCCATCCGCGCGTCAGGATCGAACTGCGTGTCGGCCGCTCCCTCGAACTGGCGCAGGCGCTGCAGGCCGGCAGCCTCGATCTGGCGATCGTCATGCGCCAGACGGCGGCACCGGACGAGGTCGGGGTCCTGCGTGAGCCGATGATATGGCTGTGTTCGAGCAAGGGGCTGGCCTCGCGGCAGGAAGAATTGCCGCTGGCGCTGCTTGATCCCTATTGCGGGTTTCGCGAGGCGGCACTCGCCGCGCTCGATGCCGCCGGCCGCCGCTACCGCATCGCTGCCGGCAGCGCCAGCCTGGCCGGCCTGCGTACCGCGGTGAATGCCGGCGTGGCGCTGACCTTGCGAACATCGCGCTTTGCCCATTCCGGCATTGTCGAAGCACCGCGCGAGCTTGGCCTGCCGCAGGTGCCGATGGCTGAGTTCGCGATCCGGCTGCGCGCCGGCGCCGATGCGTCCGCGAGCGATCTGGCGGCGTTGCTGGGTGCCAACCTAGCTCTCTCCGAATCGCCTGGTTGAATTCAACGAGGCCACATTTCCACATCAGCCCTCTGCGCAAAGGAAAGCCGACCTTGCGGTCGGGCCGGGTCTATTGCAAAGAAAAAGCCGACCTTGCGGTCGGCTTGGGAGTGAGACGGGCCGAGGGGTTTGGGGGGACTTGGGGGGTGGCCCGTCGCAGCAATAATGTCCGAGCACGGTGATGGTTCCGTGACTTCCGACATTTTTTAAGAAATATTTGACGGCGCTTGCCGGGAGCGTGCCATCAGCCAGTCGCGGCCGGCGTGGGCAAAGACCGCGCAGAGCACGATCGCGCCGCCGACCATGCTGGCCACCGGCGGTATTTCGGCCAGGAACAGAAATGCAAACAAGATCGCGAACGGCACTTCCGCCGAGCCGAGCAGGCCGGATTCAGGCGCCGGGATAAGCCGCGAGCCTTCCGTCCACAGGATGGAAGCCAGCGCGAAGGACGCGCCGAATGTGGCAAGCAGAACCGCGTCCCTTGCTGAGACCGCCAGGGGATCGGTAACGAACCAGCCAAGTATGAACAACAGGAAGGCCGAGACCGCGCCGGCCCACACCACCGGCGTGTCGCGGAACGCGCGCACCATGATCATGTAAAGCGCGCTGCCGGCCGTCATCAGCAGCGCCAGCCCGTCGCCGAACAGGTTGCCGGTGCCGAAACCCGACCACACCATGATGGCGACCCCGCACAACGACACTGCCGCTGCCACCATCGTCTGCAGGCGGAACGGCTCGCGCACCAGCATCCAGGCCAGTACGGCGGCAATGAAGGGTGAGGTCGCGTAGATGACCGCGACATTGGCGACGAAAGTGAACTTGAAAGCCGAAATGAAGGCGATGCTGGCCAGCGCGCCTTCCACCGCCAGCAGCCAGCCGCGCCAGCCGAGCCGCAGCGGCTCACGATTGCCGGCACGGTGGCGGCGCCACAGCACGTAGAGGCTGATCAGGATCGCGCCGACAAAGCCGCGCCAGCAGGTGATCGTCAGCGGATCGGCATGGATCGACTTGGTCAGCACACCGGTCAGCCCGAATACAGCCGCCGAGGATGACACGAGAATGACGCCCAGCGTGCGCTCGGCGACAATGTCGGTGGTGGCTGTCACATCAGTCATGCCGCAAGACTACGCCACTCTCCCTGACATCGTAGCGTCAGCAATAATGAACATCAAAGCCGCTTGCGGAAGTGCTCGCCGCCGACGATCAGCAGGCCGGCGGCGACGATAAGGGCAGCACCCAGAAAAACCTCGCGGCGTGGCACGTCGCCCCAGATCGCGAAGCCGAGCGCGAACGCCCACAACAGTGAGGTGTATTCGAGTGGTGCCAGGATCGATGCCGGCGAGCGCTTCATGCCTTCGAAGAGAAGATATTGCGCCAGGCCGCCGAGTGCACCGACGCTGGCAAGAAGCAGCAATTGCGTCGGGTCCGGCATGTGCCACCACAACAAAGCCGGCACCGCCGAAAACACCAGGAAATAGAAATTGTTGAGGAGCAGCTGGATCATCGAGCGCTCGGCAAGTGCCGTCTTGCGCAGGAGCACGATGGCGATGCCCCACAGGCAGGCAGCCATCAGCACCAGCAACACGGGTACCGAAAGGCCGAGATGGGCGGGATCGCAGGCGACAAAGACACCGGCAAAGCCGATCAGAACCGCCAGCCAGCGCAGGACAGGCACCTTTTCGCCGAGCAGGACCACCGAAAGCACGGTGACGATGATCGGGGCCGCGTAATAGACGGTGGTCAGTTCGGCGAGTTGCAGGCTGCGGGCCGCATTGTAATAACAAAGCCACGCGGCAAGCGTGAAGGCACTGCGAACCAGCATCGGCCGCACGATCGGCGAGCGCACCGTATCGGCGAACAACTGCCGCCCGCCTATGGCCGCGCAGGCGCCGAGAATGGTGATGCTGCGGAAGAATATGATCTGCCAGACAGTCATGCTGGTAACCAGCAGCTTGATCGAGGCATCCTGCGTCGAAAACAGCAAGTAGGCGGCGCCAGTCAAAAAGATGCCGACGAGAACCCTTTCGCGTGTATCGAGAATGGCGATATCGGCCATAAGGCGTGCGCCTGCTTGAGTGAAGGCGGCTCCAGCCCCTGTCGGCTCCGCACCTGCCAGCTATACTGGCGAAATCCCGCACGGCGCTGCTCCAGCGCAGTGCTTGCGTTTGGGGCAGGGGAAGGCAGCGCTAAATACAGCCTGTCCCGGATGCCGCTTCTGGCGCGGCACGGCTGATTGGTTTAGCATCGTCTCATAAAGCGGGGGCCGAAGGGCAGGCGCGCAGAACGCCGGGGAACGGACAGGGAATTGGCGCTCAGCCCATGCCGGATGTAGCATGCGCAGGTCCGGCCTGACGGGCCGCCTCTGACAGAGCGGATTTTGGGGAGAAGGCCGATGCAGAAACTGCAGTCGCAAGGCGTCCATCACATCACCCTGGTCGGTGCCGGCCGCCAGACCTCGATCGATTTCTGGGAAGGTGTGCTGGGCATGCCTTTCATCTTCGAGCAGCCCAACCTCGACAAGCCGACCGAAAGCCATCTTTATTTCGATCCGGGCGACGGCCGGCTGATCACTATCTTCACCGACGAGACCCGCACGGCCGTGAAGCGCCGCACCCCGACCGACCCGGGCTGCGTTCATCACATCGCCTTTGCGGTGTCGCGCGTCACCTTCCTGCAGGCGGTCGCCCGGCTCGACGAGCGCGCCATCAAGCACAGCGGCGTCAAGGATCGCGGCTTCATGGATTCGATCTATTTCGAGGATCCGCTCGGCCTGCTGATCGAGCTTGCCTCCTACCGTTTCGAGCCGCCTGCCGGCTTCACCCATGCCGACGTGCTGATGGAGGCGCATAGGCTTCGTGTCGCGCGCGGCGACTACAACATCGCCGAAGTGCATCTGGCTGACGCCATCCAGGCGCTGGTGGAACGCTCGCGCGCGACATTGTCGCCCGACCGGGCACCCAAAAATCCATATTGAAGGCTGAACAGGCAAGGGAGGAATACGTGGCAAAGACAGTGACGAAGAGCGCAAGGAAACCGGCGGCCAAGCCAGCGTCAAAAGCCGCAGCGAAGCCGGCAGCAAAAGCAGCGGCCAAACCCGCGGCCAAGACGGCGTCAAAGTCAGCCGCCGGCAAGGCCAAGGCGAAACCGGCAAAGAAACCAACACTGACAATCAGCATGCTGAAGCCGAGCGTCAACAACATGACCGTTCGCGTCTTTGCCCGCGCTGCCGGGCTCGATCATGCGGAGGCCGATGCGTGGGGGCACACGCGCTCGCCGGAATACATGGCGCGCAATCCGGCCCATCTGACGCCGATGATCGAGGACAAGGGCCTGCCGCGCGGCGTGCTTTGGGAGAGCTGCGCCATCATGCAATATCTTTCCAACAAACATGGACTGGAGAAATTCTACCCCAAGGCGCCAGCCAAGCGGGCGATGATAGACAGCGCCATGTTCTATCTGATCGGCACGCTCTATCCCTATGTGGCGCGCGCCACCTATCCGGCGCTCGGCTTCCCGCAATATGCCGGCGAGGTCGGGCACAGCGACGCCCACCCGGACAGGAAATCGGAGGCGCAGAAGGCCGCGGTCGCCGCCATTGCCGAACCGCTCGAGGTCTTCCACTCCTTCTTCCGCGACGGCAAGCCGTTCATCGGCGGCAAGAGCCCGTCGATCGCCGACATCCGCCTTGCGGCGACCCTCGAGTTCCTCGCCGTCATCGACTACGCCCTGCCCAAATGGGCGAAGGAATACATGGCGGCAATGGAGAAGAAGCTCGGCAAGGCCTATGCCGGCCCGGCCGGCGACGTACGCGGCTACATCGCCCATGTGAGGTCGCAAGCCCAGGCGTGATTCCAACCAGTCGATGGGGCGATGATCCGCGGAGGCGGCCGCAGGACTGATTTCGCCGGTGGCGTCGTGGTTCCCCGCCAGCTTGAAGTTGGCGGGGCTTGCGTTAGTCTGGGCGCGCATGCAGTCGAATTTTTCTCTCGACCGGCTTGGACGCTGGAGCGGTGGCGTGGCCGCCGCGGCCCTGGCGGCAACGCCCGAAGACTTGTCGGCCCGCTTCAGCGCGGCGGCAAGCGTGCTGCTTGGCTCGGATCGCGCCTATGTCGGCTTCTATCGTCGCGACATAACGTCCCTGACCATCGACGAGGCCGGACCCGATCACTGGAACCGCGACTATGATGCGCGCATCTATCGCCAGGATCCTTTCTTCCAGAGGTTCGCCAGCACCAGACAGGATTTCCTGCTGCCGTTGTCGGCTCTCAGCCACGGCGATTTCCAGCGCACGCCGTATTATCGCGAATTCTACGGGCCTTCCGGCAGCTTCGATGAAATAACCGGCGTGTTCAATCTCGACGGACTGACCGCCGGCTATGTGACCTTTCTGCGCCGCGATGGCGCGCCGCGTTTTGGCGAGCATGATCTGGCGGTGGCCGGCGCGGCGAGCAGCGCCACAAAGCTTATTCTGCAAAGGCTGCTTCATTTGTGCCGTCTTCGGGACAAGGGGGCCGCAATCGAAGCCGCAGGGTCGCACCTCAGCGCCCGGGAAAGGCAGATCGCACGGCTCCTGATCGAGGGCGGCAGCGCCAAGACGATTTCGCGAAACCTGTCGATTTCACCCGGCACCGTGCGCAACCACATCAAGCAGGTCTACCGCAAGCTCGGTGTGCACTCCCAGGTCGAGTTGCTGGCCGCCGGCTGGGAGGCCCCGCGCGACTGACGGTTTCGTTTCGCCAGCTTCACTGCCCCGTCACGACGCGTGTCCACATGCGGTTCTGCAGTCGCAGCAACTTTGCGTCGTTGTTCTCGACCACGAACAGCTTGGCTTTTACGTCATCGGGGGGGAAAACGCCGGGATCCTTGGCGACAGCCTGATCCATCAGCGGCAGGGATTCCGGGATCGCATTGGCGTAGGAAACATAACTGGAATTGGCCGCCGCGATATCGGGCCGCAAATTGAAATCGATCCAGGCCTGGGCATTCTCCGGATGCGGCGCATCCTTCGGCACCGCCATCGTGTCGAAGTTTATCAGCGTGCCTTCCCTGGGAATGGAATAGGCAATTTCCAGCTTCTTGGCGGATTCCGCCGCACGGGTCTTGGCCTGCAATATGTCGCCCGACCAGCCCAGCACGACACAGATGTCGCCATTCGCCAGATCGTTGATGTATTTCGACGAGTGGAAGTAACGGATATAGGGCCGCACCTTGCCCATCAGCTCTTCGACCTTGGCGAGGTCGTCCGGACTGGTCGACCTGGGGTCGATGTGCAGGTAGTTCATAGCCATCGGAATGATCTCCGCTGGGGCATCGATCATGGCGACGCCGCAATCGGAGAATTTCTTGACGACGTCGGCGTCGAAGACCATGGCGAAGGAATCTGTCGGCGCGTCCGGCATCCGTTGCTTGATGGCAGCAACATTGTAGCCGATGCCGTCCGTGACGGCCATGTAAGGCACGGCGTGCAGGTTCTGCGGATCCGCGCCCGCGATCAGCGACAAGGCATGCGGATCGATCTTCGAGTGGTTTGAAAGCTTCGATCTGTCGAGCTGCAGGAAAACGCCAGCCTTCACCTGGTTCTTCAGGAATGGAAAGGCCGAGGGATAGACCACGTCATATCCCGAGCCGCCGGTGAGCAGTTTCGTTTCAAGGACCTCGTTGCCGTCATAGACATCGTAGCGAACCTTGATACCTGTCTCCTTCTCGAATTTCTCAGCCGTGTCCGGCGCGATATAGTCGGACCAGTTGTATACGTTGACGACCTTCTCATCGTCCGCCCGGGCAACGCCGAAGCAGATGCCGCAGGCAAGCGCGGCAGTCAGGACTGGGAAGAGCAGAGAGCGCATGGGTGTCCTTCTTTCGCTGGTGGCGGGCCGATGCGGTGTGCACCGTTCCAATTTCACTGTCGGCACCCTTGCCGATCAACGCCGTTGCGGCGCGTAAACCGGTAAGGTGATACAGGCGACGTTGCCGCCGCCGAGCAGGATTTCGCGGGAGTTCTCGATGCCGACCACCTTGTGGTCGGGAAACAGCGTGGCCAGCTGTTGCTTTGCCTTCCGATCGAGATCGCAGCCGAACTCAGGCACGACCACAACGCTGTTGCCTGGATAATAGTTGATGTAACTCGCCGCGATCCGGTTGCCGGCCGGCCGTGCCCAGGTCGAATCGACCCGGTCCACGCTCTCGCTCTCTTCCATCGTCATTTCGATCGGCAGGGGGTGAGCAAGCCGATGAACCTCAAGACCACGGCCACGCGCATCACGGGCCGAACGCAGCACCTCCTCGGCTTCGCGCACGATCTCATATTGCGGGTCGTCCCGGTCTTCGGTCCAGCTTAGCGCGACCACGCCAGGGCGCACGAAGCAACAGAGGTCGTCGACATGGCCATCCGTCTCGTCGAAGGCAAAACCGCGCGGCAGCCAGATGATTTTGTCGACGCCGAGATAGTCGCCAAGCTGCTGTTCCACCTTCGCCTTGCCGAGATGGGCATTACGATTGCGATTGAGCAGGCACTGCTCGGTCGTGATGAGCGTTCCCTGGCCATCGCATTGCAAACCGCCACCTTCGGCGACCAGCGGCGCGCGGTAGCGGTCCATCCTCTCAACCTCGAGGACCTTTTGCGCCGCGAGGTCGTCCAGATCCCATGGCGAGTAGAGGCCGCCGTCGAACCCGCCATAGGCATTGAAGATCCAATCGACGCCGCGCACTTCGCCTCGATCATTTACGACGAAATTGGGGCCGCTGTCGCGCAGCCAGGAATCGTTGGTGGACATCTCCACGACGCGCACGTCGGCAGGCAATCGCGCTCTGGCGTTCTGCCACTGGCGGCTGGATGCCGCCACGGTTACGGGCTCGCTTTGTGCGATCGCGGCGGCGACGTCTGCGAACAGCTTCTGCGCGGGTTTGGCACCCAGACGCCATGTGTCCGGCCGTTCCGGCCAGATCAGCCAACAGCCTGATTTGGGTTCGAATTCGCCAGGGGCGCGAAAACCATCCTGTCTCGGTGTGGTCGAGAGCGTATGTGACATTGTGGGACTACCGGAAAATGGGACGACCAAACTTTTCCGGATCAGACGGTTTTAGGGCCTTGTCCGTCAATGTCCCATTTGGGATACCTTGATCACTGCGCTAGCCACTGGCCTGCGTTCGGCTGGGGCGAGCACCACTGGTGCCGGACCTTGGTTGCCCGTAAGTTCGATGTCTCTGTCGTTTACTGCGTCGCCTGGTAAAGTTCCGAAGCGGCCTCTTTCAGCGCGCGCCGGCCGTCCGGCTTGAGATACATCATGTGCCCACCTTCAACGACGTCGAGGCGGATCGGCCTGGCGCCGGCGAGCGCCGGGATCTGGCCGACCAGATAACGTGACGCCAGATAAGGAGTGACGAGATCGGTGTAGCCGTTGACGATGACGACGCCCAGCGCGGGATTCAAGGAGCGCGCCCGCTGCAAATCGTCCATCACGCCGGCATAGCCCTGGCGTGAGGCGCTCGTGCCATAATCCCAGTTATGGCTGATATCGCCGTTCAGCAAGCGGTAGCTGACATCGGTGCGAAAGTTCAGCTCGTCGCGCGCGTAACCGACAAAGGCCGAGGTCAGCGCCGGCACACTGCGGTCCAGCACCGGATCGGGACCGGCGATGCGGGCGCTCTGGGGCGCGATGTCCGCCGTCGCGATCATGCCGTCATACGGGCTGAGCACCTTGCCCGTGGCACGGGCAAACTCCCTTGCGAAGAGCGAGGTCGGGACGCGGGCGAAGTTGCGGTGAACGAGGTCGAGTGGCAGACCGGTGATCTCGGCCACGCGATCGCTCGCCAGCCGCCCGCCTTGCTCCAGCCCGCTGGTGAGCGCGGTGAGGTACTCGCCAAGTGCATAATGCTCGACCTCGGCGAGCTTTTTCCGCAGTGTATCGCCGTTTACACCTTCACTGCGCAGGCGGACCGCCGCGAGCGAGGGTAGTTCGAGAGCCCAATGCAGCGGCTCGAATTCGTCGGGCTGCACCAGGGTGAATTCCAGCGCCGGTGAGATCAGCACGATGCCGCTCGGGCTGATGCCGATATCTTCCTGCAGCGTCCTGGCAAGCAGTGCCGCCCGGAACCCGCCATAGCTCTCACCGGCGAGGAACAGCGGGGATCCCGTGCGGCCATTTTGGGCGAGATAGAGCCGGATAAAAGCGCCGATCGAACTGGCGTCCTGACTGACGCCCCAGAAGTCGTGCGTGTCCTGGCCAGGAGCCTCGCGACTGTAGCCGGTTCCCACCGGGTCAACGAAGACGAGGTCGGTCATGTCGAGCCAGCTGTCGGAATTATCGACGAGCTTTTGCGGCGAAGGGAGGAATTCCCCGTCGGCTCCGGTCGCCACGATGCGCGGTCCGAGCGCGCCGAGATGCAGATAGGCTGATGCGGCGCCCGGGCCGCCGTTGAACACGAAGGTGATCGGCCGCGGTGCTTCCGTCGCGACGCTGTCCCGCGGTTTCAGCGTATAGGCAACATAGAAGATTTCCGCCGTGACCTCGCCCTTGCCGGAGAGCAGCGGGAGCGTGCCGGCCTTTGCCTGGTACTGCAGGCTGCGCCCGCCAATGCTGATCGAATGGTCGGTGATCGCGGGCGGAGGCAGCAGCGACAGCACGCCGCCCGCGGGCGCCGGCCGCTCTGGCGTTTCAGCCAGGAGAGGCTGCGCGAAGCCGGCAAGCATGAAGAGGGCAAGGCAGACGAGTTTCAGCTTGGAACGCATGAGGCCTCCGCGGGAACGACACCCGCATAGGTATGGCCGAGGCGAATGAAGTCAAAGGGAATAGAGGATGGCGAGCCCCATGCTGTCCCGCCGACACCAGTTCCTGATAGCTTGGGGCGTCCTGCTCGGATTGGCTCACAGGTCTTGCACGACCGTGCTATCAAGGCAGAAAGCCGTTCGGGAGGAACGAAAATGGACGCAACCGAACTCAAGGCCATGCAGGCGCCGCTGAAGCAGGCCTACCGCGACGATGCCGCGCAAGCACTGATCACGCTGAGGGCAAAGGGCTCGATAGACGAACAGTCGGTGGCCTGCAAGGTGGAGACGGGCAGGGCGTTGGCAATCGCCGGCCTTCATCCGGCAACAGGCGGCTCGGGGCTCGAACTGTGTTCCGGCGACATGCTGCTCGAGGCGCTGGTGGCGTGCGCCGGGGTGACGCTGAAGGCGGTGGCCACGGCGCTCGAGTTCAAGCTCGGTGCCGCGACCGTTGAAGCCGAAGGCGACCTTGATTTTCGCGGCACACTTGGCGTCGCCAAGGACGCGCCGGTAGGCTTTCGCGCCATCCGGCTCAATTTCAGTCTCGACACGCAGGAGCCGCAGGAGCGCATCGATTCGCTGCTGAAGCTGACCGAGCGCTATTGCGTGGTGTTCCAGACCATCAACCAGAAGCCGGAACTGACGGTGAGCGCGCGGTGATGAATCACAAGGCCCGCGGCAATGGCAGCGGGCCTTGTGATACCTGATACTTACTGAGCTGCCGGCTCTTCGGCGTCGCCTTCGTCGGTGAAGGGCGAGGCGCTCGGCACGCACTGCACGGACCAGCCTGCGGGTGTCGGCTGCTTCTGATACTCGGTGATGGCGGCGGTGCACTGTTCGCGCTTGTCGAAGGTGCTGGGCAGCACGACCATGCCGCCCTGCGGGCCGGCGATTACCAGATACCAGACCAATGCTGCGGTCGTAGCCATGGAGTTTTCCTTGTCTGCCCAGCAGGGCGCTTGGTGTGGGAGTCGTCCGATGCTAACAACTCCTCGGAAATGACGAAAGCATGACCACCGCCTTAGATCACAGCCGCGTCATGATTCGGCAGGTTTTCGGGCTGGGCGTGTTGCAGCCGCCACTCAATCGGTCGCAAAGCAATAGAACAGCCGCCGAGGCATCTAGAACGGTGCGGCCGTGATGACCCATCATGGCCGCCTCTTCGGCACCGTCAAAGGCTCGAGTTTATTCCGGTTGCCGGTAGGCGACGAAGCGGTTGTGCTTGGCCTGGAAGATCAGCCCGGTCTCTTTGAGATCCGGGCTGGCCAGCGGCACGATGCGTTTGGCGATCTCTGAAGGGTGCGGCAAAGTCTCGGGATCCTCACCGGGCACGGCTTGCGCGCGCATCGCGGTGCGGGTGGCGCCGGGGTCGGCGGCGTTGACACGCAGCGGCAGGCTTTGCGTCTCATGCGCCCAGGAGCGCATCATGGTCTCGACCGCCGCCTTCGATGCCGCGTAAGGCGCCCAGAAGGCGCGCGCCGAATGCGCGGCATTGGAAGAAAGGATAATCGCCCGGCCGGCATCCGAAAGCCGCAGCAGCGGGTCGACGGAGCGGATCAGCCGCCAGGTCGAGGTGACATTGATGGTCATCACCTTTTCGAAGGTCTTTGCCTCGACATGGCCGATCGGCGAGATGACGCCGAGCACGCCGGCATTGGCGACGAGAATGTCGAGCTTGCCCCAGCGCTCGTTGATGGCGCTCCCTAGCCGGTCGATGCCGGCCATGTCGGCGAGATCGAGCGGCACCAGCGTCGCCTGGCCGCCGGCCACCTTGATCTGGTCGTCGAGTTCTTCCAGCCCGCCGACCGTGCGGGCAACCGCGATGACATGCGCACCGGCGGCCGCCAATTCCCTGGCGATGAAATAACCGATGCCGCGCGAGGCGCCGGTGACGACCGCAACGCGGCCGGTAAGGTCGAGGGTCATGCGATGGCTTCCGCAGATATGGCTGGAGCTAAGGACGGTCCGGCAATCCTATGCCCCATTGTTCGCCAGCAGCGACAGTGTGCGCACATTGTCGTGGCCTTCGAAGTCGAGCAGGCGGGTCGGATATTGGCCGGTGAAGCAGGCGTCGCAGAATTGCGGCTGGTCGTCGTCGCGGCCGGCCTCGCCCACGGCACGGTAGAGCCCGTTGATCGAGAGGAAGCCGAGCGAATCGACGCGGATGAACTCGGCCATCTCTTCCACCGACATGCGCGAAGCCAGCAGCTTCGACTTCTCCGGTGTGTCGACGCCGTAGAAGCACGACGCGCTGGTCGGCGGCGAGGCGATGCGCATGTGCACTTCCTTGGCGCCGGCGTCGCGCACCATCTGCACGATCTTCTGGCTGGTGGTGCCGCGAACGATCGAATCATCGACCAACACCACGCGCTTGCCCTCGATCATGCGGCGGTTGGCGTTGTGCTTCAGCTTGACGCCCATGTGGCGGATCGAATCGCCTGGCTGGATGAAGGTGCGGCCGACATAGTGGTTGCGGATGATGCCGAGCTCGAAGGGAATGCCCGCCGCCTGGGAAAAGCCGATCGCCGCCGGCGTGCCGGAGTCCGGCACCGGTACGACGATGTCGGCCTCGACCGGATTTTCCTGCGCCAGTTCGGCGCCGATGCGCTTGCGCACCTCATAGACGTTGCGGCCTTCGACCGAAGAGTCGGGCCGGGCGAAGTAGACATATTCGAAGATGCAGAAGCGGGTCTTCTGTGGTTCGAACGGGAACAGGCTCTCGATGCCCTTGGAAGTGACGACGACCATCTCGCCGGGTTTCAGGTCGCGCACGAAACGGGCGCCGATGATGTCGAGCGCGCAGGTCTCGGAGGCCAGGATCCAGGCGCCGTCGAGATCGCCCAGAACCAGCGGGCGGATGCCGAGCGGATCGCGGCAGCCGATCATCTTCTTGGCCGTCATCGCCACCAGCGAGAAGGCGCCCTCGACCTGACGCACCGCATCGATGAAGCGCGAGTTGAGATCGCGTTCCTTGCTGGTAGCAACCAGGTGCAAAAGCGTCTCGGTGTCGGACGTGGAGGAGAAGATCGCGCCTTGCTGCTGCAGCGCGCGCTGCACGGTCATGGCGTTGGTGAGATTGCCGTTATGGGCGACGGCGAAGCCGCCATCGGCCAACTCCGCGAAGAAGGGCTGGATGTTGCGCATGCCGGCGCCACCAGTGGTGGCGTAGCGCGTGTGGCCGATGGCGCGGTTGCCTTGCAGGCTGTCGATGACGCGTTGCTTGGTGAAGGTGTCGCCGATCAGGCCGACATGGCGTTCGACATGGAACTGGGTGCCGTCATAGGAGACGATGCCGGCCGCTTCCTGGCCACGATGCTGCAGCGCATGCAGACCAAGTGTGACGATGGCTGCCGCATCCTGCCGGCCAAAGATGCCGAACACACCGCACTCGTCATGGAAATGATCGTCAGCCTCGGCGGAAAGCACGTCGTCTGCGTCTGCCATCTTAAGCTCCGCTAAAATCGCCATATAAGGCGGTCGCGCGTCGAAAGCAACGCACTGCGTGCGGTCGTTCACATGGATCGACCGTCCGACGTCCAGTTTGGGGCCTCAGTTCGCCGGCGCTGGCTGCGGCTTGGCGGTGTTGTCGGCAGGACCGGCGTCGTTGTCGTCGGGCGCCGGCGCATTGGCGTCGTCACCACCGGCCGGAGCATCCGCCGCCGGCGCGTCCGGCGCGGCGGGCGTCTCGGCGGCCGGCTGATTCGGATTGAGCTTCTTGAGGATGGCGTTTTCCGGATCTTCTGGCAGCAGGCTTTCGAGCTTGGCGCCGATCTGTTCCAGCAGCGGCCGCGACTTGGCTTCCGTGACCCAGGCCGGGGCCTTGGCGCCGGCCAGCCAGTTGAAGAACAACAGCGCCACCGCGACGACCAGGATGCCGCGCGCGGCGCCGTAGAGGAAGCCGAGCGTGCGGTCGAGCGCGCCGATGCGTGAATCGATGATCCAGTCGGCGAGCTTCATGGTGATGACCGACACGACGATCAGCGCGATGATGAAGACGACGCCGGCGGCCGCCGCCATGGCGATCTTTTCATTGTCGATATAGGGCTTCAGGTAGGGCAGGACCGGTTTGTAGAAGAAGAAGGCGGCCGCGGCCGCCGCCGCCCACGAAACAACCGAAAGCACCTCGCGCGAAAAGCCGCGAACCATGGCGAGCATCGCCGAGACCAGGGTGAAGCCGACGAGAATTCCGTCAAGCAGCGTAATCGGCATGTCTTTGGCCCCACTCCGATCTCATTTTCACGGCTCGGCGAGCCGCGTCACTCTTCATCGTCGACACGGCTGCGCCGTGAGCCGGCTATGCGCGCCACGAGGTCGGCAAGCTCGGTGGGCTGGAAAGCGCCGGCCCCGATCCCTCCGGCAAGTTCCTCGCTGCCCAAGGGCAGAACCGCGCTACCAAAACCCAGCTTTTCGGCTTCCTTGAGGCGCTGCTGCGCATGCGCAACCGGCCTCACCGCGCCCGAAAGGCTGATTTCGCCGAAATAGACGCAATCGGCGGGAAGGGCAAGACCGGTGAGCGAGGAAACCAGTGCGGCGGCGACCGCCAGATCGGCCGCCGGCTCGCTGATGCGATAGCCGCCGGCGACGTTGAGATAGACGTCATGCTGCCCGAAACGGACACCGCAATGCGCCTCCAGCACCGCCAGCACCATCGACAACCGCGCGCCGTCCCAGCCGACCACCGCCCGGCGCGGCGTGCCGAGTGAGGAGGGTGCGACCAGCGCCTGGATCTCGACCAGAACGGGCCTGGTGCCTTCCATGCCGGCGAAAACCGCCGCTCCCGGCGATTTCGCGTGCCGTTCGCCAAGAAAAAGTTCGGACGGGTTGGAGACCTCGCGCAGACCCTTATCCGACATTTCGAAGACGCCGATCTCGTCGGTCGGTCCGAAGCGGTTCTTCACCGTGCGCAGGATGCGGAAGTGGTGGCCGCCTTCGCCCTCGAAATAGAGTACGCCGTCGACCATGTGCTCGACCACGCGCGGACCCGCTATCTGGCCCTCCTTGGTGACGTGGCCGACCAGCACGATCGCGGCGCCCGTGGATTTCGCGTAGCGGATCATTGCCTGGGCGGCGGCGCGTACCTGGGTAACCGTGCCCGGCGCCGAATCGGCAAGGTCGGTCCACAGTGTCTGGATCGAATCGAGGATAACCAGATCCGGCCGCTTGCCGTCGGCGATCGTGGCGAGGATGTCCTCGACATTGGTCTCGGCCGCCAGTTCCACGGGCGCCGACGCGACGCCGAGACGCTGCGCACGTAGCCTGATCTGGGCAACGGCCTCTTCGCCCGAGACATAGACGATGCGATGGCCCTTGGAGGCAAGAGCGGCCGCGGCCTGGGTGAGCAGCGTCGACTTGCCGATGCCGGGATCGCCGCCGACCAGCAGTGCCGAGCCGCGCACGAAGCCGCCGCCAGTGGCGCGGTCGAGTTCGCCGATGCCCGAGACGATGCGCGGTGCGTCCTCGATGTCGCCCGAAAGCGTGGTCAGCACCACGGCTCGGCCCTTGCGGGCATTGCGCGTGTTGGCAGGCCCCGAGCCGATGCCGCCTGACGTGCCTTCCTCGACCAGCGTGTTCCACTCGCCGCAGGCATCGCATTTGCCGGCCCAGCGCTGGTGCACCGAACCGCAATTCTGGCAGATGAATTGGACGCGGGATTTGGCCACGCTTTTACCTTCCCGCGCGCTTGCGGGCGCCGCGATCCTCCGCGCCCCCTTCTGTCCTGCCGGACAGAGGGGAGCGTCGTAGGACGCCTTGCTTGCGTATTTCTGTTGCGACCGCGGGCAAGAGGCTACTCAAACCTCTCCGCGATGTGGTGCTCTTCCGCCAAATCCGAGAAGCGGGTGAATTCGCCGTGGAAGGCGAGCGTGACCGAGCCCGTCGGCCCGTGGCGCTGCTTGGCCACGATCACCTCGGCCTTGCCGCGCATCTCGTTCATGTCGTTTTCCCACTTGACGTATTCCTCGGTGCCGAGCTTCGGCTCGCGGTTCTTGAGGTAATATTCCTCGCGATAGACGAAGATGACGACGTCTGCGTCCTGCTCGATCGAACCGGATTCGCGCAGGTCGGAGAGCTGCGGGCGCTTGTCGTCGCGGCTTTCGACCTGACGCGAGAGCTGCGACAGCGCGATGATCGGCACGGCCAGTTCCTTGGCCAGCGCCTTCAGGCCCGTGGTGATCTCGGTGATTTCCTGCACGCGGTTCTGCGAAGACTTGGCGGATGAGCCCTGCATCAGCTGGATATAGTCGATGACGATCAGGTCGAGGCCACGCTGGCGCTTCAGGCGACGCGCGCGGGCAGACAACTGGGCAATGGAAATACCGCCGGTCTGGTCGATGAACAGCGGGATCTTCTGCATGGTCTGCGAACAGGCGACCAGCTTTTCGAAATCCATTTCGCTGATTTCGCCGCGGCGGATCTTCGAGGAAGAGATTTCCGTCTGTTCGGAAATGATACGGGTTGCGAGCTGTTCGGACGACATTTCGAGCGAGAAAAACCCGACGACGCCGCCATTGGCCGCCTTGAACGAGCCGTCGGCCTGCTGCGCCGGCTCGTACATCTCGGCAATGTTGAAGGCGATGTTGGTGGCTAGCGATGTCTTGCCCATGCCTGGACGGCCGGCGATGATGATCAGATCGGACGACTGCAGGCCGCCCATGCGGCGGTCGAGATCGCGCAAGCCGGTGGCGAGGCCCGACAGACCGCCGTCGCGCATATAGGCGGCGTTGGCCATGTCGACCGCGGTCTTGACCGCGTCGGTGAAGCTCTCGAAGCCGCCGTCATAGCGCCCGGTTTCAGCCAGCTCGAACAGGCGGCGCTCGGCGTCCTCGATCTGTTCGGAAGGCGACATGTCGACAGGTGCGTCATAGGCGATGTTGACCATGTCCTCGCCGACCGTGATCAGCGCCCGGCGCGTCGCCAGGTCGTAGATGGCGCGGCCGTAATCGGTGGCGTTGACGACGGTGACGGCTTCCACCGCCAGCCGCACGACATATTGCGCCACCGTCATGTCGCCGACCTTCTCGTCGGCCGGCAGGAAGGTCTTCAGCGTGATCGGCGTCGCCGCCTTGCCCATGCGGATCAACTCGGCCGCGACGTCGAAGATCTTGCGGTGCAGGGGTTCATGGAAATGGCCGGACTTCAGGAAGTCGGACACTCGGTAGAAGGCATCGTTGTTGACGAGGATGGCGCCAAGCAGCGCCTGCTCGGCCTCGATGTTGTTGGGCGATTCGCGATAGAGCGGTTGCTCCGCCACGCCGAATTTTCGCGCTGCCTCTGCCATGATGTCCCCGATTTAGATCCCGGCCTTTCGATATCAGAACTGGACAAGTCGATGCTGACTTATCTGCAACAGCTCGTGTCGAAGCGGCCTTGATGCTCGCGATTCACAGCCAAAATTTTTCCGTGGAAAGAATCGCAATTGACTCGAATCGAGAGTTGCGAGTTTAGCGTTTCTCGAAGGAGAACAAAACAGGAAAGTGGTCGATGGTTGACACCGGATTGCGGAGCGATGGTCTTCGTTTCATCTCACGCCAGCGCATCGCCCCAGTCCAGCCGCCGCGCCACCTTGAAGGCGTCGCCGTCGCGTTTGGTGAAGAGCTTTTCGTCGGCGCTGCCGTCTGCCTCGCATAATTTCAGCGACACCTTGCCGGATCCTGATTTCGGCGGCGCGATCACTCGTGCGGCGAGGGAGGCAGCCGGCTGGCGCGAAGCAGCGACATAAATGAATTTCTCGTCTTCCCACGGCACCTCCGCGTCCTTGGCCAGCCGGTGCAGGCGCGAGCGGGCGACGCGGCGGGAAAAGTGGCACCAGTCGGGCGGGTTGAGCGGGCAGAGTGCTTCGTGCGGGCAAGGCGCCAGCAGATGCGCGCCGGCGGCGATCAGTTGCTGCCGCACGGCCAGAATTCGCAGCCAGCCCGCCGGCGTGCCCGGCTCGACGATCAGCAACGTGTCCGTCGTGAGTTGCCATAGCCGGTCGACCATTTTGGGCAAGGATGCCGGCACGATCTCGTCCAGCACATAGGCGCATGTGACGAGGTCGGCCGGTTGAAGGTCGGCAAGGTCTGTCGTGACATCGCCGGCCCGCCAGATGGTCCGGGCCGCGATTGCGCCGGCCGCGAGTGTCTCGCCGATCTTGCGCACTGCGGCACTCGCCTCGAACAACGTTGCAAGTTCCAGTTCAGGCCAGAGATCGCTGGTAGCCCAAAGCACCGTGCCAGGGCCGGCGCCAACGTCGAGCAAGGTCGCGGGTGTGAAATCCGGCCGGGCTTCGGCGAGCGCATCGAGGCTGGCGCGGACCGCCGCGTAGGTCGCCGGCATCCGCGTCGTCAGATAGGCCTTGACCGCCATGTCCTGCACCATGTGCAGGCGCCCGTCGCGCAGTTCGGCGCGGTAGCGGTCGGACAGGATTTTTGCTGCCTGCTTCAGGTCCGGCAGCGGCACCTTTTCCAAAATGCGATCGACAGCCTGTCGAAGAGTGGCTGGCAGTTCCACGGCCTATGCCCCTCTCGGTGCGAGCAGGATGATCGAGGCGCCGGCCATGCAGAGCGCCGCACCGGCAAGGTCCCAGCGATCGGGCCGCACGCGCTCGACCAGCCACAACCAGGCGAGTGAGGCAGCGATGTAGATACCGCCGTAAGCGGCATAGGCACGGCCGGCCGCACTGATGTCGACCAATGCCAGAAGCCAGGCGAACACAAGCAGCGAGGCAAAGCCCGGCAGCAGCCAGAGGGGCGACTTCTCCAGTCGCCACCACGCCCACACCAAAAAGCAGCCGGCGATCTCGGCCAGCGCCGCGGCTGTGTAGAGGAGATAGGTCATGAAAAGGCCTCGCTTCGATCACGAGGCCTTTTTCGGGGCAGGAGCCGGCAATGGCAAGCGCCAATAATGCGTCCTGACAGCGCCGTTCCTATTCCGCCACCTTGCGTCGGCGGGCGGGCTTGGCGGGCTTCTCGGCGGGAGCCGCCTCGCGGCGGCCCATATCTTCACGGTGCCCCATATCTTCACGGTGCCCCATGTCGCGCATTTCCAGCGCCTTTTCGCATTTGGCCATATAGTCGCGCGTCATCGGCAGCGTGTCGTTCGTCTTGGTGATCTGGAACTGGAAAATCACCAGATCCTGCCAACGGAAGGCGGCTTCCGAGGCGGCCAGATAGAACTCCCACATGCGGCAGAAGCGTTCGTCATAGATAGCCTTGGCCTTGTCGCGGTTGGCGGCGAAGCGCTGGCCCCAGTGCTTCAGCGTGTCGGCATAGTGGAGCCGCAGGATCTCGACGTCAGTGACCACGAGGCCGGACTTCTCGATCGCCGGCAGTACTTCGGACATTGCCGGAATGTAGCCGCCGGGGAAAATATACTTGCGGATGAAGGCGCTGGTCGCCCATGGCACGCCGGAGCGGCCGATCGTGTGCAGGAGCATGACACCATCAGGCTTCAGCAATGTTGCCGCCTTGTCGAAGAAGGTCCGGTAATGGTTGACGCCGACATGCTCGAACATGCCGACCGAGACGATGCGGTCGAAGCGTTCGTTGAGCTCGCGATAATCCTTCATCTCGAAATGGACGTGGTTTTCCAGCCCTTGCGCATGCGCCCGGTCGGTGGCGACGCCATGCTGTTCGGTCGACAGCGTCACGCCTTGTACGTCGACGTCGAAAGCTTTGGCGAGGTAGAGGCCAAGCCCGCCCCAGCCGGAGCCGATGTCGAGCACCGTCTGGCCGGCCTTCAGCCGGAGTTTGGCGGCGATATGGCGCTTCTTGGCGGCCTGCGCCTCGTCCAGCGTCATGTCCGGTTGCTCGAAATAGGCGCAGGAATACTGCATGTCCTCATCGAGGAAGAGCCGGTAGAGCTCGCCCGACAGATCGTAGTGGCGCTGCACGTTGCGGCGCGAGCGCGTGGCGGTGTTGATCTGCTGCAGGCGGCGGAAGGCGTGGCGCAGGCCCTCGATGGCTTTCGACCAGGTTGCGTCGATGCCGCCGCTGCCCATGTTCTGGAAGGCAATGCGCATCAGTCCGAGCACGCCGCCTTCAAGAATGTCCAGCTCGCCGTCCATGTAGGATTCAGGCACCGCCAGCATCGGGTCGAAGGTGATGGCGCGCTCGGCATGCCGGGTCTTGATGTGCATATGCACCGGCTCGCCGCTGCCGTCGCCGAAGATGAATGTCGAACCCTGCGGCCCGGTTACCTTGAGATTGCCCGTGCGCACCAGGCGGTCGAGAACGCGCTTCAACAGAATATTCATGGTCCGATGTCCCCTCGCGGTCAGACAGGCTGTCCTACTCTGCATCAATATATAGGGTTTCGAAAAGTTCCTTTTGGCACAAAAATGCCCGGGCGAGAGGCCCGGGCATTGGTCCAGAAATGGCTGGAAAGCCGTGATCCGAGTGGCTCGGACCTGTGCGATCAGGCGTTTTCTTCGCCGCCTTCGAACTCGGCATTCGGATCGAAGAAGTTTTCCGGCCGCGCATTGTCGTTGATGTCGTCGCCGTAAATAGCTTCGGCGGTGGTCAGCGTCTCGCCCTTGGCCTGGCGTTCGGCCTCATCGGCCGTGCGGGCGATGTTGAGCGTGATGGTGACTTCGACTTCCGGATGCAGGGCGATCGCCACATTGGTGACACCGATGGTCTTGATCGGCTGGTTGAGCTGGATCTGGTTGCGGTTGACCGTGAAGCCCTCCGTGATCAGCAGATCGGCGATGTCGCGCGTCGACACCGAACCGTAGAGCTGACCGGTCTCGCCGGCCGAGCGAACGGCGATGAAGCTCTTGCCGTCGAGCTTTTCGGCAACCTGCGCGGCTTCAGACTTGCGCTCGAGGTTGCGGGCTTCGAGCTGGGCGCGCTGGCCTTCGAATTTCTTCTTGTTGGCTTCGTTGGCGCGCAGCGCCTTGCCCTGCGGCAGCAGGAAGTTGCGGGCAAAACCGTCCTTGACCTTGACGGTATCGCCCATCTGGCCGAGGCGGGAGACGCGTTCGAGAAGAATGACGTCCATGATTATGTTCCTTTTGGTTGGGCGTCCGTCCACAAGGCCGGCGCCGAATTCTCTGGAACAGGTCAGGAAGCAAAAGGGCGTTGCCGCCGTGTCGCTGTCCTGCCTGTCGCGGCAGTTAGAGGTTTTGACCTCAACTCGGGATTTGATGCCTAACCGGTCATGCCCGTCATGGCCGGCGATAAGGAACGGGCGGCGAACCGCCCGTTCGGAAGAACTAGCGAACCACGTAGGGCAGCAGGCCGAGGAAGCGGGCGCGCTTGATCGCCTTGGCGAGCTCGCGCTGCTTCTTCTGGCTGACGGCGGTGATGCGCGACGGCACGATCTTGCCGCGCTCGGAAATGTAGCGCTGCAGCAGACGCACATCCTTGTAGTCGATCTTCGGTGCGTTGGCGCCGGAGAACGGGCAGGTCTTGCGGCGGCGATGGAAAGGGCGCCGGGTCGGGATCTGGTTGATGTCGACCATTATTCTGCACCCCCTTCAAAACCTTCGCGCGGACGGCGCGGACCACGGTCGCCGCCTTCGCGATCGCCGAACGAACGCGGGCCACGATCGCCGCGGTCGCCGAAGCTGCGCGCCGGACGATCGCCACGGTCGCGATCGCCGAAGCCGCCGCGCTCGGAGCGCTCTTCGCGCTTCTGCATCATGGCCGAAGGGCCTTCCTCATGCGCCTCGACCTTGATGGTCAGGAAACGCAGCACGTCCTCGGACAGACCCATCTGGCGCTCCATCTCGTTGAGCGCTGCCGGCGGGCAGGTGAGATCCATCAGCGTGTAGTATGCCTTCCGGTTCTTGTTGACCCGGTAGGTGAGGGACTTCAGTCCCCAGTTCTCGACCCGGCCGACGGACCCGCCATTTGCTGCGATGACGCCCTTGTACTGTTCGACAAGCGCATCGACCTGCTGCTGCGAGAGGTCCTGCCGGGCAAGAAACACATGTTCGTAAAGAGCCATTATGTATCAGTGCCTTTCTTCGTTTCTCTCCCGGTTCCCGGCGGCAAAAGCCTCTGCAACTTCTCTGACCCGCGTGTGCCTCGAAAGGCGCGAGGAAGAAAGGAGCATGACGAGACGGTCGAGAGCGGAGACACGGGAGGCGGAAGCGCTTCTGGCATCACACGAAGGTTCTAGAAAAAACCTCCGGCCCTCCGTTCAGCCCCCAGCTGGGACCGGCAGATTGGCGGCGTCTATACAGCAATCCGCTGATAAGGCAAGGGCAAGCGGCATCCCCGATGTCGCGGCCACCAGAAAATCAAGCCGCGGCGCGCGCAAGGCCTGGCGGTTTTCCCGGCAACCGGCGCTTAACCACAACATCAGCTTGCGCCGGGTTGAGCCCCACCGTCAACGGTCGATTCATCATGCAACATGCAAAAGACCGGGCAACCGCGCAAGCGGCAGGCATTTCCGGGGGTAAGGATGCTTCTCAACAGATTCTGGCGCTCGAAGAGCGGCAATTTCGCGCTTCTGATGGGGTTGGGGCTGCCAGCCATTCTGTCAGCCGTGGCCTTCGCGACCGATGTCTCGACCATGATGCGGGCGAAGAGCAACCTGCAGAACGCGCTCGATTCCGCAAACCTTGCCTCGTCGCATCTTGGCGATCTGGACATTACCCGCACCGACGCCTTCAACCGCTATTTCCAGGCAAACATCGCCGGGCATGGCGAACTCGTCAACGCGCAGGCGACGCTGACCGTCGACAAGGGCGTCAATTTCATCAAGACCAAGGCGGTCGCCTCGGCCGACGTCAATCTGAACTTCGCTTTCCTGTTTGGCCAGAGCAAGCACATCGTGGTCGATGCCTCGGCGGTCGAATCGAACAATCAGCTCGAAGTCGTGCTGGTGCTGGACAATACCGGCTCGATGCGCGGCGCCCGTATGACGGCGCTCAGGGCCGCGACCAAATCATTGCTCGATACTCTCGAATCGACGAAATCGCCGACGCGCCAGGTCCGTGCCTCACTGGTGCCATTCGTCACGGCCGTGAACGTCAACGGCGACGGGTTCGACCCGTCCTGGATCGATATGGACGGCAAATCCTCGACCAACGGCATAAATTTCCCCGTCATCGACGGCAAACGCCCGAACCACATGGCGCTGTTCAAGCAGCTCAAGGACACCGGATGGGCCGAGCCCGGATGGAACGACACGGGATGGAAGGGCTGCGTGGAGGCGCGGCCCGGCGCCTACAACATCTCCGACACGCCGCCCGATCCGACCAAGCCCGACACGCTGTTCGTTCCCTATTTTGCGCCGGATGATCCCGGAGATGCGCAGATGCCGTCCAGCACCTATGGCAATGAGGCAAAATACTACAACAATTCTTATCTCGCCGACACCGGCGACACGGTCAAGCTGGACAAACAGAAAGGCAACAACCGGCTCGGCATCGACTTCAGCGGCCTCGGCAGCGATCCCGACAAAGCCACCAAGGAAAAAGTCGCCAAATATGTGGCGCCAGACAAGGAACTTATCACCGAGACAGGAACTTCCATCACCGTTGGCCCGAACCGTTCCTGCCCGACCCCTGTCGTTCCCTTGACCGAAGATTTCGACAAGCTGCGCAAGGCGGCAAGCCAGATGACCGAGTGGAACGGCTCGGGCACCAACGTGTCGGAGGGCCTGTCGTGGGGCATGCGTGTGCTGTCGCCCGCTCCGCCTTATACCGACGGGGCGCCGTGGAAGACGCCTGGCATCAGCAAGATCGTGTTGTTGCTCACCGACGGTGAGAATGTCGTCTATGGTGCCAGCGAACAGCCGACGAAATCCGACTACACATCCTATGGCTATCTGGCGGGTGGCCGCTTCGGGTCGGATAACCAGGCGACGGCGGCCCGCAATGTCGACGGCTGGACCAAGAGCGTCTGCACGCAGTTGAAGAACGAGGGCGTGCAAATCTATACTCTGGTGCTGCAATCCGACACGCCCGCCAACCGCACGCTTTACAGCGCCTGCGCTTCCGACCCGAGCAACTATTATGCCGTCAATGACCCGACCAAACTGCCGGACGTGTTCCTGCAGATCGCCAACAAGTTCTCGAAGCTGCAATTGACGAATTGAACCCATGGCCCGAAAGCATCGGGCCTGAGCCGACCGGTCGGCTCAACTGGTATGGGAGACAACCTTGTCGACCGTTTCAGGGAAGAAGTCGGGTGCCGCGAGGCGTTTGCCGAACATCATGTCGTATTGCAACAGACGGAAATCGCGGATCGCCGGGTCGATCTCCTTCTGCCGAGCCCAGTCGGACGTCGCCTCGCCCGTCGGCGTCAGCAACAAGTTGCGGTCGACGACGCGATAGCGCTGCCGCATCTCGCCCAGGAAGCCGGTGTAGTAGGGGTGGGTGATGCCCGCGGCGGTCAGGATATGATAGGGCAGGAAGGCAGGGCTCACCGTCCCCAGATTCTCGACCGGGCCCGAGCGGTTCGACCAGATGATCAGCGGTGTCGCGTGGTGTTCGAGAGCCGCCTCCGGTGTCGGTTCCTTGCGTGGCGCGACATTGTCCTTCAGGAAGCCGGTCTCGACATAGACCGGTCCGAGTGGCGGCAGGTGGTCACCGAAAAAGGCGACAATCGTTGGCCGCTCGCGCGTCTTGGCCCATTCGATCAGCCGCTCGAGGCCGCGGTCCGCGTCGGCTGAACCCTCGGCGTAGGAGATCAGCGAGTCACGCGCCCACTGGCTGATCGGGGCTTGCACCGAGTGGGTCGGGTTCGAATAGCGGTTCGGTTCATACGGGCCATGGTTCTGCAGGCTGACGGCGAAGAAGAAGACCGGGTCGTCGCTGGCGTCGGCTTCGCGGATGATCTCGTCGGTCATCGCGGCGTCGGATGCCAGCGGTCCGCGCTTTTCCATGGGCGGCAGCGTCTCTTCCGATTTGAAGTCGTTGAAGCCGAAATCGGCATAGACTGCGCCGCGATTCCAGAACCAGTTTGTGCCTGGATGGATGGCGCGTGCCCTATAGCCTTCGCTCTTCAGGAAGGTCGCCATCGACGGCGTCGGGGTGCGTACATATTGCTGGTAGGGGATGCTGCCGGCCGGCAGGAAGGCGTTCGAGAACCCGGTCAGCGCTTCGAATTCGATGTTGGCGGTCATGCCGCCGAATTCAGGCGAGAACATCGAGCCCGAGCGGAGCGCCCGCACATTGGGGATCGGATCCGGGGTGATGGTGACGCCGGGCAGCTTGGTCGAATCCCAGAAGGATTCGCTCATGACGACGATGATGTCGGGCTTCTCGGTAGGTACCGAGGCCGTCACATTGGTTCGGTCAATGGCCGCAATTGCCTTGTCGGAATAGCCTNGGGGTGCCGAGACATGCGCCATCGGCACGTTGAGCGCGAAGGCGAGCGCAAAGCCGTTGGAGGCGTAGTTTTCCTTCTGGTCCCACATGATGGGGATGATCTGCAGCCGGTCCCGCGTCCACGAGAAAGTGGCGTAGTCCATGATCGAGACGAAGAAGGCGAGCAGCGGCACCGCCAGCGTCAGCCGGGCAAGGCGGCCCTTGTGGCTGAGGGCTGGAACCTTGCGGCGCCAAACCCGCCAGCCGTAGACGAGCAGGGACAGGCTGGCGACGATGCCCGCGACCATGGCGAGCGCGGTCATAGGCCGCTCGCGCACCAGCAGCGGCAGCAGGGCGAAGATCTGGCGGGCATAGAGAAAATCCGTTGGATAGAGCGGATCGCCGAGATAATGCGATTTCTGGTGGCCGACAAAGGCCAGCGACAGGGTCAGCGGCGCCACGATCATCAGGCTCTGATGACTGCGCCCGAGCACCGCGTCGAGACCGATCAGGACCAGCGCGAACACGACGATGGTTGTCCAGCCCGGCTTGAACGGCTGCAGGAAGAAGGAAACGGTGCCGGCAACATCGCCGCGCACGATCAGTTCGATGGCGAACACCAGCACGGCCGAGATCGCCAGGCTGATCAGCCCGTAACGGACGACCGGCCATCGCCGGCCCGGCAGATAGCCGGTGGACGGATCGTCTTCCAGGAACTGCGGCGCGGCGTTGCCGGCACGTTTGAAGCTCTTTGCCACTTTAACTTCCCACCCCAAGACAATCCACGTCATTCGATTGTCATATAATTGTCACGCAAAGCTAGCGCCTGTGACGAAAATAAGAAGAGCCAGCAAACGATTCGTGAGCGGTTTTCATCAGGTGTGATCGTCGCAAAGCCCTTTGGGAACAGGCGCTCGGCGCATGGTTCGGGTTCGGCTCCGGGTTGAACCGGGCTTGACTTGGCGGCCTGCCTTGCGTCACAGGCAGGGAAAATTCGTAGTATCAGTCAAGCAAAACAAGTCTGGGGAGCCCCCGCATGGCCGTCGCATTCACCTTTCCAGGACAAGGAAGCCAGGCTGTCGGCATGGGCAAGGATCTCGCCGATGCCTTTCCCGAGGCGCGCAGGATCTTCCAGGAAGTCGATGACGCGCTCGGCGAAAACCTGTCGAAGCTGATCTGGGAAGGTCCCGAAGAAACCCTGACGCTGACGGCCAATGCGCAGCCGGCCCTCATGGCGGTATCGCTGGCGGCGATCAGGGCGCTGGAAGCGCGCGGTTTCTCGCTGAAGGATAAGGTCGCCTATGTCGCCGGCCATTCGCTGGGCGAATATTCGGCACTCGCCGCCGCCGGCTTCGTTTCCGTTGCCGATGCCGCCCGTCTGCTGCGCATTCGTGGCAACGCCATGCAGGCGGCGGTGCCGGCCGGCGAGGGCGCCATGGCGGCGATCATCGGGTTGGAGCAGGCCGATGTCGAAGCTGCCTGTGCCGAGGCCGCCCTGGGCGCTGGCAAGGCCGCTGCCTGCCAGGTGGCGAACGACAATGGCGGCGGCCAGCTGGTCATATCAGGCACGAGAGCCGCGGTGGAACTGGCGGCGAGACTGTGCACGGAAAAGGGTGCCAAACGGGCCCTGATGCTGCAGGTTTCGGCGCCTTTCCATTCCGCGCTGATGACACCGGCGGCCGAGATCATGCGCGAGGCGCTGGCGAGCGTCGCGAGGGCCGCGCCGGTGGTGCCCATCGTCTCCAACGTCACCGTCACTCCGACCAGTGACCCCGATGAGATCGCACGGCGTCTGGTCGAACAGGTGGTTGCCCGCGTGCGCTGGCGCGAAACGGTGGAATGGTTCGGCGCCAACAGCGTCTCCACGCTTTACGAGATCGGCGCCGGCAAGGTGCTTTCGGGCCTGGCGCGGCGCATCAACCGCGACATCGCCACCACCTCTGTGGGTTCCGCGGCTGAGGTCGAGGCGGCATTGGCGGCGCTTGCATAAAACGCCATTTGATACCATCCCTATACGGGGTGTCCTCTTCTCAACCTGGAGACAAAAATGTTCGAATTGACCGGCCGCAAGGCGCTTGTCACCGGCGCATCGGGGGGCATCGGCGAGGCGATCGCCAGGGTGTTGCATGCGCAGGGCGCGATCGTCGGCCTGCACGGCACGCGGCTCGAGAAACTGGAAACGTTGGCCTCCGAACTGGGCGACCGGGTCAAGCTGTTCCCGGCCAACCTGTCGAACCGCGACGAGGTCAAGGCACTCGGCCAGAAGGCGGAGGCCGATCTCGAGGGCGTCGACATTCTGGTCAACAATGCCGGCATCACCAAGGACGGCCTGTTCGTGCGCATGTCGGACGCCGACTGGGATACGGTGCTGGAGATTAACCTCACCGCCGTTTTCAGGCTGACCCGTGAACTGACCCACCCGATGATGCGCCGCCGCCATGGCCGCATCATCAACATCACTTCGGTGGTCGGCGTGACCGGCAATCCCGGCCAGGCGAATTACTGTGCCTCCAAGGCCGGTATGATCGGGTTGTCGAAGTCGCTGGCGCAGGAGATCGCCACCCGCAACATCACCGTCAACTGCATCGCTCCGGGCTTCATCGAATCGGCGATGACCGACAAGCTCAACGACAAGCAGAAAGAGGCGATCATGGCGGCGATCCCCACGAAGCGCATGGGCACCAGTGCCGAAGTGGCGTCCGCCGTTGCCTATCTGGCTTCGAACGAGGCCGCCTACGTAACCGGGCAGACCATTCATGTGAATGGCGGTATGGCGATGATCTGAGCGAGGTCCGCGGCAACATCACCGCGCTGTGAAAACCCACCATTTCGGCTTGGACCTTGGCTATTTTTCGTGTAATGCGGCCCGCAACCCGGCGGTTCGGGCAAAAACCGGTCCGTGGCCGTTGCGTTTCCGGCAGGACCATCTTTCAGCTTGATTAGCGGCATTCCGCCCGCTAACGAAGACAGACAAACAAAAGACGAGGATGCCAAATGAGTGACACCGCAGAGCGCGTCAAGAAGATCGTCATCGAACACCTTGGCGTCGATGCCGACAAAGTGACGGAGCAGGCGAGCTTCATCGATGATCTGGGCGCTGACAGCCTCGACACTGTCGAACTGGTCATGGCGTTCGAAGAAGAATTCGGCGTCGAGATCCCCGATGACGCAGCCGAGACCATTCTGACGGTCGGCGATGCGGTGAAGTACATCGACAAGGCTTCGGCCTGACGCTTTCCGCAGTCGTCACCGGGGAGGACCTGCGATGAGACGTGTCGTCGTCACGGGCCTTGGCCTGGTTTCACCGTTCGGCATGGGCTTCGAGCACGGCTGGAAGGAACTGCTGACCGGCCGCAGCGCTGCCAAGCGCGTCACCGAGTTCGAGGTGGACGATCTTGCCTGCAAGATCGCCCACGTCATTCCGCGTGGCGACGGCTCCAACGGCACGCTCAATCCCGAAGCCATTCTTGAGCCGAAGGAACTTCGCAAAATCGGCGACTTCATCCTGTACGGGATCGCGGCCGCCGATGAAGCGCTGAAGGATTCCGGCTGGCAGCCTTCAACCGAGGAGGAGCGTTGCGCCACTGGTGTGCTGATCGGCTCCGGCATCGGCGGTCTTGAGGGCATCGCCGAGAACGCGATCATCCTCAAGGAACGCGGCCCGCGCCGCATCAGCCCGTTCTTCATCCCCGGAAATATCATCAATCTCGTGTCGGGCCAGGTTTCGATCCGGCACGGATTGAAAGGCCCCAACCACGCTGTGGTCACTGCTTGCTCGACTGGCGCGCACGCCATTGGTGACGCCGCCCGGCTGATCATCTTCGGCGATGCCGACATCATGCTGGCAGGTGGCGCCGAATCGCCGGTGACCCGGCTTTCGCTCGCCGGCTTCGCCGCCTGCCGGGCACTCTCGACCGAGCGCAACGATAGCCCGCAAACGGCCTCGCGGCCTTACGACCGCGACCGCGACGGCTTCGTCATGGGCGAAGGCGCCGGTGTCGTCGTGCTGGAAGAGCTCGAGCATGCCAAGGCGCGCGGAGCGAAGATTTATGCCGAGGTGACCGGCTACGGCCTGACCGGCGACGCCTATCACATCACCGCACCGGCAGAAGATGGCGACGGGGCCTTCCGTTGCATGACGGCCGCGCTGAACCGGGCAAAGCTTACGCCAGCCGATGTCGACTACATCAATGCGCACGGCACCTCGACCATGGCCGATACGATCGAACTCGGCGCTGTCGAGCGGCTGGTCGGCAATGCGGCGTCCAAGATTTCAATGTCGTCGACCAAGTCGTCGATCGGCCATTTGCTGGGAGCAGCCGGCGCGGCCGAAGCGATCTTTTCGATCCTCGCCATCCGCGACAATATCGCACCGGCGACCATCAACCTCGACAATCCCGAACGCGAAACCGCGATCGACCTGGTGCCGAACAAGCCACGCCCGCGCCAGATCGACGTAGCCCTGTCCAATTCCTTCGGCTTCGGCGGCACCAACGCCTCGCTCGTTTTCCAGCGGTATAATGGCTGACGGTCCGGTTGCCGGGCAATGCTTTGGCGTGCCGTCAATTTTGCCATATTCGCCCCTACTCTGCCGCAGGGGATTCGTTGAGAGATCGAACGGTAGGGCGAAATGAACACAAATCCGTCAGACAACGGAGAATTCGGGCAAAGGCCGGCGAATACCGGGCCGATCGTGCCGAAGACGGCCAGCGAGGCGCTGCGGCCGGAAGCCGGAACGCCGCCGCCGAAACGCTCGCGCGCTTCGCGCAGCCAGGTCGTCGTGTTCATGAACTTCGTCATCTCCTCGGTGATGCTGATGGTTCTGGCGGCGGGCGTGGCCCTCTATTTCGGCAAGCAGGAGTTTACCGAGCCCGGCCCTTCCGCCAATGGCGACACTTTCCTCGTCAAGCCCAACAGTGGCGTCCAGGATATCGCCGACCAGCTTGAGCGCCGCGGACTGATCAGCGACGCCCGCGTATTCCGCCTCGGCGTGCGTGCCTTCGGCAACGATTCCGCACTCAAGGCCGGAGAATACGAGATCAAGCCCAGGGCATCCATGCGCGACATCATGGAACTCCTGAAGAGCGGCAAGTCGGTGATGTACTCGCTGACTATTCCCGAAGGGCTGACGGTCGAGCAGGCCTTGCAGCGCATCGCCGACGAACCCGCCCTGAGCGGCGATATGCCGGCGAAGACGCCCCCCGAGGGCAGCCTTGCCACCGACACGCTGCGCTTCACCCGTGGCGCAACGCGTCAGCAGATGGTCGAAAAGCTGCTCGCCGATCAGAAGAAACTGGTCGATGAGGTGTGGCAGCGGCGCGCGCCGGATCTGCCGCTGGCCAACGTCGAGGACTTTGTCACCCTGGCCTCGATCGTCGAGAAGGAAACCGGCAAGGGCGATGAACGCTCACGGGTGGCTGCTGTCTTCCTGAACCGGTTGGCCAAGGGCATGCGCCTGCAGTCCGATCCGACCATCATCTATGGTCTGTTTGGCGGCAAGGGCAAGCCGGTGGACCGCCCGATCTACCAGTCCGACATCCAGAAGCAGACGCCTTACAACACCTATGTGATCAGCGGCCTGCCGCCGACGCCTATCGCCAATCCAGGCCGCGCGGCCCTCGAGGCCGTGGCCAATCCGTCGAAGACCGACGACCTCTATTTCGTCGCCGACGGCACGGGCGGTCACGTCTTTGCGTCGACCCTGAACGAGCACAATGAAAACGTCGCCCGCTATCGCGCGCTGCAGAAGAAGCAGGCCGATGAAGCAGCCAAGGCCGCCGCTGCCGCCGGTACCAGCGGCAGTGCCGACAAGCCTGCTGCCGACAACCCTGCTTCCGACAAGCCTGCTGACGACAGCGACGGCACCGGTGGTGACAACGGCGATGCCGGCGGTGATGCGGGCGCGGTCCAGTAAGGTGAAGAAAGGCGTTGCCTGGAAGGCGGCGGCCTGACATTTGAAGGAACGCCGGGCGTCCGATTTCGACGCATTCGCGGTGTGGTCATTTTTAGCCGCGCTTGCCCCTCCGGAAAACCGTTTCGGGGTAAGGCGCCAGGGGTGTACAGGGCGACATGAATTTGCAGAGCATGACCGGTTTTGCGCGCGTCGTCGCCGAGCATGACGGCACCGCGATTGCCTGGGAAGTCAAATCCGTCAATGGCAAGAGCGTCGAGGTTCGCCTGCGGCTGCCTCAGGGATTCGAGCGGCTGGAGCCTGTGGTCAGGCAAACGCTGCAGAAGCGTTTCGCCCGCGGCAATTTCCAGGCGACGCTGACCATCGGCCGCGCCGCCAGCGCGCAGACGCAACCTGTCGTCAACGAGGCGTTTTTGAAAGATCTCGCCGGTCTGGCCAAGCGGCTGCAGGAACAGTTCGGCGTTGCGCCCGCGACGGCTGACGGATTGCTGTCGCTGCGTGGCGTGCTCGACGTTGCCGAAACCATCGAAACCGAAGAAGTGCGGGCCGCGCTCGATACCTCCATCATGGCCGCGCTGGACGTGGCGCTGAACGGCCTGGAACAGGCCAGGCAAGGCGAGGGCGCCGCGCTGGCCGTGCTTTTGTCCGGCCATATCGACACCATCGAGACACTGACCCTGCGCGCGGAAGCCGACCCGTCACGCGATACGGCGGCGATCCGCGAACGCATTGCCGAGCAGGTCCGGCTGCTGATGGACGCATCCGCCAATCTGGATGCAAGCCGGCTGCACATGGAGGCGGCGTTCCTTGCCACCAAGGCCGATATTCGCGAAGAGATCGACCGGCTGAAAACGCATGTCGCGTCTGGCCGGGCCTTGCTCGAGGGCGGCGGCGCCGTCGGCCGCAAGCTCGATTTTCTGGCACAGGAATTTAACCGCGAATCGAATACGCTGTGTTCGAAGTCGAATGCCGCCGCCGTCACCGCGATCGGGCTGGAACTGAAGGCGGTCGTCGACCAGTTTCGTGAACAGGTCCAGAATCTGGAGTAGCCGATGGTCGCCAACGAACCGATGGTTCCCAGGGATATGGGGTCCCGGATCCGCCGCCGGGGGCTGATGCTCGTCCTGTCGTCGCCATCGGGTGCCGGCAAGTCGACGATCGCGCGCAATCTTCTGGAGAGCGACTCCAGCCTCGAACTGTCGGTCTCGGTCACCACGAGGCCACGCCGCGGTTCGGAAATCGAGGGCGTCCACTACCATTTCCGCACCATGCGCGAATTCGAGCGGCTGCGCGATTCCGACGCGCTCCTCGAATGGGCGGAGGTGCATGGCAACTGCTATGCGACACCGCGCGAGCCGGCCGAACTGGCGCTGGCGCAGGGCCGCGACATGCTGTTCGACATCGACTGGCAAGGCGCCCAGCAGCTCAAGGAGAAGATGCGTGCCGACATCGTCTCGATCTTCATCCTGCCTCCGTCGATGAAGGAATTGAAGGCGCGGCTGAAGCGGCGCGCCGAGGACCAGGAAGCGGTGATCGAGACGCGACTGAAGAACGCCCGCAACGAGATCGAGCACTGGAAGGAATATGACTTCGTCATCGTCAATGACGATCTCGACCGTGCCTTCGCCGAGGTTCGCGGCATCGTCGTGGCCGAGCGGCTGCGGCGCGACCGCCGGCCCGGTCTCTTCGATTTCGTGTCGGGATTGTTGGACGAAAAGACCCTCTGACCGGCGTCAGGGCGCCATGCCCTCGACCAGGATCAGATGTCGGCTGAGCGCGGCATCGCGTACCTCCAGCGCCGCCGCATATTCGGCGGATGCGTACCAGCGCCTTGCCCGCTCGATGTCGGGAAATTCGACGACGATCAGCGGACCAGGATGCCAATCACCCTCCAGCGTCTGCACTTGGCCGCCGCGCACCAGATAACGCCCGCCATGCCGGGCGATCGAGGCCGCGGCGCGGGAGCGGTATGTCTGCAACGCCTTTTCGTCACGGACCGTGACATCGGAAATGACATAGGCGGGCATTCCTGGTTCTCCGGCATGTTCGCCAGACTACCTATGCCTCGGTCATCACAATTCCAGACCTGCCGGCGCTAGACCGCATTGGTCAGCCGCACGAACTCCTCGACGCTGAGCGTTTCGGCACGTCGCGTCGGGTCGATCCCCGCTCTTTCGAGCAAGGCCTCGCCGCCGAGGCTTTTCACGCTCTGCCGCAGCATCTTTCGGCGTTGGCCGAAGGCGGCTTCCGTGACCCGGCCGAGTTTCTTCACCTCGGCGGGCAGGGGCGTCGCGCGTGGTTCCAGATGCACCACCGAGGAGGTGACCTTGGGCGGTGGCGTGAAGGCTTGAGGCGGGACGTCGAAGGCGATCCTGGCCTGCGTGCGCCAGCCGGCGAGCACACCCAGCCTGCCATAGGCATCGCTGTCGGGTGCGGCGACGATGCGCTGCGCCACCTCACGCTGGAACATCAGCGTCATCGAGGCATAGAAGGGCGGCCAGTCCGCGACCGTCAGCCATCGGACCAGCAGTTCGGTGCCGATGTTGTAGGGCAGATTGGCCACGATCCGGACCGGAGCGTGGTCGGTCCCCGAGGCGAGGGCGGCGAAGTCGATCTTCAGCGCGTCGCCTGAGATCACCTCCAGCCGACCTGGGTAGTGAGCGGACACCTCCGCAAGCGCCGCCAGGCAGCGTTCGTCGCGCTCGATGGCGACGACCCGGCGGGCGCCGTTCGATAGCAGCGCCCTTGTCAACCCTCCAGGCCCGGGCCCAACCTCGATCACCGTGGCATTCGTCAGGTCGCCGGCGCTGCGTGCGATCTTGCCGGTCAAATTGAGATCGAGCAGGAAGTTCTGGCCGAGCGCCTTTTTCGCCTGCAGCCCATGGCGCTCGATGACGTCACGCAGCGGCGGCAGCCCATCGATGCTCATGCGCGAAGACCGGAAGCGAAAGCGCTCATGCGGTGCCGGCCTTTGCGTCGACGTCAGCCAGTCTTCTGGCGAGCTTCAGCGCCGCGATCAGGCTGTCGGGTCGCGCCACGCCCTTGCCGGTGATGTCGAAGGCGGTGCCGTGGTCGGGCGAGGTGCGGATGAAGGGCAGGCCCAGCGTGACGTTGACCGCCTCGTCGAAGGCCAGCGCCTTGGCCGGGATCAATGCCTGGTCGTGATACATGCACAGTGCGGCGTCGTAGCCTGCCCGCGCCCGGGCATGGAACAGCGTGTCGGCCGGCAAGGGCCCGAAAGCATCGATGCCTTCAGCGCGCAGGATGTCGACCGCCGGGCGCACGATATGCTCGTCTTCCAGGCCCATGGAGCCGCCTTCGCCGGCATGCGGATTGAGGCCCGCAATGGCGAGCCGCGGCCTGGCGATGCCGAAGCGGCTGGCAAGGTCGGCCGCCGTGATGCGCGCGGTCGCGACGATCAATTCGGTGCTTAGGACCTTCGGCACCTCGGCCAGAGCGATGTGGATGGTGACGGGAACCGTGCGCAGGTCGGGGCCTGCCAGCATCATCACCGGCATCGCCTCGACGCCGCTGTGCCGAGCCGCCAGATGCGCCAGATATTCGGTGTGGCCGGGAAAACGGAAGCCGGCATCGTAGAGCGGTTTCTTGGCTATCGGGCAGGTCACCACGGCAGCGGCCTCGCCGGCAAGACAGGCGGCGACCGCGCGGTCGATCGCTTCAATGGTGCCGGCTGCATTGGCCGGGTCGGGTCGCCCGGGGCTGTCGATGAAGCGCGCCGTCAGGGGAACGATCGGCAAGGCGCGGCCAAAGACCTCGATCGCCTGCACCGGCGTCGCTTCCTCGACAGGCAGCGAGACGCCAAGGTGGCGTGCGCGCGATGCGACCACCGCCGGGTCGGCCAGCAGGTAGAAGGCGGGCAAGCCGACGGCGTTCCGCGCAAGGAAGGCGGCGATCGCGATTTCAGGGCCGATACCGGACGGATCGCCGACGCTCAACGCCAGCGCGGTCATCGTGCTACTCACGTCAGCGCTTGACGATGCGGGCTTTCGCCTTCAGCTCGTCGACATATTTCTTGCTGAGATCGTCGGCGGCCTTGTCGCTGGAGCCTTCGCTCTGGAACACCATCTGGGCCGTCTTGTCGTCGGATACTTCGCGCGACGAGCAGATGCCGATGAATTCGACGCCGCGTTCGGTCTCGCGTGTGACGGTGGCGCCACCGACCTTGGTCGCCTTGATCTGCTCCGCCCAGTCCGGCGGCAGTTGCGGCGCCAGAATCCGTCCGAGGTCGCGAACGGTGACGTCGATCAGGCCTTTGGCGAACTCGCGTGTCGTGTTGCAGCCGTTGAAGCGGGCACGCATGGCGTCGGCCTCGCGCTTGCGTTTGGCCAGCGTCGCGCTGCGTTCGGCCGCTGGCACGACGAAGATGACCTGCTGCAGCATGTATTCCATGGCGCTCGGCTTGGCTCCTCCCTTGTCAAGCATGCGCCGCACCGCGTCCTGTTCGGTCACGCTGCCACCTTCCCCGGAACGGTAACGGGCGCTCAGGGCCTGGTTCCATGCCATCTGGGCGCGAATGAACTCCTTGAAATGATCCTTGCCGACGCCGGATTTTTCCATGACGCCGTTGAGCTGGCCGAGCTGCATCTTGTTGTTGGTGGCAAAGCGCTGGTAGGCGGCCTCGACCTGGGCATCGCTGATACGGATGCCAAGCCGTCTGGCCTCGGCCATGCGCAGCGTCTGGTCGATCATTTCCTGGGCAGCGTCGCCCTTCTTGCGCTGCAGCTTCAGGAAGGCGGCACGATGGGCGATATCACCAGTGGTGATTGCTATGTCGTTGACGACGTATTTGATCTCGCTGGCGAAAGCCGGCGGCGTCATCACTGTCATCGACACGGATGTCGCCGCCACAAGCAACGCGAACCCTGCTGAAAAGAGGTATTTCCTCATCGTTGGCATCCCAATTCTATCCCGGCTCCGCCCAATTCCGTCCCCTCCCGGATACGCGAATCCGTGCCAGCCCTATGCGGCGAAACGATGTCGCCCCTTATTGGATGGTGTCGACTGCGTTGGTCGACGAGCCGAAGTCGCCGAGGGTACGGAACGACAGGTTGAATCCGATGCTCTGCGTCACTTCCCTGGTGTTCAGGTCACGCGACTGCGCATACGTCATCAGGTAAGTGAAGCAGGAATCGTTGTAGGCGAAGCCCACCCCGTCCTTGACCAGCAGGCCTTCCTGCAAATCGTAGGTTCCTGTTCCGAACACGCGCCAGTTCTCGGCAAGATGCGTCGATGCGCCGAGCGTGACCTCGTGACGGTCGGTCGTGAAACCATAGAGCGGCTGGGCCTGGATGAAGGCATACTTGGCGCTCAACGACACCGGCAGGCCGGAATAGGCGGCTTTAAACTCGGCGCGGCGGATCTCGAAGCTCTGTTCGTCGAAACGGCCGCTGACCGAGGCCGCGAATCCATTGGGGCTGGTTATGCCAAACAGGCCGACATAGTCTGACTTGGTGGTCTCGAGCCCCGAATTTGCGCCGACATTGACCAGATCAGGTGCCGCGAAGGAGTTTTCGCCGCCGATCTGATAGGACTGGCCGAAGATCGCATTGGTGCCCCAGCCATTGATATAGGAGCCGGAGTAGCGCAGCCCGACATTGGCACGCGAGCCGCCTTCGATGCGGTCGTAGCCGGAGAACTTGTCGCGTTCGAACAGCGTGGTCGCATCGAAAACCATGCTCTGCGCGTCTTCGTTCGGAATGGAGAGGCCGCCGACATACTGTTCGTTCGGGCGCAGGAACACCTGAGCCATCGGTTCGAAAACGTGGCTCGACCCGCTGGCCAGCGAGAACAACAGGGGCCAGCTCATCTCGAGCCCGGCGGTCGCCATGTAGCGGGCAAAGGACGAGCGCATGTCGTCCTGCTCGCCCAGATTCGTCGCCATCTGGTTGATCGCGGTGAGCGAGGCCGATGACGCTCTGACATAGTCGACGTCGCCTTGCAGCGCCAGCAACGGTGTCAGCACCAACCCGTCATCGGTGACAAAGCTCCGTTTCCACTCGGCCTCGGCGGTAAGACGGCTGGACTCGCCTTCGATGCCACGCACGCGCTGCGTACCTGACGGGGGGTAGTAAGGGGTGAAATATGTCTCGTCGAGATCTTCGCGGCGGATGACGCGCGTATTGACATTGAGCGACAACTGGCCGCCGGCGACCGATGCGTCGGGGAGATAGGCATAGTCGAGCGAGGGCAGCACCCAGGGCTGCTGGCCGCTTCTCGCCGCGACGTTGTCGTTGAGCGTGTTTTCCTGGACTTCGAAATGCATGGCGCGCACGTCGAAATAGTTACGGTCATTGAGACCGGTCAGATAGACCGACGACTGGTGGACGTATTCGTTGTACTTGCCGATGTTGTAGGTGTGGGAGAAATCCTTGTCGGTCTGCAACAGCACGTCCCAGCCGAAATTCCAGCGTTCGTTGATCGCGAACTGCCCCTGCGTGCCCATCATGCCGCGGAACTTGTTGGAATCGCCAGCCGCGCCCGAATCGATGTTGCGGCCGGCGCTGTCGATGAAGGCGTCCGGATTCTGCTGCTGGATCCCGGCGATCTTAAAAGTGTATTCGCCATTGTTGAAGCGCTGGCGCCATTCGGCTTCGCCGAGGAAGCCCTGCTTGGTGTAGCCGCTCCCTGTAACCGTCAGGTCGTATGTCGGGGAAAGAGCGAAATAGTAGGGAACCTTGACGCTGTACCCCAGATGGCTGTTATAGCCGATGCTGGGGATCAGGAAGCCGCTCTTGCGCTTCACCGTCGGGTCGGCGATCTCGAATGCCGGCAGGTAGGCCAGCGGAAAGCCGAAGAACTCGAAATTCGCGCTCTCGAAGCGAACCGTCTTCTTCTCACCGTTCCAGATGATCTTCCTGGCTTTGACGCGCCATGTCGGCGCCTTGTCGGGCTTGTCTTCGCACGGTTCGCAGGCGGTGTAGACACCATTATGGAAAGTGGTCAGCACGCCGCCCATGCGTTCGGCGCTTTCGGCGGCGAAATAGGCCTTGTCGACGGTTTCAACACGCAGCGCGTTGACGAAGCCGTCCGCGAAATCGTCGGTGATGTCGATGTGCTGCGAATTGATCTTGGTGCCGTCGCTGTTGACGATCTCGACATTGCCGCTGGCAACCATCCGCTTGGTGTTGCGGTCGTACACAACCTTCTGGGCGACGAGGCGGTTGCCGCCATAGTCGATCTGCACGCCGCCGATGGCGGTCACTGTCTGGTTGTCGTTGTTATATTCCAGCGTGTCCGCCGCCAGCAGCATCTGCGAGCCGGACGGAACCGTGGTCGCCATGTTGCCGACATCCTGCGCGAACGCCGGCAGCGGGACGCCGCAGGCGACCAGACACGCCAAGGCGCTCGCCGCATAAAGGCGCGCCAAACGGGCCTGCCTGTCGCTGGGCAAAAACGCCTCCCTCACTAGCCGTCTTCCTTGTATAGCAGGAAAGTCACCCCGAAGAACATAGCTACCACGACCGGCACCCAGGCGGCTATGGCAGTCGGCACGAACCCCGCCACGCCGAACGCCTTCACCAGCACCGAAACGACATAAAGCAGAAACCCGGCAACGACGCCACCCAGAATCATAGTTGCCGACTGCCCCATTCGCGCAAATCGCATTGAAACTGTTGCCGCAATCAGCGTCATGGCGACGAGGAGGAATGGCAACGCCACCAACGAATCAAACTGCATGGCAAAGGCATTTGCCTTGAGGCCGAAGGAACGGGCAACCTCGATTTTTCCGGGCAGGTCATAGAAGGGAATCGTCTCCGGGCGCGCCAGCCGCTCCTGCACGAATTCCGGCTTCAGATTGGTCGGCACACGATCGTTCGCGACGGGCTGGATGGAGCCGTTCCTGAAGATCTTCACATCCTGCAATTCCCAATAGCCGTCGCGCAGGTAAGCACGCGCCGCATCCTTGCGCTCGACGATATTGCCTTGCTGGTCGAGGATGAAAAAGACCGCGTCGGATATCTCCAGACCCTGGCCGAGGATGGCGCGCGCGCCGATGATCGTGTCGCCGGAACTGGTTTTCTGGCGGATCCAGGGAGCGGCATCGGCCGAAACCGTGTTGGATTTGCCGGAGCGCAGCTCGGTCTCGATCTCTTCGGACAAGGAGAAGGCGTGCGCGGCGAGCGGGTTGATGATCCCGACCGATACGGCGCCGAACAGCAGTGCGCCGATGCAGCATGGCAAAAGGAACTGCCAGGCGGAAACGCCCGCGGAGCGCGCGATGACGAGTTCGTAACGTCGGTTGAGCGACACCAGCGTCGCCATCGCCGAGAACAAGCCGACAAACGGCACCGTCTGCAGCATGATCATCGGCATGCGAAGGCCTGAAATGGCCATCGCCGTGCCATAGGTGAACCCCGGCAGGCCGGTGGTGCGGCCGGATAGTTCGGTGAAATCGATAAGGAATACCAGCGCCAGAAGGCCGAGGAAGAACCAGATCGTGATCGCCACGTAGCGGAAGAAGAAGTAACGGCCCAGCGTCCAGCCCATCAGCCGGCTCCTTGGCCTGAGGTGTCGCGCCTGGATAGACGCAACTTGAGGGCATTCCAGCCGTCACCGATGCGGCTGGCCAGGTTTGTCATCCAGTCCGCCCAGGCAACCGGCAGTTCCATGGTCCGGTTCGACACGATGAACCAGATCGCCACCGCGGAAGCCACGATCGGCACGCCATAGACCACATAGGAATATTGCGGGACTTCGTCGGCCTTGCTCGCGGCGAAGAAACCCAGCCAGCGCACGAACAGCGATATCGCGATGGCCGTGATCAGCGGATTGACGCGCGCCTCGCGATGCGAACGCGCGTCTCCCGCGACCGCCAGCGCGATCAGGGCGAAAACCATGGAGTATGTCCATTCCGAAAACCGCTGGTCGACCTCGGCCCGGTACTCCTGCGGATTTTGCTGATAGTTCTTGTCGTTAGGGCTTGGATTGAGCAGGTACTGGGTCGTCTGGTCCTTTGGCAGGAGCGTCACCTGGTTGGCCGCGGACATGAAGGCCGACATGTCGAAGGCATAGGACGTGAACCGGATGACACTGAGGTCGCCCGTCAGCGTTTTGCGATGGATGACGCCGTCATTCATCATCAGCACCTTTTCGCCGCCGCGTTCGATGATGCTGCCGGTCTTCGCATAATAGACGAGATTGACGCCTTCCTCGCGCGAATCGGCGACGAAGATGCCACCCAGCCGGTTGTCGGGAAGCCGCTCGCCAATCTGCAGGAATAGTCCGTCCTCGATCTTCCGGAACGTGCCTTCCTGGATGATCAGCGACAAAAGGTCGGCGCGCGACTCCGCCACCAGGGCGCGGTTCTTCTGTCGTGCATAGGGGTCGATGCCGTTGTCCACGGCGAATGAAAAGACGCTGGCGGCCAGCGCCAGCAGCATGATCGGCCGCACGATGGTCCAGCGCGAGGCGCCCGATGCGTTGACCACCGCGAGTTCCGAATCCGAATTCATCACACTGAGTGTCTGGGCGACAGCCACCACGAGCGCGAAAGGCACGACGATCGGAACGATGGAGGGGAGAATAAGAGACGCGACCTCGAAGAAGGTCAAGGCTGACTGACCGCTGTCGGTGACCAGGTTGATCTTGGCCAGTACCTGCGTCGTCCACACGATGGCCAGCGTCCAGACCAGTGCTGCCAGGAAGACCACGCAAGCGCGGCGCATGATGTAGCGTTCAACGACCTTCATGAAGGCTTTACTCGATTTTCTCGAACGGCATCATGCCACCACGTCAAAGGTAGCTGTCCGGCGACGCCCGCACAACTGGCTCCGTTGGGCTGCGTCGGGCAGGCGAGCCGGTTCCGTCCCACGTCGCGTGCCGCAGTAGGCCGGAGTGTCGGCGGCAATGGATAAGAAAGGACGAACATCGATGGTTAACAACAGGTTGCGGCCTTAAGCGGGCCGTGCCGCGACGAATCGCCATCGATTCCATGTCTCATATGGGTAGCCATTTTGGCAAAGTCTTGCCAAATGCCGGAAAACGACCAAATGTCGCGGATCGCTTCAAACCGCTTCGCGCATCATCGCGCAATCCCCGAAAGCAGGACATGATGAACCCGAGACCATCGATCGCCTTTGCAAAATTCGTCGCGCCCCAGTCGGCGGCGAACAGAAAGGGCACGGTCTTCGTGCTGTCGGCGGATGATGGCTTGAGCGATGCGGCCAGGGCTTACGATCCGGGCAAGACGCTCGACCGGGCTTTCCCGGTCGCCGAGTTTACCGGCAAGTTCGCCGGCACTGTCGAAATCCTGGCGCCCGAAGCAACATCGCTCGACAGGTTGGTCGCGATCGGCGCCGGCAGGGTGTCGGGGCTCGACGAGTATGCCTGGCTGAAGCTCGGCGGCACCATTGCGGCATCGCTGCGCAAGGCAACCGACGTGGCCGTGGTCCTCGACCTGGCCGGTGCCTCGCCCGATGGCAAGGACGCCGCAAACCTCGCGGCGGGCATTCTTTTGCGCGGCTATTCCTTCGACAAGTACAAGACCAGGAAGGATAAGGACGACGGCCAAGGGGGCGGCAAGGCCGATCCGAAAAAGCCGGTCAAGGTGACCATCCATACCGCCGACCCGGCAGGCGCCAAGAAAGCTTTCACCGATGCCGAGGCGGTGATCGACGGTGTGCTTCTGGCGCGCGATCTCGTCAACGAACCGGCAAACGTGCTGGGACCCGTCGAGTTCGCCGCCCGCGCCAAGGACCTCGAGGCGCTCGGCGTCAAGGTCGAGATCCTGACCGAGAAGGAGATGAAGAAGCTCGGCATGGGCTCGCTGCTGGGTGTCGCGCAAGGCTCGCCCCGAGGCGCCCGCATGGCGGTCATGCAATGGAACGGCGGCAAGCCCAAGGACAGCCCGGTCGCCTTCGTCGGCAAGGGCGTCACGTTCGACACCGGCGGCAATTCGATCAAGCCGGCCTCCGGCATGGAGGACATGAAAGGCGACATGGGCGGCGCTGCCGCCGTGACCGGGTTGATGCATGCGCTCGCCGCACGCAAGGCCAAGGCCAATGTCGTCGGCATCATCGGTCTTGTCGAAAACGCCGTCGACGGTCATGCCCAGCGCCCGGGCGACATCGTCACCTCGATGTCGGGACAGACCATCGAGGTGCTCAACACCGACGCGGAGGGGCGCCTCGTTCTGGCCGACGCGCTGTGGTACTGCAACGACCGCTTCCAGCCGAAATTCATGGTCAACCTGGCGACGCTGACCGGCGCCATCATGGTTGCGCTCGGCCTGCATTATGCCGGCCTGTTCTCCAACAACGACGAACTGGCGCAAAGGCTGACCGCGGCCGGACAGTCAACGCAGGAACGGCTGTGGCGCATGCCGCTCGGCGCCGAATACGACAAGCTGATCGATTCCAAGAACGCCGACATGAAGAACATCGGTGGCCGCTACGGCGGCGCGATCATCGCCGCGCAGTTCCTGCAGCGCTTCGTCAAGGACACGCCCTGGGCGCATCTCGACATTGCCGGTACCGCGATGGGCTCGCCATTGAACGAGATCAACCAGTCATGGGGTTCGGGTTTCGGCGTGCGGCTGCTGGACCGGCTGGTGCGTGATCACTACGAGAGCTGACGTCGATCCATGGCCGATGTGCTGTTCTACCATCTGACCGAATCGACGCTGGAGGATGCACTGCCCGGCCTGCTCGAGCGCAGCATCGATCGTGGCTGGCGCGCCGTGGTGCAGACCGGCACCGAGGAGCGGCGCGACGCGCTCGACCAGCATCTATGGACTTTCCGCGATGATTCCTTCCTGGCACACGCGACCGATCGCGAAGCTTACCCAGCTGAACAACCAATCCTGTTGACCACCGGCGACAGCAATCCCAACGAAGCCAAGATCAGGTTCCTGGTGGACGGCGCGGCGCCGCCCGATCTTGGCGGCTATGAACGTGCGGTGTTCCTGTTCGATGGCCATGACACGGCCCAGGTCGAGATGGCCCGGGCGCATTGGAAGACGATGAAGGACGCGGGCCACGCCGTCACCTACTGGCAGCAGACCGCGGACCGCCGCTGGGAGCGCAAGGCGTGAGAGCAGGAAAAATTGGAAACGGTTTTTCCCGGGAAAAGCGCGTAGCGCTTTCCGTAGGGAGTTGGGTAAAGACAAAGAGCTGGAGCCGTTCATCGTGTCCGTGAAGCGATGAACGGCTCCAGGTCGGTTGCTTTCGCAGATGGTGCTGTCGGCTATTCTGCTTTGATGCGTTTCTGCTTCCGGCTGACGTAGTCGCCGTATTTCAATTTCATGAACTCGTCTGCCCGGTTGCGATGCGAGCTCCTGAAGACGTACCAGTCGCCATGCGGTAACTTGCGCTGGTAGAGCACTCTGCCGGTCTGGCGATGCTCGAAGCAGGTGAGGGCGTTGGAGTCGCCGCCCGCGCCGTGCCATTTCGCGCGGAAGCAAAGCTTGCCGCCTCCAGGAATGAACCAGATGCCGTCGCCGTAGCCCAGCTTGCCCTTGCCCGAAGTCCAGGAGCTGAATTGACGGCGCTGCACAGCAAAGTAACCGGCACCGTTTCGACCCCAGAGCCACGAACGGTTCTGGTACATCTGGTAGATGCCTTCGTCCGGTACCACCTCGGCTTTCATAGCCTGGTCGGTGATTTGCGCCGCCGTCTTGGCCGTCGCCGGAAGCTGGAAAGCAAAGAGAGCGATGGAACAGGCAAGTGCCGTTCCGATACAATTCCCTAGAACTCGTTTCACGACCCCACCCCTACTATTTTACGCCACGCCCAATTTTCTACGCTACGCCCAATTTACGTTTGAATTTGCGTCTGGCGCAGTAAGTCTAGGGCAAGATATGCTGGGTAACCCTCCAATCAGGCAGCCCATAGCCACCCAACCATGGCCACGTTTCCTTCTGGTTGAAGTAGACGACCGAGGTCAGCGCCGGAAACTCCGAATAGGACTTGCGGGAATCGGCCTCCCATTTCGAAACATATTCCTGCGTCCCGACATAGCCGAGCTCCGCCACCTTGATCGGCTTGTTGAAACCCGCGACGCGGTCATAGCCGGGCTTCAGCGCCTCGGCGAATGTACGGTCACGACCGGCCTCGTCATTGTCCTTTTTCTGCAAGCCGAACACCGACAGGCCAATGACGTCGACGTAGTCGTCGCCAGGGTAATATTTCTCCAGGCCCTCTTCACCTTTGGGTGACCACATGTATTTGGCAGCTGGAGCAGCCTTGCGGCAGAGATCGACCTCGCGCTTATAGGCGGCGATCCAGTCCTTGGGAGCCCAGTTGGCCCACGTGAAGCGGCCGTTCTTGTCCTCCATTTCCTGCGCCCAGCGAATAGTGACGGGGCTCTTCATCGCCCCCACCAAGTTGCAGATTGCCTGCATGTTGGCGTCATATTTGCCGCTCAATATGCCGTTGCGCAGTTCGTTAGGCGTGATACGCCAGTCCTTCGACCAGGTCCACGGCTCGATGGTGATCAAGAGCGACCGGTTTCGCTGAAGGGCATAGGCATCGGCCAAGGGAAGAGTTGCCAGATCGACGTCTTCCCAAGGCAGAAACAGCTCCTCGATGCTGGCGGTCTTGTCGGTGCTGAAATCGCCGTAGGGATCATAGGATCCGAACGCCGAAGCGGCGCTGCTCGTCTGGACAGGGTCCGTCGCAGCCGTCGAGCCCGCGTCTCCCATCGTCGGGCACGTCATGATTCCGCCCAATGCCAGCGCGAATGCAAGTGCACTTGCCGCAGAGTTTTTCATGTTTGTTCTCCCATGGCCTCAACCTCCCTCGGAAGTCAAAGCCTCGCCTGTGCGCATCGATGCGTGATCGATGCGACTACCCAAAACCAATCGGCTCAGTTGGGGAAATTCGTGGGATTTCGGAGCGATTGGTGGCGTGCGACCCTTCGCACGAAATCCACGTTACAGTTATCTCTCAACGCACCGAAACAAGGGGCAGAGAAAGACTTCGCCGCGATACTCACAAATTCGCGTCAACATTCCCGATATATCATCCCTAGCTAATTTAAGAGCCGGTCGGGACCAAGAGTCAAGTGCAATTAACGGTTGCTTAACCATGGCATTCGCAACATGGTTAACGCTGCCTTTTTGAGCCATCCCAGTCCGTGGGTTTGGCCTACATCGGTTGAATTCTCCAACGCAAAAAGTTCCGGCTTGCCCTTTCGAAACTGGCGGTGGCCAGCGGCCGCGGAATTTGGCGCCCGATTCAAGGCGTAGGTTAACTAGTACTCAAGAAGTATAGTTAAGAGATGTTTAATTTAGTTGACTCTAATAGATCTGGAGTGGATTCTGGAGCCGGGTTTTAAGGTTGTTGGCCGGCGTTCGGCCAACGCTGAGAGTGGTGGCGGTACGTGTATGAGTGTTTCCGCGGTCGTAGCAACCATCAGCGGTAAGACGAGGCCGACACGCCAGCCTCGGGTGGCTCTGGCCAAGGCGGCGGAGAAAGCCCCCTTTCTAGTGCCCATCCTGTCGGCCACCCAGCAATGGATCCTTCGGCTCGGCCTGGCTTTCTGGTTCTTCACCCTAGGCTTTTTCTGGGTCTGGTGGCTGGAGCCAGAGCATATCGAACACATCGGGCCGTTCACCGTTGCGACGCTCGTGCTGGCCTGGCTGACCCTGATGCCGATGTACTTCCTGCTCAACGTGCACGCGTCGAGGAAACCGTCCAAGCTTAACAGCATCCCAAAGCGTTCGCGGGTCGCCATGGTGGTGACCAAGGCTCCGTCCGAACCCTTTGACGTGATTGCGCGCACGCTGGAAGCAATGCTTGGGCAGGACTATCCGCATGATACTTGGCTGGCCGACGAGGACCCTTCGGAGGAGACGGTTCGCTGGTGCGATGCCCACGGCGTACTGGTTTCGACGCGCCGCGGCAGGGAAGATTATCACCGCAAGACATGGCCGCGCCGCACCCGCTGCAAGGAAGGCAATCTGGCGTTCTTCTACGACCATTATGGTTATGAGCGTTACGATTTCGTCGCCCAGATGGACGCCGACCATGTGCCGACGCCGACCTATCTCAGGGAAATCCTCTATCCCTTCGCCGATCCTGCGGTCGGCTATGTGTCGGCGCCGAGCATCTGCGACAACAATGCCTCCGAAAGCTGGTCAGCGCGAGGGCGGCTGTTTCCGGAAGGGATGTTCCACGGACCCTTGCAGTCCGGCCATACCGGCGGGGGGGCGCCGCTCTGCATCGGCTCGCACTATGCGGTGCGAACCAAGGCGCTGAAGCAGGCGGGCGGTCTCGGTCCGGAACTGGCCGAGGATCATTCCACCTCCATGCTGATCAACGCGGCCGGATGGCGCGGCGTGCACGCGATAGACGCTATTGCGCATGGCGATGGACCACAGACCTTTGCCGATCTCATCACCCAGGAATTTCAGTGGTCGCGGAGCCTGATGACGATCCTGCTCGAGTATTCGCCCGTATATCTGGCCAAGCTGTCGCCGCGATTGAGGTTCCAGTTTCTCTTTTGCCAGCTCTGGTATCCGCTATTCGCCGTATTTGCGTTGCTGATGTACGTCATGCCGATATATGCGCTGACTACGGGGCGCAACTTCGCCAATGTCATGTATCTCGACTTCCTGTTCTACTATGTACCGAACGCGATTGCCCTGGTCGGCCTGGTGATGATGCTGAAAGCTTTCGGCGTGTCACGGCCGATCACGGCCAAGACGATCAGCTGGGAAGGCACGCTGTTCCTCTTCTTCGCGCGCTGGCCCTGGGTATTGGCCGGCACGCTGTCGTCGCTGCGCGACTATCTGGCCAAATCGTTCGTCGATTTCCGTGTCACGCCCAAGGGCAGCGGCCCCAAGCACCTTCTTCCGGCTCGTGCCTTCGCGCCCTATATGGTGCTGGCGATCGGCGCGGCGCTGCCAGTCTTGCTTGTTGAACACCCCTTGGATGCGACCGGATTCTACTGGTTCGCTGCATTGAATGCCTTCCTCTACGGGCTTCTGGTGGCGGTCATCATCGTGAGGCACGTCATCGAGAACAAGATCCCGCTGCGCGCCAATTCCGCGAAAGTAGCCTTGCAGGCTTCGCTTGCCATGCTGGCGCTCGTCGTGCCGGCCATGGGTTTCTACGACCGTGGCATGGAGGGCGTCTACGGGCTGCAGCAAGGCGCCGGCGGCTTCCGCATCGTCCGCATCGCCTATGTGGTTTCCGGCGCTGGCCAAGGCAATATCGGAGCCCGCAATTTCTACTTCGATCCGGGTTGGGAAACGCGGCGCTGACGCCCAGAGGTATCCGCGCAAGAGCTCTCCTGAACTCCAATCATCTCGATTGACGGCTTCGATTGCTGCCCGGAAACCTGCCAGAGCTTCAGGCACGAGCAAATAAGCTCAAATTTTAATAATATTCGTCCGAGCGCTGAAATACTGTGCTCACCACGCCGTTTGTGCGAATTTTAATAAGTAACATCTAATATGTTCGCACGATGTGAGCGGCAATCGGCCGTTTACACGGCGCGGGAAGCCACCAAAGAAAAATATCTCCGCGTCCAATCGACTTGCATTTCTCGGCAGGGGATAGGTGATGAATAAATTCATGAGGGGTTTAGCTGCTAAAGGCAGAAAAAATGCTTGGTTTATAGCTGCCGTTGCATTGGGCTCGATAGTGTCCGGTTGTCAGAGCATGGATGCGATCAAGACCGGCTCACTTGCCGGCAAGACTGCGATGCATGCGCCTGGCAAGAAGATCCACTATGTCTGGAAGAAGCGGATTCATGTGTTCAACCGCAAGTCCCTGACACAGACGACCAGCGTGACGCGCACGACTGAGACGGCTTATGCCGTCTTCGTGCGGCCGCAGCGGGCCAGGACTGTTACGCTGGCGCCTATCGAGGTTTCTTACAAGCTGAGCAATGGCGGGCCGTTCCTCGGTCATTCGCCCTGGATTTGCGGTCCAAGCGGATTTGGCCAGCGTTCGAGTTGCCGCGCGCGCTGACAAGAGTTCAGGGAGACCGGAATCCCGGGCGTGAGGCAGGCCGAGCCAGCCCCTCACGCCCGGAGTTCCGCTCGAACCAACACCGCTCGACGGACGACTTCAAGCTTTCTTCGACCCGGCCTTGTGGTTGAAGACCAATCTCGCTTCAGAGCGTGCTGGCGGATCTTGTCGATCTCCGCGATCTCACGCACCTCGCTATGGTGCAAAGGTTGACATCACTCCTGGCACGCCTGTTAATGCTGCTGGGTGCCGACCGCGCCGCCCAAAAATCCGGTGCTGCGTCGGTGATGACAGTGCTCCGTGGTGGGCGTCTTCGGTCACGATCGGATGGCGCGGCGCGGGGGATGCGAGACCGACATGCGATCGCCGATTGTGCTGACAGCTCCGACCGAATTCCCCTGGCAGCGCAGAGGCTCCAGGCTAAGTAGAGAGCGGGAACCCGACCGCTCCGCCAGGGGCGTCCGACTCTTGTCTCTGCTGGTCATTTGTGGCCAATTGGCGGTTTCCGGAGCGGCTCACGCGGCCGACGAAAAGAAGCCGAAGCCCGTGGACGAAGCCGTCACCACGCCGACGCCTTTCGAGCTGCAACGTCTCTACACCGACCGCACCTGGTTATGGAGAGACGGAGCGGCCTATTTCGGAAAGACCGGCCGCCCCCTGAGGGCCTGGACGTCGGGACAGGATTCAGCCTCTGTCGCCGAAGGCAGGTGGCTGGCGACCAAAGACGGCAAAATGTGCATGGACCTCGCCTGGCGGTCCAAGAGCTACAAGGGCAAGCAGCAGCGCACCTGCTACAGCCACCGCATCAAGGGCGGAAACATCGAGCAGCGTAAAGATCCGGATGGGGAATGGTACAGTTTCAAACGAACTCCCGAGGATCGTTCCGACGAATACCGGAAATTCGAACCGGGCGACACCAAGGCCGCGCAGTTCGAAGAGACCCGTAAGTTGATCGATTCCAAGAATTAGGTCGGCCACGCTGAGAGCGGCATGGCTGGAAACGCCGTTCTTGGCTCCGATGCGCCCCTTTCCAATATCGCTTCGTCGCCGATGCATTCGGTGGTGTCAGATCCGGGCTGGCTGCTTTTGCCGGGGCCTGTCAAGGAAATTGCGAATCACTTATCATAAAGCGCGAAGCGGTTAGGCTGAACCTGCCGGCGCGCCATACGGGTTTTATAAAATTTAATAATTAGTGATGTCTAATATTTACGTGTGATGTGCGAGTAGGCACTGAAACGGCGAAGGCGACGCAACGCGCTCTTGGCTAGACTTAACTGCAAGGGACACATAGTGAACAATTCCGCAATGGGCGCATTTCGCACAAGCAAAAATGCCCTGTCTGTTGTGGTGGTGGCGATGACCTCTCTGGTTGCAGGGTGTCAGCTTATGGATGAAACCCAAACTGGTTCTGTTCTTATCGCGCCAGTCGTGCACCCGGACCGGAGCACGCCTTCATTCCGGCCAGCTGGATACGTCGTACATTCGCTCAGAGCCGAGCCTCAGGTCCTGATGACAAGCACCGAAAGAACTTACGCTTTTGCACCGCCGCCGCCGATCACGATCCGTACGTTTGGACCTAGGAAGGTCGCTTTTGATCCCGGCGATGATGGTGCGTTCCCGGGCAGTTCGCCCTACATCTGCAGTCCCAGCGGATTTGGCCAGCGCGCCAGTTGCCGCGCCCGCCCTCTCTGATCTATCGAGCAGCGACAGGTGCCGCGCCTTGCTTGGCGGCAGTACCGCCGGTTTCGTACGCAGTCCGAAAATGGGGCGGCCGTCCTGACGATCGTGTCGATGTCGGAAAGCTGCGGCACAAAGCCAAGATGGGTGCAGGCCTTGCTCGGATCGCCATAGAGTTCGGCCGGATCGCCCGGCGCCGGGCCCTGAAAACGGCCGAGACCGGTTTTGACGTCACCCGGCTGACCGCCTGGACGATCTAGCAGCTTACAGGTGTGGCTGCCGATGAAACCCGCGCCGTCTGTGACAGGACCGCCGGTCGGCTCATGAAGCCGCGCCCCCTTTGATCCTCCGGCTTTCCGTAGAGCAGGGTGTCGAAATAGTCGACGGTATGCGCGAGCCCTTGCGCCAGATCGATCCTTGGCTCCCAACCGAGGTTGTTCCTGGCAAAGGAAATGTCCGGTTTGCGCTGTCTGGGGTCGTCGATCGGCAGTGGCCGATGCACGATCTTCGATCTGGAATTGATGTAGCCGACGACCAGCGTCGCAAGTTCCATGATCGTGAATTCGCTGGGATTGCCGAGGTTGACCGGGTGGGCTGGCGCATTCGGCGCGTTCATCAGCCGCATGAAGCCCTCGATCAGGTCGTCGGCGTAGCAGAAGGAGCGGGTCTGCAGACCGCTGCCATAGACGGTCAGGTCTTCACCGCGCAACGCCTGGACGATGAAGTTCGAGACGACGCGGCCGTCATCGGGCTGCATGCGGCGACCGTAGGTGTTGAAGATGCGGGCTACGCGAATATCGAGGCCATATGTCCTCGAATAGTCGAAGAACAGGGTTTCGGCCGAACGTTTCCCTTCATCATAGCAGGAGCGCGGTCCGTGCGTATTCACATTGCCGAAATAGCTTTCGGGCTGCGGGTGCACGAAGGGATCGCCGTAGACCTCGGAAGTCGAGGCCTGGAATATCTTGGCATTGTTGCGACGCGCGAGTTCCAACAGGTTCAGCGCGCCAAGCACACTCGTCTTGAAGGTATGGATCGGATCTGCCTGGTAATGTGGCGGAGAAGCAGGGCAGGCGAGATTGTAGATCTCGTCGAACCGAAGGTCCAAAGGCAATTCATTGACAATGTCGTGCTCGATGCAGCTGAATCCCGGATCGCACAGCAGCGCATTGAGATTGTATCTTTTGCCGGTATGGAAATTGTCCATTGCGACGACGTCGTACCCGTCCTGCAAAAGACGTTCGCACAGATGCGATCCCAGGAAGCCCGCGCCTCCAGCGACCAGAGCGCGGGCTCGATCGCGGCTCTTGCTGTTACCCTTTTGACCGTTTCTGGAACCAAGTTTCAGAACCTTGATGACCTTATTCATGGCTTTCTCCACGCACCGCACACGCAACCACCGGGCCTGGGCAAAGCACCGCCCGGCCACGTCTTTGAAACGCGGCAATCCTCCGCATTCGCGGATCGCCATCATCATTGATGTGCGCTTGTCATTCTCTGAGTTACGAAGCCACTGCCGCCCGGCTTCCATGCTGCCGTCAGCAGTCCATGCGCCCCGAGATCGCGATTACGCGCTTCGTACCATCATCGCCGATTGCTCGCCCAAATTGCACATCCCAACGCTTTGAAAATATACCTGTGGAAATTCCAGTCAACTAAATTAGCAATTTCTTAACCAATTGTGTTTGCCGATGGTTAATCGTGGGTCGGCGTGTTCGCGGGGCGCGCCCAGGCGGCCTTGGAGGCGGTTCCCCATTTCGAATCAGCGCATTGGGTCGAGCCAAGGAGGTTTCACAAGCTGCGGCGATCTGTTCTGGAGGTGCCATCAAAAGCTTGATAGTCGAGGAATGTGGAGGCGTGCTCTTGTGAGACAATTGGGATGGGTAGCCCCTGGGCCCTATCCGAATGAACAGCGATTTCAGAAGGGCGTCAAATCTTTAGGTTGCAATGAGATTGCTGCCCAAATCCGCTGGGACTGCAGATATAAACACCTGGTTGTGAATACTTCGCCAGTATCTCTCTGCGAACGGAATCCGCGTCGCAACTAGCAGTGGCGCAGAGCAGACCAAGAGCCAAAATTGGAAGGTAAAATCGGCTCGCAAGAATAAGTTTTAATTTCTTTCTGTCGGGCCGCTCGCGATTTCTGGGCATTCGAGGTCCCTGATCCGCAACGCCGGCCATCTCGGCAAATGGCATTTGAGGGCATGGGCCGGCTGCTGGCTATTGCGCGATCACGCATTCGGGTTGAACGCGGCACTGGCGCGCGGACCGAAAAAAATGGCCGAGACTGGCGGATGGGCCGCTTCTCCACGAGCCATCCGGGCCAGGGCAACGGTTAAGCAGGGCGGGCGCACTTTACCTTTATCTTCTTGCCGTGTGTGGCGGATCCTGAAGCGGCACCGCACCCCCGGCGGGCTTACTGCCCGCCCATTTCCTTCTTGCCGGCGGGCTT
>NZ_AZUY01000018.1 GCF_000513935.1 Mesorhizobium sp. WSM3626 | reverse complement strand
ACGCGCGCAACTCCCGCGCCCAGTAATGAGCCGCGCCACAGGCCTCCATGCCAACCTTCAGTGGTGGAAGCCCCGCAAAGAAGGCGAGCACCTGATTGCGCCGCAGCTTCTTGCGCAATACAGGCTGTTCGGCTTCATTCACCCCATGCAACTGGAAAACGCTCTTTGACGTATCCATGCCAATGCGAATAAGTTTATCCACGGACGGTCTCCCTTGTTGAGATCTGCAACGACCTCATTCTGGCACATTGCGACGCCGTCGGGGGCCGTCCACCCCAACACGTACCTAAGTACGCTCCGCTCCGGTTCTCGAAAGTCACTGTTTTCGGCTCGGCCTGACCTGAATCTCAACAGATCCTAGGGCAGCGCGCCGGATCATTAAATTGCGCTGCATTTCCGGTACCGGATCGCAATTTCCTCTCGCTACACCGGTCATGTCTAAGGCTTGAGGGAGCCCGAATTGCAGATCAGAACCATCGCCAACTCTACTCCGCCGGCACGGGATGCTTCGGCGGTTTCGTCAGCCCCGTCAGCCGAATCCAGACGCATCAGCGATGATGTCGCGCAGGCCCGTCACACCGCCATGTCGGCACTGACCAACGACCGCTTCGGCGCCATGCTGGAGCACATTTCTGATCCCGGCGCATCGGGTGCGCTTGCAACAATGCGCGGCGACAATGTCGTCGATTTCAGGTCGGCGCAGTCGAGCTACGCCGACAACAGCGAATAACCGAAAAAGAAATCGCGTCAGGCGCGGGTGCGCCGCCGCTCGCGGCGGGCTTCGCTGGTCTCGGCCGTGTTTGCCGTCGCCACCTTGTTGCGCATCGGGCCGATGCGCTCGACGATTTTTTCGACCGTCGGACGAGCCGCTTTGGTGTGGGCGTCGAGCGCCTTGCGCATCGCGGCCAGATGCTGAAACGAGGTGCCGCAGCAGCCGCCGATGATTTTGGCTCCGCCATCCACGGCGAGCCGGACATAGTCAGCCATCAATTCCGGCGTGCCGGAATAGTGGATCTCGGTGCCACGGAATTCAGGGATGCCGCAATTGCCCTTGACGATGACGGTCGCCTCCGGCTTCGCCTCGGTCATGTCGAGCAGCGAGGCCAGGATGTCGGAGGCACCGACACCGCAATTGGCGCCAACGCCGAGCGGGGCTTGCGACAGGCCATCGGTGACGCCGTGGATATCCTTCGGCAACAGGCCCATCATGGTGCGGCCGGCGGTGTCGAAGGAGCCGGTATAGGTGTAGGGCATGCCGACGCGGATGGCGGCTTCGGCGGCGGCGCGGATCTCGTCGGGCGCCGACATTGTCTCGATCCAGGCGACTTCGGCGCCACCTTCCTTGAGACCCTCGATCTGCTCGGCGAAGGCGTCGACCGCCTCGTCATAGGTCATGGTGCCAAGCGGCACCAGCAATTCCCCGGTCGGGCCGACCGAACCGGCAATGATCACCTTGCGGCCAGCCTTGTCGGCAACGGCCCGCGCAATCTCGGCCGCGCGCTTGTTCAGCGCATGCACGCGATCCTGCGCATGGTGCAGCTTGAGCCGGTGGCGGGTGCCGCCGAAGGAGTTGGTCAGGATGATGTCGGCGCCGGCGTCGACAAAATTCTGGTGCAGGCGGGTGATGGTGTCGGGCGCGGTTTCGTTCAGCAGTTCCGGCGCCTCACCGGCCTCCAGACCCATGGCGAATAAATTCGTGCCCGTGGCGCCATCGGCCAGCAGCACACCCTTTTCCGCCAGCAGCGCATCGATCGGATTGGGCGTCGTCATCGGATTGGCTTTCATGTCCTGGAATTTGAATAAGGATATAAAGAAGTCTTTATGTCTAGTCAATCAAATTGCGACGTCGGAATGGCAGGCATAGAGGCGGATCTGACGATCCCGCGGTATCCAGCGCGCTCAGACAGTGCCTGCTGCGAACGACATACCGGCCAGATTGCGTGCGAAAGCGGCCGCTTCGTGCGGGTTGATGTCGGCGGCGCGGATCAGATTGTCGAAGTGTCGGGTCAGGGCCTGGACCGGCTGGGTGGCGTTCAGCACCACATACATGTCTCCGACATAGATGGCGGCGCGATAGGGGCCGAAGATGGTGAGCGGGATGGAATAGCGCATGCGGCCGTCGTAGAGGAACAGGCGGAAGGTCGGATAGAGGTCGTCGAGCAGCATCGCCATATGGGCAAGTTGCTGCTGGCGGTCTGCCGCCGGGAAACGGTCCCACACACCGAGGCCGCGGGCGAAAATCTCCAGCGTGTGGCGCGGCATGCAGACTTCCATGTCGGTTTCCGGACGCCGGTTGTATTCGATGCGGTATTGCGTCTCGCTGGCCTGCGCCAGGCGACTCCTATTGGTGATGTTGGCCTCGTAGTCGACGAGCGCGCGAGTGCGCAGGAGATCGGGGATGCCGGCCGGCACATAGCGGATCTTGGTGCCGGCCGCTTCAGCGAACCATTTTGCCAGCAGCGTGCGGTCGAAGCCGTCGGGCGCTTCCTCGATCTCGAGGCTTTCGCGGATTTCGCCGGTCACGCCTTCGTCCTGGCTGAGGCCAAGCAGCCAGTCCAGCGATACCTTGAATTCGGCGGCGATGTTGAGCAGCGTTTCAGCGCGCGGCAGGCGCGTCGAGGCGCCCGACATCAGTTGCGACAGCGCCGACCGATCGATGCCGACTGCTGACGCGAAAGCCGACTGATTGAGGTCGGACCTTGTCAGGAGTAGCTTCAGACGCTCCCGGAAGATCGTCGACAGATCGCGCTTGTCCATGCCTTTGCTCCCGTCTTCTGGAGGAAAAATTTGCGCCGGGGCTGGGTGAATAGGCGCTCAAGGCGTAAATTAATCCCTAAGTCTGTTTACAATGTGCAATATATGCGGTCAAAAATGCGCAATCGCAACATTTTGTGCACTTTGTCGCGTTGAGTGGAATCACTTCTCCTGACACAATACTGTCAGGAACCAGTTGGGGTTCCGGCGACTGAGGGACAGTGGTCGATAGCATGACTGGCAAGAGCATTCGGCGAAGCAGCAGACCGGCCATCGAATGGCCGACCGTGGTTCTCGCATTCTTTTGCTACGGCACATGGTTCGCCGCCGGTCTCTTCCTCTGGCCATCCAATCCCATCCTGGCTCTTATCGTGATGGCCGTTACGCTGGCTCTGCAGTCCTCGATCATGCATGAAGTGCTGCACGGTCACCCGACCCGCAACGCCCTCCTCAACGAAGCCTTCGTCTTCCTGCCGATCGGCCTTGCCTGGCCGTTCCGCCGCTTCAAGACCATTCATCTGCGCCACCATGCGGACGAGCGGCTGACCGATCCGCTGGACGATCCCGAGAGCTACTATAAGGCTCTGTGGCATCACGAAGAATTGCCGCCGCTGATGAAATTCGTGCTGAAGATCAACAACACCATGGCCGGTCGCCTCGTGCTTGGACCATGGCTGTCCTGCATCGGCTTCTTCATCGATGACGCCAAGCAGGCGATCGCCGGCGACAAGGCGATCCGCAAGGCCTGGCTGCTGCATGCGATCGGCCTTGTCATGGTGCTGCCGGTCGTAGAGTTCGGGTTCGGCATGCCGGTCTGGCTCTATGTGCTGGTGCCGGTCTGGCTCGGCCAGTCGCTGATCTCGATCCGCACCTATGCCGAGCATCAGTGGTCGGAGCATCCGGAAGGCCGCACGGTGATTGTCGAGCGCTCGCCGCTGTCGCTCCTGTTCCTCAACAACAATCTGCATTTTGTCCATCACAAGAGCCCGACCATCGCCTGGTACCGGCTGCCGAAGCTGTTCCGTGACCGGCGCGAGGATTGGCTGCGGATGAACAATGGCTATGCCTACCCGAACTATTTCGCACTGGTCAAAGCCTATGCCTTCAAGGCCAAGGAGCCGATCGTGCACCCGGTTCTGCGGCGCGCCCCCGAGCCGGGCAGGGCGTTCAAGCCGCGCGTCAGGGCGCGCAACATCAATGGGCTTGGCACGGTGCCGGTCCCGGCCGAACCGCCCAAGGAATAGCATCCGCGGATAGCGTGGATACCGTGTCGGCCAATTCTGATTGGGCGCCGCGTTTTTTGCGATCCTTTCTCCCGACTTCGTGGTTTGATATCGGCATGAGCGAATTGATTGCGGCTTTGCCAATGTACGACTGGCCCGAAGTGCGTGGGGAAGTCGATGCGCAGTGGACGTCGTTGCGCGATGCCTTCCGGCGGAAGGGTGTCGATGCGCCGCAAAGCATTGTGCGCCGCAATGGCGACCTGCCGGTCGTGCCGGGTGGTATCCATGAGGCTCAGGGGGGCCTGATTGCTCCGGATCCTGCGACGCTGCCGCCGGACGAATTCGATTCTCATAAGCTCTGGCTGCATCCGGCACTGTTGTTCGCGCAGGCCTGCTGGGGGCCGATGGAACTCGGCCTGTCCCGGCATGTGCAGGTGGTTGGCCAGCCAAGCTATGACGCCTATGAGGGCGGACAGGGCGAACTCTATTCGAGCGCGCTGGTTATGCGGGCAGGCGAGGGACCGGAGGTTCGGTCGCCCGCCGACGGCAAGGCCTTGCTGCCGCTCGATCTCATCCGAGAGAGGCGCTTTACCTTCAACAGCCTCGATTCCATGTCGGGCATCATCGCGCTGACGCGCGACCTGGAAGCGGCCGGCGAAAACCTGGACATATTTTCATCGAGCGGCGAAAGCGGCGGCCATCGCGACTCGATCGTGGCGGTCGCCGAAGGCAGAGCGGATATCGCGGCGATCGACTGCGAAAGCTGGGCGCTGGCGCAGCGTTTCGAGCCGGCGGCGCGCAAGGTCGTGATCGTCGGCTGGACGGCACGACGCAAAGGCCTGCCTTACATCACCGCCAGGACGACGCCGGAAAAGACCATGCGCTCGATGCGCGAAGCGCTTGCCGGACTAGCCGAGCAGCCTCGCATCCAACGGGTAGGTTGAAAGCTGTTCGTTGCCGGCCTCGGTGATCAGGATCTGCTCCTCGATCTTGACACCTTCGCGTCCGCCCAGCCGGCCGATATAGCTTTCCACGCACAGCACCATGCCTGGTTCAAGCACGCCATCGGGCGTGTCTGGCGTCCAGTCACTGGCATGCGGCAAAGTTGGATATTCGTCGGCCAGTCCAACGCCGTGGTAGAGCACGCCGTAGCGGGTCGGGAAGCAGTCTCCCGGCGGGATGGCTGAGCGTTCGACAAGGTCGCGGAACGAGACGCCGGGCTGCATCAACGCGATGTTGTGTTCGATCTGATCGGCTGCGATGCGGAACAGGTCGCGCTGTTCGTTGGTCGGCTTTGTATCGCCGCACAGCCAGGTGCGCGAGAGATCGGCGCAGAAGCCGTAGGGGCCGATCAGGTCGGTGTCGAAGGCGACGAGGTCGCCCGCCTCGATGTTCCGCGACGAGCATTCCTGGAACCACGGATTGGTGCGCGGTCCCGACGTCAGCAGCCGCGTTTCGATCCATTCGCCGCCGCGCGCGATGTTGCCGCGATGGAGTTCGGCCCACAATTCGTTTTCGGAGATACCGGGCTTGAGCGCCTGTTCCATCTCGCCCATGGCCGCCTCGCAAGCGTCGATGGCGCGGCGCATGGCGAGGATTTCGTCCGGTGATTTGATCAGCCGTGCATTTTCCATCACCGCTTCGCCGTTACCAATGGAGATACCAAGGCGGTGGAGTTCTTCAACGCCTTCCGGGTTGATGTGGTCGACGGCGATGCGGCTGTTGCCGCCGCCGTGCTCCCTGACCAGATCGGCGATACCGGTGGCCCAGCGGCGGACTTTTTGCTCGGTCAGTTCGCCGCTGTAGAGATACATCCACGACACCGCCGGCCGCACTTCGTCGACGATGCCGGAATGGTCTGACAGGTGCTCGCAGGAAAAGTAGTCGAACAGCACCACCGGCCCGTCGGTGGCGACGAAGCAATGCCGCGTCGGGTTGTGCGCGACCCAGAGCTGCATATTGGTAGAGTCGGTCGCGTAGCGGATGTTGACGGGATCGTAGAGCAAGGCGCCGGCGTAGCCGCGGCGCCTCAGCTCGGCACGGATGCGCTCGAGCCGGTATTTTCGCATCGCCGACAGGTCGGGCGCGGCAATACCTGCCGCCGCCCATTCCGCTTCAGCTTGTGCACCATAGCCCAGCACATGCTGGTTGAGCGAAGCCGCCTTCTCGCGGGAGGCTTCGCGCAACGCTTCGATCGAGCCTGATACAAACGGCATGATCTTGCGGTGGTGGCCGAAGCTTCCCTTTGGCGCCCCGCTATCCATGACGAAACCTCAGGTTCGCATCTTCTCGCCGCTGGGGTCGAAAGCCGCTTCGACATTGATGCGGGCCGGGCGGCGGGATCCAAGAATCTCGATCTCGAACAGTCCGGCACTTTCATCCTCGGCGAGGGCTGCCGGCACATAGCCTTGTGCCATCGACTTCTGCACGTAATGCGCATAGCCGCCCGACGTTACCCAGCCGACCACACGCCAGTCGCCATCGACGATGCCGCGCACGGCGGACGCGCCTTCGGCGGCCTTTGAACCGCGTATTTCCTGGCCTGATGTGTCGAAGCGCGGCGCACCGTAGCCATGTGGCTTTTCCACCGTGCCATAATCCTTGCTGACCTTGGCCCAGATCGGCTCGTCGCCCATTACGTCGGCGTCCGCTGCATCGACGATGAAGGAGACGCGGCGCAGTTTTGGCCCTCGCGCCTGTTCCTTGGCGGCGGCTTCACGGCCGATGAAATCGTTCTTCTCAAGCTTGATGAAGCGGTCCATGGAGCCTTCGAACGGCCCGTAGATCGGCCGCAACTCGCGGAACCAGGTCGGAAAATTCTTTTCCAGACGCATCGACAGCAAGGCGCGCATGCCGAAATCAACGACGCCGAATTCTTCGCCGGCATCCTTGATTGCTTTATAGACGAGGCGCTCATAGGCCGGCGCCATCCAGATCTCGTAGCCGAGGTCGCCGGTGTAGGTGATGCGGTTGACCAGGCAGGGCGCGCCGCCGACCGCCATCTCACGGAAATCCATGAAGCGGAAGGCCTTGGTCGAAATGTCGACATCGACCAGTTTCTGCAAGAGGTCGCGGGATTTCGGACCGGCGATGGAGAGGCCGACCAGTGTCTGGTCGAAACGGTGGATGCGCACCGATCCGTCTTTGGGCAGGTGCTTTTCGAACCAGCGCATGTGGTACTTCTGCGCCGCCGACGAACCCCAGATCATGAAGCGGTCCTCGCCGGCCTTGGCGATGGTGAAGTCGCCGATCAGCTTGCCGAACTCGTTGATCATCGGCGTCAGCACGATGCGGCCGGTCTTCGGCATGCGGTTGGTCATCAGCCGGTTGAGGAACTCTTCCGCACCCGGTCCCGACACTTCGTATTTGGCGAAGTTGGCGATCTCGGTGACGCCGACGCGCTCGCGCGTGGCGCGCACTTCCTCGCCGATCGGCCCAAAATCGTTGGAGCGGTGGAAGGAGACGACGTCCTTCGGCTCCTTGCCCTTGGGCGCGAACCACAACGGGGTTTCGAGGCCCCACGAATCACCCATGACGGCGTTGTTGGCGAGCATGGTGTCGTAGAGCGGCGTCGTCTGCGCCGGGCGGGCGGCCGGCAGTTCTTCGTTGGGGAAGCGGATCGAGAAGCGGCGCGAATAGTTTTCGCGCACCTTGGCGTTGGTATAGCGCAGGCCGGCCCATTCGCCGAAGCGGGCGACATCCATGCCCCAGACGTCGAAGCCCGGGTCGCCGTGGACCATCCAGTTGGACAGAGCGAGACCAACGCCGCCGCCCTGGCTGAAACCGGCCATCACGGCGCAGGCACACCAGAAATTGGTCAGTCCCTGAACCGGGCCGACCAGCGGGTTGCCATCGAGCGCGAAGGTGAAGGGGCCGTTGATGATCTGCTTGATGCCGGCCTTCTCGATGCCGGGGAAATGCTTGAAGCCGATTTCCAGCGACGGTGCGATGCGGTCGAGGTCGGGCGGCAGCAGTTCATGGCCGAAATCCCACGGCGTGTTGACCGGCGACCACGGCTTGCAGGCCTTTTCATAGGTACCGAGCAGGATGCCGTTGCGCTCCTGGCGGGTGTAGATCTCACCCTTGAAGTCGAGCACGCCGATCATTTCGCGGCCGGTCGACTTGTTGAACTCCTCAACCTCCGGCATCGGTTCGGTAAGCAGATACATGTGCTCCATGGCCAGCACCGGCAGCTCGACGCCGACCATGCGGCCGATCTCGCGCGCCCACAGGCCACCGCAGTTGACGACATGCTCGGCGTGAACCATGCCCTGTTCGGTGACGACATTCCAGGTGCCGTCCGGCTGCTGCGTCAGGTCGACCACACGGTTGCGCAGCACGATTTCGGCGCCGAGTTTTTTCGCCGCCTTGGAATAGGCGATGGTGGTGCCGGAGGGGTCGAGATGGCCTTCAACCGGATCCCACATGGCGCCGACGAAATTGGTCTCGTCCATCAGCGGGAACATCGCCTTGGCTTCGGACGGCGTGATCAGTTCGGTGTCCATGCCGAGATAGCGGCCCTTGGCGTGGGCAAGGCGCAGGAAGTCCATGCGCTCGGGCGTATCGGCCAACATCACGCCGCCTGTCAGGTGCAGCGAGCAGGATTGGCCCGAGATCTCCTCGATCTCCTTGTAGAGCTGGACCGTATAGGCCTGCAGCTTGGCGACGTTCGGGTCGCCGTTCAGCGTATGGAAGCCGCCGGCGGCGTGCCAGGATGAGCCCGAGGTGAGCTCCGAGCGCTCGATCAGCATGATGTCGGTCCAGCCGGCCTTGGCCAGATGATAGAGCACCGAGCAGCCGACGACGCCGCCGCCAATGACAACCGCTTTTACATGGGATTTCATGAAGATAGGTCCGTTTTTGAAGAGATTGAATCAGCTAGGTCAGTCCGCCGCGACTGGCCTCGATCGTAGAAGCCAAAGGTCACTGCGGCATACGATCAAAAGTCGGTCGGCGCGCCGCCTTCGGCCGTGCGCTTCTGGACGAAGGCGTTGAGCTCCTCGCGGATGGCGGGATCCATGTAAGGCTCGTCATAGGACGCCAGCCGCTCCTTCCAGACCTTGTTGGCCTTTTCCAGCGCCGTCGGCGAGCCGGCTTCCGCCCAGGTCTCGAAATTGCGCCAGTCCGAGAGGATCGGCGAATAGAAGGCGGTCTTGTAGCGGTCCTGAGTGTGCTGGGTGCCGAAGAAGTGCCCGCCGGGGCCGACCGACTGGATGGCATCGAAGCCGAGCGCCTCTTCGGAGAGGTCTAGCGGGGTCAGGAATTCGGCCACCATCTGCAAGAGGTCGATATCCAGAATGGTCTTCTCGTAGGAGCAGCGCAGGCCGCCCTCGAGCCAGCCGGCGGCATGCATCATCAGATTGCCGCCGCTCTGGACCGCGCCCCACAGCGAGAACACGCTTTCATAGGCGGCCTGCGCGTCGACCGTGTTGGCGGCGCAGGTGTTGGAGGTGCGGTAGGGAATGTTGTAGCGGCGGGCAAGCTGGCCACCGACCAGCTGCGCCTTCATGTATTCGGGCGTGCCGAAGGCCGGCGAACCGGACTTCATGTCGACATTGGAGGTGAAGCCGCCATAGCCGACCGGCGCGCCCTTCCTGACCATCTGGGCGAAGGCAATGCCGGACAGTGCTTCGGCATTCTGCTGCACCAGCGCACCGGCGATGGTGACGGGAGCCATCGCCCCCGACAGGGTGAAGGGCGTGACGATGACGACCTGGCCCTTGCTCGACATCTGGATGATGCCTTCCATCATCGGCACGTCGAGCTTGAGCGGCGAATTGGTGTTGATGATGGTGAAGACGGACGGCTCCGTGAGCAACTGCTCATGGCTGATGCCGCGCGCGATGCGGGTGATCTCGATGCCGTCGACATTGCGCTCCTTGCCGAGCGAATAGATGTGGAACACCTTGTCGGTCAGCGTGGCGAGGTCGCGGATGCATTCGAGGTGGCGCACCGACGGGTGGATGTCGGTCGGCTCGACCGGATAGCCGCCCGTGCAATTCAGGATGTTGTGCATCTGGGCCAGCCGCAGGAAATTGCGATAATCCTGCTGGTTGCCCGGCCGGCGGCCACGATCGATGTCGGAGCAATTGGGCGCCGACGCCATCATCGAGATGATCAGATTGTCGCCGCCAAAGCGCACATTGTGGGCAGGGTTGCGGGCGTGGATGGTGAATTCGGACGGGCAGTTCGACACCAGCTCCAGGATCATGTCGCTGTCAAAGCGCACGCGCTCCGAGCCCTCGCGCACATCGGCGCCATGCGCCTTCATGATGCTGCGGGCTTCGTCGTGCAGAACGTCGACACCGATTTCGCGCAACACCCGCAAGGAAGCGAGGTGGATCGATTCCAGCTCGTCCTCGGAAACCAGCTTGGTCGGCGTCAGCGGATTTTTCAGCTGGCGGAAAGCCGGCTGCTCGAACGCGGCCGAGCCACCGGCGCGCTTTCCGGCGCGACCGCCCCGGCGGGCACGGTCGGGCGCCAAAGCCGGCTCTGAGGGTTGTAGGGCGGCGGTCATGATGGTCCTCGTAGAATGCGATAACGGGCGGCATAATGGACCGGCGCCCGCCCGGCCATTGCGGAGGCGGCGACCACTAGGGCGAGGGAAGCGACATGCCGGAACGGCAGTTGCGTGGACGCGACATCCGCCTTGATCATCCATCCGTTGGCGCAAGCGGATCTTGCTTGCCGGCCCTTTCTTTCCGCCGATCGAACCCGCAGCTAGTGGAGCCTGTCGGCAGGGAGGTCAGCCGGCACCTCACACATGGAATGACAGCATGGTCGCAACCGGCTCGAGCGAAGGCGAAGCGGGAACAGCGATCGGACCACTGGGATTGCCGACCGTGATCGTCGCCCTCGACGCTTTGCTGGTCGCCTTCGCGCTCTATAGATCGGCCAGCCGCAGAAGCTCCTGACAGGGTCTGGCTGGAGCCGAGCGTCGGTTCGGGCCGCGGGACTTACTCCCATCGGACCGAACCGCTAAGTCTGCAACCACGACAGCATTATGGATCATGGACTTGGTGGACACGAGAAGCGACGAGACGATGCAGTGGGCGGCGATCACCGGTGTGATCGCAACCGTGTCCGTGTTCGCCATCGCGCAGGGCCTGTCCTATCCGCTGTTGAGCTTCATCCTGCAGCGCCAGGGTGTCTCGCCGGCGATGATCGGCCTGTCGGCGGCAATGACGCCTGTCGGCTTCATCCTGTCATCGCCGCTGATACCTGGCCTGGCAAGGCGGTTCGGGGCAGGGCGCACGGCGCTCACCTGTGCCGCACTCTCGGCTGTCGTGCTGGCGCTGATCGGCTGGACGCAGAACGTCTATCTCTGGTTTCCGCTGCGCTTCCTGATCGGCGTAGTGACCAACCCACTCTATGTGCTCAGTGAGATCTGGGTGATCGCGCTCGCACCGCCGGCCCGGCGCGGCCGCATCATGGGTCTCTATTCGACGATCATTTCCGCTGGCTTCGCGACCGGCCCGCTTTGCCTGCTTGCCGTCGGCACGGAAGGCTGGCCGCCGTTCCTTGTCGGCATTGGCGCCTTCGTGCTCTGCGGCTTCCGCCTGGCATCGGTTCTGCCGCGGCTGCCCAGGGTGGACGAGGCCGGGCATCAGGTTTCGGTGATGGGTTTCATGCCTCTCGCCTGGCTGCTTCTGTCGGCTGTGGTCGTGGCCGCCGGGTTCGAGCAGGCGGTGCTGGCGCTGCTGCCTGTCTATGGCACGTATCATGGCATCGCGGAGGCTCGCATGTCCGCGCTGCTGTCGGTCATGATTGCCGGCAACATTGCCATGCAGGTGCCGCTTGGCCTGCTGGCCGAGCGGCTGACGGCCCGCCTGGTGCGCTTCATCTGCGTCTCGCTGACGCTGTTCGGTTGTGCGCTGCTGCCGGTGCTGATCGATACCCCGCTGATCTGGCCCTGCGTCTTCGTCTGGGGCGCGGTGTCCTACGGCATCTACACGATGTCGATCATCGAGCTTGGCGAGCGTTTTACCGGCTCGGCGCTGGTTGCCGGCAATGCGGCATTCTCCTTGATGTGGGGCGTCGGCGGCATTCTGGTCCCGCCGCTTACCGGCGGCGTGATGGATGTGTTTGGTGCGGTCGGCCTGCCGGTCACGCTTGGTGCGATCTGCGCTACGCTGGCCTTGGCGACGATCATCCGCCGGCGGGTGCTGTGAAGCAACGTGACGTGGACCGCAAAAGACCATATCGCATCTTGAATGTCGGCGCCGCCAACGCGATGTAGGCAAGGCCGCCCAGAATCCCCCGGAGACCTGCATGAACTCTTCGACGATCAAAGCCCAGCTCTCTCAGAAGGCCGGCGATCCCTTCCTCTGGCTGGAAGACAGGACCAGCAAACAGTCGCTCGACTGGGTGCACAGCCAGAACGAGGTCACGGTGGCGGAATTGCAGGGCGATCCATCCTACCAGGTTTCGTTCCAGACGGCACTCGACCTGATGACGGCCGAGGACAATATCGCGGTTGGCGCGGCAATCGCGGGCCATGTCTACAATTTCTGGCAGGACAAGAACAATGCGCTCGGCCTGTGGCGGCGCACGACGGTCGCTTCCTACAAAACCGACAAGCCCGACTGGGAGACGATCATCGACTTCGATCAACTGGCGGCGAAGGAGGGGATAAAGTGGGTGTTCGGCGGCGCTGTCAGGCTCTATCCAGATTTCAATCGCTGCCTGGTCTCGATGTCGCCCGATGGCGGTGACGCCAGCGCGATGCGCGAGTTCGACATCGCGGCGAAGTCCTTCGTCGAAGGCGGGTTTCAGGCGCCGGCCTCGAAATCGGGCTTCGGCTGGCTGGACGAGGATACGGTGATCGTCTCGGCCGCATTCGAGGAGGCCGACAAGACCGAGTCCGGATATCCGCGTGTGGTCAAGCTCTGGAAGCGCGGCACGAGGTTGGAAGAGGCGACGCCGATCTTCGAGGGAAAGACCGAGGATCTTGCCGTTGGCGCTGGGGTCGAGTTCGATGGCAAAAAGCGTGACCTGTTTCTGGCGCGGACACTCAACTTCTTCGCGTCGCACAGTTTCCTGCGCCTGCCTTCGGGAGAGAACCGCCGCATCCCGCTGCCCGACGACGTCACCGACACCGCGCTTTTCAGGGATCAACTGGTGTTTGGAGTGCGGACGCCATGGACGGCGCCGGACGGCACCGCATGCCAGCCGGACGGGATTTATTCGATCGATTTCGCGTATTGGATCGAAACCGGCAGTTTTGGCCCGATCGAGACGTTGCTGGCGCCGGCATATCGCGTCTCGATCGCCGGTATCAGCCGCACGCAGGACCGACTGTTCATCAACCTGATGGACAATGTGCGTGGCAAGGTTCTCGTTTGCGAGCGTAGGGACGACGCCTGGTCGCTGAAACCTGTCGCGCTGCCCGAAAACGGCACTGTCGGCATCAGCCATGCCGAGCATTTCGGCTCCACCGTCTCCTTCTCCTTCACCGATTTCCTGACGCCTAGTTCGATCATCTGGTCCGATGACGATGGCGAGACGCTCGCCACCGTGAAGTCGCAGCCGGCGCGCTTCGATGCCTCGCCGCTTGTCTCGGAACAGTTCGAGGCGCGCTCGAAGGATGGCACGATGATCCCTTACTTCGTGGTCAGGCGGCGCGACCAGAATGGGCCGGTGCCGACGCTGCTCTACGGTTATGGCGGTTTCGAAGTGCCGCTGTTGCCCGGCTATGCCGGCGTGCGCGGCAGGCTGTGGCTGGAGAAGGGCAATGCCTATGTGCAGGCGTGTATTCGGGGCGGTGGCGAATTCGGCCCGGCTTGGCACCAGGCGGCGCTGAAAGGCAAGCGCCAGACCGGCTTCGACGACTTTGCCGCGGTGGCTGAGGATGTCGTTAGGCGTGGCATCGCAACGCCTGCCTCGCTTGGCATCCAGGGCGGCTCCAATGGCGGCTTGCTGACGGGCGCCTCCCTGACGCAGCATCCCGAGCTTTTCGGCGCCGTCATCATTGAGGTGCCGCTGCTCGACATGCTGCGCTACACCGAACTGCCGCCGGGCGCTTCGTGGATGGCCGAATATGGCGATCCGTCAAAGCCGGAAGACGCCAAATGGCTTTCCGCCTATTCACCCTACCAGCATGTCAAGGCGGATGCCGCCTATCCCCCGGTGCTGCTGACCACCTCGACCGCGGACGACCGGGTCCATCCGGGCCATGCGCGCAAGATGGCGGCCCGCCTGCAGGAAGCCGGACACGGCAAGACGCTGTTCTTCGAGGAGACCGAAGGCGGTCATGGCGGGCGCGGCGACCGACGGCCGCAGGCGGCGCAGACGGCGATGAAGTATGTATTCCTGCAGCGGGCGCTGAGCGGCGAAGCCTGACATCATGCCATGGCCCCACTTGAGCAAAGGGTGGTTCACCTCGACCGCCCTTTGCTCTAAGGTGCCTTCATGGCTCTCGCTAGATTATCAGCTCGCGCATTCCGGGTCGCGGTGACGCCATCGTCACGCACGCTGCGCGCCGAGCTTTTGCGGCTGTGCGCCCGTATCGGCTATTCGCCACCTGCCGTCCTCTGACGAATTCGCCCCGGCACCGCCGGAATGATTTCAGAGGAAAGATCAAATCAATGACCTATCAGAATTATTCGCTGAAGCAGCTTCAGCAGATCGATGCCGCGCATCACTTGCATCCTTTCACCGACCATAAGGAGCTGCGTGAGGCCGGCGCGCGCGTCATCACCCACGCCAAGGGCCCGTTCATCTACGATTCCGAAGGGACGGAACTGCTGGACGGCATGGCCGGCCTGTGGTGCGTCAATATCGGCTACGGCCGTGACGAACTGGCCGAGGCCGCCTATGCCCAGATGAAGGAATTGCCTTACTACAATTCCTTCTTCAAATGTTCGACGCCGACGCCGGTGCTGTTGTCGAAAAAGCTGGCCGAGATCGCGCCACGCAACGTCAACCAGGTGTTTTACGGCTCGTCCGGTTCGGAGGCCAACGACACCGCGTTGCGCCTCGTGCGCCACTATTGGGTGCTGGAAGGCAAGCCGGAGAAGAACCGCGTCATCTCGCGCAAGATGGCCTATCACGGTTCGACCATCGCCGGCACTTCGCTCGGCGGCATGGATGCCATGCACAAGCAGCTCAACGGCGCGGTGCCCAATATCGTCCATGTGATGATGCCCTACGCGTATGAGCTGGCTCTGCCTGGCGAAAGCGATCACGATTTCGGCCTGCGCGCGGCAAAGTCCGTCGAGGATGCCATCATCGAGGCTGGCGCCGACAAGGTCGCGGCTTTCATCGGCGAGCCGGTGATGGGGGCGGGTGGCGTCAAGATCCCGCCGGCGAGCTACTGGCCCGAAGTGCAGCGCATCTGCCGCAAATACGACGTGCTTTTGATGCTGGACGAGGTCATCACCGGCTATGGCCGGACAGGTGAGTGGTTCGCGGCCCAGACCTTCGGCATCGAACCGGATACCATCACCACGGCCAAGGCGCTGACATCGGGCTATCAGCCGCTCTCGGCGCTGCTGGTTGGCGATCGCATTGCCTCGACGCTGGTCGAGAAGGGCGGCGAGTTCAACCACGGCTACACCTATTCGGGGCACCCAGTGGCCTGCGCCGTGGCGCTGAAGAACCTCGAGATTATCGAACAGGAAGGCCTGGTCGATCGCGTCAGGAACGACACCGGACCGTATTTCGCCAGGGCTTTGCAGGAGCGTATCGCCGGGCAGGATCTGGTCGGGGAGGTGCGTTCGATCGGCCTGATGGGTGCGATCGAGATCGTCAAGGACAAGGCGACGAAGGAACGCTTCCTGCCGTCGGGAAGTGCCGCGGTGACGGTGCGCGATCATGCAATCGCCAATGGCATGATGCTGCGCGCCACCGGCGACACGATGATCCTGTCGCCGCCGCTGATCTGGACCCGCGACACCATCGACATGGCCTGCGAGCGCATCGGCAAGGCGCTCGACCTGGCGCAGGCCGACCTGCGCAGCCGATAGGAGCAAGCCTCGATTGGGCGTTTCCACGAAGAAACGCCCAATCCCCCGGAAATATGCGTCATGGCCGGGAACGAATTTCGTCGCGGCCGAACGGTCGATCAGTGCCGCGCTGAAGCCGGCCGGCCGCGCCGTGAAGGCAAATTTTCGCCGGCTTTCGACAAAGGGTTGAAGGGGGCGTCGCGGAACTTCTTTGCGCATCGTCGAAGTCATGCGCTAGAACCAATCGGCATACGCACCGATGGGGGACAACATGGCCGGACAACCGCTCAACCAGCCGGCTGAAATTCCAGCCGAACTCGATCGCTGGAACTGGGGCGCCTTCTTCCTCAACTGGATTTGGGGCATCGGCAACAGCACTTTCATCGCGCTGCTGGCGCTAATCCCCGTCGTCAACCTCATCATGATCTTCGTGCTCGGCGCGCGCGGCAGCCGCTGGGCCTGGCGGAACCGTGCCTGGCGCGACGCCGAGCAGTTCCGCAAGACGCAGCGCAATTGGGCGATTGCCGGCCTTGCCGTCTGGGTGGTCAGCATCGGCGGCTGTGCGACCATGGTCGGCAGCATCCCCTTCGTGCTCAAAGGTAGCGACGCCTTCCGGATGACCATGGACGCCGTCCGCGCCGACACCCGGGTGAAGGCCGCCATTGGCGACGATGTGACCGACAATTTCTGGGTCGGAGGCCACCTCAGCGTTAATGCGAATGGGGCGGGCGATGCCCAGTTCAGCATTCCCGTCCACGGCGTCACGGGCAAGGGCACCGTGTTTTCCCATCTGGTTCGCAATGCGGGGACTTGGACCACTCGCCTGCTCGTGGTCCGCGTGGACGGGCTCGATGCACCGATTGTGCTGACCAATGAAGATCACGTGCCGATCCCGGGCGCGGCGATCGGAATATAGACGGATCGTCGATAATAAAGGGGTCGGAAACGCAAAAACCGCGCTCCATCGGGAACGCGGCTTTGCCAGATACGCATGGCGTTTCGCTACGAAGACACTTGCGAAACTTACGGGCTCCGGTACGCGAGACCTGATCCGGAGCGCCGGGCGGATGCGATATATCCGCCTCGCAATCCGTTTTATAGGGACATCGTTACCGCGGAGTTATCGAGAGCTTAAGCAAATCTAAATTTGCCGCTCTTTCCCTGGGAATATCCGAAAAAGCTCTATCGAATCCGTCACTTACGCTGAATTGCCGCGCAGAAAATTAATTATGCCGGAGAAATCCGCGCCGCCATGTCCCTGGGCGTTGAACAGGGCATAGAGCTGCGCCGCTTCGGCGCCGAGCGGCGTCACCGCGCCGGCGCCAAGCGCTGCTTCCTGGGACAATTTCAGGTCCTTCAGCATAAGAGCCGCAGCAAATCCCGGCTTGTAATCCTTGTTGGCGGGCGAAGTGGGAACCGGGCCGGGCACCGGGCAATAGGTGGTCAGCGACCAGCACTGGCCTGACGACGTCGAGGCGACGTCGAACAGCGCCTGATGCGACAGGCCGAGTTTCTCCGCCAGCACGAAGGCCTCGGCGACGCCGATCATCGAAATGCCGAGGATCATGTTGTTGCAGATCTTGGCGGCCTGGCCGGCGCCGTCGCTGCCGCAATGGACGATGCGCCCGGCCATCGGGTTCAAGATCGGCTCGGCGGCGGCGAAAGCACCATCGGAACCCCCGGCCATGAAGGTCAATGTGCCGGCCGTGGCACCACCGGTGCCCCCCGAAACCGGCGCATCGATCGACAGCAGGCCATGCTTCGCGGCAATCGCATGCGCCTTGCGTGCCGAGTCCACGTCGATGGTCGAGGAATCGATGAACAAGGCATTTTTCTTCGCCTTGGAAGCGATGTCCTCATAGACCGACAAAACATGCTTGCCGGCGGGCAGCATGGTGATCACCACGTCGGCATCCTTCACCGCCGCGAGCGCATTGGCCATGACAACGACGCCATGTTCACGCGCGACGGTGAGGTTTTCCGGCATCAGATCGAAGCCATGCACTGTATGGCCCGCCTTGACCAGGTTTGCGGCCATCGGATTGCCCATATTGCCGAGGCCGATGAAGGCGATGGTGGTCATAGTGGCGCTCCGTGATTGGGTAAGCGGCAGTAGGCGGTAGGCGTAGGCAGTAGGCAGTAGGCAGTAGGCAGTAGGCAAACTATTGCGGCGCAAGTCTGCTGATGAGTTGGCGAAGCATTTTTCCGATGCCCTCGGTTGCTAACAGCATGCGGTCAGCTTGATCATGCGTGGCAAGACCGATGCGCTCAGCGATCTGGAGGTGGGTCTCCAACTCCTTCAGCGAGCCTTGGGCGATCCTGAGAAATTGCTGATATGAGCCTCGATTGTCCCGGCCATAGCCTTCTGCAATGTTCGCAGGAATAGAGGTTGCAGAGCGGCGGATTTGGCTGGTCAGGCCATACAATTCCTCTTTAGGCCACGCTTTAGTCAAGGCGTATGTCGCGACGGCCAGATCCATCGCCTGCTGCCATACGATAAGATCCTTGTACGAATTGATCGTGCCGGTCATCTGCCTACTGCCTACTGCCTACTGCCTTTACCGGCCGATCAGCGCGCGCGCGATGATCACGCGCATGATCTCGTTGGTGCCTTCCAGAATCTGGTGCACGCGCAGATCGCGCACCAGCTTCTCGATGCCATAATCATGCAGATAGCCGTAGCCGCCGAGCAATTGCAGCGCATCGTTGGCGACGTCGAAGCCGGTGTCGGTGACGAAGCGCTTGGCCATCGCCGACCATTTGCCGGCGTCCGGCGCCTTGCGGTCGAGCTTCGAGGCCGCCGCATAGAGGAAGATGCGCGCGGCCTGCAACTCTGTCTCCATGTCGGCAAGCCTGAACTGCAGCGCCTGGAACTGGTTGATCTTCGAGCCGAAGGCCTTGCGTTCGGCCGTGTAGGCCAGCGCCTTGTCGAGCGCCGACTGGGCGCCGCCCAGCGAACAGGCGGCGATGTTCAGCCGGCCGCCGTCGAGCCCGGCCATGGCGATGCCGAAACCGGCGCCTTCGCCCGACAGGAGATTCTCCGCCGGCACCTTGCAGTCCTCGAAGATGACCTGGCGGGTCGACTGCATATGCCAGCCCATCTTGTGCTCGTTGGCGCCGAAGGAGAGGCCGGGCGCATCCCTGGGCACGACAATGGTGGAGATGCCTTTCGGGCCGTCGGCGCCGGTGCGTACCATGACGGCGTATACATCGCTGTCGCCGGCGCCGGAGATGAACTGCTTGGCGCCGTTGAGAACATAGTCGCCGCCGCTCTTCACCGCGCGGGTCTTCAATGCAGCGGCATCGGAGCCGGAACCCGGCTCGGTCAGGCAATAGCTCGCCAGCCATTCCATGGAGGTGAGCTTCGGCAGGAAACGCCGGCGCTGTTCTTCATTGCCGAAACGGTCGATCATCGAGGCCACCATGTTGTGGATCGAGATGAAGGACGAAAAGGCCGGATCGGCATGTGACAGCGCCTCGAAGATCAGCACAGCGTCGAGTCGGCCGAGCGCGGAACCGCCGACGTCGTCCTTGATATAGATGCCGCCGAGGCCGAGCGGTCCGGTTTCCCGGATCACGTCGGCGGGGAAGTGTTTCCTGCGGTCCCAGTCGAGTGCATTCGGCGCAACGCGATCGGCGGCGAAGGCCTGCGCCATCTCCTGGATGGCGCGCTGTTCCTCGTTGAGTTCAAACTGGCTGGTGCTCGCATCGACCGCGGCGTCCATGGCGTGCTCCCTATATGTTGGCCAGCTAGCCCGCTGGCCTGTCGTTTTTGGCTTTGCGCGCGCACCAATCTAGACCAATGATGCCGCCACGCAACCCGACCCGCCGCGGAGCGGCTGTGCACCAATGCATGGCCGGAGCAAGATGTGACGACAAAATTCGACGAACTGCTGGAACGGTTCCACGCCTACCTTGCTTCCGTCGACGACGCCCTGGTGCGCGAGGCCGTGGCGCGCACAGGCTGGGACATGCCGGCCCGCGATCTGGAGCCGTATGCGCTTGGTTGCCTACGCCATCTCGATCGCTCGGCTGAGCTGGCGCCGATGGCCGCGAAACCCCTGGTGCAATTGCTGGCACGGCAGCGCAACGACCTCCATTGGGGGCAGACTTACGGCGAAGCGGATTTCGGGAAAGGTTTCATCGACAATTATGGCTGGCTGGAAATGTTCGGCACGCGCGGCCATTTCGCCAATGACGTTGTCGCGGCCGGGCTGCTGATCCTTGGGCCCGGGATCGTCTATCCCGACCACCACCACGTTGCCGAGGAGATCTACATTCCGTTGACCGGCGGTACGGAATGGCGCATGGGCGAGGGCGGTTTTCGCACGCGTGAAGCCGGCGAGGTCGTCCACCATGCCTCCAATGTCAATCACGCCATGCGGACTGGCAAGGAACCGCTGCTGGCGCTCTATATCTGGCGCGGCGGGCCCCTGGCGCAGAAGTCCAGGGTCACCGGAACCGTAACTCAGGGCCAGAGCTGATGGCCAAAGCGATCATGCTGCAAGGCACGGGCTCGGATGTCGGCAAGACGGTGCTGGTCGCCGGGCTGTGCCGCGTCGCCAGGAATCGCGGCCTGAAGGTGCGGCCGTTCAAGCCGCAGAACATGTCGAACAACGCTGCCGTTGCCGATATTCCCGGTGACAACAACCATGGCGGCGGCGAGATCGGCCGTGCGCAATGGCTGCAGGCGATCGCTTGCGGGGTTGCACCGTCGGTCCATATGAACCCGGTGCTGCTCAAGCCGCAGACCGATGTCGGCGCCCAGGTCATCGTCCAGGGCAAGGTGTTCGGCGAAGCGAGGGCGCGCGACTATCAGGCGCTGAAGGGCCGGCTGATGGACGCCGTGCTGGATTCCTGGGCCAAGGTCGACGAGGGCGCCGACCTCGTCATCGTCGAGGGCGCCGGTTCGCCGGCCGAAATCAACCTCAGGAGCCGCGACATCGCCAATATGGGCTTTGCCACGCGCGTCGACGTGCCGGTGGTGCTGGTCGGCGACATCGATCGCGGCGGCGTTATCGCCTCGGTCGCCGGTACGCATCTGATCCTGCCGGAAGAGGACAGGCGCATGATCGTCGGCTACCTCATCAACAAGTTCCGGGGCGATGTTTCGCTGTTCGATGATGGCCTGAGGGCGATCGAGAAATTCACCGGGTGGCGCTGTTTTGGCGTCGTGCCGTGGCTGAAGGCGGCGGCGCGGCTGCCATCCGAGGATTCGGTGGTGCTGGAGCGGCTGGCGTCCGGTGAGGCGCGCGCGTTGAAAGTGGCGGTGCCGATGCTTGGCCGCATCGCCAATTTCGACGATCTCGACCCGCTCAAGGCCGAACCGCAGGTCGAGGTGGTGTTCGTGCCGCCGGGGAAGAAGCTGCCGGCCGATGCCGGGCTGGTGGTCATTCCCGGCTCCAAGTCGACGATCGGCGATCTCCTGAAGTTTCGCGAGAATGGCTGGGATCGGGATTTGGCGGCGCACCGCAAGCGCGGCGGCCATGTCGTCGGCATTTGCGGCGGTTTCCAGATGCTAGGCCGAATGGTGCGCGACCCCAACGGCATCGAAGGCAGCATCACCGATGCCGAAGGGCTGTGCTTGCTTGATATCGAAACGGTGATGGAGCCGGAAAAGACGGTGCGCAATGTCAGTGCCCGCTCTGTGCCGTTCGACTTGCCACTCGAGGGCTACGAGATCCATCTCGGCCGCACCACCGGCCCGGACACCGTGCGGCCGTCGGCGATCATCAACGGCATCGAGGATGGTGCGATCTCCGCCGACGGCAAGGTGATCGGCACTTACATGCATGGCCTGTTCGGCGCTGATGCCTTTCGGGGAAAATTCCTCGAAAGTCTTGGCATCAGGGGCGGCGGCATCGACTACCGCGCCGAGGTCGAGCGGGCGCTGGACGAGGTCGCGGCCGAGCTGGAAAACCATCTCGACTGCGATGCGATTTTCGCGCTGGCACGTTGAAGGTCCAAATCAGGCCTTTTCATCTGCTTTCGGCCAGTAGGTGCCGAGCGACCAGACATTGCCTTCGGGATCGCGGCAGATGAATTCGCGGCTGCCATAATCGCGGTTCGTCAGTTCCTGGATGATCGTCGCGCCGGCCTTCCTGGCCTTGGCGTAAGCGGCGTCGGCATCGTCGACGGCGATATAGATCGACTTACCGCCGCCTGAACCGGGTTCGCCGACCATCTTGCCGTAGTCGTCGTCGCGCACCGTGCCCAGCATGATCATCGAAGAGCCGAAGACCAGTTCGGCATGATGCACGACATCGCCTTCGCCGTAGCGGGCACGGACGCTGAAGCCGAAGGCTTCGCCCAGCCAGTCGATCATCCTTGCCGCATTCTTGTAGCGCAAAGCAGGGTAGAGCCGGGGTGCTTCAGTGGTGGCGGGCATGGGAACCTCCTTCGTGGGGTGATCGATAAATCCCTGTTTGTGCATGTGTTGTCCCAAACTGCAGCGCATTTTTGGGCAACATGCATCACTCTGTTCGAAGGCCGTTCCAGCGTCTTGAAGAAATGTTACCTGACCGAAAGTGCCGTTGGCGTCTCGCCTGCAAACTCGCGGAATTCGCGCACAAGATGCGCCTGGTCGGCATAGCCGCAATCGGCGGCGATGTCGGCCCAGTCGGCGGTCGACTGCCTCGACAGGCCGAGCGCCCGGTTGAAGCGGACGATTCGCGACAGCGTCTTGGGGCCAATGCCGGTCGCGTCGGAGAATTTGTCGGCGAGCTGTTTGCGGCTCCAGCCCAACCGTTCGGCAAGCGATGCAATCCGGGTCCGGCCGCCTGATGTGACGATACGGTCATAAGCCCAGGCGATTTCCAGCGGCGTCTCAGCGGCGCTCTCAAGACGAGCGGCGACGAAGGCCTCGGCAAGATCGAAACGCGCCGTCCAGTCAGGCGCGTTGCCGAGCTGTTCGCGCAGCGCCATGCCTTCCGCGCCGAGCACGTCATCGAGCACGACCATGCTGTCGGTCAAGTCGCTCATCGGCAGGCGGAAGAAGCGGCGTGCGCCAAGAGGGGTGAAATTGACTTGGATGCAGCAGGCGCCGCCGAAGGATTCGATCATTACCGGACCGGCAAAAAGGCCGGCGGCGAAACTGGCGAAGCGGTCATTGTCATCAGGCGCCGGCGCATTTCGAATAGCCCCGATATGGAGCGATCCTGTTCTTTTCGGCGCTGCATCTCGATTGGCATTGGCCATCCTTCCGCCAAGCCAAATCTAGCAGAGCCTGCATCAGAATCAAAAACGCCCGGCTTTTGGCCGGGCGCTCTCGGTCCCCACTTGTCGAGGGAAACTTGTCAGGCGCCGCGCATCAGGCAGCCGGCGGCTAGGACGATGTAGGCGACGAGCACGATCCACACCGATGCGAGCGGAATGAACGCAAAAACGCCAAGCGCGGCAAGAATGCCGATGATGGCGATGACCAGGGAAATGATGAAAACAATCTGAGTAGGCGCGCTGAGATTCATGTCTGGCTCCTCCAACATGATTCGAACAGCGATATTGTAACAGGCGCGTGATCACACACCAATCATGACACGCAGCGGGTTGGCCGGATCCGCCAGCAGCTTCACCGCCAGAGCCACGCAGACGATGACCAGCAGCGGCTTGATCAGCTTGGCGCCGATGCGCATAGCGAGACTGGCACCAAGCCGGGCGCCGAGGAACTGGGCAACGCCCATCATCAGGCCGACCTTCCAGGAGATGACGCCGACAGCGGCAAAGACGATGAAGCCACCAATATTGGAAGCGAAATTGAGCAGTTTGGTGTGCGCCGTCGCCTTGAGCACGCCGCAGCCGGCGAGCGTCACGAAGGCCAGCATGTAGAAGGAACCGGCGCCCGGCCCGAACACGCCGTCATAGAAGCCGATGGCCGGCACCACGGTCACGCCGAACAGGAAGGGCGACAGGCGCTCGGCCCGGTCGACATCGTTCATGTTGGGCTTGAGCGCGAAATATAGCGCGATGGCGATCAGCACCAGCGGCAGGGCCGCGCGCAACAGGTCGCCGGGCACGATCGTGGCCAGCAACGCGCCGACGGCACCGCCGGCAAGTGCCAGCAGCGCCGATGGCAATTGCCGGCGCAGGTCGACATGGCCTTTCGAGGCATAGTGGATCGTCGCCGACCCGGAGCCGAACATGCCTTGCAGCTTGTTGGTTCCAAGCGCTTCGACCGGCGAGAAACCGGCAAGCAGCAACGCCGGAATGGTGATCAGTCCGCCGCCGCCGGCAATCGAATCGACAAAGCCCGCGGCAAAAGCCGCGAGGGCAAGCATGGCGATGGACTGGATGCTGAGGTCGATCATCTGATCTGTCGAGATGTCCGGTCGGCTGAGATAGCGCGCGTTCGACCACGACCACCCCGTTTGCGCAAGGCCGATTCCGCGCTAATTCTATTGAAGAGGAATCGGAAAGGGGCCGTTCATGCCATTCGCGTTGCTGGACCAGATACGCTCGATCTTCGACGGCGACCCGGGCGTGCGCAAGGTCGCGGACGATCCCGTCCTGTCGGCGGAACTGCTGATGCTGTTCCGGATGATCCTGGCAGATGGCACAGTGAGCGAGAGCGAGATGGTTGCCTTCCGGCGCATCTGCAAGGATGCCTTCGGTATTCCGGAGACCAGCATCGATGCCGTCATCGAATATCTCAACGAATTCGGCTACGAGACCAACGGCTCGCAGGCGATCGCGCTGTTCCGCGATCTCGACGTCGAGCGGCGCAAGCAATTGGCCCAGCACATGGCGGAGATCGCCAAGGCGGATTCGCAGCTGGCCGAAACCGAGGTGCGGCTGCTCCGCCGCACGCTCGATTTGCTCGACATCAGCCCGGTCGATGTGGTGAAGCCGGAGGATTGACACTGCGTGAGACACCCAATCGCCAGCGCCGAGGGGCTGTTTGTGTGAGCTTCGCCGATAGCTATCTGGGATAATTGCGGGCGCTGATCGGCGACCGTCTGGTGCTGATGCCGGGTGCTCGTATCGTCATCGAACGCGCAGACGGCAGCATTCTCCTGCAGAAACGAACCGATTTTGGCTTGTGGGGCTTGCCCGGCGGTAATGCCGAGGAAGGCGAGGGCCTGGAAACCCTGGTGGTCCGAGAAGTACTTGAGGAAATCGGCTTGGTCGTCAGCGATGTCGAGCCGTTCGGGTTCGGCTGCGACCCGAATTATGAAACCTTCCAGTTCCCGAATGGCGATCGCGCGCAGTTCTTCGCACTGATGTTTTACACGCGCCGCTTTGAAGGCGAGCCGGCCGTCACCGACGACGAGAGTAGCGCCGTCGAATGGTTCTCGGTCGACAGCCTGCCTGAGATGCTGCCAAACATGGCGCGCAGCGTCGAGGCCTATCTCCGGTTCAAGACCACCGGAAAATTCCAGATGATCTGAGCGGGTCCCACGCACGCCACTTTGGGCGACATGCATCAGCCCTGTTCCTGCATCCGTCGAGCGATCGCGCGATGCAAATCCGGGGCGGCTGTGACCAGCGCCCTTGCGGCTTCGGATTGCGGATGATCGAGCACTTCACTCGTTCTGCCGCGCTCGACGATCTTGCCGTCATGCATGACCAGCACTTCGTCCGTGATGGCGCGGGCGACGGTCAGGTCATGGGTGATGAAGAGATAGGCGATGCCGAGTTTCTGGTTGAGCCCGGCGAACAGGTCCAGGATCTGGGCGCGGATCGAGACATCGAGTGCCGAGACCGGCTCGTCGGCGACCACCAGTTTCGGGCGGGTGATAATGGCGCGGGCGATCGACAGGCGCTGACGCTGGCCACCGGAAAATTCGTGCGGGTATTTGTCCATGTCGCGTTGGTCGAGGCCGACCTCGTGGAGCGCGTGCGCCACCATCTCGCGGCGTTCGGCCCGCGTCGGTTTTTTCTCCAGGACATGAAGCGGCTCGGCAACCAGTTTTTCGACCTTCTGGCGTGGATCGAAGGACCCGTAGGGATCCTGGAACACGACCTGCATATCGCGCCTGGCCGGCTTCAGCTCGGCTTCGCTCTTGCCGGTGATGGCTTCGCCGCGAAACCGGATCGCGCCCGAACCCGGCCGGTCCAGTGCCAGGATCATGCGGGCAAGGGTCGACTTGCCGCAACCGGAGCGGCCGACCAGCGCCACCGACTGGCCCGGCGCCATCGAGAGGGAGACGTCGTCGACGGCGCGAATCGCCGGCGCACGGCTGAACAGCGAGATGCGGCGGCCGGGGTAATCGCGGGTGACGCCTTCGACCTGGAGCAAGGGTTGGTCCGTCCCGACACGGTGAGGCTTGGCGCGTGCCGGAACATGCATCGAAGCCTGCGCCAGTTGGCGCGTATAGGGATGAAGCTGACCGGAGAGCGTGCGCGCCGTGTCGCCTGCTTCCATCACCTCGCCATGGCGCAGGATGGTGATGCGGTCGGCCATCTCGGTCACGACAGCGAGATCATGCGAGATCAGCAGCAGGCCCATGCGGTTCTCCACCACAAGGTCGCGCAGGAGGTCGAGGATCTGCGCCTGCAGCACCACGTCGAGCGCCGTCGTCGGCTCGTCGGCGATCAGCAGCTTTGGCTTCAGCGCGCAGGCGATGGCGACGACGACCCGCTGGCGCTGGCCGCCTGACAGTTCGTGGGGATAGCGCGACAGCGGGAACTTTGCCGAGGGCAGACCGACGCGGTCGAGTATTTTTCGCGCGCGCTCCTCGGCATCGGCACGGCTTGCCCTGGTGTGCCAGCGTATGCCTTCCGCGACCTGTTCGCCAATCGTCTTGACCGGATTGAGCGCTGTCATCGGTTCCTGGAACACCATGCCGATGTCATCGCCGCGCAGGGCGCACATCTGGTCCTCGGTTGCCGTCAGAATATCGATGCCGTCGAATGTGACGCGCCCGGTGGGGCGTGCGGCATGGGGCAGGAGCCGCATCACCGTCAGCGCGGTCATCGATTTGCCGGAGCCGGATTCGCCGACCAGCCCCATGACCTCGCCGGGCGCGACGGAGAGTTCCATTTCTTTCAGGATCTGCGTGTCGCCGATGGTCAGCGACAGATTGTCGATTTCGAGCAGGCTCATCGCTGCCGCCGCGATTTCGGGTCGAGAATGTCGGCGATGCCGTCGCCCAGGAGGTTCAGGCCGAGCACGGTGACGACGATCGCCATGCCGGGGAAGATCGCCATCCACGGCGCCACCACCATGCGCGTCTGGGCGTCGAACAGCATGCGGCCCCAACTCGGCATTGGCGGCTGCGCCCCGAGGCCGAGATAGGAAAGCCCGGCTTCGGCCAGGATACCCAGCGCGAACTGGATCGTGCCCTGCACCAGGAGCAGCGTGGCGATATTGGGCAGTACATGTTCGATCGATATCTGCGTGCTGCTCTTGCCGGCGGCGCGCGCGGCAAGGATGAATTCGCGCGGCCAGACGGCAAGCGCGCCGGCACGGGCGACGCGGGCAAAGACCGGAATGTTGAAGATGCCGATGGCGATGATGGCGTTGATGGCGCCCGGCCCGAAAATGGCTGTAATCATTATGGCCGACAGCAGCGCGGGGAAGGCGAAGACGAGGTCGTTTACACGCATCAGCGCCTCGTCGGCGAGGCCGCCGCGCGCCGCGGCGAAGGCGCCGAGCGGCACGCCGGCCCCCATGCCAATCCCGACGGCAACCAGCGCCACGGCAATCGAATTGCGCGCGCCGACCATGATCATCGACAGGATGTCGCGGCCGAAATGGTCGGTGCCGAACCAATGCGCCAGCGAGGGGCCTTGCGTCTTGTCGGCTATGACCAGCTTCGTCACATCGTAAGGTGTCCAGACATAGGAGACGATGGCCATCGCAAGGATCAGCACCGTGATGACTAAGCCGGCGACGAATGCCGCGTTTCCAAATGCCTTGGCCAGAATGCTGCGGAACGTCTCTTCGGGGATGTCGATGCGCAGCGTCATTGCCGGGTCCTCAGGCGAGGATCGACCACCGCATAGGAAAGGTCGACGACGAGGTTGACGGCAATGACGGCAGCGACCAGCAGCATGACCACGCTTTCGACGACGATCAGGTCGCGCTGGGTGATCGCCTGGAACACCAGCCGGCCGAGACCGGGCAAATAGAAGACATTCTCGATGATGATGGTACCGGCGAGCAGGAAGGCGAATTGCAGGCCAAGAATGGTCAGCACCGGGATCATGGCGTTGCGCAGCGCGTGCCGCCACAGCACGGCGCGATAGGGCAGGCCCTTGGCGCGGGCGGTGCGGATATAGTCCTCGTTCAGCACCTCGATCAGCGCCGAGCGGGTGACGCGCGCCAGGATCGCCGCTTGTGGCAGGGCAAGCGCTACCGCCGGCAACAGCAGCGATTTCAGCGCGGGCCAGGCGCCGGCTGCCCAACCGGGAAAACCACCGGCTGGGACCAGGCGCAGCCAGACGGCAAAGATATAGATCAGCATCAGCGCGAACCAGAAATTGGGGACGGCGACGCCAAGCTGCGCCACGCCCATTGAAATCGTGTCGCCGGCCCGTCCGCGCCGGCTGGCGGAATAAAGCCCGACCGGAATGGCGATGATGGTAGAGAGCGCCAGCGCGATCAGCGCCAGCGGCAGCGAGACGGCGAGCCGTTCACGCACGAGATCGATGACCGGCACCGAATAGGTATAGGAGCGGCCGAAATCGAGGCTGAGCAGGCCACCGGCCCAATGCAGGTAGCGCAGGACAAGTGGCGCGTTGAGACCCATCTGGTTGCGCAAGAGTTCGACCTGATCAGCGCTGGCATTCATACCCAGCATCAGCCGCGCAGGGTCGCCGGGGAGGACCTCCAGCACGGCGAACACCACCATCGAGGCGAGGACCAGCGTTGCGAAGGCGATGGCGAGGCGCTTGAGGAGGTAGGCTGTCATGGAAGGCGTGGGAGCGTGGCGTTCTTCCTTCTCCCCTTGTAGGAGAAGGTGGCCTCGCGAAGCGAGGTCGGATGAGGGGTGCTGGACGAATTGCAGGTTGAGTTTGTTCCAGCACCCCTCATCGGTCTTGGCGCTTTGCGCCAATCCACCTTCTCCCACAAGGGGAGAAGGGAAGTCCCGCGCAACCGCTGCCGCACCACAAGCCTCACTCGCTCCACTTCACCTTGGTGAGATCATTGGCCTGGATAGGCGCGTTTTCCCATAATCCCTGCAATTTGGCGTCCCAGACGCCGATCTTGGGCAGTTCGTAGAGGAAGCCGACCACGGCGTCGTCGGCCAGGATCTTCTGTGCCTCGCCAAGCAGTTCCTTGCGCTTGGCTTCGTCGGAGGTGAGGTTGAGGTCGGCGATTATCTTGTCGAAGGTCGGATTGTCGTAGTTGAAGTAGTAGTCCTTGCGCGAATAGATATCGATGTCGTTGGGTTCGGTGTGGGAGACGATGGTCAGGTCGTAGTCCTTCTTGGTGAACACCTGGTCCAGCCACTGCGCCCATTCGACCGGGATGATCTCGAGGTTGATGCCGACATCGCGAAGTTCCGAGGCGATGATCTCGCCGCCCAGCCGTGCATAGCTGGGCGGCGGCAGTTTCAGCGTCGCCTTGAAGCCGTTCTCCAGCCCGGCTTCCTTCAGCAACTCCTTGGCCTTGTCGATGTTGTGCGGATAGAGGCCGGTGAGGTCGACATAGTTCTTGTTGGCTGGCGACATGTGCGAGCCGATCGGCAGGCCAAGGCCGGCCGAGGCGCCGTCGATGATCGCCTTGCGGTCGAGCGCGTAGGAGATCGCCTGCCTGACCTGCAGCTTGTTGAAAGGCGGCTTCTTGTTGTTGATCGCCAGGATGGTCTCGCCCTCGGTCGAGCCGATCACCACCTTGAAACGCGGGTCGTCCTTGACCTGTGCCAGGCTGTCGGGATCGAAGAAGGGGAAGGCCTGGATGTCGCCGGACAGCAGCGCCGGCACATAGGCCGCAGCATCCGGCACGACACGGAACTCGACTTTGTCGAGGAACACCGGAGCGCCCCAGTAATGGTCGGCTTTCACCAGCGTGATCGACGATCCCTTGGCCCAGTTCTGGAACTTGAACGGGCCGGTGCCAACAGGTTTTTCCTTGTTGGTATCGGCGGATTTGGGGGACACCATCACCGCGTCGCCCCATCCCATATTGTAGAGGAAAGACCCTTGCGGGTTTTTCAGCGTGACCTTGACCGTTGCCGGATCGATGATCTCGACCTTATCGATGGCTGCGAACAGGCCCTTCTGCGCATTGACCGAATTGTCGGCGCGGGCCCGGTCGAGCGAGAATTTCACGTCGTCGGCGCCGAAGTCAGCACCGTCGTGGAATTTGACGCCGGTGTGCAGCTTGAACGTATAGATCTTGCCGTCATCGGAAATTGTCCAGCTCTCGGCCAGATCCGGCAGAACCTCGCCATTGGGGCCGATCCGGGTCAGACCCTCGAAGACATTGGCGTAGAGCACCTCCTTGATCGCCGCCGCGGCACCCGCGGTCGGATCGAGATGCGGCGGTTCGAGCGGAATGCCGATGACCAGGTCGGTCCGGGCCGCAAAGGCCTGACTTCCAGCGGCCAGCGCAAGGACCGCCGCGGCCAGAATGGTTTTCCACAGTCTCATCGTGCAACTCCCCATGCGTTCAGGACACGTGCTCAAACCGGGCGATAGAAGCGTGATTTCGCGCGGGAGTAAATTACGTTTCGTGCTGCCGGGCAGGATGGCCGGGAATGTTTTTGCCGTGCCAGCCCTGTCGGCAAGTTGAAGCTTGTCGCGATGCTGGGTTATTCCGTGGCAGCGCCACGCAGCAGCACGTTGAGCCCGATCGCCATCACCTTGGCTGATTCCACCATGTCCGATACGCCGACCCACTCGTCCGGCCGGTGGGCAAGATCGAGAATGCCGGGTCCGTAGGCGATGCAGTCATAGATGTGGCCGATGCGGGCAATGTGCTTCTGGTCATAGGTGCCGGGCGAAATGACGTAGTCGGGCTCGCGGTCGAAGATCGCATGAATGCCTTGCGCCACCGCCTTGACCACGGGCGCGTCGCGCTCGGTCATCAGCGGCAGTACTTCCATCAGGTCGCGGATTTCATAATCGAACTTTTCGCGCTCGCGCTTCAGTCGGTCGAGGATGCCGGTCACTTCGGCTTTGACCGTGGCGAGATCCTCCTCCAGCAGGAAGCGGCGGTCGATGGTCAGCCGGCAGGAATCGGGCACGTTGGGCGAGGGCAGGCCGGGCCGGAAATCCTCGGTCTGGCCGCCATGGATGGAATTGATGTTCATGGTCGAGCGCCTGGCGCCTTCCGGCACCACCGGCATGCGCGTGGTCTTGCGGTCGAGCGCCGGAAACAACTCGTCCTCGAAGGCCCGCAGGACGGCGCCCATGTGGCGCACCGCATTGTCGCCGAGAAACGGCATCGAACCGTGCGCGATCTCCCCCTTGGTCTCGATCTCTGCCCACCAGACGCCGCGATGGCCAAGGCAGATGCGGTCCTTGTTCAACGGTTCGGGGATGATGACGTGGTCGACCTTGGGTTTCGAGAAATAGCCGAGCCTGGCCAGATGGGCGACGCCGCCGAAGCCGCCGGACTCCTCGTCGACCGTGCCCGAGATCTCGATGGCGCCGGGAAAGTCGGGGAAGACTTCCATGAAGGCTTCGACAGCGATGATGGAGGCGGCGAGGCCGCCCTTCATGTCGCAGGCGCCGCGGCCATAGACCTTGCCGTCCCTGATGACGCCGGCAAAGGGATCCACGGTCCAGCCCTCGCCGGCCTCAACCACGTCTATATGCGAATTGAAGTGGACGCAGGCGCCGGGTGACCGGCCGTCGAAACGGGCAACGACATTGACGCGCGGATAGCGATCGGTGTCGCCGGGCGTGCCTTCGGCGCGGATGAACTCGGTCTCAAAGCCGCGCTTCCTTAGCCGCGCACCGATATAGTCGGCGCATGGCCTGTAGGCTTCGCCGGGTGGATTGACGGTTGGAAAACGGATCAGGTCGACGGTCAACGCCACCAGCTCGTCGCGCCTGATATCGATTGCCTTGAGGAGTCGCTCGTTCATGCCGCGATTTGAGCAGCGATCGCCGTGGTTTTGCAAGCCTGTCGATCAGACCGTGCAGCGTGTCCCTGCGGCAACTATCGCGGGAAATCGTTCAAATTAGCTGCTTTGGATTGGCGAATTGATCAAGGACTGTGTGTTATCCGTTCACCGCCATTAAAAAGGTGAAAAAGAACGTGATGGCGGGCAGGCAAGGGGCAATCAAAGGGGTTTGATCGCATGAAAATGTCATTTCTCAAGGCAGCAGTATTGGTTGTTGCGCTGTTTGGCGCATCGGTCGCAAGTGAGGCGGCCACATTGGTGGCGAATATCGACGTGTCGTCGCAGACAATGACGGTCCGCTATGGCGCTTCGGTCTATCGGTGGGCCGTGTCGACCGCTCGGCCAGGCTATTTCACGCCACGCGGCACCTACCGGCCGCAACGCACGGCGCGGATGTGGTATTCGCGCAAATACGAAATGTCGCCGATGCCTTATTCCGTATTCTTCCACGGCGGCTATGCCATCCATGGAACAGGCGCCGTCAGGCAGCTCGGCCGCCCGGCTTCGCATGGCTGCGTGAGGCTGCATACGGCAAATGCCGCAACCTTCTATTCGATGGTGCGCGAGGTCGGATTCGGCAATACGCGCATTGTCGTCACCAATTAGGCAATTGGCGGTTCACTGATATTGGCTTTGTCTGCTGGCGGAGGAACTCACGTTCCCGCCAGCGGCTTGCTCAGGTGTTTGAGGCGGAAGCCGGCTTGGTGCGCGTTTTTCGCCGCCAGTTGCTGATCTCCCACCTTTTGTGGAACCACATCCACTGGCCGGGATCCTCGCGCACCCAGCGCTCGACGACGTCGTTCAGCATCTGAGTGGTGGCGTGGACGTCGACGCTGCCGTCGGCGGTGCGCGGCAAGACCAGCTTGTCCTCGATCTCGAGCCGGAAGCGGTTGCCTGGCAACCTGACGCAACGCGCCGGATAGACATCGCAGTCATAGTGACGGGCAAGGGTGCCGAGCACGCGGTTGCTCTGGCAGGGACGGCCGAAGAAGGTCGTGTCCAGGCCGTTGGAGAATTTCTGGTCGACGAGAACGCCGATATTGCCGCCATTCTCCAAGACTCCCGCCAGCGCGAACGAGGCGCCAGCCATCGAAGGCAGCAAGCCTCCCATGGTCGATCGCCTTGTCGAAAGGATGTAGTCGGCTAGGTAGGGGTTGTTGGGCGGCCGAAACAGCGCCGTGATGTTCATGCCGAAGGTCGCCGCCGCCACCGGCAGCAGCTCGAAATTGCCGAGATGGCCGGTGAAGACGATGTGCGGCTGCTTCTCGGCCGCGATCTCGACGAAATGCTCTGTTCCCTTGACCTCGACCCGACCCGGCTTGCCGGCGGCGGGGTCATAGTCGAACAGGGCGTCCAAAAAGATGTATTCGGCGGCAAGGCGGGCCATGTTGCCCCACATGTCGGAGGCGATGGCCTGGATTTCGCCATCACTCTTTTCCGGATAGGCCTTGCGCAGATTGTCGATGGCGACCTGGTGGCGTCCGACCCTTGGGCCGATGAGGCGAGCCGTGCGGTCGGCAAAATTCAGCGCGCTGTCGACCGGCAGCAGGCGCAGCAGCGACATGATGATCATCGCCGCGCGCGCGACAAGCCAGTAATTCATCTGGCGCAGTTGTCTGCCATAGCGAAATGTCAGATCGCGGCGAAGCTTCTTGAGCACGGAAATCGAGGCTCTAGGCGACGCGCAGGATGATCTTGCCGAAGACGTCGCGGCCTTCCATGCGCTTCAGCGCGGCATCGATGTCGTCGAAGCCGACCTCGGTGTCGATGATCGGCGCGACCTGCCCAGCGGCCATCTTCTGCATGGCGTTGGCCATGTTCTCCATGCGGCAACCGAAGGATCCGAGCAGTTTCAATTGCTGCTGGAAGAGCTGCATCAGGTTGATCTGCGTCGACACGCCCGAGGTCGAGCCGCAGGTCACCAGACGGCCACCGCGCTTCAGGCAAAGCATCGAGCCGGCAAAGGTGTCGGTGCCGACATGCTCGAACACGACGTCGACGCCCTTCTTCTTTGTCAGCTTGCGCACGACGCCTTCGAAGCGGTCGTCGCGGTAGTTGATGACGTGGTCGGCGCCGAGCGCCTTGGCCTTGTCGATCTTGTCGTTCGAGCCGACCGTGGTGATGATCGTGCAGCCCATCCGCTTGGCCAACTGGATAGCCGCCGAACCGATGCCCGATCCGCCGGCATGGACAAGGATCGTCTCGCCGGGCTGCAGCCTGGCATTGTCGAACAGCATGTGCTCGACGGTGCCGAAAGTAACGGGTGCTACCGCGGCCCCGATGTCGGTCACGCCGGGCGGGGCGAGAACCAGAAGGCGCGCCGGCAGGTTGATCTTCTCCTGCGCGAAGCCGTCGAGATGGAAGCCGTGAACGCCCGAAACATGTTCGCACAGATTGTCGCGGCCTTCGCGGCAGGCGCGGCAGAGGCCGCAGGTGCGCGCGCCGTAGATCGACACCAATTGTCCGGGAAGCAGGCTGGAAACGCCGGGACCGACCGTCTCAACCTCGCCGGAAGCCTCGGCGCCGACGACCAGCGGCAGCTTGCGCTTGGCGAAGGCCATGCCACGCCAGCCCCAGACGTCGATATGGTTCAGCGCCACTGCCTTGATGCGCAGCGTGACTTCGCCAAGCGCGGGGGGTGGCGGGGGTGGCAGGTCCACCGTTTCAAGGCGGCGGTCCTCGATAAGTTGCAGTGCGCGCATGGAGCCTGTCGGTTCTGTTAAGCGGAAAGGGCTCGCTTAGACCGGTTCCCGCGCCATGACAAGGCAAGTGTTCTGGCCGCCGAAGCCGAAGGAGTTCGACAGTACAGTGCGAACCTGCGCATCGCGCTTCTTGTTCGGCACGACGTCGAGCACGATCGCAGGGTCGGGATTGTCATAATTGATGGTCGGGGGAATGACGCTTTCGCGCATCGTCATCAGCGAAAACGCCGCTTCGACCGCGCCCGCCGCCGACAGTGTGTGGCCGATCATCGACTTGTTGGACGAGATCGGCATAGAGCCGATGCGCTCGCCAAACACCGTCGACAGCGACAGGTGCTCCATCTTGTCGTTTTCCGGCGTCGAGGTGCCGTGGGCGTTGACATAGTCGATCTCGTCTTCGCCGAGGCCCGCATCGGCAAGTGCGGCCCGGACAGCGGCAATCGCCGGCGAACCGTCCGGCTTGGAGCGGGTGCGGTGGAAATCGTCGGCCTTTTCGCCACAGCCGCTGAGGATGCCAAGAACGGCGGCCCCACGGGCGAGCGCCGCCTCCAGCGATTCCAGCACCAGAGCGCCGGACCCCTCCGCCAATACAAAGCCGTCACGGTCCTTGGAAAACGGCTTGGAAGCCTTTTCCGGATTGTCGTTGTGAGTGGAAAGAGCCGACAGCAGCGAGAAGCGGATCAGCGCCTCGGCGGTTGCCGAACCGTCGGCGCCGATCGACAGGGCCCGGTCGCATTCGCCACGGCGGATCGCCTCGACGCCGAGCTGGATGGCGGTCGCGCCGGAAGCGCAAGCCGTCGAGAGCGTGATCGGCAGGCCGCGCGTGCCGAACCGGTCGGCGAGCCGGTCGGCGATCGAACCGAACTGGGTGGTTTCGAAAACATCAAGCTCCTTCAGGCCGCGCGCGACACGCAGCAGCCTTTCGGCGCCGGAATCCTGCTTGTCGGAATTGTAGAGCGAAAAGCGGTCGTGCCAGTCGAGTTCTACCGGTGGCGAGGCGAGGAACAGAGGGCCGCCGAAATCACCGGAATTCAGGCCGGCTTCGCCAACGGCCTCCTGCGCCGCGGTTTCCGCCAGCTCGTAGGTGAGGAGGCTTGCTCCCTTGGAGCTCGACGGCAGAAAATCGACCATGCCGGAGATGCGCGTGTTGAGGTGATCGACCGGGAAACGGGTGATCGGGTGAATGCCCGACTTGCCCGAAGTCAGCGCTGCCCAATTATCTGATTTGCCGACGCCGAGCGAGGTCACCACCCCGATGCCGGTGACGGCGACAACGGGCCTGCCCATGTGATCTCTGAACTTGGCCATCCGGGAGCCCCTCTTATCTCTGCGGCATGATCGCGAAACGCCGCCTCAGGCGGTGTTGACCAGCGCCATGCCCTCGAATTGGTGATAGCCGATCGCCGTTGCAAGGACGCGCGCGGGAATGCCTTCGAATGGCTTTTCGGCCGTAGCGTCAAAAACAGGGTAGGCGGCCTTGCGGTCGACAGCCAATGCCGCCAGCGCCACGGCGAAGGGGAACTGTGCTTCCTTCATATGCCCGGTCAGCGTCGAAAAACCGCGCGTGGCGATTGCCGGATCGGCATCGAGCGCTGATTTCTCGGCAATGGTTGCCCCATGTGCGCCGGACGCGCCAGACATGGCGAGCAGCTTGCCGTTCGGCGGCGCCGCCTGTTTAAGCAGGAGAGCGATCTCGGCGTCGAGTTCTCCGCGCGACCGCCTGGCACGGCCGGACACGATTTGTCCGAGTTCAGCGTAAATCTTGCGCCCGCGGCTTGCCGCGTGTTCGCGCTGCTCAAGCACCAGGAAGGCCCCGCCGGAACCTGACACCACGCCGCCGCCCTCGGCGCCCTGCCTTTGCCAGACAGGCTTCCACGGGCCGCGATGCAGATAACCGGCCAGCTCATAGCCGAGCAGCATGTCGGAATGTTCGGTCTGGAAGGCGCCGCCGACCAGGATGTGCGTCGACTGGCCGGAGCGGATGCGCGCGGCCGCGGTCTCGACGGCGGCGACGCCGGCGCCTTCCTCGCCCATGAAGGTGCGCGACGAGCCCGTCACCTTGTGGACGATGGAGATGTTGCCTGCGAGCAGATTGGAGAGCTGCGCCAGGAACAGAGTTGGGCGCAGCTCGGTGGTCAGCTTCTCGTTGAGCAGCACGTCGCGGTCGTTGCGGTTTTCCGAAGCGGCGAGAATGTCTGCGTCGACCGCTTCGTCGCGCTCGCCGCCGCCGGCTGCCACGACCATGTCCATGGTGGTGCACAGCTCGTCATGGCCCTTGATGCCGGCATCGTCCAGGGCGAGGCCCGCGGCATAGGTGCCGAGCCTCTGCCATGTCTCCATCTGCCGCTGGTCGCCGCGCTTGGCGATCTGAAGGTTCCAGTCGATCTCGGGCAGCGGATGGACGGTGTAGGGTGCAAAGCGCGCGGCTTCGAGCACCGGCTCCCGGCCGGGTTGCGCCAGCTTCTGCCAATGGGCGTCAGGACCTTCCCCCAGCGAGGAAACAAGGCCGATACCTGTGATGACGACGTCGTGTGGGCTGCTCATGGGCGGCTTTGTGGGTCAGGCGGCGGAGCGCGTCAAGTCACGCGCCCTGATGACCTCAGGCGGTCTTGGCGGCAACCAGCGCGTCGATCTTGGCGCACAGGTTCTTCATGACGAAGTAATCGTCGGTCGAAGCCTTGCCGTCATTGACTTCCTGGGTCCACTTTTCCAGCGGCACCTTGATGCCGAATTCCTTGTCGATGGCGAAGACGATGTCGAGGAAGTCGAGGCTGTCGATACCGAGGTCGTCAATGGTGTGGCTCTCGGGCGTGATGGTGTCGATATCGATCTCGCTGGTATCGGCAATGATCTTGGCGACTTTGTCGAACGTGGTGGAGTTCGTGGTGGACAAGGGCTCTTCCTTCTTTGCGGGCGGAATCTGTCCGCATTCGTTTGGGCGCTGTCTAATCGGTTTTTTCCGGCAGGAAAAGGCCTGATAAGCCGGGCGCAGATGGGCAGGGCGCCCAGGAAACGCAAGAAGGGCCGCCGGTTGACCCGGCGGCCCTTCCATTGACGTAGCGTAAGCTCAGCTGTCGCGGAGCTTGACCAGGTCGTTCAGCAGCCCGCCCGTTCCGTTGTGGACAGTCAGCCGCTCGACCTTGCCGGCGATGGTTTCCAGAGCCTCGAGCTCCTTCAACCGCAGCATCACCGGGTTTTCCGCCATCACCCTGGCAATGTTGAGCAGGGAACGCGTGGCGTTCGTCTCCTCGCGCCGGCGGATGACGTTGGCCTCGGCCTGCTTTTCGGCCGAAACCACCTGGTTGAGGATCTCGCGCATCTCGCCCGGCAGGATGACATCCTTGAGCGCGATATCGCTGACCTCGACCCCGATCTCGGCCATGTCGGCCCGGACCTTGGCCGCCGCCTCTTCGTCGACCGTCACCTTCTTTTCAAGGATCTGGTCGAGGGTGAGCGCGCCCAACGTCTTGCGGAAGGCGTACTGCAGGGCGCGGTAGAGGGCCTCGGAGAAGTCCTTCACCGCGCTCACCGCCTTGACCGGATCGACGACCCGGTATTCGGCGGCGATGTTGACGCGGATCGTGACGCGATCCCTGGTCAGCACTTCCTGCCCGGCGACGTCGAGCGACTGGCGCTTGAGGTCGACAACCTTGATCTGCACCATCCGTCCGACGTTCCAGAAGCCGTGCACGCCAGCGGCAAGCGTCCGCACAAGGACACCGTCGATGAACAGCAGCCCGGCCTGGCCGTCGACAACCGGGTGAACCGACATCAATTCCGCCTTCCGAGCCTGGCCGAGCCGGCGCATGACCGCCGGATCGATGGCAAGATCGGCCGAGGTGTCGATCACCGTCACCTTCCAGGGTCCGGCATCGGTCCACAGCACCAGCTTGCGGTCCGGCGCCAGCACGGAATGGAGGTTGCCGTCACGCTCGATGACGGCGACTTCCGTGCGTCCGGTGCGGATGACGGTAAAATGACGCGCGGCCACGTCCGGGAGCTTGTCGAACAACGCCTTCTCATACGCCGAAACGAATTCCGGGTTCTTCAGATCGTGCCGGGACACCTCAAGGCTCTGGTTCCGGTTGGCGAGCCAGTGCTCACCCGGCAGCAGGACAGCCTTGATCTCCCCCTTGTGGAGGGTGAGGGCACGTTCGTTTTCCCTTACGAGGACGCGCTCGCGCCCAAGAACCTTGTCGAGAATAGTCGTCATTGTCTTACTCCTGTCGGGCATGGCCCCATGCGAGGCGTCACGTCATGCGTCGATCTTCCCTTCGTTTCTCGTTTCACTTCGAATTCCGGCACGAATGATCCGGGGACTGGTGGCATCAATCCGTGGCGGGCCCCCGGGAGCGGATCGCGGGGCAGCGAAGCGGGCGCCGGAGGCCAAAACCTCCCTTGCCGGCGACACTGCGCCTTGACCATCACCGCGAGCCTGGCCGCGAGCCGATGGCATCGGACCTTTCGATACGGCTTTGGCCCGAAGGCTTCGGCCGTCCGTCAGGTCTTCAGCATTCCAGTCCCCGGACCGTTTTCAGATAACACCTGGCAGGGTGCTGGCTTATCAGGCCAATGGAGAAGGAATCGAACCTTCGACAATCAGATTATGAGTCTGATGCTCTAACCAAACTGAGCTATCCGTGGTGCAGACGACGGGACTCGAACCCACAACCTCCGGATTAAGTCCGGCGCTCTCCCAATTGAGCTACATCCGCGATCCCAATCCCCAAAGCGGCGCCGTATACAGGGCGGCAAAGCCGCCTGCACGGGCGGAGACGAAAGCTCCAACCGTTGTGCTCGCTTCGGTTTTCGTGACCGGGAGCGCGCCTATAGCCCCTGCGACGGGTTGTCGCAAGCGGCATTGTCGCGGCCAAATCGCGGCTTCTTGCGGCGGTGGCATTTCGGCAACACTGGTTGCCGCGCCTGCGATCGGGAGTTGCGGTCTCAGAAGGTGACGCGGCCGAGTACGCGCAAGCCGTCGCCTTGCGGCTCGACCACCACTGCTTCGCCTTCGCGCGGCGACACGCCGGTCAGCGCCACGATGTTTTCGAGATGGGTGACCATGACCATATTGTCGGAACCGGTATAGGCGCGGATTTCCTTCATAACCGCCGCGATCTGCGCCGCCTTGTCCGCCGCATCGCTCTTCAAAAGGTCGAGGGGGGCAAAAAGCTCCGGCTCGGCCTCGAAGGCGGTGCGCGCCGTGTCGAGGCAGCGGCAATAACGGCTGGACAAAATGCGCTCGATGGGAGCCGCGCGGGCGGCAAACAGGGCGCCGATCTTGCTTGCCTGCTGCTTGCCGCGCGCCGACAGATTGACCTGGGTGGCGCAATTGCCGATGTCGAAATTGGCCGGGTCGGTGGTGCCGGTGACCATGGCGTGGCGCAGCAGCACGACATGGCCGCCGTCGCGCAGCAGCGCCCAGCCGGCGTCCGTCGCGTGCGCGGCGGCGGGGACGACAAGCAGGAACAACGCCAAGGCTAACCGGATCATCGCCACCCTTCCATGAGTCCGTATCGGGCTCCAACCATTCGCATATAGAGATTGGAACGCGGGCACAAAGACAAGCCGGGCGTAGGCCGCGTCTCAAGCCTCACTTTTTGGCGAGCTGCTGCTTCACCAGATCGATCTTCTGGTCGGTGAGCGGGATGGGGATTGTGTAGCCGGCTTCGGTAAAGCCCCGTTTGGCGTTCTCGAAGAACGCGATCGCCTTGAGGTATTCCGGCTTGCCGCCGCCATAGCTGGCGCGGTTCCAGTGGATGTCGCCAAGGTTGTTCTGTTCGAAGGCCCACTGCATGGGCTGACTTTCCCTGGTGAACACTTTCAGCGTCGCCGTGAAAGCCGCCTCGGCCTTATCGAGATATTTGCCGGTCCGTTCGATGTTGCCGAGGTTGAGGAGGCTCATACCGATACCGTTCTGGGCGTTGGCCCAGTCGACGGGTGCCGTCTCGATGGTCAGCACTTCGAGCGCCGCACGCCGCGCGGCGATCGAATCCTGCAAGGTCCTGGGGTCGGCATTGCTCATGCTCAACCAGTGCAGCGTCGAGCCGAGGCCAGCCTGGGTCAGCGCCCATTGCCGCGGGTTGGTCTCGCGTTTGTACTCGCGCAAGGCATCGCGGTAGGCGGCAATCGCCTCGCTATAGTGCTCGGGCTTGTCCGTCACGCCGCCAAGAAGCTGCAGCGTGTTGCCGAGATTGTAGTAGCTCATCGCCCAATCGAGCGGAAATTTCCGCCTGGCATAGACCTGGCGGGCCGCCTGGAATGCGGCGGCCGACTGCTCCAGCCTGGATGCGTCGCGGGTACGCTGGCCAAGCGTCTGGTAGATCGAGCCGAGATTGTTCTGCGCCGAAGCCCAATCCATCGGGAAGCGCTTCTTGGTGAACACCGTCAACGCATCGTCATAGGCTGCCGCCGCCTCTTCAAGCGTGCCGGTGCCCGTGTCGAAACGGGCGACGCCACTCAGCGCATTGCCGAGGTTGAGCCGGCTGGTGGCCCAGGAGACGGGGAATGTGTCGCGGGTTCGCACTTCGAGCGCGGCGCGAAAGGCGTCGACGGCCTCGTTGATCCTGGCCTTGTCGTTGAGCTGGATGCCGAGGGTCACAAGTGTGTTGCCGAGATTGTTCTCGACCATCGCCCATTCGACCGGCGTCTTCTGGCGTGTGTATTCCTCGAGCGCCAGCCGGTAGGCCGCTTCCGCCTGGGCCAGATGCTCGCCGCCGGGTTCACGTTCGGAGAGCGCATAGAGCGCGAGGCCAAGATTGTTTTGCGAGGAAGCCCAGTCGAGGGGAACCTTGTCGCGCGGGCGCTTTTCCAGCGTGGCACGCATCGCCGCCACCGCCTCGTTCAAGCGCTTCGGGTCGCTCTCGCGTTCGCCTATCTTCAACAGCACGTTGCCGAGATTGTTCTGGGCGGCGGCCCAGTTGAGATCGTCTTTCACACGTTCGAACACGGCAAGCGAATCGCGAAAGATCTGCGCGGCCTCTTCGAGATGCGCGGTCTCGGTCTCGCGCTCGCCGATGTTCTGCAGCACCACGGCCATGTTGTTGCGGGTGATGGCCCAGTCGCGGTTCTGTTCGCCATTGGGAATGAAGTTCAGGATGGCGCGATAAGCTTCGATCGCGTGCTGCAGAGCATCCAGGTCGCCGGTGGCGTAGCCATAGGAATTAAGTGCCTCCGCCTCCTGGTTCTTGTAGTTCCAGCGCAGTTTGTCATCCCATTTCTCGGCCAGCGAGAACGCCTTGGCGTAGTCGTTGGCGGCCGATTTGTAGTCGAAGACCAGCGCCGAGGCGTCGGCCCGCTTGGCGTAGATCGCGGCATCGGCGATGCGCTTCTGCTTGATCAATTCCTCAGCCTGGTCGACCGTGTCGTTGGTCTCCTCGACCCGCCCCACGGCATCATCGAGGAATTTTCGCGCCGTGGCGATCGCGCCCTGGCCGATGGCCTTGTCGGCGGAGGCGACCAGACGTTTGATTTCCGGGTCGTCGGTGCGCAACGCGGCGCGCTCGGACATCATCTTCTTCAGGCGCTCGGCCTGCCCGTCGAGCACTTTCCGCAGGTCGGTCGGATCTTCGGGGATCTTCTCGGTGCCGAGTGCCCGCAGCACGCCAAAGAGTGCGTCGAGCGGCACGCCCTCCTGCAGCGATGCCAGTTCCACCTGTGCCCGCTTGGGGTCCGGCAGATCGGAAATGGTCAGCAGCAACTGTCGCCGCTCACCGGTGATCAGCCCGTCATCGCCGGTCGGCTCCGGCGGAGCCACGCCGAAATAGAGCAGGCGGCGCAGGCTTTCGTTGACCCAGGGGCGCTGCTTCGCCTTGGTGTCGAGATAGACCTCTTCCGTGACCATGCGCATGACCGAGCCGAACTCGGTGCCTTTCATCGCCGCGAGGTGGCGCAGCAGGGCGGCCGCATAGGGGCTGTTTTCGCCAGCGGCGCCATCGAGCGCCGGACGGCCGGGTTCCGCGGCGAAGCCGATCACCGTGCCGAGGCTCGCATCGGCCGCCGGCGCGTTGCCGAGGGCCTTGGCGCCGCGCACCGGTTCCAGTCCCCCGGCGCCGATCGGCTCGGCCGAGGCGGTCGGCGCACGCCGCACCACGGCGCCTGATGGAAACGGATTGGTGCGGCAGGCATCGAGCAGGATGATCGTCACCGGCACGGTCTTCTTCAATTCGTCCATGACGGCGGAAATCGGCACCAATGCCTGATCGGCATCCTTGAGCGACGAGACATCGGCGTCGATCGGAACCAGATAATTCTCGCCACCAGCCTCGATGCCGTGACCCGAGTAGTAGATGAGGGCGACGTCGGCGCCCTCGGCATCCTCGACGAAGCGTTCGAGGTCGCGCCTCAGCTTGCTCGCATCGCGGTCGGTGACGTTGCGGGCGTCGAAACCGAGATCGGTCAACATCTTGGCCATGTCGCGGGCATCATTGGCCGGGTTGGGCAGGGCAGCGATGTGTTCGTATCTGGACTGGCCGACGATCAGCGCCACGCCCTTGAGGTCTTTTGCCTCGGCAGGCCGAAGCATCGACGCGGCAACGGAGACAAGCATGGCGACAAACAACGTCAGCCACGCACGCCGGAAAAGACGCAGTTTCGAGGTTTCGACAAAGGTCATTTGTCGTTCCGCCCTGATGATCCAAGCCCTCTATAACCCTGGCAGCCGACGATGATCAAATTCGGGCGCGATTGCGCCGCGACCGTGGCTCGCCTATCCCTGAATAATGTCTCCGCTCACGGAAACCGTCGTGTTCGTCTTCAGCCTTGTCGCGCTCGGCTATCTCGCCGGGTACACAGGCTATCTGAGACCGGCGAGCGGCGAGGGGATATCCGACTTCGCGGTCTCGGTGGCAATGCCGCTGCTTCTGTTCCAGACCATGGTCAAGGCCGATTTCCATGGCGTGGCGCCATGGCCGCTATGGGGTGCCTATTTCACCGCCGTGGCGATCACCTGGGCGGCGGGGCATGTCGTCACCACGCGAATCTTTGGTCGCGATGCGCGAGCCGGGGTCGTCGGCGGGGTGTCATCGGCCTATTCCAATGTGGTGCTGCTCGGTGCCCCCTTCATCCTTGGCATATTTGGTCCGAGCGGCTTCGAAGTGCTGTCGCTGCTGGTCTCGGTGCATCTGCCGATCATGATGATGGCTTCGATCGTGCTGTTCGAGATGTTCGGCCGGGGCAGCGGCGACCATGTGCATCCGTTGCGCGTCATCCGCAGCTTCCTGAGGCGGCTGTTCATCAACCCGCTGATCATCGGCATTCTCCTGGGTCTGGCATGGCGGCTCAGCGGCGTCCCGCTGCCCGGTCTCATCATGCGGCTGGTCGATGCGCTGGCGAATACGGCCGGGCCGGTGGCGCTGTTTGCCATGGGGCTCAGCCTGCGCCGCTTCGGCATATCAGGCAATGTCCGCCCGGCCTTGGCGCTTTCGGTGCTCAAGCTGTTCCTGATGCCGGCGCTGGTTCTTGCCTTCGTCTGGCTGCTCGGCCTGCCGCCGTTGACTGCCAAGGTGGCGGTCGTGGTGGCGGCGCTGCCGTCCGGCATCAATTCCTATCTCATCGCCGTGCAGTTCAACACCGGCCAGGCGCTGGCATCGAACCAGATGACCATCGCCACGGCTTGCGCGGTCCTCACCACCGCCTTCTGGCTGACGGTGGTCCTGCATGTCTTCGGGTGAGATTGACGACGGCGCATGCCAACCCGCTCTCGTCTTGCGCTGGTCCAACCCCTATATGCCATCTTGCGATTGCTTGCGAGGCTTTCCCTAGGTTAAGAGCAATGGCTCCAGCGTGCGGCCCTGCCTGCGCTTTACCGAAGACATCCAGATAGCGGCCCGTGAGCGCCGAACGGAGGCTAGACCATGCTTCAGAAAACCAGCCATTTCATGCGCCAGGCCAATCTCATCAACGGTGAATGGGTGCAGGCCGACAGCGGCCAGACGGTCGATGTGAACAATCCAGCCACCGGCCTCAAGATCGGCACGGTGCCGAAGTCGGGCAAGGCAGAGACACGCCGCGCCATCGAGGCGGCCGACGAAGCTTTCAAGACCTGGCGCAAGACGACCGCGCTCGAACGCTCCAAGCTGCTGCGCAAGCTGCATGATGCGATGATGGACAATCAGGACGTACTGGCTGAACTGCTCACCATCGAGCAGGGCAAGTCGCTGTTCGAGTCCAAGGGCGAGATCGGTTCGGCCGCCGCCTACATCCTGTGGTTCGCCGAAGAAGGCCGCCGTACTTATGGCGACGTCGTGCCCTCGCCATGGGCGGACCGTCGCATCCTGGTGACCAAGGAACCGGTCGGCGTCATTGCCGCCATCACACCGTGGAATTTCCCGTCCTCGATGCTGGCCCGCAAACTCGGTCCCGCACTTGCCGCAGGCTGCACCGCCGTGGTCAAGCCGGCCTCGCAGACGCCGTATTCGGGTCTCGCCTGGGGAGCGCTGGCCGAGGAAGTCGGCTTTCCCAAGGGCGTCGTCAACATCCTGACCGGCGCCGCCGGCGAGATCGGCGACGAAATCTGCGCCAATCCGCTGGTCAAGAAGATCACCTTCACCGGCTCGACCGAGGTCGGCAAGATCCTGATCCAGAAATCGTCGGTCACCGTCAAGAAGGTGTCGATGGAGCTCGGCGGCAACGCGCCGTTCATCGTCTTCGACGACGCCGATGTCGAGCGTGCCGTGGCCGGCGCGATCACCGCCAAATATCGCAATTCCGGCCAGACTTGCGTCTGCACCAATCGCTTCCTCGTCCAGGCCGGTGTTTACGACAGGTTCGTCGAGAAGCTCGCCGCGGCCAGCAACGGACTGAAGGTCGGTTCCGGCCTCGAAGAGGGCGTCCAGCAGGGGCCGCTGATCGACGAGAAGGCGGTCGAGAAGGTCGAGGAGCTGATCGCCGATGCCAGCTCAAAGGGCGGCAAGGTCGTCGCCGGCGGTCATCGCCATGCGCTGGGCGGCTCGTTCTTCCAGCCGACGGTCATCGCCAACGCGACGCCGAAAATGCGCTTCATGAAGGAAGAGATCTTTGGCCCGGTCGCACCCGTGTTCAAGTTCGAAACCGAGGAAGAGGCCGTCGCGCTCGCCAACGACACCGAGTTCGGCCTTGCCTGCTATTTCTACACCGGCGATCTCGGCCGCGCCTTCCGGGTCATGGAAGGCCTGAAATACGGTATGGTCGGCGTCAATGAAGGGCTGATCACCACTCCGGAAGCGCCGTTCGGCGGCGTCAAGGAATCCGGACTTGGCAAGGAAGGCGGACATCAGGGCATCGAGGATTATCTTGATACCAAATATGTGTGCATCGGCGGCCTCGGCCTCTGATAGGCTGGTGCTGGGGCAGGCTGGTAAACCTGCCCAGGCTGAACAACCAGCCGAAGTCCTTTGGATCCACTGGCATTTGCGGGCATGATGATGAAGGACGGCGAGGTTTTCGGCACGACGCAGGCAGGCGAACCGATCCGCCGCTTTACAATCAGGGGCGGCGGCCTCACCGCCAACGTCATCGGGCTTGGCGCCATCGTCCAGGACCTGCGCCTGATCGGGCACGACGCGCCGCTGGTCCTCGGCTACAACAATCTGGAGGCCTACGAGACCGACACTGGCTTCTTCGGGGCCGTGGTTGGGCGCTACGCCAACCGCATCGGCGACGGCCGCTTCACAATTGGCGGCAACCGCTACCAGACCGAGCGCAACTTCCTGGACAAGCATACGCTGCATGGCGGCTCGCAAGGCTACTCGCACCGTCCATGGGCGGTTTCACTGCATGGCAGGGACTTCGTCACGCTGACATTGCACGATCCCGATGGCGCGATGGGCTTTCCCGGGGCGCTCGACGTTACCTGCACCTACCGGCTGAAAATTCCCGGCACGCTCAGCGTCGAACTGACGGCGACCTGCGAAGAGCCGACGCCGTGCAATCTCACCCAGCATTCCTACTTCAACCTAGATGATGGCGGCACGGGCGACATTCTCGACCACAGAATGATGCTGAACGCCGGCGCCTATCTGCCTGTCGACGGCGACATGATCCCGACCGGCGTGGTCAAGCCGGTCGACGGCACGCCCTTCGATTTTCGTCAGGCGCGGCCGCTGCGCATGGAGACCGAGGGCGAACAGCTGCCCTACGACCAGAATTTCTGCCTGGCCGCGGCGCGCGGGCCGCTCAAACAGGCAGCGTGGGTGCAAGGGGCGAATTCCGGCGTCGAGATGGAAGTCTGGACCACGGAACCCGGTGTCCAGCTCTACACCGGGCAATATGTGACGCCACGCATCGGTCTGGAAGGACGGAACTATAAGGCCTTCAGCGGCTTCTGCCTGGAGCCGCAGATATGGCCCGACGCGCCGAACCGGCCCTATTTTCCGCAGGCGACGCTATGGCCGGGCGCGATCTACCACCACGTGACGGAATACCGCTTCCGGCAGGGATAGCTTTTCAGGACTTGCCGAACGCCGTCCGCAGCGTCTCGAACGGCGCCAGTGCGCCACGGACCTGCACCACGGCAGCGGCAACGCGATGGGCTCGCCGGGCGGCTTCCTGTGGGCTGTGGCCGGCAAGACGAGCGGCGAGATAGCCGCCATTGAAGGAATCCCCGGCACCTGTCGTGTCCACGGGCACCGCGACATGGATTGCGGCGACCTCCCGCAGCGCTCCACCCTCGGCAATCAACGCCGGCGCTTCGCCGTTCTTGACCACGACCTCCTTGACCAATTGACCGAGGCGATCAGCGGTCGCCTGCGGTGTGTCGTCGCCGAACAGCGTCTGTTCGTCCGGGAAAGTCGGCAATGCGATGTCGGTGACGGCAAGCGCTTCGACGATCGCTGCCTGCGCGTCCTCGCGGCGGCGCCAGAGCCGTGGCCGATAATTCGGATCAAAGGCGATCAGCGAGCCCGCCGAGCGTGCCTTAGCCACAGCCGCCAGCAGTGCCTTGCGCGGGGCCTCGTCGAGAATTGCCAAAGTGATTCCGGAAAAATACACAAGCGCCTGATTTTCCAGGTTTTTCGACAATGCCGCTGGATCCGACGCGAGCTGCCTGGCGGCGGCGTCGCCGCGCCAGTAAGTGAAGGAGCGCTCGGCGCCGGTCAGCGTGATCGCATAGAGGCCGGGGCGCGCGCCCGGTACGACCGGGCTGGAGCCGATGCCGATGCCGTTTTCGGCGAAGAAGGCGATCTGGCCCTGTGAGAAGGGGTCGTCGCCGAAGGCCGAGACATAGGTTGCCGGCCGGTCAGGGCTGAGCGCATGCAGCGCCCACAGCGTGTTGAACGTGTCGCCGGCAAAGCCCATCCGCCAGTTCGGGCCGGTCTGTCCCGACAGTTCGAGCATGCATTCGCCGATCGAGGCGACGCCGTTTCCTACCATCTGCAATCCTCCAGTGATTTCGGTGCTGTAGCTTTTTGCCGGATGCAGCGCCATGCTTGGCAAGCAGGCTTTTTTCCGCCACAGCGTTTTCCCACAGGCTGGCGGGATGCGATCCGCCCGGCAGAACGTTATCCGCAGAAGAGGAACCGGTTTGGCATCGTTATGGCGTTATTTCCTGGCAGGTCTTGGTCTGGCTGCTTTGCTGGTCGGCGTTCTCGCGGCCGTCTATCTGACGGCGCCGCATTCGGCACAGCCCGTCGGCCCGGATGTCTCGCGGACCAAGAAAACCGACAACGGATTGTACGTAGCGAGTTTCGTGCCGGAACACGGCGTGGTGCGACAGGGCGAGCTGGAATCCTGGCTGCTGACGCTGAAGACAAAGACAGGGGCTTCGGTGGAGCGAGCCGCGATCACCATCTCCGGCGGCATGCCGCAACACAATCACGGTCTGCCGACCAGCCCGCAGGCGACCGATTATCTGGGCGAGGGACGCTACCGGATCGAAGGGGTGAAATTCACCATGAGCGGCTGGTGGCAACTGCGTTTCGCCATATCGTCCGGCGCGGGCTCCGACACTGTGCTGTTCAACGTGGTGCTGTGAGCGGTCGATGAGGCGCTTTTTCTGCTTTTTTGCGCTGACGGTGGCGGCCATCCTTGCCGGTTGCGGGAAGCCGGATTTTTCCGATGCCGAGAAGAAAATGATTGCTTCGCTGGCATTGAACACACTGCCGGCGCTGAAGCCGGACACCACCAATCGCTTTGCGGATGTGCCAGCCGCTGCCGCACTTGGCTCGACGCTGTTCTTCGACGTCGGGATGAGTCGCGATGGCACTGTGTCCTGCTCGACCTGCCACAAGATAGACCGCCAGTTCCAGGACGACCTGCCGCAGGCGGTCGGCGTCGGGCGCACCAACCGGCGCACCATGCCACTGGCCGGTGTGGCGCGCGACCCCTGGTTCTTCTGGGACGGACGTCGCGACAGCTTGTGGGCGCAGGCGCTGACCCCCCTCGAAAACCCGTTGGAACAGGCTGGAAACCGCACCGCCTATGCGCATTACATGAGGATACGCTTCGGCGAACGCTATGAGCGGATCTTCGGGCCATTGCCTGATTTGTCCGGCATTCCGCCGAATGCCAGCCCGCTCGGAAGCGATGCCGAAAGGACAGCCTGGAACGCGATGAGCGGCGCGCAGCGTGATGCGGTGAACCGCGTCTACGCCAATATAGGCAAGGCGATCGCCGCTTTCGAACGCTCGATCGAGCCGTCGCCGACGCGCTTCGACCGCTTTGCACTGGACCTTGCCACAGGCGCCGAACCGAAAGGCGATGCCACCTTTTCGCAAGAAGAAATCCTTGGGCTGAAACTGTTCATCGGCAAGGCCAATTGCGTGACCTGCCACAACGGCCCGCGCTTCAGCGACAACGGTTTTCACAACACGGGCGTGCCGCCCGTCGCCGGCCTGCCGGCGGATCGTGGGCGCGTCGATGCGGTGGCCCAGGTCGAGGCCGACCCGTTCAACTGCTTCGGCGCCTATCGCGATGGCGACGCCAGTGCCTGCGGCGAACTGCGCTTCATGGTCAAGGATGCGGCGGAACTTGTGCGCGCCTACAAGACGCCGTCGCTACGCGGTGCGGCGACGCGTCCGCCTTACATGCATGCCGGGCAGTTTTCATCGCTGGACGAGGTTGTGGCGCACTACGCCAAAGCGGCAGGAAGTGTTGAGGGCACCTCTGAAATTCACCCGCTTGAGCTGTCCGACCGCGAGCGCGCCGCACTGGTGGCGTTCCTGAAGACGTTGTCGGAATAGGTTACCTATCCTTCACCGTTTCCATCGCCACGAAGGTCGAGGTCTGGGCGACGTGGGGCAGGGCCGAGATGCGCTCGCCGAGCACGCGGCGGTAGGCGGCGATGTCGCGGGTGCGGACCTTCAGGAGATAGTCGAAGCTCGACGCCATCATGTGGCACTGCTCGATCTCCGGCACGGCCTGTACGGACCGGTTGAAGGCATCGAGCGCGGCGGATCGGGTGTCCGACAATTTCACCTGGACGAAGGCGACATGGCCTTCGCCCATGCGTTCGCGGTCGATGATCGCCTGGTATCCCCTGATATAGCCGTCCTTCTCCAGCCGCTTCACCCGCGCCTGCACCGGTGTCTTCGACAAGCCGACCTTGGCGGCCAGTTCCGACATGGAAAGCCGGCCGTTGCCGGCCAATGCCGACAGGATGTTCCTGTCGATGCGGTCCAATTGGTCTTCTGTCATCGAAACCGCAGCCTGAATCAGCAATTTTCAGCAGCATGATAAGTCGATTGATCTGCCCTGTCGATTTTTTCAGATCGCCTGAAATCTGGCACTTGTGCTAGCTTGCGCCATTCGGTCCGGTGACCGCCGGCCGCTCCCTTATGCTAGCTCATAGGACCGCCATGCCGCTCGACGCCATCCGCCAGCAGATCCGTGCCAATTATTTGCCCGACGAAGACGCAGCGGTTAAGCGATTGGCCGAGGCGACCGGGCTTTCTGCCGGACACCGCAAGGCGATCTCGGCCCGCGCGGCCGACCTGGTGCGGGCGGTACGGGGCTCCGCCGATCCCCGGCTGATGGAGGTCTTCCTCTCCGCCTACGGTCTCTCCACCAAGGAAGGCGTGGCGCTGATGTGCCTGGCCGAGGCGCTGTTGCGCGTGCCCGACACCGAGACGATGGACGATCTCATCGCCGACAAGATCGCGCCGCACGACTGGTCGGCGCATTCCGGTGGTTCGAGTTCCATTTTCGTCAATGCCTCGACCTGGGCATTGATGCTGACCGGGCGCGTGCTCGACGAAGGCGAGGGCGGCATCGAAGGCACGCTGCGCTCGATGGTGCGAAGGCTGGGCGAACCCGTCATCCGCAAGGCGGTGGCTGCCGCCATGCGCGAGATGGGCGAACAATTCGTGCTTGGCCGCACGATCGCGGAAGCCGTCAAGCGCGGCCGGCCGATGACCCAGAGGGGTTATCTCTATTCCTTCGACATGCTGGGCGAAGCGGCTCGCACCGAGGCCGACGCCTTGCGCTACCACAAGGCCTATGCCGACGCCATTTCCTCGCTCGATGCCGGCTCGAACGGGCCAGATATCCGGTACAACCACGGCATTTCGGTCAAGCTCTCCGCGCTGCATCCTCGCTACGAGGTGGCGCAGAAGGAAAAGATGCTGCCTGTGATGGCCGAGCGGCTGTTGTCGCTGGCTCTGGCCGCACGGCATTCGCGGATGGGCCTCAACATCGATGCCGAGGAGGCGGATCGTCTCGACATTTCGCTCGATGTGGTCGAGCGGGTGCTGGCAGAGCCGGAACTCGCCGACTGGAACGGTTTTGGCGTCGTCGTGCAGGCCTATGGCCCGCGCGCGGCTTTCACCATCGACTGGCTCTACGCACTGGCCAAGAAGTACAACCGCAACATCATGGTTCGGCTGGTCAAGGGTGCCTATTGGGACACCGAGATCAAGCGGGCGCAGACGCTCGGACTGTCAGGCTATCCCGTGTTCACGCGCAAGGCCAACACCGACGTTTCCTACATCGCGTGCGCGAAAAAACTGCTTGGCATGACCGACCGAATCTATCCGCAATTCGCCACCCACAATGCCCACACCGTCGCCGCCATTCTGTCGATGGCGGACAACCGCGACACCTTCGAATTCCAGCGCCTGCACGGTATGGGCAAGGCTTTGCACGAAACCGTGCGCCGGTCGGAGGGCACGCGTTGCCGCATTTACGCGCCGGTCGGCGCGCATTCGGACCTGCTTGCCTATCTGGTCCGTCGACTGCTGGAGAACGGCGCCAATTCCTCCTTCGTGCATCAACTGACCGATGAGGACGTCGAGCCGGAGGACATCGCGCGTGATCCATTGGAAACGGTCGAACGCCAGGGTCCCGCCGCCAATCCGGCGATTGCCCGGCCTTCCCAGATATTTGGCGCGGGCCGTCGCAACTCGAAAGGGTTCGACATTACCGATGCGGTGACGCTGGCTGCTATCGACCAGGCCAAAGCGGCATTCGGGGGTCCCGATCGCTGGCACGCCAAGCCGATCACGCGCGCCGCCGGCTACGGCAAGCAGCGCCCGATTGTCAATCCGGCAAAACCTTCCGAGGTCGTCGGCACGGTTCACGAGGCCGCCGCCAAGCAAGTCGCGACCGCCGTGCGCATCGCGGTGGAGGCGCAGCCGGCCTGGGCAAAACGGCCGGTCGCCGAGCGTGCCGGCATCCTCAACCGCGCGGCTGACCTTTACGAGGCCAATGCCGTCGAGTTCTTTGCGCTCGCTACGCGCGAAGCCGGCAAATCGTTGGCCGACGGCGTCGCCGAGGTCCGCGAGGCCGTGGACTTCCTGCGCTATTACGCCACCGAGGCGGCGAATGCCGAGGCGGGCACGCAAGCGCGCGGCGCCATTGTCTGCATTTCGCCATGGAATTTCCCGCTCGCCATTTTCACCGGCCAAGTCGCGGCAGCACTCGTCACCGGCAATTCGGTGATCGCCAAACCGGCCGAGCAGACGCCGCTGATCGCCTTCCGCGCCGTCGAGATGCTGCGCGAGGCCGGTGTGCCGGAGGACGTCATCCAGCTCCTGCCCGGCGACGGCCCATCGGTCGGCGGCCCGCTGACTGCCGATCCGCGTATTGCCGGCGTCTGCTTCACCGGGTCGACCGAGGTTGCCAAGCTGATCGAAAAACAACTGGCCGAGACTGCGGCGCCGGACGCCATGCTGATCGCCGAGACCGGTGGTCTCAATGCCATGATCGTCGATTCTACCGCGCTGCCCGAACAGGCGGTGCGCGATATCCTGGCGTCGGCCTTCCAGAGCGCCGGCCAGCGCTGCTCGGCGCTGCGCGTGCTCTATGTGCAGAAAGACGTCGAGAAGAAGATGCTGGAGATGCTGAAGGGCGCCATGGAGGCGCTCAATGTCGGCGATCCCTGGCTGATCTCGACCGACGTAGGACCGGTCATCGACGACGAGGCGCAGGCCTCGATCCGCGATTATTGCACGGCGATGAGGCTGCAAGGGCGGCTGATCGCCAAGTTGGAAGCCCCCAAGGACGGCCGCTTCGTCGCGCCGCATGTCTTCCGGGTCAGGGGCATCGAGGAGATGGAGCGCGAGGTGTTCGGGCCGGTGCTGCACGTCGCCAGTTTCGACGCCGACCAGATCGGCAGCGTCATCGCCGCCATCAACCGCAAGGGTTATGGCCTGACTTTCGGTCTGCATACCCGTATCGAGGGGCGTGTGCAGCATTTCGTCGACGGCATCCATGCCGGCAACATCTATGTCAACCGCAACCAGATCGGCGCCGTCGTCGGTTCGCAGCCATTTGGCGGCGAGGGCCTCTCCGGCACCGGGCCGAAGGCAGGCGGCCCGTACTATGTCAGGCGCTTCCGCAAGGGGCCGGAAGCAGGCACGGAAGTTGGCGAAGGCCACAAGGTTACGGCGACCGAGCTTGCCGACAATCTGCCCGATCCGGCACTTGGCGGCTGGTCGACGCGGCCGGACCGGATCGCCATCCTGAGGAAGCATCTGCGTGGCAAGGGCGCGGCGGCGATCGGTGCCGCCGCCAGCATCGATTTCGGCCAGGTCGATTTGCCTGGCCCGACCGGCGAGGCCAACACGCTGTCGCTGTCGCCGCGCGGCCGGGTGCTGTGTCTGGGGCCGGACGCCGACACGCTGCTAGCCCAGGCCATCCAGGCGCTCGCCGCCGGCAATGCGGTGCTGGCGGTGGCGCCAGGTGCCCCGGCTACCCTCTCCGCATTGACCGGGAAAGGCTTGCCGCTGGCGGCCATCGATGGCCGCCCCGATCCTGTCGAGGCGCGCTCGCTGCGCGTCGATGTCGTTGCTTTTTCAGGCACGCCCGAGGCGGCGCGCATCGTGCGCAAGGTCATCGCCGAGCGCAGCGGGCCGATCGTGCCGCTGGTCAGCGAGGTGCTCAATCCGGCGGCCTATGCGCATGAGCGGGCGGTCTGCGTTGACACGACGGCAGCGGGCGGCAATGCCAGCCTGTTGGCCGCTGCATAGACTGGTCGGTACTTACGCGCCTTCGACAACGGAAAAGCCCTCGAATTGCGGGTGGCCGAGATAGTGGACCTTTGTCGTGCCGACATTGCGGTGGGCGGCGCGAAAATTCTCCGACTTGGTCCAGGCGACGAAATCGTCATGGCTGGCCCAGACCGTATGCGAGGCAAAAAGCGTGTAGCCTTCGGCCTCGTTGACCGGGCCGCGCAGCAGATGGAACTCGCGGAAGCCCTTCATCTCGGCAAGGCTGGAATCGCGGTTCTTCCACACGGCTTCGAAGTCGGCCTCGGAGCCGGTCTGCACCTTGAAGCGGTTCATGGCGATATACATGGGGTTCCTTTCAGCGGGTCTCGAACGTTGATGATTGACGGCTTGAGTGGATGGCCACGGCTCAGAACGGACCGATTGGCGCCTTGAAGCGCCAGCTCGACATCCCGGTCCCGGGCGGGATTGGCGGGAAGGGCGCCTGTTTTCGCACCAGCTCCAAAGCGAATTGATCAAGCTCCGGCGAGCCGGAGCTCTTGGCAAGTTGCAAGTCGGCAATGTTGCCATTGGCAAGCACGACAAATGCCACCATCGCGTTGTTGCGGGCTGTCGTTTGCGCGGATTTCGATACACGGCGATTGGCGCGAGCCAACTTGCTGGCCACTTCGCCGCTATAGCGGGAAGCCGCCGCGTTGCCGGCCTCGCTTTGCTTTCTCCCTTTGCTGGCAATGGCCGCCTTGATTTCATGGCCGTCAGCCGAGCCGCGCTTCTCGTACGGTTCGCCGGCGGTTGCTGGAGCACCTTCCGGGCTCGGCCTCGGGACGGGAACCTGCGGCTGCTCTGGAACCGAGGCAGGCGTTTCGGTGTCCTCGGCCTGCATGGTCGGTTGCGCCGGCATTTCAGTTCTGGGAGGGGCCACGCTCTGGTCATCGGAACGTGGCGTCCCCGCCACCAGTATGTCCGGCGTGACCGCCGGCAGCTTGACAGGTTCCGGCAGAGGCTCGGGAGGTGGCTTCGCCCCTTCCTGCGCGGGCATTGACCCCGCTGCCTTTGCCGGTTGCTGCTTGGCCAGCTGCGGATTCGGCACCAGCGTGACATTCATCGCCGCCGGGTCCTTGTCCAGGGCGCTACCGACCACCTTGTCTCCTGAGTGATCGCTGCCTTCCGACTGCACCCCGCCCTGGAGATCGAACGTTCCCGTTGGCGATATAAAAAAGGCCGCCGCCACGCCTGCATGGAGCAGACAGGAGACGACGATCGCAGCCGGCCATTTGCCCTCGCCGGCAGGCGGCCGCGTCTGGGCAAGCGGCTCGGCCGGCACGATGGCCAACTCGTCGCCGGCAGTGGGGAGGGAACTGGTTTCCTGCATGTCGCGCGGCGGAAAATGCAGCGGCCCAGGCGCCATTGTCAAATCAAGATAGACTGGCTCAAACAGCAGAAGGCCGGCCAGGGGCCGGGCCTGGATATGTCGCGCCAAGGTGGGTTCTGGTCCCACATCAGACGCCGAAAGCAACGCCGGTCCTGGTGTCCGTCTTCAGCTTGCGCATGCAGGCGGCCGGCTCGAGGCCCGTGCCGACGCACTCCGTCGCGCTGTTGATCAGCACACGGCTGACCTTGGTGCAGTCGGTACCGGCCAGGTCAAAGCGCGTCACCTTTGTCTTGCCCGTTGGCAAATCCTTGAAGTCGAGCACCGTCAGCCGGTCGACCACCCCGGCCTCGTTGAACAGGGCGATCTCGAACGCCGCCTTGGTGAGGTCGGCGCCGAGATTGTTGTTGACCAGGAAGGTCAGCCGGCAGCCTTTGTCAGAAGGCTGCGCGGCATTGAGTTCGAGGGTCAGGACCGGCTCGGACTGTTCAGCCCGCGCCGGAACCGTCGCAAGCGACATCGCCGCGTCGAGGTCAGCAGACGAAGGGATGTCGTCAAGCTCGTCATGCTCAACCTCCAAATCGCATGGTTGCGGCCAGCTTCAGCGTGATGCCCGGTTCATAGACAGCGACCGTCGTGCCGCCATTCAGCGGGTTGGCGTATTTGACGTCGAACAGATTGTCGGCACGGAAATCGACTTTCAGATTGTCGGTCGCCTGATAGCTGGCGAAGGCGTTGACCAGTGTGTAGTCCGTGGCCACCGCATTGCCCTTCGGCTTGCCGTTATACTGCACCTCGCCGCCGACGGTCAGCTTGTCCTCGAGGAAGCGCAAGCCGAGCTGAGCGGTGACCTGAGAGGAAGGAATGGTGGCGAGGTCGGCTTCCACACCCTTGTAGGAAACCGTGTGGCCATCCGTGATCGAAGCCGAGAGGCCGGCATAGCCCCATGCCGCATCGTAGACACCTTCCAGCTCGAAGCCGTCGATCTTGGCCGTGGCGAAATTCTGATACTGGAAGCAGATCGGGATGCCGGGGCCGAAGGGGCAGCCGCTGCCTGGAGCGAACGGCGACAGCGTTACGCCGTCGATATAGTCGTCGACATCGTTGTTGAAATAGGCCGCCTTGATACGGAGTGCGTCGCCAGCCTCGAAGATGTCGTTCTGCTTGTAGTTGACGCCGAACTCGGTCGTCTTGCCGGTTTCAGGCCGCAGATTTGGATTGGGCAGGAACGGGAAGCTGACGCCAGCCGGATGGTTGCCGCTGATCAGCGTTTCCGTGATCGACGGCGAGCGATAGCCTTCCGCATAGGTGCCGTAGAATTGCAGGCCGGCAAGCCCGGCGCTCTCGAACGGCGAGACACCGACCGTGACGCGCGGCGATAGCCTGTCGCCGGAAATATCGTGCGTGTCATCCTTCAGGCTATAGCTGTCGTAGCGTAGGCCGGCGATGACTTCGAGCCAGTCCCAGCTGAGCTTGTCTTGGACGTAGGCGCCCGACACATTCCGCTTGCCAGAAGGGGTGTAGAAACTGTCGCCGCCGGCAGCGCCGCCCGTCTTGACGTTGTCGCCGACCCAGTCACCGCCATAGGTCAGTTCATGCGCGATGCCGCTCGTCTCGAACCGTGACGTGTTCCAGATGTCGATGCCGGTCGTGCCGACATCGAATGTCGACTGCGATCCTGCCGGCAGCACCACGGGAAAACCGGTCACCGGATCGAAGCGGTTCTGCGGCACAAGACTGGTCAGGTCGAGATTGGTCTTGTTGTAGGAGGTGTTGATGTGGAGATCGAGCCAGCTCTTGTCTTCGTCCGTGATGTTGTAGCGGGCCGTGAAGGTGTTCGACTTCAGGTCGACATCATTCACAGACAGGCCGCCGCTGGTCTCGTTCCAGCCATCGCTAGAGCCGACCCAGCCAAGCTTCAGTTCACTGTTCTCGGTCGGCCGGATGGTGGTCTTGAGCAGGCCGCTCAGCACGTCGAAACCAGTGCCGTTGACGGTGTCGCCGTCGCCGTCCTTGTAATTGTCGTAGTCGCGGTAGACGATGTTGCCCAGCACGTCCCAGTTCTGATTGATCCGATAGGCGCCGGATGCGCTTGATGTCCAGCCCTTGCCGTTGCTTTCGTAGCGTCCAGTAACGGAGCCTGCCCAGGTCTCGTCAGGCTTGAGGAAATCCAGCGCATCCTTGGTATCGAAGAAGACGACGCCGCCAATGGCGCCCGAACCATAGGTGTTGGCGACCGGACCGCGGATCACGTCGACGGATTTGACCAGTTCGGGATCGATGTAGAAGGTCGACTGGGTGCCGTGGTCGGAACGCTGGAAATTCTGGCGCGCGCCATCGACGATCACAGCGACGCGGCCGAAATCCTGCAGGCCTCGGATGTTGATGCTGGTGCTGACGCGCCTGGCGTCTGCCTGGGCGGCGACACCTGGTACGCCGAGCAGCATTTCGTTTGGCGTCGTCGCCATACGGCGGTCGAGCTGTTCCTGGCCGACATGGCTGGCCGAGGCCAGCGATTCGATCGCCGTTTCGCCGGTGCGGCTGAGCACCAGGATCTTGTCGAGCAGCGTCGCGCCCGAGGGAGCTGCTTTTTCCTGGTCAGTCTTTTTCGATTGACCGGTCTGCTCGCTCGCCGGCTGCGTCGCCTGTTGCGCGTGCGCCGATGGCGCGGATAGGGCGATCGCTGCCACGCTTGCAAGCAAAGCCATTGCACGGTTCGCCTTCGACCGGCCGCGCCATTCCCAATTCATCAACCCCATGCCCCAACTCCAAATTCCAGGTTCCATGCTGGCTGGCCCGGGGCTTGCTGGCATTTTTGATCGTATCCGGCATCTTAAATGTTGACTCATTTAGTCCTGTATTGCACTGACTAGTAAACATGATTATTCGAGTCAAGAAATGAATCGGCAATTTCGCAACGCCTAGCCAGATGCCCGGCACAGGAAGGGATCGACCCAGATGAACACGCACAATCCCAACGATTTTCGCTATCGCGTCCGCCGTTCGGACGATGCCTCCGCCCGTTTCGATCGGATTCCGCTGGCGGTGCGCACGCTGTCCAGCAACACGCTGTTCCAGGGCGAGCACGAGATCGGCATCGAACATCATGGGGCGCTCTACCGGCTGAAGATCACCCGCCAGGGCAAGCTCATTCTCAACAAGTAAGGCAAGGCATCAGGGGTAAAGACATGGACCAGCGCGTAAAACCCGCTCCGCATGAAATCCGGCGGGCACGGACCGAGAATCCAAAAGCGCGCGAGCGTGACCTGGCCGGCCAGCTCGGCATTTCGGAAGCCGAGATGGTCGCCGCGCATTGCGGCGACGGCGCCGTTCGCATCGAACCGCGCGTCAACGACCTTCTGACCGGTCTCGAGGCCGTTGGCGAGGTCATGGCGCTGACCCGCAACGAAAGTGCGGTGCACGAGAAGATCGGGGTCTATGACAAGGTCGTCACCGGCAACCACAATGCCATGGTGCTTGGCGAGAACATCGACCTGCGCATCTTTCCGAAAGTCTGGGCGCATGGCTTCGCCGTGGAGAAGCGGGACGGCGACGACATCCGCCGCAGCCTGCAGTTCTTCGATGCGGCCGGCGAGGCGGTGCACAAGGTGCATCTGCGCCCGGCCTCCAGCCTCTATGCCTACCAGAAGCTGGTCGCCTCACTGGAATCGTCGAACCAGGAGCCGACAATCGACATTTCACGGCCCGTTCTCGACGAGGAAAGCGAGGCCGGGACCGCAAGCCTGGACGATCTGCGTGACCGCTGGAGCCGGCTGACGGACGTGCACCAGTTCTTCGGCATGCTGAAGACGTTGAAGCTCAGCCGCCGCCAGGCGGTGCGCATGGTCGGCCAGGACTATGCCTGGCTGCTCGACAATGACGCGGTCCGGGCCATGTTCCATCACGCCGCCGAAGGCGAGATGCCGATCATGTGCTTCGTGGGCAACCGCGGCTGCATCCAGATCCATTCCGGCCCGGTCAAGTCGGTCAAGACGATGGGACCGTGGATCAATGTGCTGGACGAGACCTTTCATCTGCACCTGCGAACCGACCACATCCATGAGGTCTGGGCGGTGCGCAAGCCGACCAAGGACGGCCATGTCACCTCGCTCGAGGTCTATGCCGCCAATGGTGACATGATCATCCAGTTCTTCGGCAAGCGCCATGAAGGCGAGGGCGAACGCGACGACTGGCGTTTCCTGGCCGAGCACCTGCCGCGCATTCCAAGCCCGACGGCAGCCTGAGGAAAGTGAAATGCGTTCTGTTTCGAGACTGTCCGCCCTGCGCGGACCGATCATCGGTTCCGCGATCGGCCTTTCCCTGGCTTTCGCCGCAATGCAACCAGCCGGCGCCACCGAAGGCGTTTCGGTCTTCGCCGACCCTTCGAAGATCGCCGCCATTGGCGGTTCCATCACCGAAATCGTCTATGCGCTTGGCGAGGAAAAGCGTCTTGCAGCGCGCGATTCCAGCAGCCTCTATCCGAAAGCGGCACTCGAATTGCCCGATGTCGGCTACATGCGCCAGCTGTCGCCGGAAGGCGTCTTGTCGGTCAATCCGACAGCCATACTGGCATTGCACGGCAGCGGCCCCAAGGAAGCCGTCGACGTGCTGAAGAAGACGAGCATTCCCTTCATCGAAGTGCCCGAGCAGTACAACCGCGAAGGCATCCTCCAGAAGGTCCGCATTGTCGGCAAGGCGCTCGGGGTCGAGACCAAGGCGGAGGTGCTGGCCAAGGCGCTCGATGCCAAACTCACGGCCGCTAAAAAGCAGACAGAATCGATCAAGGAGCGCAAGCGCGTCCTGTTCGTGCTCTCGATGCAGGGCGGCAAGATCATGGCGGCCGGCAGCGACACCGCGGCCAACGGCATGGTCAAGCTGGCGGGCGGGGTCAATGCGGTGGAAGGCTTTTCCGGTTACAAGCAGATGTCCGACGAAGCGATCGTCACCGCCAGGCCGGACGTGATCCTGATGATGAGCAATGCCGGGCCGCCGGTGTCGGACGACGAAGTGTTCGGCAATCCATCCATAGCCTCGACGCCGGCCGGCACCGCGCGCAAGCTGATCCGCATCGATGGCGCCTATCTGCTCGGCTTCGGGCCACGCACGGCCGACGCCATCCACGACCTCGCCGTGTCGCTTTATGGCGCACAGGTCACGGACTGAGCATCATGGCCGACCAGTCGATCGCCGGTCCAGTGAAGGCGATGGGTGCATCCGAAGGCGATCGTTCCGGTCGCGCCCGTGCCGTCATCCTCTTGCTGTGCCTGAGCCTGGCGATCGCCGTCTTGCTTTCGCTCACATCCGGGGCGTCGGACGCATCCGCCGTGAACGTCATCAGGGATTGGCTCTTTGGCACCGTCCCTGGCGATGCGGCCCTCAGCGCGCGTGACAGCCTGATCGTCTACGAAATCCGCCTGCCGCGCGTCATCCTCGGCATGTTGGTGGGCGCGGCGCTCGCGGTTTGCGGCGCCGTCATGCAAGGGCTGTTCCGCAATCCGCTCGCCGATCCCGGCCTGATCGGGGTTTCAGCCGGCTCCAGCCTTGGCGCGGTGGCCGTCATCGTGCTCGGCGGGACCGTGCTGGCACCGGCGACCGCATTGCTCGGAACGCTCGCGCTGCCGTTTGCGGCATTTTTCGGCGGCCTCGCCACCACACTGGTGCTTTATGAGGTCGCCACGCGACGCGGGCAAACCTCGGTCGCCACCATGCTGCTCGCCGGCATAGCCCTGGCGGCACTTGCCATGGCGCTGACCGGAATTCTCATATTCATGGCCGACGATCGCCAGTTGCGCGACCTGACCTTCTGGTCACTGGGATCGCTCGGTGGTGCGACATGGGCCAAGATCGCTTCCGTGGGGCCCATCATCATCTTGGCGCTGGCGGCGATGCCGTTCCTGGCCCGCGGCCTCAATGCGCTGGCGCTCGGCGAGGCCACCGCCGGCCATCTCGGCATACCGGTGCAGCGGCTGAAATACACAGCCATCATTGGTGTCTCGGCGGCGGTCGGGGCGTCCGTCGCCGTCAGCGGCGGCATCGGTTTCGTCGGCATCGTGGTGCCGCATCTGCTGCGCCTGCTGATCGGCCCGGACAATCGTTACCTGCTGCCGGCCTCGGCGCTGCTCGGCGCCTCGCTGTTGCTGCTCGCCGATGCCGTCGCCCGCACCATCGTGGCGCCGGCCGAATTGCCGATCGGTATCGTCACCGCCGTCGCTGGCGCGCCGCTCTTCCTGTGGATCCTGTTGCGCAAGCGCGGCGTGATCGACCTGTGAGTTGGGACCCTGTTGGAGTGTTTCATGATCGAAGCGCGCGATGTTTCTGTGGCGATCGGCAAGAAGCGTATTGTCGCTGATGTCGATTTCGAAGTCAGACCGGGTGAAATCTCGGCCATCGTCGGTCCCAACGGCTCGGGCAAGACGACCTTTCTCAAGGCGATGTCGGGGGATCTCGCCCATACCGGACGGATCGTCATCAACGATCGCGAGCTGTCGACGATGAAACCGGTCGAGGCCGCGACGGTGCGAGCGGTGCTGCCTCAGGCAACGACCTTGTCCTTTCCCTTCACGGTGCGCGAGATCGTCAGGCTTGGCCTCGTCGGTGGCCTCGCGGGGATGCTGCCCGGCGAGAACGAACGCCTGCCGGAGCGGGCGCTGGCGCGGGTCGATCTGGAGGGCTTTTCCGGGCGTTTCTACCAGGAACTTTCGGGTGGTGAGCAGCAGCGCGTCCAGCTTGCGCGCGTGCTGTGCCAGGTCTGGGCGCCAGTGCTCGACGGCAGGCCGCGCTATCTCTTCCTCGACGAACCGGTTTCCAGCCTCGACATCAAGCATCAGCTGATCATCATGAACATCGCCCGCGATTTCGCCAGAAGAGGCGGGGGCGTGGTCGCGATCCTGCACGACCTCAATCTGACGGCCATGTATGCCGACCGCATCTTCGTGATGCATCGCGGCCGGCTGGCCGCGACCGGCTCGCCGCGGGAGGTGCTAAGCGATGAGCTGATCGAAAGGGTGTTCGATTGCCGGCTCAAGGTCGGCGTGCTGCCGGCTAGCGACATGCCGTTCGTGCTCCCGCAATCGTCGGTCAGCTGATATTCAGCCGACCTCGCACGACACGACAGGGATCAAGCTGCCGGCGCGCGGCGCTCCATCAACAGATCGATGCCGAGCAGGTTGCGCACGTTCGGCCGCGCCGCCACCAGGTCGGCGATCGTGTAGCGGGCAAGCACGGCGAAGAAGGCGTTGAGCGCCTCGCGCAGCGCCGAATTCAACGCGCAGCTGTCGACGAGTGGGCATTCGGCCGCGTCGTTCTCGAAGCACTCCGCCATGGCAAAGCTTTCCTCGGTCACGCGCACAACGTCGAACAGGCTTATCGCTTCGGCGGCACGGCCGAGCCGTACCCCTCCGTTCCGGCCGCGGACAGTCTCGACCAGGCCGTTCTCGACCAAAGGCTGCAGGATTTTGAACAGGAACAGTTCCGACACCGAATAGGCGGCCGCGATCTCCGGGATGCGGCTCAACCGTTCATTGTTGGCGGCACAATACATCAGGATGCGCATGGCGTAGTTGGTTTGGCGGGTAAGCCGCATTTCATCCTCACAAAGCGCTGGTACGGTGCAACCATGCCAGAGTGTAGATTTGCTGGCGCGGCTTCATCCGGATTTTCGGAGTCTCCACACTAGCCTCGACGGAATATGGCCTATACCTTGGAATAATTCCAGACTAGCTTCGCGTTATAGCTGAATATTCTCGTCAACTTTATGTGCGTGACCGGGTGAAACCCCGGGGGTAATCGCTGTCACGGGCATTCTGGCGGTCGAAACACTAAATAGGCTGAGATCGACGAGGAGCGGCCCATCCATGGCTCAATCGGACCAGTCCCTGGCGCCAGTGCGGTTCGATGCCGACGCGGGCGCCAAGCTTTCCGCGCTGCGGCGGACAAAGTTCGTCGCCACGGCGGCACTGGCACTCTGCGTGCTGGTCTTTGCCTTGGCCAAGTCCTTCCAGAGCAGCTATCCGTGGCTCGGCTTCGTCGCCGCCTTCGCCGAGGCGGCAACCATCGGCGGCCTTGCCGACTGGTACGCGGTGGTGGCGCTGTTCAAACGGCCGCTTGGGCTGCCCATTCCCCACACCGCCATCATCCCGGAAAACCAGGATCGTATCGCCGACAATCTCGGCCGTTTCATCGAGGTCAATTTCCTGGCGCCGGAGCCGGTGCGTGAAAAACTCGCCGAGGTCGATTTTTCGGCACTCGTCGCCGACTGGCTGGCCGATGCCGAGCGCGCCGCCGACCTGTCGCGCTTCGTCGTGCGGCTGGTGCCGCAGACGCTTGCCGCCGTCGAACAATCCGGCCTGCGCGGTTTCGTCACCAGCCGCATGCTCGAACAGATCGAAAAGGTGCCGCTGGCGCCGCTGGCGGCCGAACTCTTGTCGGCGCTCACCGACGATCGCCGCCACCAGAAGCTGTTCGACGAGTTCATCAAGGTCATCGGCCGGTTTCTCAACGACGAACAGGCGCTGGCGACGATGCGCGACAAGATCCGTGAGGAATTGCCGTCGCTGTTCAATCTGTTTCGCGCCGACGCCTATCTCCTGAAGAAGATCGTCGCCTCGGCGGGCTCCCTGCTGGACGAGGTGCGTGCCGATCCCGACCACCCGATGCGCGCCGAATTCGACCGTTTCGCACTAGGCTTCGTCGAGCGGCTGCGCACGTCCAAGCAATATGCCAAGCGGGCGGAGAAAATGAAGCGCGAATTCCTCGCCAGACCCGAAGTCAGGGCGCTGGCCGGCGACATGTGGGAGAGCCTCAGCCTGTTCATCGAGCAGGATGCCAAGGCGCCGAATTCGCTGATCCGGGAGCAACTCGCCAGCATGTTCGTCGAGGTCGGCCGCCATCTTGCCGGCGATGCGCATATCCGGGCCGACATGAACGGAGGATTCGTGGTGGCGCTGGCCTCTTTCGTCGAAAGCCAGAAGAGCGGCGTATCGAAATTCATCGCCGACCAGGTCAAGCGCTGGGATCTGGCGCAACTGACGCGCCTGATCGAGATGAACATCGGCAGCGACCTGCAATATATCCGCTTCAACGGCATGATCATCGGCGGGCTGGCCGGCATCGTGCTCTATACGATCGAGTTGCTGCTCCCGGTCAATTGATCCGTATCGACCGCCAGGCGTGCGTTCGAAATGGACACACGGCGTTCGAGTGCTATTCTCCCGCCGAGGGCGTCCGCACCCGCGGCAACAGGGGAGCAGACAATCATGGCCAGGCAACTGGAATCCGATTCCTTCATGGAGATGTTCGGCAGGTTCGGCCGTGACCTGAAGGTGCCCAACGTCGATGTCGAGGCGATCCTTGCGCATCATCGCAAGAATCTGGAAGCGCTGGAGAAGGCGGCACGGACCAGTGCGGCCGGGGCATCCTCGCTGTTGTCGAAGCAGCGCGAAATGCTGCAGGACACGCTGCGGGAAGTCGCCGACATGGCGCAGAGCTACCGCGCACCGGGCAATCCGCAGGAGCTCATGGCCAAGCAGACGGAGTTTGCCAGAAAATCCTTCGAGGCGGCGCTCAAGAACGCCGGTGAAGTGGCTGAACTGGCAAGGAAATCAGGCACCGAATCGATCGATATCCTGCGCGCGCGCATCAAGGAAGCGATGGAGGAGGTCCGCGCCGGTTACGGGCAGAAGTAGGTTCTCATCGGCTGTCGTTCCGTCCTCGGCCAAGCACGCCGGTTCGCGATTCCGCAACCTTGCGCATAGTTGTATTAGCGCCACAGCATAAGCTCCCGGCAGCCCGGAAGGTTGGAAAATCCGAATTCGGCCTGCCATCGCGTGGCAATGCATGGCACGAGTGAGCTCGAATCCGCCGGAACGGATTTGCGCAGGATGAATTGACAGAGGCCGCCGGTTCGTGGTCCGGAAGCTTTGGAAGCGATCGGGAAAGCAGGAATGACGGAAGTACGGCCTAAAACGCCGCCTAGCTACGAGCAGCTGAGAACGATGTCCGGACAGGAGCTCGGCGTCTCGGAATGGACCACGGTCGACCAGAGCCGTATCAACCAGTTCGCCGACTGCACCGGCGACCATCAATGGATCCACGTCGATCCTGAACGGGCGCGGCGGCAAAGCCCGTTCCGCACCACGATCGCGCATGGCTATCTGACGTTGTCGATCATCGGCGCGCTGGCCCTCGACATGGGGATCGTGCCCGAGAATACGCAGGCCGCCTTCAATTACGGTTTCGACAAGGTGCGTTTCCTGGCGCCGGTCAAGGTCGGCGCACGCATTCGCCTGCGCACGACGCTGCTTTCCATGGAAGACAGAGGCCCAGGCCAGTATCTGATGAAGGCAGCCAACACGGTCGAGATCGAAGGCGAGGAAAAGCCGGCGCTGATGGCTGAAACGCTGGTCATGCTTTACGAACGCCGCAAACGGGCAGGGGCCTGAACGGCGGTTCGCCAGGCCCCCAGCTATCAAACGGTTACGGCTAAGGCAGACTGGGTTCCGCTCGGCGATCGACGCGGGCGGAGAGCAGGGCAAGGACCAGCGCGGCCAGAGCCAGGGCGGTGGCGGTCCGAAAGGTGATCTGCATGCCTCGGGCCGCGGCCGCGGAAGTCAAGAGCTGTTGCCCAATCTCTTGCCGAGCGTCATTTGATGCAATCGCGAAAATGGCACCCATCAGCGATGCGCCGGTGATGAGGCCGAGATTGCGCAACAGGTTGAGCAGACCGGAAACGACGCCACGTTCGTTTGCGGTTACACCGCCGATGACGGCCGCGTTGTTGGAGGTCTGGAACAGGGCGTAGCCAAAGCAGGTGACGGTGATTGGAACGACATAGCTGGCAATGCCGAGCTTGGTCAGGGCAAGCGACAGGAGGAACGTCCCCGTGGCGAGGCAGGCCAGGCCGGCGACCATCATCGCGTGGGCGCCGAGGCGATCGGTCAGGCGGCCGGCCAACAGCGCCGACAGGGTCGAGACAAGCGGCCCGGTCGAAAGCGCCATTCCGACCATCGCAGCATCCAATCCGAGCCCGCGCGACAGGTAGAACGGAGCAACCACGAGGGTTGCCATCATCACCGTGGCGACGATGAGACTCATGGCAAGGCCGGCGCTCAGCCGCGGGTCGCGGAAGCGGGCGAGTTGGACAAGGGGCGCCTTCACTTTCGCCTGCGCGATGGCGAACACGATGACGCCGATACCGGCCGCGACCAGCAGGCCCAAATTGAGGACGCCGAAATTGCCTCTGCCAAGCGTCAATGCCAGGGCATAGGCGCCCAAAGTAAGGGCCAGCAGGGCGGTGCCCGTGACGTCAAACGTGCCTCGAGCGACCTCCATTGTTCCGCTGCGCGCCGGCAGGGCACGCCAGGCGAGAGCGAAGGTCAGAAGGCCCAGCGGGACATTGACAAGAAAGATAGCCCGCCAGCCAAGGCCAGCGATCAAAAAGCCACCAAGCGAAGGCCCGAGCGTCGTGCCGATCGCGGACATGGCGCCGAGCAGGCCCATGGCGCTGCCGGTTCGCTCCTTGCTCACGGTTTCCGCGACGAAGGCCAACGTCAGCGCCATCATCAGCGCGGCGCCAAGCCCCTGCATGCCGCGTGCCGCGATCAGCAGCCAGAGCGTCGGTGCCAGGCCGCAGAGCACCGATGCCAGCGTGAACAGCGCGATGCCGCCGAGCAGCAACGGCCGGCGCCCGAACATGTCGGCCAGCCGCCCGGCGCCGACGATCAGTGTCGTGATGGCGAGCAGATAGGCGAGAACCACCCATTGCACGGACTGGAACGATGCATCGAAAGCCTGCATGAGCGAGGGCAGCCCGACGCTGGCGATGCTGGTTCCCAATGACGATAGCAGCGTGGCGAGCGACAGGCTCGCCAGCGCCAGGCCGGTGGACCGGGCCTGTTGCGGCGCCGATGTCAGTTCCCGATTTTGCTCAGCGAGTCCCAAGGCGATCTCCTTCTGTCTGCTCCCGAAGCGGAGCCGTCGGAGATCTAGTCTTGTGGCTGACAAGGCGGAAGGCGCAGCATTTGCACCTTATCCGTGCGTCAAACGCCATATCATGCTAGGATAGACCGATGATATCACCCGATCTCAATCTGCTGTTTGCCCTCGATGTCCTGCTGGCCGAGGGCAGCGTGGCGCGCGCGGCGCGCCGTCTGCGCCTCAGCCCCTCGGCGATGAGCCGAACGCTGGCGCGGCTGCGCGAGGCAACGGGCGATCCTCTGCTGGTCCGCGCCGGGCGCGGCCTGGTGGCAACGCCGCGTGCGGAGGAATTGCGGTCACAGGTCGGCCGTGTCGTCCAGGACGCGGAAGTGCTCCTGCGCCCTGCCGAGTTGCTTGACCCCCGGAGTCTGGACCGGATCTTCACATTGCGCACCAACGAAAGCTTCGTCGAGGAGTTCGCGCCCCGTCTCGTCGCCCGCATCGAGGCCGATGCGCCAGGGGTGCGGCTGCGTTTTGCGCCGAAGTCCGATAAGGATGCGATGTCGCTGCGCGAAGCGGCGATTGACCTGGAAATTGGCGTTGCCGGCGAAACCGGGCCCGAGGTGCGCATCCAGGCGCTGTTTCGCGACCGTTTCATCGGCGCTGTTCGATCAGGCCATCCCCTGAGCGAGGGCAAGGTGACGCCCGAGCGCTATGCGGCTGGCCGGCACATTAGCGTTTCGCGGCGCGGCCGCGAGAAAGGGCCGATCGACGAGGCCCTGAGCACGATTGGCTTGCGGCGGACAGTCGTGTGCATGGTCTCGGGCTTTTCGGCAGCACTTGCCATGGCCCGAGCCTCAGACCTGATCGCCAGCGTGCCGGAGCGACATACGACAGGAGCGCGCGCCGGCATGCACAGTTTTCCCCTACCGGTCGCCACGTTGGAGGTCACCATCTCCATGCTCTGGCATCCGCGCCTCGATGCCGATCCGGCGCAACGCTGGTTGCGTGAGTGCGTGCGCGAGGTTTGTTCGAAGCACTGACGATTTCGTGCCAAATCAGCGAGCCATCGCCGTTTCGAGCGCCTTGAAAATCCGCTCGTCCGCGCACTGGGCGACGTTGAAGCGTAGGAAGCGACTGGCGGACTGCGACAGGCTGAACGCATTGCCGGGTGCCAGCACGATGTTGTCGGCCAGGGCGCGGCGGGCGATTTCGGCCGCGTCCACCCCATCCGGCAGGCCGCACCACAGGAACAGCCCGGCCGGCTGCTCGATCCAGGGCATGATGCCGATCGCTTTCAGCCGGGCGCTGGTCTCGACCATGGCGCGCGCAAGCTTGGCGCGCAGCAAATCCATATGTTTGCGGTAGCTGCCGTCCTTCAGCAGCGTCAGCACCAGTTCGGCAGCCAGCCGTCCGCCGCCGAAAGTCGTGGCGATCTTGAGGTCGGCCAGGCCCTCGATCCAGTCGCGGGGCGCGGCGATGAAGCCGCAGCGGACCGACGCCGACAGCGTCTTGGAGAAACTGCCGATCTGGACGACGCGGCTGAGGCCATCGAACGCCGCCAGCCTGGGGGCGGGGGTGCGCTCGAAATCGGCGAAGATGTCATCCTCGACGATGGTCAGGTCCGACTGGTCGGCAAGCTTGAGCAACCGGTGCGCGATGACCGGAGACAGGATCGCGCCGGTCGGATTGTGGATGGCGGAGTTGGTGATGTAGAGGCGCGGCCGGTGTTCGGCGAGCGCCTGGGCGAACAGTTCGATGTCCGGTCCCGATGGTGTGTAGGGAACGCTGACGACCTTGGCGCGGTGGGCACGCAGCAAAGCGTGGAAATTGAAATAGCAGGGGTCGTCGACCAGCACCGTGTCGCCGGGCTCGATCAGGAACCGGCAGAGCAGGTCGATGGCCTGGGTGCCCGATTCCGTCAGCATGATCTGTTCGGGGGCGGCTTCGATGCCATGCCCGGCCATGCGCCGTGCCAGCAATTGCCGCAGCGGCGGCAGCCCGAGCGGCGTGCCGTAATCGGCAAGCGCGACATCGTCGGCACGCGCGACCGTACGCAGTGCCCGGCGCAGCCCGGTCTGGGGCATCCATGATGCCGGCAGCCAGCCGCAACCGGGTTTCAGGACCTCCTCGCCAGCCTCCAGCGACTGGCGCGAAACCCAGAGCGGATCGACGGCACGATCGAGCCGGGGGCCGATCTCGGCCAGGGACAGCGGCGCCAGCGAGCCGGCGGCATAAAAACCGGAACCCGGCCGGGAGCGGATCGCGCCTTCGGCGGCGAGCCGCTCATAGGCTTCGACGACGGTGGATTTGGACACCTGCATGGACTTCGCGAAGGCACGGATCGACGGCAATCGGGTTCCCGGTGTCAGGCTGCGCGCTGCGATCCGCTGTCGGATGGTCGCCATGACGCTTTCCACAAGGGTGCGCGCGCCGTCGGGTTCCAAAGTAAGGTCTGTCATCCGTACTGCTCAATCCTCCATTACAGTTTCATCGAATTGTACCCCATTGTCTCTGGCCGCACCATGGGCGTCCGCCCGATAGAGGGTGAAAGCAATGGAGCCTGCGATGGACAAGACGGCGAGCGGCTGGGTGAACGGATCTATCGGCGTGCTGATCTTCAGCGGTTCGTTGCCGGCGACGCGCGTGGCGGTGATGGATTTCGATCCGATATTCCTGACATCGGCTCGCGCGGTCATAGCCGGCCTGCTTGGTCTGGCGCTGCTACTTGCGTTCCGCGAGAAACGCCCGGGGCGTCATGACTTGCTGTCGCTCGTCATTGTTGCTCTTGGCGTGGTGGTCGGCTTTCCCTTGCTGACGGCATTGGCGCTGAAGCATGTCACCTCGGCCCACTCCATCATCTTTGTCGGCCTGCTGCCGCTGGCGACCGCGATCTTCGGTGTGTTGCGCGGCGGTGAACGGCCCCGGCCTGCCTTCTGGCTGTTCTCATGCCTCGGCAGTGCGCTGGTGGCGGGTTTTGCACTTGCGCAAGGCATGACGGCTTCGCCGGTCGGCGATGGGCTGATGCTTGCGGCCATCATCGCCTGCGGCCTTGGCTATGCCGAGGGTGCCGCACTGTCGCGCAAGCTCGGCGGCTGGCAAGTGATCTGCTGGGCGCTGGTGCTGTCCCTGCCGATCATGCTGGTGCTGACGTTTGCGACCCTGCCGCCATCCTTCGCCAGCGTCGGCTCCAATGCCTGGATCGGTCTTGGCTATGTCTCGCTGTTCAGCATGCTGATCGGTTTCGTCTTCTGGTATCGCGGCCTGGCGCAAGGCGGTATTGCAGCGGTGGGGCAGTTGCAGCTTCTGCAGCCGTTTTTCGGGCTCGCATTGGCGGCGACGCTGCTGCACGAGCAGGTCAGCCCAATGATGATCGTCGTCACGCTGGGCGTGGTGACCTGCGTGTTCGGCGCAAAGAAATTCGCCAAGCGGGATTTGCCGTGGCGTGCGGCTGCATAGTGATGATGCCGATCCCTGACTAGTTTTTCGTATAGTCAGGCCCAACCCGTGTCGGCAGGCCGTCGGCGAGTTTCAACCAAGGGAGCTTCTCCTCAAAAGCGACATGCAGCGTGGGTGCAAATTTTTCCGGCTCCTCCATCCCCGCTGCAAAAAAATGCATGACACCGGACATGTTGGTTGAGCGGAAGGACAGCGGCGAGCCACAGTGATCGCAAAATGTTCTTTCCACACCGGGAGAAGAGTTGAATACCTTCGGTGGCTTGCCCAACCATCGCCAGTGGCCGTCCAAGACGCCAATGTAGGTGGTCATCGGCGCGGAACATTGCCGCCGACAACTTTCACAATGACAGACCACGCATGCTCGCTCCGGCCCATCGACTTCAAAAGCAATAGCGCCGCATAAGCAATGACCACGCATGGAAACTCTCCTTAAGTCACTGACCGATAAGTTGTACCGGGTGTAGTGAGAGAGCCGCCATGAGATGCGCCGAGCTGGCGCTCAATTGCGACATTACCATGAAAGTATCAGCGGCACCTTCTTGTCGAGCATGGCCTTGGCGGCCATTAGATATTGTCGCTTCGCTTTCACCGCCTTTTGGCTCTGAACGAGTTTAGGCTCTAGGTACCCGACTGCGGCACTATCCTTTCGGCGACATACAGCATGTGCATTGAGCTCGGATCGGTCGGCAGCAGGTCAGGGTGAGCGAATTCGCCGCCCTCGATTTTCTTCATCCCCAACCGCTGCATGACGGCTTCGGACCGCGTGTTCGCCAATGCGGTGAATGCGTAGACGCGCGGCGCATCCAGGCTGCCGAATGCATAGTCGAGGGCGGCGCGAGCGGCTTCGGTCGCATAACCCTTGCCCCAATGGTCGCGAGCAAGCCGCCAGCCCACCTCCAGGGCCGGGCCGAAAGGGAAATCGGTCCCGAGGCGGTGCAGGCCCACCGCGCCGAGCAACGCTCCGTCGCCGATACGCTCGGCGGCCCAGAAAATTGGCGCGCCGACTTCGGAAAGCCGCATCAGTTGTTCGACGATGTCGCTGGTCTCAGAGGCGGTCTTCATGCCGCCGAGGAACTGCATCACCTCCGGATCGGCGTGGATAACGCTCAATAGGGGCTTATCCGCCTCTCGCCAGACCCTGAGCTTCAACCGGTCTGTCGCGATCATACACTCTCTCCAAGAGCATCGGCTCACCCCCGCTACCATAATAGCGTTCTGGCTGTGATTGCGACCTTAGAACTTCGTCACCACGCCGATGCCGATGCCCTCGAAACCGCCCATCGCCATCAAGGCTGCTGGCGCCTCCTCGAGGCTGATCTTCTTGCCGACCAGCAGTTCGGGCTTGAGCTTGCCGTGGCGGATCATCTCCATCATCGCGGGGTAGCGATAGGCCTGCATGCCGTGACTGCCGAGGATTTCGAGTTCGAAGGCGATCACCTTGTCCATCGGCACTTGCGGTCGGGCATGCTCGCCCAGCATCAGGCCGACCTGCACGTGACGGCCGCGCCGGCGCAGGTTGGCGATCGAGTTGAAGGACGTCGTGGGGTGGCCGAGCGCGTCCATCGACATGTGGGCACCGCCATTGGTGATCTGCTTGACCGCCTTGACGACGTTCGGCGTCGTGGAGGCGTTGATCGTCGCCACGGCACCGATTTTTTTGGCGAAGTTCAGTTTCTCCTCGGTGAGATCGATGGCGATGACGTTGGCGCCCATCGAACTGGCGATCATGATCGCCGACAGGCCGACGCCGCCGCAGCCATGCACCGCCACCCATTCGCCCGGCGTCACCCGGCCTTGGTCGACGATGGCGCGGAACGATGTGACGAAGCGGCAGCCGAGGCTGGCGGCGGTGGCGAATTCCATTTCGTCGGGCAGGCGCACGAGATTGGTGTCGGCGTGTTCGATGGCGACATATTCGGCGAACGAGCCCCAGGCGTTGAAGCCAGGCTGAGACTGATGTTCGCAAACCTGATGATTGCCTGATGTGCATTCGAAGCAGTGGCCGCAACCGACGGCGAACGGCACGGTGACGCGTTCGCCCGCCTTCCAGCGGGTGACGTGCTTGCCGGCGGCGACGACGATTCCCGCCAGTTCATGGCCCGGCACGTGCGGCAGGCGGATATCGGCGTCATGGCCCATCCAGCCGTGCCAGTCGCTGCGGCACAACCCGGTCGCCTCGACCTTGATGACGACGCCATCGGCAGCCGGCTTCGGATCGGGCACGGTCTGGATGCTCGGCGCTTCGCCGAATTTCTCGAAGACGACGGCTTTCATCGGTCACTCCACCCTTGAGACTGCACGTGGGAAACGATAGCCTATTCCCTGACCGGTCAAGCGGAAATCGATCCCGCGATGCCAACGGAGTAGGCGAATGGCGGTTCGCCATCTTCCTCCAGCACGTAGAGGCAGCCATACGCCTCGATATCGGCCAGCGCCTTTGCCTCGTCGGCATCGGTGGCTTCTCTATTCGGCATCGATCTGGTTCTGTGGCGCGGCTTTCTGGAAGGCGGGTAGCGCCATGCAGGCGGTGTTGATGCGCGAAATCGTCGGATAGGGCACCATATCGACGCCAAAGCGGGCATTGCTGGTGACTTGCGCGGCAAGGCAGATGTCGGCCAGCCCCGGGGTTTCGCCGTGACAGAATGTGCCGGTTTCGGACGAAGCCGTCAGCAATTGCTCGAGCGGCGCAAAACCTTCATTGACCCAATGCCGGAACCAGTTGGCGACATCCTGGTCGCCGGCGCCGAACAGCGTGCGCAGTGAGGTCAGCACCCGCAGATTGTTCACCGGGTGGATGTCGCAGGCGATGATCTGCGCCAGCATTCTCACCCGTGCCCGGCTGGGCGGGTCTTTCGGCAATAGCGGAGGTTCAGGTATGGTCTCGTCGAGAAATTCGATGATCGCCAGCGATTGCGTCAGGAGCATGCCGTCGCTCCCGATCAGCGCCGGCACCAGCCCCTGCGGATTGACTGCGAGATAGGCCGCCTCCAGATGCTCGCCGTGACGCAGGTGATGCGGGATGTAGTCATAGCCCACCCCCTTCATCTCCAGGGCGATCCGCACCCGGTGCGAGGTGGAGGAGCGGAAGTAGTTGTGCAGGACAATCTTGCTCATGACTTCGGCTGGCCGATGGTCACTTCGATCGTGCCGATGCCGTCGACGCCGCCTGATATCGTTTCACCCGGCTTGACCGCGCCGACACCGGCCGGCGTGCCGGTGAAGATCAGGTCCCCGGCCTGCAATTCCACGCCTTCGCTGCAGATCGAGACGATATCGGCAATCGGCCAGATCAGCTCGGCGAGGTCCGCATCTTGTTTCACCGCGCCGTCGATGGCGAGCCAGATACGACCCTTCGCGGGGTGCCCGGATTTCCGCGCGGCAACCAGCGGACCGCAGGGCGCGGAACGGTCGAACGCCTTCGACCAGTCCCAGGGCCGCGCCGCCTTCTTGGCGGCATCCTGCAGATCGCGGCGGGTGAGGTCGATGCCGACGCCATAGCCCCAGACATGGTCCAGCGCCTTGTCGCGGGAAATGCGAAAGCCCGATGTACCGATCGCCACCACCAGTTCGATCTCGAAGTGGAGATTTTCGGTCAGCGGTGGATAGGGGATATGAGTGCCGGAATCGACCACCGCGTCGGCCGGCTTGGTGAAGAAGAAAGGCGGATCGCGCTCGTCATTGCCGAATTCGCGCGCATGCGCCGCATAATTGCGGCCGACGCAGAAGATGCGCCGCACGGCAAAGCGTTCGCCGGAACCCGCAATGGCGACAGAAGGCGTTGGCGGGACGGGAAGGACAAAGGCGGTCATGGCGATCTCTGCGTATGATGGCGATACATTCGGCCGATTTCGGGGGTCGGGCAAGGCGTCGCTTTTCATAAAGCATGGGCTTTGCCGCGGCTGGATGAGGAATTCAGGCTTCCGATCATTTTTGCGGCGATGAATCCCGTCAACAGGCGATAGACTATTTGCCAATAATCCGGCCATGGTCAGGAGACTATGGTGTGCCCGGTAAACCGGAACGAGCCCTATGACCCCTCCCACCGATCGTGCCCGGTTTCTCATCATCGACGACCATCCGCTGTTTCGCGAGGCGCTGCACAGCGCCGTCCAAATGGCTTATCCCGAGGTAGACACGGTCGAAGCGCGATCGATCACCGAGGCGCTGGATCTGCTGGCCGATGCAAAGCCTTTCGACCTGGCGCTCCTCGACCTCAGCATGCCCGACGTGCACGGCTTCGACGGGTTGTTGCAGCTCAGGACCCGCTATCCGCGCCTGCCGGTGGTGATCGTGTCGGGCTATGAGGAGCCGAGGATCATCTCCGAGGCCTTGTCCTACGGCGCTGCCGGCTTCATCCCGAAATCGGCGCGCAAGAGCGATCTGGCCGCGGCCATCCGCTCGGTGATGGACGGCGCGATCTATGTGCCGGAAACCTATGAGGGCCTGCCGCCGGGCGCCGACAGCACCGATCGCGCCGACATGCTCCAGCGCCTCTCCAAGCTGACGCCGCAGCAATTGCGCGTGCTGCAGATGCTGCGCCAGGGCCTGCTCAACAAACAGATCGCCTTCGAGCTGCAGGTCGGCGAGACCACGGTGAAGGCGCATGTCTCCGAGATCCTGCGCAAGCTCAACGTCTACAGCCGCACGCAAGCGGTGATCGAGGTGTCGAAGCTGGACAGTGCCGAGCTGTTTCGCGATCAGGCCGGTTTTTGAGCCATTAGTCCTCTGCCGGGGACTCTAAGCCAGCAAATGCGCCAGCAGCGCGCGCAGTTGCGCGGGCTTCACCGGCTTGCGCATCAGTTCGATACCGCCGGCGCGCGCTGCCTTGGCCACGGCTTCGGAACTGTCGGCGGTGACGATCAGCGCCGGCACGGCGCGGCCGAGATAGTCGCGGACCTCCGATATGGTGGCGGTGCCGAGGTCGCCGCCGTCGAGATGCTGGTCGGCGATGACGATGTCGGGCATCCAGTCGGTATCGCCGAGCATGTCCAGCGCATCGTCAGTCGAGGTCGCGGCCCGCACCAGGCACTGCCAGCGCTCAAGCAGGAAGGTCATGGCCTCCAGCACCTCGGCATCGTTCTCGACCAGCAGCACCTTGGTGCCGAACAGGCCGTAGCCGCGCGGCCGTTCCAGGCTGGCGGCGCTGGCGATGGCATCGGCCGGCGCGCCGAGGCCGACGGGGACATCGATGTGGAAGATGGTGCCGCGGCCAACCTTGGATGAAAACGTCACGGGGTGGCCGAGCGCGCCGGCCATGCGGCGCACGATGGCGAGCCCGAGCCCAAGCCCGCCGCCATCGAGTTCGGCGTTGGCCGGCGAGGTGCCGCGATGGAATTCCTCGAACACCGCTTCGCGCTGGTCCTCGGGAATGCCGCAGCCCGTGTCGGCGACATCGATGCGGATGGTGTCGCCGCGATGGCGTGTGCCGACGAGCACGCCGCCCGAACGGGTATAGCCCAGCGCGTTGGAGAGAATGTTCTGCAGGATGCGGCGCAGCAAGGTCCTGTCCGAGCGGACCACCGCATTGACCGGCCGGAATTTCAGCGACAGCGCCTTCAACTCCGCCACCGGCTGGAAATCCGAGCGCAGTGATGAGAACAACGCCTCCAGGCTGACATCGCCGATGTCGGGCTGGACCACGCCGGCGTCGAGCTTGGAAATGTCGAGCAAGGTGCGCAGCAGGTCTTCCATCGTCTCCAGCGAGCGCTCGACCTGCCGAACCAGCTTTGTTCCCTCTTCGCTGGTCTGCACCTCGGCGAGCGCCGAGACGGAGAGGTGGGCGGCGTTCAGCGGCTGCAGCACGTCGTGGCTGGCGGCGGCGAGGAACCTTGTCTTGGACAGGTTCGCCAGCTCGGCACTCTCCTTGGCGGCGCTGAGGTCGATGTTCGACTGTTCCAGCCTGCGCAAGGTCGAATGCAGTTCCTCGGTGCGCGTGCGCACCCGGTTTTCCAGCGAGATCGCGGTCTGGAACAACGAAAAGGCATTGCCTTGCTGGTCCATCGAGCGCTCGACGCGGCTGACCAGGGCGGCGTTGATCTTCTTCAGCCTGTCGAGATCGTTTATGTCCCTGAGCGGCATTTTGTTGCGCCTATTCAGCCGCTTGCCGGTCACCGAAGGCGATGCCGGTGAAAGTCTGGTTCAGGTGCATCGACCGATATTGCTCGCCATAGGTGCCGAAGCCGATGACATTGTTGACCCTGTAGAGCTCCGAAATGTCGCGAAAGACCTGCCGGTTGCGCGCATCCAGCCGGCGCAGCACGCAATCGAAGCCAAGAATCATATCGATACCGCCCAGCCTTTCCTTGACCTCGCGCAATGCCGCTCGTGTCGCTTCCACCATGTCCTCGGGCTGGGCGATCGACAGCACGACACCGTCGTCGATGGCGCAGAAGAACGACAGCGAGCCATCCGCGTGCATCTTCTGGATCGAGCGGCAGTAATATTCTCCGCCCACCTTCACCACCACGGGATGCGAGGCGAAGCTCAGCGGCGTCAGGGTCTGCGGGAGGATGCCGACGGAAGCGGCATATTCCTCCGCCGCATTGGTGGCGTTGAACTCCCGCACGATACGGTGATCCGGGTCGGACGCGGTCACCACCAGCTTTTCGTCGGTGGGAACGAAGTTGTCGGTCTTGAAGACGTGGAACGGAATTTCCGTGGCGATCAGCACGATGATGGCGCTGTCCGAAGTGACGGCGCCGTTCGAGATCAGACGCGTCGTCTCGAATTTCAAATCGTCACCGGCCGAGCCGCCGAGCAGCGGTATGTCGTCAAGACCCCAGTGGATGGCCGAACTCACCGCTTCCTCGGCATAGGACAGCCCGTCGATGAAGCAGAGCGCGAAGGTGTTCCTGGTCTGCTCGCCGCCGGGCCGGGCGCGCAGCGTGCGCCGCAGGGCCTCGACCTCTTCGGTGATCCTGTCCATGCCCGATGTCGACAAATTGTCGACCATGGTGCTGACCGCCGTGAAGGACGCCGAGGGCAGCAGCATCGCCAGCATATGGCCTTCCTCGAGCCCCTGCGGCGTGATCTCGCCGGCGGTGGAACAGCCGGCATGGTGGAGCCCCGGCGCGCACGTCGTGAGCGCCTGCGAGAGGGTGCTTGCCTCGACGAGGCTTTGGGAAAAGAACACGAGGGCAAAGCCGGCATCGATGGCAGCGGCCTCGGCGGCTACCGCGCGTGCGAAGACGTCCGGGTCGGGCTCGTCCGTGGTCAGCGCCGACAACCCGCATGCGTAGCGCGTCAGTGAACTGGTCAGGGGCGTTCTCCCGCATTTCCTCCGACGCCTTCTTGTGCGCGGCTTTTCAAGTGCTTCTGGCGCGCGGGCGACGAAGGCATTCTTGCCGCCAGGAGGCGTTTTGGCAATGGGGCCGGGAAAATGCACTTTGGTCCCTTGGCCATGGCCGAAAGTACAACAATCCGACTTTTCCCTCGTGTTGTTTTTTGTGCGTTGTGCGGTGTACGACTAACGCATGGCCGAAGTGCCAGCGGCGCGTCGGCAACCTGATGACCAAGGTTGACACCCAGGGAGGGGCTATGTCGGACGTTTCGTTGATGGTGAACGGCAAGCGGATCGGCGGGGCCGTCGAGGATCGAACGCTGCTCGTCCATTTCCTGCGGGAGAATCTCGGCCTGACCGGCACCCATGTCGGTTGCGACACCTCGCAGTGCGGAGCCTGCGTCGTGCATGTCGACGGCAAGGCGGTCAAGTCCTGCACCATGCTCGCGGTCCAGGCGTCCGGATCGACCGTGGTTACGATCGAAGGCCTCGCCGACGGCGCCGACCTGCATCCAGTGCAGGCGGCCTTCAAGGAACATCATGGTCTGCAATGCGGCTTCTGCACGCCAGGCATGATCATGGCCGCAATCGACATGATCAACCGTCATCCCGAAGGCCTCGACGAGGCCACGGTTCGTGCAGAACTCGAAGGCAATATCTGCCGCTGCACCGGCTACCACAACATCGTGAAGGCGATCCTCGCCGCATCGAAGACGATGTCGAATGGGTCCAAGGACAAGGCGAAACAGGCGGCGTGAGAGAAGAGCGAGTAGTGAGTAGTCAGTAGTCGGTCTGAACCGGCGGCTATACTTACTGCTCACTGCTTCCTATTCACTTTTTCGGGAGGAATCTCTGCATGGGCATCGAAGGTGTTGGCGCTCGGGTCGCGCGCAAGGAAGACAAAAGGTTCATCACCGGCGCCGGCCGCTATGTCGACGACATGGTGGTGCCCGGCATGAAGCATGCAGCCTTCGTGCGCAGCCCGCACGCGCATGCGCAGATCAAGAAGATCGACGTGAAAACGGCTCAAGGCATGCCGGGCGTTATTGGCGTGCTGACCGGCAAGGAGCTCAAGGCCGATGGTATCGGCAACCTCATCTGCGGCTGGATGATCCATTCCAAGGACGGTTCGCCCATGAAGATGGGCGCATGGTCGCCGCTGGCCGTCGACAAGGTCCGTTATGTCGGCGATGCGGTCGTGGTGGTGGTGGCCGAAACCAAGGGCCAGGCACGCGATGCGGCCGAGGCGGTCGACATCACCTACAAGGAACTGAAGGCCGTCGTCGACGCGACCAAGGCGCTCGAAAAGGGCGCACCGCAGGTCCATGCCGAGGCCGAGAACAACCTGATCTTCGACTGGGAGATCGGCGATGCCAAGGCGACCGATGCCGCCATCAAGGCGGCGGCGCATGTCACCCGCATGAAGATCGTCAACAACCGGCTGGTGCCGAACGCAATGGAGCCGCGCGCGGCTCTTGGCCATTACGACAAGGCCGAGGATCATTACACCTGCTGGACGACATCGCAGAACCCGCATGTCGCGCGGCTGGTGATGAGCGCCTTCTACAACGTCGCACCCGAAAACAAGCTGCGCGTGATCGCGCCGGATGTCGGCGGCGGCTTCGGCTCCAAGATCTATATCTACCCGGAAGAGATCGTCTGCCTGTGGGCCTCGAAGAAGACCGGCGTGCCGGTCAAATGGGTCGCCGATCGCACCGAAAGCTTCCTCACCGACGCGCATGGCCGCGATCATGTCTCGACGGTGGAAATGGCTTTCGACAAGAACAACAGGATCACCGGGCTGAAGGTGGACACCATCGCCAATCTCGGCGCCTACATGTCGCTGTTCTCGTCCTGTGTGCCGACCTATCTCTACGCGACACTGCTGTCAGGGCAGTACGACATCCCGGCCATTCACGCCAATGTACGCACCGTCTACACCAACACGGCACCTGTCGATGCCTATCGCGGGGCAGGACGGCCAGAAGCCACCTATCTTCTGGAGCGCACCATGGAAGCCGCTGCACGCGAGCTCGGCGTGTCTCCGGCCGAGCTGCGGCGCCTGAACTTCATCACGACCTTCCCGCACCAGACACCGGTGATCATGAATTATGACGCCGGCGATTATGCGACCTCGCTCGACGCGGCCATGAAGACCGCCGATTATGCCGGCTTTGGCAAGCGCAAGGCGGACGCGGCCAGGAAGGGCAAACTGCGCGGCATTGGCATGAGCTGCTACATCGAGGCCTGCGGCATCGCGCCGTCGGCCGCGGTCGGCTCGCTCGGCGCCGGTGTCGGCCTGTGGGAATCGGCTGAGGTAAGGGTCAACGCCGTCGGAACTATCGAGGTGCTGACGGGTTCGCACAGCCATGGCCAGGGGCACGAGACGACCTTCGCGCAACTGGTCAACCAGCGTTTTGGGGTGCCGATCGATTCGGTGTCGATCGTCCACGGCGACACCGACAAGGTGCAGATGGGCATGGGCACTTACGGCTCGCGCTCGGGCGCGGTCGGCATGTCGGCGATCGCCAAGGCGCTCGACAAGGTCGAGGCCAAGGCCAAGAAGATCGCCGCGCACCTGCTCGAAGCCGACGAGGGCGACATCGTCATCGAGAATGGCGAAGTCAAGGTCGCCGGTACCGACAAGAGCCTGCCGTGGTTCCAGGTGGCTTTGGCCGCCTATACCGCGCACAATTTGCCGGCCGGCATGGAACCAGGACTGAAGGAAACGGCGTTCTATGATCCGGCGAACTTCACCTTCCCGGCGGGCTGCTACATCTGCGAGGTCGAGATCGATCCGGAAACCGGAACGACCGAGATCGTCCAGTTCGTGGCGGCGGACGATTTCGGCAATATCATCAATCCGATGATCGTCGAAGGCCAGGTGCATGGCGGCATCGCCCAGGGCGTTGGCCAGGCGCTGCTGGAAGGCGCTCACTACGACGCCAGCGGGCAGCTGCTGACGGCGAGCTACATGGACTATACCATGCCGCGTGCCGGCGACCTGCCGTCGTTCAAGGTCTCGACGTCGAACACGCCATGTCCGAGCAATCCGCTCGGCATCAAAGGCTGCGGCGAGGCCGGCGCCATCGGTTCGCCGCCGGCGGTGATCAATGCCATCACCGACGCCATCGGCATCGCCGATATCGCCATGCCGGCCACACCGTCGACCGTGTGGGCCGCGATCCGCGCCGCGAAATGAGTGAGTAGGGAGTAGTGAGTAGCGAATAGGGCACCGTGTCCAGCTCCGGCGGCGGCGTTCCCACTACTGACTACTCACTGCTCAATACTGCTTGACCACTTAGGGGAGGATCCCATGTACGCAGTCAACTATCATCGTGCCGCCTCGGTCACTGAAGCCGCCAAGCTCGTGAAGAGCGGCGACGCCAAGCTGCTGTCGGGCGGCATGACCTTGATCCCCGCCATGAAGACGCGGCTGGCGGCCCCTTCCGACCTGATCGACCTGTCACGCATCAAGGACCTGCAGGGCGTCAAGGTGTCAGGCAAGACGGTCACGATCGGCGCCGCCGCCACCCATTTCGACGTCGCCAATGACGAGAAGCTGCGCAAGGCCTGCCCGGCGCTTGCCCATCTGGCGTCGCTGATCGGCGATCCGGCGGTACGCCACAAGGGCACGATCGGCGGTTCGATCGCCAACAACGATCCGGCGGCGGATTATCCGGCCGCACTTCTGGCGCTGGGCGCCACCATCATCACCAACAAGCGCGAAATATCAGCCGACAAGTTCTTCAAGGGGCTGTTCGAGACGGCCTTGAAGGACGGCGAGATCATCACGGCGGTCTCCTTCACGGCGCCGGCAAAGGCTGCGTACGAAAAATTCCGCAACCCGGCCTCGCGCTACGCGATCGTCGGCGTGTTCGTGGCCAAGGGCAAGGATGGCGTCAGCGTTGCCGTCACCGGCGCCGGCGATGACGGCGTCTTCCGTTCGAAGGAGATCGAGGCGGCGCTTGCCAAGAGCTTCGATGCTGCTTCGCTCAATGGCGTGAAAGTGCCGGCGAAAAACCTGATGAGCGACATCCACGCTTCCGCCGACTACCGCGCCAACCTGATCGCGGTCATGGCCAAGCGCGCGGTGGCGGCAGCCAACGCCTGACGCAAGATCGATTGCGGACAAGGAAAGGGGCTGTCACGGCCCTTTTTCGTTCCTGGCGCCTGTAGCTGCCCGGTTTCCGGCCGCCGCATCCTATGTTTGCTTGAAACGATTCTGACCCATGCCTGCCCGGGAATGCACCGGCACCAATCTCGCACTTGCACAAACTTATATTGCACTGCAGTATGGGGCGGGCGGAGAATGCGAGCCGGGTTCGGAAGGCGTACAGCCGTGCCCTTTCGCATATCAATGCGAAAGGATCGGCATGTCCGAAATTTCCGCGACCCATTTGGTGCCGTCCCAAACGATCGTCGACCGATCGGCCAGGACAAGGCTGGCCTATCTCGACGGCTGGCGCGGTCTGTCGATCGCCCTGGTGCTGATTGGGCATTTTTTTCCCGTTCCCGGAATCAATCTGGGCGTGCTGGGCGTCGAATTCTTCTTCGTGCTCAGCGGCCGGCTGATGGCCGAAATCCTGTTCATCGAACGCTATCCGCTGAAGAAATTCTTCAAACGCCGCTTCTCGCGCATCTATCCGGCGCTTCTGGTCTTTGTCGTCGTCGCCATGATCGCGCTCTCAGGCACGTTCATCGTCTTCAAATGGAAGGCGGCCCTGACGGCGCTGACATTCACCTACAACTATGCCGGAATTCTCCTGAACCGGGCCGGCGCACTCGACCACATCTGGTCGCTCTGTATCGAAGAGCATGCCTACATCATCCTGGCGGCGATCAGCGCAATCGTCGCCAGCCGCAGCCGTGTCGTCCCGCTGCTGCTGGTCCTGGCCTTGCTGGCCATGGCCAATGGCGCGGTTTCCTACTGGTTCCTGCACATGGATTATGAAGCCACGTACTGGCGCACCGATGTGCACATCGCCTCGATCCTGCTGTCGGCCGCGGTCTGCCTGCTCAAGGCCGACGGCAAGCTGCCGGCCTTGTTGAAGGGCCCCTATGTCGCCGTTGCGGCGGCCGTTGGCGCGGTTTTCCTGTTCATGGATTCAGTACCGACACCGATCCACTACCTGGTCGCGGTGCCATTGCTGGCGACTGCTATCAATGCGCTGGATTTCAGCACGCGGTTCTTGTCCGGATGGCTGTCATCCCTGCCGATGACGACACTGGGTCTGTGGTCGTATTCGCTCTATCTGTGGCAGCAGCCCTTCTACAAATTCGTCTACGAGCAGGGCAGCAATCCATGGCCGATGCTGGCCGGGGTTTTCGCCTGCGCGCTCTGCAGCTACTACCTCATCGAGCGCCCAGCGCGCGAATGGCTCAACCGCAATTGGTGAATGAACGCCGAGCGCCATCGGATCAGGCGGCGATCTGCCTGATATAATAGCGCACCGCCTTCTTGCCGCCATGGATCACCGCGTCGCCGACTTCGGCGAAGCCGAGAGCGGCGTGGAAGGCATCCGAGGCGGGGTTGGGCGGGTCGGTGTTGACCTCGCAGGTAACCAGTGTGTGGCCGGCGCTCTCCGCCTGGTCGAACAGGTCCCGATAGAGCCGGCGAGCATGGCCGCGGCCTCTTGCGTGCGCCGCCACGACGACGCGGTCGACATAGATGAAGCGCTCGTAGCGCTCGCGGAACCAGACGAAGTTCGGACTGTCATAATTCGCATCCTGGTCGAAGGTCATGATGAAGGCTTCGAGATCGCCGATGCGGCGGGCATAGAAGGACTCGCCGAGCAGGAAGGACAGCCGTTCGGCTTCGAGCCACGACAATTCGGCGGCGTGCTCGTTGTTGAGCGCCAGTATGGCGGCTTCGTCGTCCTGCGCTATGCGGTCTATGGGAGAGGTCATGCCTTGGCCGCCGCGATTGTCGCCGCCACCAGCGGTGTGTCGGTCAGTGTGTTGCGATACTCGCGGTCGAGATCGGAGCCGCCCATGCCGACCTTCGGATTGCGGTAGCGCATGGCGCTCGGCACTTCCTTGAGGGCGGCGAAGTGCATTTCGGCCAGGCCGGTCCTTGCGCGCACCTCGGCAATGTTGCCGAGATCGAGCCCGCCGCAGCCGAGAATGATGATCCGGTCGCCGGCCTGACGCACCAGCTCTTCCAGCAACGGCAAGCCCTCGATCGCCGTGTCGCGCTGGCCGCTGGTCAGCACGCGGCCGACCTTGCAGCGGATCAGCGCCTCCAGTGCCTCGGCCGGATCGCGCGTCATGTCGAAGGCGCGGTGGCAGGTGACGTTCAAGGGCCCGGCGGCCTCGGTCAGTTCGCCCATGCGCTTCTCATCGATGGCGCCGTCGGCGTTCAGGCAGCCGAACACCACGCCGGGCACACCGAGCTCGCGGAGCGCGGTGACGTCGGCCAGCATCGAGCGGTATTCAGTCTCGCTGTAGAGAAAATCGCCACCGCGTGGCCGCACCATGACGTGGAACGGGACGGTCGCCTGGTCGAGCGCGGCGTGCACAGTGCCAAGACTCGGCGTGATGCCGCCCTCGACCAGACTGGCGCAGAGTTCGACCCGGTCGGCGCCTGCGGCCTGCGCGGCGAGCAGGCCATCGATGCCTTCGACACAGATTTCGATCAGCGGCGGGCGAGTTTCCATGCTCAAGGGGCAATCCAGTTCATGACGTCGTGGAGAGCCCTAGCACCAGGACGGCTGACGCGAAAGCGCGAACCCTATGCCGCCATTTGGACCAGACGGCAGATTCCTTACTTGACAATCGCATAACCGCATGGTTATGAGTAATAATCTATAGCTGACGGGTTATTGATTGCGCGTGCGTGGCACGACGACAACAACGAGAGGAGCGAGGCATGACGGAAACCAAATCGATTGTCGTCGAAAGGCTGATTCCATATTCGGCGGAAAAGATATGGCGGGCACTGACCGTGCCAGCACTCGTCGGCGAATGGCTCATGCAGAATGACTTCGCTGCGCAAGAGGGGCATCGCTTCACACTGCGTGCGACACCAGTTCCCGGATGGTCCGGCGTGACGAACTGCGTGGTGCTGAAAGTCGAGGCGCCGCGGCTGCTGGCCTACAGTTGGGGCGATGGGACGGAATCGGACAGCGGGTTGAAAACCGTGGTGACGTGGTCACTGACGCCCGAGGGTGTGGCGACCCGGGTGCGAATGGAGCAGTCGGGATTCCGGCCGGCCGACGAGCGTGGCTATATCGGCATGGGAAGTGGCTGGCCGCGCATTCTCGAACGGCTCGAACAGGTTACCGCAACACAGGCCTGATACGCGGCAGGCAGCCAACAGTTTTATCAAGTTCGAATCCTGGATGCGAGGCGTCCGGGCCGGGAAAACACGCCCGGAGAAACAATTCAAAAGGAGAAGGATCATGCAAGCAAGGATCAAGAACCCGGTGATGCTCATCCCCGGTTCGGTGCAGGCGCTGCTGGCGCTGGACAAGTCGACCGAGGCGGCCGACGTGCCCTATGTGACGCGCAAGCTCATTCATCTGCGCGCCAGCCAGATCAATAATTGCAGCGTCTGCGTCGACATGCATGCGCGCGAATTGAAGGAGGCCGGAGAAAAGGACGAGCGCATCTTTGCGCTGGCGGCTTGGCGGGAGACGCCGTATTTCACCGACGCCGAGCGCGCGGCATTGGCGCTGGCAGAAGCCGGCACCAGGCTCGCCGACCGGCCGGACGCAGTGCCGGACGATGTCTGGGATGAAGCGGCCCGGCATTATGACGAGAAGGCGCTTGCCGCACTGGTCATCCAGATCGCCCTGATCAACGCCTTCAATAGGCTGAACGCAACGACCCGGCAGCCGGTTGGCGCCTGGGGCTAGGCGCCTGGTTTCGAATGGTCCGCGAGGCGAGGGCGGGCGGGGCATTGCCCTCCCGCCCTCGGGCGCGGGCATAGTCTTGGTGGCTACTGGCGCAATTCCGTGTTCTTGGCGCCTTCCTCGACCTGATCGATCACCAGGAGCTTGACCGGCCCGTCACCAATATTGGTGGCCTGATGCCATTGGCCGATCATCTCGATGATGAAATCACCTGTCTTGTAGACGTTGCTGTTGCCGGTCTCGACGTTGGTGACCTTCAATGTTCCAGCCTCGACATAGGCGTAGCGCGGGAAGGGATGGCGATGGACCGGCAAGGTCGCGCCGGGCCTGATCTCATAGGTCGAGACCAGCACCTGCACGTTCTTCTGCGGCAGCGTGATCGGCCGACCTGATGCAGTGGTCGTGCGTGATGCGAGTGGCGTCACGACGACGGGGGTTCCGCTGCTGTCCAATGCCAGGGCACAATTTGCATAAAGTGCAGCCGCGGCCAGCAGTACCGCTATCAGGACTTTCCGCATGATTCCTCCACTGCCGCAGCATTGCTCGGGAGACTTCCATGCGCAAGCCTGCCGGTGAGACCGTCGGAATGGCTCGACCCATTGCCACGTGCACCGAGTGAGAAAGCGATGCTGTCGCACGTCTCGGTGGTCGGCAGAAGGCACAGCGCCGAACACACCTTACAGAGTCCGCGGTATTAAGCCGAACTTAGCAACTGGTTCTCATAGTCTCTCGACCTTCGCTGACGGAATCCCGATGAGCAGAATTGATATACTTGTTCCTGATGACAATGTGTGTTCGGTGCACATGCTTGTCGCCAAGCGGCTGGCCGAGAAAGGTCATGACGTTGCGCTGGTCGGCGTTGCGGCGCCCGGGGTACAATGGCCGCTTGGCTATATTCTGCGCCTTGAGCGCAAGGCAGTGCAGATTCGGGGCCATGACCTTCTTGAACCTGTCGAGGGCGTGGAACTGTCCCGGTCCCGGCCTGACGCTGAACTGCGTATCGATCTGACCGGCGTCATGCTGCCTATTGCCTCTCCCGGCCTTCGCCCGGGCTTCGCGAGCTCCGCGTCAATTGCCGAAGCAGCCCGGGTGTTGATGGCCGGCGGCCTTCCCGATATCGAAATCATTCTGGATGGTGAACGCATCGCGCGCGCGGCCCCCATGGTCGACAGCCGGCTTTCGATCCTTCGCGGGCTCAATGACATTCTGGCGCGCATGTGCACACTGCTGGTGGACACGACGGATCATTTCCTCAAGGGCCACAAGGCCCGATCCGAACCGACAGGGCGCGCGCGTCAGTGTCCAACCGATGGACAGCTGATCGGTACCTACCTTCTTTCAACCATACCCCGGCAAACAGCAGGGGCGGCCAGGCGCTTGGGGTTCCGCCTCAATCGTTGGCGGGTGAGCTACCGGTTTCACAATGGCCAGACCGTCGCGGCCACGGGTCTCCTGGCCGGAGAACCCTGGATCGATCTGCCCGATGATGGCGATCGTTTCTATGCTGATCCGTTTCCGTTTGAATGGCAGGGGCGATATTTCATATTCATTGAAGACTTTTGCCATGCCAGTACCAAAGCGGTGATTTCCGTGACCGAGGTCTTCCGAGACGGCGCTCCAACCGTGCCGCGTGTGGTGATCGAGGAACCCTATCATCTGTCCTATCCGCAAGTGTTCAGTCATGGCGGCCAGATCTGGATGCTTCCCGAGGGCGGTTCGGGTGGAGATCTGGTTCTATACCGGGCTGAGTCGTTCCCGGACCGGTGGGTTCGGCATTCGGTCCTGATTCCGGATCGCGAACTTTTCGATGCGACCCTGCTGGAGCATGGCGGCAAGCTTTGGCTGTTCGCGACCGAACGCGACGGCTACGGCAGCGCCTCGGACACCCTCGTGGTCTATTATGCGCAGGCCCTGGAGGGACCATGGTTCCCGCACCGGAGCAATCCGGTGAGAATCGATCGCGCCGCAGCCCGGCCCGGAGGCTGTTTTGTGCGTATGGGCGATCGCATCATATTGCCATTGCAGAACGGCACGGACAATTATGGCGGCGGGCTCGGACTTGCCGACCTTGTCGAGTTGGACGAGACGAAGGTGCATTTGACCTTACCAGTGCCCATTCTTGCTTCGGCAAAGAGACCTTATCCGATGATCCATACTCTCAACAGCAGCGATCATCTTGAAGTCATCGACTGTCGTGCACCCGCGCCCAGGTCGGCGCTTCGAAGGGTTGTGTGACCTTTTGGATCGAATACGGGTCCTCTGTGTCGTTCCGCGGGGCCTGAAAGGCCGTGGCGGGATCGAGACGCTGTTTTCTCACGTTGATGAACAGCTTCGTTCGACGGCCGGCAGTGCGATCGAGATGGATTTCCTGGCCTCGCGGGGCGACGCGTCCGGTGTCGGTTGGCTGGCACATTTCCCGTTCGCATTGATCCGCTATGGCTGGCTGCTGGCAACCCGCCGGTATGACATCGTCCACCTCAACACCGCGACGAATGCATCGTCGTGGAGGAAATGGGTCATGCAGTCCATGGCGCGATTGGCCGGCGCGGCCACGGTCGTCCACTTTCATGGCTCGGCCTTTCCCAAGCCCGGAGATGCGCAACGCGGCTGGGTCCGTGTCTTGCGCCTTGTCTTTGAGCGAGCCGACGCCATCATCGTGCTTGGCGATTACTGGCGAGACTTCGTCGCCCACTTTTATCACATGCCGCCGGATCGCTTCGACGTCGTGTCCAATGGCGTCGCCGACTTCGCTTTTGATGCACCGCAACCGCGCGAGGAGAATGCGCCCGTTCGACTGTTGTTTGCCGGCAACCTCACCGAGGCCAAAGGCGCCGGGGTATTGCTTCAGGCACTTGCGCTGCTGCCGAAGGATCTGCCGCAATGGCGCGCGACCTTCGCGGGTGCCGGCGATGTCGCCGCCTTCCGCGACCGCGCCATAAGTTCAGGGCTTTTCGGCCAGGTGGAATTCACCGGCTGGCTGGCGCTCGAGACGATCCTGCCGCTCTATCGGCAGGCCGATATCGTCGTCCTGCCGTCACGCAATGAGGTCTTGCCGGTTTGCCTGCTTGAGGGTGCGTGTGCGGGCGCAGCCCTGGTCGCGACATCGGTCGGCTCGGTGCCCGACGTATTGAGGGAAGGTCGGAACGGTCTAAGCGTGAAGCCGGACGATGCGGAAGAGCTTGCGCATGCCCTTGCGCAATTGATTGAAAACGGCGCGCGCCGCGAAGCGTTTCGAACCGCGTCGCGCGATATCTATAACGCGCGTTTCCGCCTCGAAACCATGATCGAAGGTCTTCAGGGAGCCTATCGGAAGGCGCTGGCGACCCGTCGCTGAGCGGCTTGCGGCTGTTCAGCATCGAGCGTCGGCCGGAACACCCGGAAGAACTGCTCCAGATTGGCAAGCGCCCACAGGATCTTCTCGTGATTGTGAGCGCCACCCAGGTGCTCGCTCATCAGTCGGTCTATCTCGCGCGCATTGCAGACATTGCGCACCGTGGCGCTGTCACTCTGCAGCAGATCTCGAAGCTGATCCGACATGCCGGTACGGAACCATTGCTCGACAGGTACCCGGAAGCCGACCTTCTTGCGCTCCAGGATCTGGCGGGGAAGCAATTGCGCTGCAAGCGATCGCAGCACGCGCTTGCCCTTTGGCGCGCCGGTCAAGAAAGCATCGGGAAATTGGGCGACGAGTTCGGCCAGGCCGACATCCATGAATGGCATGCGCCCTTCGATCGACCCCGCCATCATCATGCGATCGCCGCGCTCGAGAAGATTATCCGGCAGCCATGACGTCTGATCGAAATGCAGCATGCGTTTGAGCGGGCTGATTTCGCCATCCGTCGTGAACGGCAGCGGGTCGAGATCGCGCGATTGGGGCGGACCGGCATAGAGCGCTTCGGCTTGTCCGCCGTCTGCTCCGCCGAACCAGGCCACCATACGGGCCTGTGCATCGCGAATGCCGGCGACGCCGGCCAAGATCTTCAGTCGCCGCGCCGCATAGGGCAGGGCGCGTGCGCCGGGACCCACAAGGGCTTCGTGCAAGCCGCCCGGCACCAGACTCTGGTACATGGAAACCCACGGCTCGGCGCGATGCTTGGGATAGCCTCCCAAGAGCTCGTCGGCGCCTTCGCCGGTAAGCACCATCTTGACGGTGCGGCTCGCCAGCCGTGACAAAAGCAGAACCGGCAGGTCCGACGGCTCGGATACCGGCGCGCCCCGCCGCAGCACCGCCTCCTCCCACACCGACGTGAACGCATCCATGTTCACGACGAGCTCACTGTGGTCGCTGCCGAAGGTGTCGGCGACTTGCCTGGCATAGGGTAATTCGGAGGAGCCGGGCACATCGAACCCTACTGAATAGGTCGCCACGGGCTTGCCCATGTGACGGCTCATCAGCGCAACGATCATCGAGGAATCGAGCCCGCCGGAAAGATATGCGCCAAACGGCGCATCCGAGCGCAATCTGAGCCGTACCGCCTCATCAAGCTTCTCGCCAAAAAGCTTCACCGCCTCGTCGAAGCTTTCGACGGTGGGCGACGTGCGTGAAAAAGGCGTCGTGAAATAGCGCTCCGCACGGATGTTGGCGCCATCGACCACCATGAAGGTTCCTGGCGGAACCTTGGAGATGCCGCGAAAGAAGGTGGCCGGTCCANGGACATAGCGATAGCTGAGAAATTCGCGCAGCGAATCCTGATCCAGACGGTCGTCGACACCCGGAAAATGGCGCAGCGAATCGATTTCGGAGGCGAAGGCGTGGAAGCCATCCCCGGAAGCCAGGAAGAGCGGTTTCTTGCCGAAAGGATCGCGCGCGGCATAGAGGCGGCCGGTTTCGCTGTCCCAAAGCAGGAAGGCAAACATGCCGTTGAGGCGCGGCAGGCAGTCGTCGCCCCAGGCGCGCCAGGCCTCGATCACGACTTCGGTGTCGCCTTGCGTGGCAAAGCGATGTCCGCGTTCCATGAGTTCGGCGCGCAATTCGATATAATTGTAGACCTCGCCATTGTAGACGATGACATATCGGCCGTCATGCGAATGCATCGGCTGCGGGCTGCCCTCGATATCAAGGATCGACAGCCGACGATGACCGATTCCGGCCTGCCACTCGCCATCCGGGCTCCGCATGATCAATGTTCCGCGTCCGTCCGGACCGCGATGGGCCAGCCGATCCGTGGCCCCATCCAGCGTTTCGGCGAGAGGCAAGCGTGATCGGGCGTGGAACCCAAAAATTCCGCACATCGCGGCTAGCCCTGACCGCTGCACATGGCCGGGTCGGACCCCGAACTTGGCTTCTGGATGTGGCTCCTGGAAGGCGTGCCGAACAAGGCGTCATAGGCGGCCAGCAACTTCGGACCCTCGTGGCTCCAGGCGAGTTCCTTGCGTACCCGCTCACGGCCTAACGCGCCCATGGTCGCGCGGCGCTCGCTGTCGTCGAGGAGTTCGGCGATTTTGTCGCCGAAGTCGGTCGGCTCCGTGCAGGTTGCATAGAGCGAGGCGCCTTGCGCCGAAAAGCGGCCTTCCCGCAGATCGTATTGCACGATCGGTTTGCCAAGCGCCATATATTCCATGATCTTGTTCATGGTCGATTTGTCGTTCATCGCCGTGGGCCGGTCGGGATTGACGCAGACATCGGCTGTCGAGAGCGCGGAAAACAGAATCTCGTCCGGGCAGCGACCGGTATAGGTGACGTACTCGCCGAGCCCGCGCGCGACTGTATCCGCCTTGATGGCATCAAGCTCGGGACCGCCGCCGCAGATCACGAACTGTATATCCTGGCGCCCTTTGGCATTCACCAGGTGGTCGACCGAGTCGAGCAGAAGGTCGAGCCCTTCCTGCTTGCCGATGACGCCGACATAGCCGACGACGAAGCGGCGACCATTGCGCCATTTCGGATCGGGCGCAACCTCTCTGACCCGGTCCAGATTCGGGCCAGAACGCACGATATGCACCTTCTCGGGGGGCATGCCCCCCCGTCTGATGGCGATGTCGCGGTAGCTTTCATTGGTGGCGATCGAGACATTGGCGGTTCGGAACGAAAGCCGCTCCAACCAGACCATGAATTTCCAGCCGATGCCGCGCTTGCCGAACTTGGCCTCGTAGAGCTCTGGATTGATGTCGTGATGGTCGAACAGGAACTTCTTGCCGAACAACTTGTAGAACCCGCCGATGAGGAAAATCGTATCTGGTGGGTTGCAGGCATGGATCGCGTCGAAACCGCGTTGCCGCGCCACTTTGAATGACAGCAGGAATTCCCAAAACAGCGCGGTGCTGTACTCCAGCACGTAGCCAAGGAAGCCCTCGGCGTCGAGCGGCAGCGAGTGGCGATAGATATGGACGCCGTCGATCACCTCGTATGGCGCCGTCGCGCCCTTGCCTTTCGGGCAGATCACCGACACTTGATAGCCGGCTTTCACCAGCGTGGTTGCCTCTGACCAGACGCGGCGGTCGAAGGGGACCGGCAGATTTTCGACGATGATGAGGATGCGCTTACCAGTTGATGCCGTCATAGGTCCCCGCAAACCGGTTCGTGTTCGGCAGCCTGGCCATGTCGAGAAGCGTCTGGTCTGCATTCATCTTGTCAACCACAGTTTCATATTCGGGCGAACGACTGGTGGCCACGACAACGTCCGAATGCATCACCATCTCGTCGAGCGAGGGGACCATCAGCTGCGTAACGTGCGGGATCGCGTTCATTAGGTATGTTTTGTTGGCGCCCATCAGCTTTGCCAACGACACGTTCGGGTCAAAAATGCGGATGTCGCAGCCCTTCCCGACAAGCCGCTCGATAAGTTCCAGATAGGGGCTTTCGCGCAAATCGTCGGTGCCTGCTTTGAAGGAGAAGCCGAGGAAGCCGATTTTGCGCTTGCCATAACTTAGCAAGCGGTCCAGTGCGCGCTCGACCTGCTGCTTGTTCGACGGCAGCAGGGATTTAAGCAGCGGTGCTTCCACATCGTTCTGGATCGCGTAGGCGTTGATTGCACGTACGTCCTTCGGCAAGCACGAGCCGCCGAACGCAAAGCCGGGCAGAAGATAGGCATTCGAGATATTCAGCTTGGTGTCGGCGAAGAACACCTCCATCAGCTCATGGCTGTCAACGCCCGCCGCCTTGCAGATATTGCCGATTTCGTTGCCGAAGGCGACCTTAAGCGCATGCCAGGTGTTGTCTGTGTATTTGACCAGTTCAGCCAACCGGGGCTCTGTGACGACAACGCGGCCAGGCAGGCCTGCGTAGAGCTCCAACAGCCGATCCCGGGTTATCTCATCGTCAACGCCGATCACGGTCTTGGCTGGATTATTGAAATCGGCGACCGCCGACCCCTCGCGCATGAATTCGGGGTTTGAGGCCACGCCGAACGTTTCGCCCAGTTTCCTTGATGCAGTTGCCTGGAGCGCCGGAATGACGATGTCGGACAACGTCCCCGGCAGCACGGTCGAGCGAACGACGACCGAGTGATAGTCGGCCTTTCTGGAAAGAGACGATCCGATTTGGCGCGATACCGCCTGAACCGCCGACAGATCCAGTGAGCCGTTGGGGCGTGAGGGCGTGCCGACGCAAAGCAACGACAAGTCGCTGTTCATCACGGCTTCCTCGGTCGAGGATGAGGCCTTTAGACGACCCGACGCGACATTGGCAGCGACAAGTTCGCCGACGTCTTTCTCGATGATAGGGCTTCGGCCACTGTTTATGAGATCGACCTTGGCCTCGCTGACGTCGCAGCCGATGACGTCATGCCCGCGCTCGGCCAGGCACGCGGCACAAACAGTACCGACATATCCCAACCCGAAGATGGAAACTTTCATAGCTCGCCCGTCCTGTTCTTTCTTTCGAAAGGCGGATCGAGCCACCTTCACGCTTATTTTCGAAGAACATAAAAAAGACAAGTAAAGGTCAGGTTAGCAAACCGATCAGCAATCTGCTTTGCCACTGCATCCGGTGGCCAGGCGCCTTGAAAACAACGGTTGCCGCCTTATCGAGGAGCCCGAATCCAGCCGACTGCAGACCGCGTCCGGATGCCTGGTCGCCGCGTACAATCTCGATCTCGGCGCTTTCGGGTGCTACGATGTTGAGTTCCGACCGGCCGTTGCGGCGTGCCACCACACAATTGCCCTCGACCGACACGCTGAGTTCCGGCGAAATCAGGAAGGCGATCTCGACCGTCCCGGACGGCTTCGTGCCAACCAGCCGGTCCGTGATCAGAAAACCCTCGGCGGTTTCTTCTATATCCCGATGGTGAATGACGCCGAAGCGCCTCATGTAACCATCATGCGAGGCGGATACTTTCAGCCGGGACGCTTGCGACCTGGCGTCCAATGTTGCTTGGGCACGCCGTGGCATCCAGTTGAAAGCACCTGACGGCTCGCTTTGGCTGACGCCGTCCATTGTAAGGGTATTGTGTACGGCGCTTACCCGCAAGCGCCGGCGACTTTCGCCTTCCGAATGATAAAGATGCGTGCCCGCATCGACCAGCAGCGGCAGGCCATCCAGTGAGAGCCATACCGCGAGCGCATCGGCGTGGCCATGTGCGGCCAAGGCGCCAAATCCAAGCGGCCCGTGATCGAAGACAAAATGGACACGGCGGCCCTTTATGGCACCGCGCCGGATGGTATAGCCGCCCTCTTCAAGGGTAACCGCGCCGTCGGCAGGCAGTGGCGTCAACGATGGGGTGGCGAATACGGCATCGCGCCAATGCGGATCGCGTATAGCCGGTCCGAGTTCGGGCTGATCCAGAAAACCGGCAATCGCGCCGACGATGGACGCGACATAACGCGGCTCGTCGCTGCCGAATGCCAACAGGATGCGGCTCTGGTCGTCATCGCCGATCAACGGCGTATGGCCCGCATCATCGAGAAAGAAATTCAAGGCGCGGGCGGCTTCCGCCATGCGCTTACGTGCGGTTTCTGTGGCGCCGCCCAAGACGCTGAAGCCGATGAGCAGCATTTCGAGCGTGAAAGCGCTGTAGGCCGGCGACTGCTCCTTGCCCACGCCGTCCCTATGGAACAGGGCCAGCGCTCTGTCTTCAAGATGCGTCCGACCGTGTGTCAACCAGGGCGAGGCGTCGGAGTGGTTCGGCAGCATGCGTGCGGCAAGCACAAGGCCCATCGCCTCGGCGACGAGGTGATTGTTGGCCGAGGAATGGAGTGAGGGAAACCTGGCAAGCCACAGGCCGTGGGCGCAGACAAAGGACGCCAGCCGCTCGCCGGCAGCCCGGTCGATCCATGGATCGAGCGACGCTATGATGATGGACAGCGAGATCAGCCTATAGCCGGCCTCGATGCCTGAATACCAATTGATGCCGCGGCCGGGAACATTCGCTTCCATCCACGAGAAGACGGAGCCGAGTATGGCGTCGGCAAGGCTTGCGTCGTTTTCCCGGCGGGCATGGATTGCCGGCGCCGCCAGAAAATGCAGCCGGTTTGCCTCGGCCACGTACTTGACGTCTCCATGCTCCTCGCCGAAGCGGAAATTGATGTCGAAGGTCGATCGCTCGGCGCCAGGCCAGCTTGCGCCACTCACCGGGTCCAGTCGCCAGATCACCGGATCGACACGGCCGCTACTGTCCAGCATCGATACAGGCCAATCGCGATTGAGCAGTCTCAGCCGTCCGGCGCGAAACGCGGCAGCGGCGGTTTGCAGTTGCTGTGCGACAGGCAGCGGCAAGTCCGCTTCGAACAGGGGCGCAAACAGCGGCAACACCTTGGGTCGCGCACCGGCCGTTGCAAAGTCGGACCAGTTGTGGCGCTCGCGCCGCGCGCGCCTGCGCTCCAACTGCTCACGAAACCGATGACGGACCTCGCCATGTTCCATCACGGCAAGCCGTCGTGCATACCAGGTCAAACGTCTCAACATGGAGCAGATTCTAACGGACTGCCATTGCCTTGAGATTAACATCGGCCGCTATCGGGCGGACGGCTCCGCTAACCTTAATCGGCATCTTTGTCGCGTTGTCCTCGCGCGCACCGGCCGGGTACCGTATCTTTATAGGCGCGGGCTTGCCGGGCCTCGCAAGGAGCGCCGCCATATGGAACTCTCACGACGCCAGCTTCTGTCAGCTTCGATTGCCGCGCTGACGGCGCTGTCGGTGCGTGCTGCCGCGGCGCCAAAAACGAATTCCCGTTTTCAACACGGCGGTTCGATCCATACAATGATGAATTGGGGAGCGTTGCGCGACGGCGATCCACAACACTATCTGGCGCGCCCGTTCGAAACGGCCCGAAACGTCTTCCCAGCCGAATTGGTGCGCGATTTTGCGCAGGTTGGATTCGACTTTATCCGACTCACCTTGGACGTCGGTCCGTTCATTCAGTTGCAGGGCAGCGACAGGGACGCGCTGGAGCGGAAGCTCATGGACAATTTGCAACTCTTCCAGGAGCTCGGGCTTTCGGTGATCGTGGATTGCCATCCGGTCGAGCAGGTGCCGGCCTATTCGGTTCAGTCAATCCTGGCGGATCTGAAGGCGCCGCTTTTTGCTCAATACACCGCGATGATCAGCCGGCTGGCGGCTCTGCTGGGTGAACTGCGGTCGGAGCGGGTCGCGCTGGAACTCATGAATGAGCCGGTGGTCGGGGAGGCGAGTCATCGAACCCAGGTCCAAGTCTGGGGCGCGGCGCAGCTGGTTCTGCACGATGCGGCGCGGCGGGCGGCGGTCGATCTGCCGATCCTGCTGACCGGCGCCGACTATGGCGGCATCAGTGGGCTTACGGATCTGGATCCATCACCATTCAACGATAGCAATACGCTGTTTTCCTACCACTACTACATGCCGCTCAGCTTCACCCATCAAGGCATCGATTTTGGGACGCCGGACGCCCCCTGTTCGCCCTACGTCGTCGATCTTCCTTATCCTTACGACGCTGTCTCGCCCGACGAGATATCGGCGAAAATAGAAGCTCGCATTGCCGCCAACACCGCGCTTGACCAGGCTGCAAAGACGGCTGCCATGGCCGATGCGCGTCGGATTCTCGATGGTTTCTTGGCCGACGGCTGGAACCGCGCCCGCATCGAGAAAGACTTCGTGCGTGTGGCGAACTGGGCAGATCGTAACGGCATCGCGAGGAATCGCATAGTGATGGGCGAGTGCGGGGTGACGCGGCGCGATCGGATTTTCACGGGAGCCGAGCCGACCTATCGCCGGGCCTGGCTTTCGGATGTGACAGGCATTGCGCAGACGCAGGGATTTGGCTGGGCGCTCTGGGAAATCAACGGCCGGGAATTTGGTATTCAGCGGGCCGACGACAACCGGATCGATCCTTCGATCGTCGAGGCATTGGGGATGCCAGGCTAATGCATGTCGCCCGGAAGTGTCCTCGGTTCCGGGATAACGACATGCATAAAATCAGAAGCTTACGGCACGTCGACCGAGTCCTATCCGCCGCGACATGCCGAAAGCAATCGCCGCCTTGAGACCGCCGCAGCGATGCTTGCCAGCACAATTCCACGAGAAGTTCGGGTCCGTCCAAGATTGTGTAAAAACAAGAGTAGAGCCTCGACTCCCGCGACCACTATCGGGCAAGCAGGCTGGTATAGACGCGCTCAACTTCGTCTGCCAGACGGGCGTAGTCACGGTTGGCCTTGACCCATACGGGCCCTTTGGCGGCCATCGTCCGGGCCTTGTCCGGGTCGTCGAACAATCGCGCGACACCTTCCGCGATTGCTTCGCCCGAAAATGCCGTGACGATACCGGCGCCGCTGCGGTTGACCACCTCGCTCTGATCGTAGTGGACGGTGGCAACGATCGGCCGTCCCATGGCCATATATTCAACCAGCTTTGTGGGCGTGGCGACCTGCTGGGCCGCATCCATCTCGAACGGTGACAGGCAGACGTCGACACGCTTTACCCAGCCCAGCGCCTCGACCAGGGGAAGACGTCCGGTAAAGATCACCCTCTCGGACAGGCCGAGCCTGTCGAGTTGAGAGGCAAGTTGTTCACGCTCGTGCGCCGAAACGGCCCCGATGATCACCAGCACCGTGTCGTAACCGTTGGCTACCAGCAGGGCCAATGCCTCGAACGTCAGACGGGTCGTCAGGTTCAGAACATCGGCGCACATATAAGCCATGCTCTTTTTGCCGATGAGCCGCGGGTCGTCGGTGGCAGGGATCGACGCGGGATTATAGCGCTCAACCGTGACCCCCATCGGTATCGGCGTCATCTTCTTCGTCGGTATGCCTCGTTCGGCAACGCGCTCAAGCATCCTTTTCGATTGGACAATGACATGGTCCGACAGCGGCAGCACGACCCGGTAGAAGAGGGCGCTGCCGATAACGGCATAGGCAAGTCGAACAAATCGGGCCGGCAGACTCATGGGCACGAGATTGTGAAGCGCGATACGCATGCGCGCTTCCAGCACGGGATAGCTCATCCAGAACACGAAGGGCGTACCGGAGATCCTGGCCGCGATTCCGTACACGATGCCCCACAGTGGCTGATCGCGTATCTGTATCAGGTTATATTCGCCACGCATTGCCCGCCAGGCCAGCTTCAGGCGAAGCCGGGTTTCCCCCATCATATAACGGAGCGAACCGAATTTCTCCGTCATCTGGCGACGAGCGATATAGAACCGCTCGGCGCCGCGCACGTCGACGCGTTTGGGACCATCCGCGTAAGGCCGCAGGCTCCAGTCAATCTTCAGCCCACGGCCAACCAGGTGGTTTGAAAACAGTTCCACCAGATCGACACGGAATGCCGGGTAGTCGTCTGGCGCCACGAACAGGACGCGGACTCCAGCCAGCGGACTTTGCTGTGGCGATATCACGTCAGCGGTCGCGATGGATTGTTTCGAGGCCAAGACCGTCATCTGTTCCCTGCGAATGCATGGCGCGCCAAATATGCCCTCAACCATTTAAGGCGCCGCCACAGAAATGGGTTTCGACGCAGTTGATCCGTCGCTGCCCGACCAAGCTGGATCGCCGCGATAGCGGCTTTGCCGCGTGATGTGAGCGGCACATAGGCATCATCCAGTTCATGGATGACGTCACACCAATGGGTCTTGAAGTCTTCGAAGCCGACGCCCAGGTCATAGGCGGCCATGCCGCGTTCGCAGCACTCCGCGATCTGCCTGAAAGTCAGCACTTGGCCCGGACTTTGTGGCGCCAATTCATCCCTGGCGAAGGTCATGAAATATACGTTGACCCGCTTGCGATGTATCGCCGAACCGATGACGGCGCAGATCTTGCCGCCCACCCGAAGCTCCGCCATTTCCAGCAACGGCTCGCTCATGTGCCGGGAGCGATCGAGAAGGTCGCGGAAGAAATCCGTCACCCCTGGGGCACCAAAGCTGTTGAGCTGGCCTTGCTCGGCAAGGCGCAAGGCTTTCTGCTCGAAAAAGAAGTCGAGAGCGGCATTGCCGCGCTCGAGAGACCGAACCGTGCCGTATTCCAGCACGCCTGCCTCTCGCATTTTACGCTCTTTCGATTGGATTTTGCGTTGGCGCGAACCGCCGTTTCTTTTCTGCAGCACAGCCGCAAATCCCCCGGCAAGAGCGAAGGAGTAGCCTTCCGTATGCGATGGGCTGCGCGACAGCGCGGCGAGCGGCTGAGCCATGTCGTCATGGATCCTGGGCATTCTCCTGAGCACCGCATAGTCCACTCCATCGAGCGCGGCGCGCAACATGGCTTCAATCTGGGTGCGCCTCATGCTGGCCATGACCGCCGCGGCTTCGTGGCTCCACAGGCCGAAATTGTAGCTGGAGTGGTTTCCGCCGATCCAGGTCGCGACGCGAACGGGTCCGAACGTCGAGGTCGCCAGCGGGAGGATGAAGGCCGGATTGCCGTCGAGCCGCCCCAATACTATGGCTGGCGTGGCTTTCTCCTTTGGCAGCACATGCCGGGCGTAGGCATCGACCCAATCATAGCGCTGAAAGATCGTTGCCACGCCGGTCGACTCGAGTTGGCGCCATTCGCGCTCGATATCCGAAGGGTTGGTAAAAGCCGCGACCTCGAAACGACCACAAGGTCTGTCGGACCGGACAGCCTGTGCCTCTCCATCGGCTGCCGTGTTCAACCGTGAGTTCATTCTCGCGACCCTTGGCGCCGGCTGCTGGCAATCTGCGTTGAGAAAACTGTTGGGTATGCATGCCAGGTTCCAAATCTACTTTATCCCGCACGACTTAAGGAATGGTCTAGCAATCCTCTATAATACCTCAGACAGACGTTCTTCATACCCCATGGATCGCGTTTTCTCGGGCGGCGGAGAGGCAAGCGCAGAGAGTTCGTTAACCTTTCGAACCGGTCGCCTCGGCGGTAATCGCTTAGCTCATACATTCCTGTTAGCAGTCGGCGAGAATTATCCAATCGACAGGACGAGAATTGATTGCGTCGCTCAGAACATTGATCGGTCGATCCGCAGACATTCGGGTATTCAGCGCCGGGCTGCTCTGGTCGACCTTTGGAACGGTGATCGTTCGGCTGACGCCGATGATCACCACCATTTTGATTTCACACTGGTTCGGCATTGAATTCGTCGGCAAATTCGGAGTGACCTACGGCACACTGATGTCGAGCAGCCTGCTGGCATCCGCTGGTGTGAGCCTGATGGCCACGCGCAATATCGCCGCCTACTCGATAAACGACCCCGCCACGGCGGGCCGCCTGGCCGGCATGGCATTCCTCCTCACCGGTGGCGCCGCGGCATTGATCGGCCTGATGATCTTCCTGTTCGCGCATGAGATCGCCGGTCGGCTGCTGAAGCAACCGGAGCTCGCTTTCTATCTCCAGATCATCGCGCCTGTGATTGTGGTCAACGCGATGAACACGGTCCAGACGGCCATCCTGAGCGGTATCCAGGCCTTCAGGACCATCGCTCGCCTCAACGTGATCTTTGGAGGATTGATGATCACGCTGGTGCCTGTCGGGCTTTACTTTTACGGCCTCTCAGGCAGCTTTATCGCCTTGGGCTGCGCTTATTTGGGTGGATGCCTCATCGCCTATCCGGCCGTAGTGGCAGCGCTTCGGCGGCGCGGTATTGAGATTGCGTTCCGGGAGGCATTTTCGCAGTGGCGGCTGGTTACACGCTATGCGGTGCCGGCGCTGCTTGCCAGCCTGCTGTACGAGCCGGTGAACTGGATCTGCACGGCGATGGTGGTCAACAATCCCGACGGTCTTGCCCAGGTCGGCCTGTACTTCATTGCCATGCAGTTGGAGACGCTGCTGCTGTTCGTGCCGCAGATCGTGGTGCAAGTGGTTATCCCGATGCTGTCGACCGGCTTCGGCGAGGCCGACCGCCGGCGTGTGATCAACGTGCTTGGCATGGGCATCGGCACCAATATAGCCATAGCCATAGGCTTCGTCGTGGTCATGATGACGTTCGGCAACTGGTTCCTTGTGCTGTTCAAGCTCGATCCCGCCCAGCACTGGCCGATTTTCATGATCGTGGTGCTCGCGGCCGCCATCATCGCCGCCGCCCTGCCGCTCGGACAGGTCCCGGTGTCCTCCGGTTACATGTGGACCGGACTTTCGATCACGGCTGGATGGGCGCTGACATTCATCATCGCAACGTGGTTTCTGCAAGATCGCGGCGCTCTCGGCATCGTTATGGCCCGCGCCATCGCCTGGTCACTGCAGACGGTGGTCTATATCGGGTTCACCCGCTTCGCCATTGGCCGGACGTGCGGTGAAAAGGGCACGTTGCTTCGCGATCGTGACCTTTCCACTGCGCCCGCCAAGTCGGCATCCTTGGATGCCTGATGGTGCGTCGGGGTGAAACATTGGCATTATAATGGATCCGGAAGTCGTTGGTTAAGCATAATCGCGGATACGATTTCGCATTAACTGCGCCGCTAGAGTTGAAGCGTATCTTCCAGACAGGGAGACTTGGACAGATGATCAATCGTATTCGTGCACTTTTCGCCCGCAACGAGGCGCTTTCATTCAACATCGAAACACTCTCCGATCATGACAACCTTTATGATGCGGGGATGACGTCGTTCGCCTCCGTCCAGATCATGCTGGCGATCGAGGAGGAATTCGACACCGAATTTCCAGAGGAAATGTTGACACGGCGCACATTCGCCTCGCTTGCCAACATCGCCGAGGCGGTCTCCAAACTTGCGAGGCAGGCAGTCTGACCATGAATGTCGCGAAAGCAATTGGCGTCGCCCCTGCCGGCATGCACAGTGACGCCCCCACGGTGCGCATGGCCCGTGTTGCCGAAGTTGCGGCCAAGGCGGCCGATTCCGTCGATCGCGACGCCCGTTTCCCCCACGAAGTCTTCGATGCATTGAAGCAGGAAAGCCTTCTTGGCGTGGCTGTGCCGATTGAATTCGGCGGCCAGGGAATGGGCCATGCCGCTATTGCCGACCTGATCGTCCAGCTGGCGCAGGCATGCGGTTCCAGTGCGATGATCTATGGCATGCACCAGATTCAGATTGCGAGCTTGGCCAGCCATGGGACTGGCAGCGAATGGCATCGTGCCTACATGCGTCGCATTGCCAGCGAGCAGCTGCTGATGGCATCCGCTACCTCCGAGGCGGGCATTGGTGGCGATCTTCGCAATTCTATCTGCGCGCTCAACGTCATCGATGGCCGCTTCTCGTTGACCAAGGACGCGACCGTGATTTCCTACGGCGCCTTTGCCGACGCCATCCTGGCCACAGCGCGCCGGGCACCGGACGCAGCCGGCACCGACCAGTCCATGATCGTCATACCCGCCGACGCCAACCGCACGCTGGAGCGCAAGTCCGTTTGGGACACGCTCGGCATGCGCGGCACCTGTTCCGACGGCTTTCTGCTGACCGCAACCGGCGATGCCGCGCAGATATTCACCAAGCCGTTTTCGGAGATCGCTGCCCAATCAATGCTGGCGAGTTCGCACATCTATTGGGCAGCGACATGGTTTGGCATTGCGGCCGATGCCTTCGCGCGTGCCCAGGCCTTCGTCAAGCAAGCCGCCCGCAAGCAGCCAAACCTGACGCCGCCAGGCGCGCTACGCCTGTCGGAGGCAGCCGCCAAGCTGCAGGAGATGAAGGGACATCTCGTTGCCGCCATCCGCCGTTTCGAGATCGCCGAACGCAATGAGGACGATCTCTCCTCGATAGGCTTTGCCGCTGAAATCAACGCGCTGAAGGTGGCCGCGAGTGAAAAGGCGGGCGAAATCGTGCGGCTCGCAATGCTGATCTGCGGCATCCTTGGCTATAAGAACGGCACGCCGTTCAGCGTCGGCCGGCATCTGCGCGACATCACCTCCGCTACAGTGATGATTTCGAACGACCGCATTCATGCGAACACATCGACGCTGCTTCTGATGAGCCGCTTCGATGCCAGACTGGGAGGTTGAGATGGATACCGGGACATTCACCTCAAAGGACCTGCTCGACAAGCTGTTCGATAACGGCATCCTGTTTGAGACCGGCGTCGACGGCCTCTATGGCCGCTCCGGCATGTTCGAGGAAGTCATCGAACGTTTCGAGCGCCTGGTCACGCGCCTCGGCGCGGTCGACAAGCCTACCCGTATCCACTTTCCGCCAGGCATGAGCCGCGCGACGCTGGAAAAAAGCGGCTACATGAAAAGCTTTCCGCAGCTTGCCGGGTGCGTGCACTCCTTCATGGGCGGCGAGCGCGACCATGCCAAGCTGCTTGGCATGATGGACGCCGGCCAGGACTGGACCGAACTGCAGCAGCCAACGGAGTTGGCGCTGACGCCTGCCGCCTGCTATCCGCTCTATCCGACGGTCGCCGCACGCGGACCGGTTCCGATGGACGGTCTCCTGTTTGAACTCTCATCCTATTGTTTCCGGCATGAGCCATCGCAGGACCCGGCCCGCATGCAGCTTTTCCGGATGCGGGAATTCGTCTGCATCGGTACGGCCGATCATGTGCATGCGTTTCGCCAGAGCTGGCTTGAGCGCGGCAAGGCGATGGTCGAGTCGCTGGAGTTGCCTTGTGAGCTGGATCTCGCCAACGATCCGTTCTTCGGCCGCGGCGGCAAGATGCTGGCCAACAACCAGCGCGACCAGGGGCTGAAATTCGAGCTGCTGATACCGGTGAGCAGCCAGGAAAAGCCGACAGCCTGCCTGAGTTTCAACTATCACCAGGATCATTTCGGCCAGACCTGGGGATTGAAGTTCGCCGATGGCAGCCTTTGCCATTCGGCCTGCGTCGGCTTCGGCCTGGAACGTGTGGCGCTGGCGCTGTTTCGTCATCATGGCCCCGACGTTAATGCCTGGCCGCCGGCTGTCCGCGCGGTTCTCTGGGATGCCTGACATGAACGCCGTGATCCCCGGTCTCGACCCGGCGGGCTACAGGCCGCATGAATTGCACAGCGCCGAACGGCGCTGGCCGCAGACAAATTGCTACGTCGACCTGCTGATTGAAGTCATGCATGCGACCGGCCATGACCCGGTGGCCGCGCTCGGCTTTACCCTTGCCCAGGATTTCGAAGGCGATCAGTTCACCTTCTTCAAGTTTCCAATCGCCGATCTGCAGCGGCTTGCGGGTCTCGATATCCAGGAACTGGCGATCTTCGACCGGCTGGAAACGCATGTTGCGACACAGATCGACCTCGGACGCCTGCCGCTGGTGGAAGTCGATGCTTTCTACCTGCCCGACACAAGGGGAATCACCTATCGCGCGGCCCATTCCAAGACGACCATCGGTATCAATGAGATCGATCCGCGGACGCAGCGGATGGTCTATTTTCACAATGATGGTGTCTTCGCACTGGGTGGTGAGGACTATGAAGGCATCTTCGGCGGCGCTGACCTTGCGAGCGCGGGCTCGTTGCCACTGTTTCCCTACGCGGAGTTCGTGAAATTCGGCGTCACGCAGCCGCCGGAAGATATGGCACGAGCAGCCGCGATACTGCTCTCACATCACCTGTCACGCCGCCCGAAGCACAATCCGTTGCGATCCTACGCTGCTGCGTTCGGCCGCCATATCGAGATGCTGGTCCACCGCCCGCCGGAGTATTTTCATATCTACTCCTTCAACACGTTGCGGCAGCTAGGCGCGAATTTCGAGCTTCTCGGCAGCCATCTGGAGTGGCTCGGGAAAAATCGCCGCGAGAGTTTCGAGCAAGCGGCCAAGGCCGCCGGCGATATCGCCGAAGGCGCCAAGGTCATGCAGTTCAAACTCGCCAGGGCCATGGCGCGCGGGCGTTTCGATGGCCTGGAGGCAACGCTGGAACCGATGGCCAGCGCTTATGATGTTATCATCAACGTGCTTGACGCGCGCATGGCAACCCTGGCGGAGGCGGCCTGAACGGCGAGCGGAATTCGGCTGCCGTAGCCTGGATCAGATCCATGACGACAGTGATCTCCGTCGCCGATTCAGCTGAGTTGCTGGAAGCAGGATGGCAGCTTGCCCTGACACCGGCTGGCGCATGGCGCGGGCCCAGCGATGCTGACCCTTCGGCAACATGGCTGCGCACCACATGTCCTGGTACCGCGGCGGCGGCGCTCGAGGCGGGCGGCCTTTGGGATCGGCAAGCGCCGATGCCATTGCACGACAAGGACATCTGGTATCGCTGTCGCCTTGAAGCCAGCGGGCCGGTGCGGCTTGTCTTCGAAGGCCTTGCGACGATTGCCGAAATCTACATCGACGATCGATTGGTCCTTGTCTCCACCTCCATGTTCGCGCCGTGTGAGACGTCGCTGACGCTGAAAGGCGGCGAAATGCTTACCATCGCGTTTCGCAGTCTTGACGCCTATATGGACGGCCTCAAGGGTCCGCGGGCCCGCTGGAAGGCGCGCATGATTGACGATCAGCGCTTGCGGCTCGTTCGCACGACCCTGCTTGGCCACATGCCGGGCTGGTGCCCGGCCTTCGACGTCGTCGGCGCATGGCGGCCGGTTCTGCTGGTGCACGAGAATTTGGCTTCGCGCGTCGCTAGCGTCGACATGCGTTCCGATCTCGAAGGGACTACAGGCAAGCTCGATGTCGAGCTGACGCTCCTCACGCCGCTTGTCGACGGCGAAACCGCCTTTATCAGCTGTGCCGGAAAAACCGCGACGCTCACCAGCGATGGCGAGAAGCTGAATGCGCGCCTTGACATCGCCAACGTCGCGGCTTGGTGGCCGCACAGCCATGGAACGCCGGATCTTCATGGTGTCAGCGCTACCATCGGGAGTAACGAGGTAAACCTCGGACGTGTCGGCTTTCGACGCCTGGAGCTGGATCGCGGCCGTGACGGGCGCGACTTTCGGCTGATCGTCAACGGCATCCCGGTCTTTTGTCGCGGCGCGGTTTGGACACCGTCGGACATAGTGTCCTTGGACGGGAGCGCGGCGCCGTTGGACGCCGCCTTGCGCCTGGCAAGTGATGCCGGTGTCAACATGCTGCGTGTCGCCGGCCCCTTCGTCTATGAATCCAACGCCTTTCATGCCCTGTGTGACGAACTCGGCATACTCGTCTGGCAGGATCTGATGCTGGCGAATTTCGACTATCCCGCCCGGGATGACGAATGGTGCGCTGCGCTGGCGGCGGAGGTAGAAGCATTGCTGCGACGATTGCGGCATTCGCCTTCGCTTGCTGTGATTTGCGGCGGCAGCGAAATCGCCCAGCAGGCGTCGATGATGGGAATTCCAGCGTCCATGGACCCGACGCCGTGGTTCGACACGGTGGTGAAGCCGCTTGCGGACGCCATTAGACCTGATCTCGTGCAGGTTGCTTCCTCGCCGCATGGCGGCAGCCTGCCTTTCACCGCTGAAGCCGGACCGGTGCATTATTATGGCGTGGGCGCTTATTGCCGGCCGGTGGAGGATGCGCGCCGTGCCGAGGTCCGCTTCGCCAGCGAGTGCCTTGCCTTCGCCAACGTGCCGGATCAGGAGACGCTGGACGCCTTCCTGCCCGTTGCGCCCGTGCATGACCCACGCTGGAAAGCCGCGACGCCGAGAGACGTTGGGGCGTCTTGGGATTTCGAGGATGTACGCGACCACTATCTGGAAAACGTCTTCGGCGTCGACGCCCGTGCGTTGAGGCTGCAGGACGGTGCGCGCTACCTCGACCTCTCGCGTGCCGTGACGGCCGAGATTGTGGAGCGCACGATTGACGAATGGCGCCGACCGGCCTCGCCGACGGCGGGTGCACTGACCTTGTTCTGGAAAGATTTGGCCGTCGGCGCCGGCTGGGGCGCGATCGATGCGACCGGCCGGCCAAAATCAGTCTGGCATGCGATGAAGCGGGCCTTCCGTCCGCTGCGCCTGATCCTTAGCGATGAAGGCTTGAACGGCCTCCATGTGCATGTGATCAACGATGGACCGGACTTGGTTGAAGGCAGGCTCACCCTGACCTGTCTGCGCGATGGTTTGACACCGGTCGTCACAGGCAAACGCGAGATCGCGGTTGCGGCGCATGACGCCGTGACGGTTTCGGCCTTCGAGCTGTTCGGTGCGTTCTTCGATATCTCTTACGCCTACCGCTTCGGTCCGGTTGCGCATGAGTTGAGCGTGGGGCAGTTTACGGATTCGCAGGGAACCCAGTTGGCGGAAGCCTTCCATGTTCTGCCCAATGTCATGGCGAAACGGTGCGATATCGGCCTTCGCGCCAAGATCGAACCTGGCAGCGATTGCTGGCGGCTTCGGCTCGCCTGCGACAGGGCCGCGTATTATGTCCATGTCGGCGGTCCCCATTATCGGGCCGAAGAGGATTATTTTCATCTGTTGCCTGGTCGCGAAAAAACAGTGAGGCTGGTCGCGCTGACGGGCGCACCGATGCCTACCGGGACCGTTACAGCCCTCAATGCGCAGCGACCTGTCGGTTTCGACCTGACCGAGCCGTTCCCTAAAATGGGTGCAGCCAGGGGCATTTCGTGAGGCCGATCGTTTTCGAAGGGACTGTCGGCTGGGTTCATCCCGCAGCGGGCAGCCGGGGCGTGGTTATAGCGGGCGCGCACGGTTTCGAAGACCTTTGCAGCCGGCGTTTTCTCACATTGATGGCAAGGCGGTTGGCCCAAGCTGGTCTACCCGTTCTGCAATTCGACTATCCAGGCTGTGGAGACGCCATCGGCGATCACACCGAGCCCCATCGCGTGGCTGCCTGGGTGTCGAGCATCGAGACGGCGATAGGGCGGCTGAAAGCCGAAACCGGCGTGACCGATGTGCTGGTGATCGGCTTCCGTCTCGGTGCTCTCCTTGCTCCATCGGCCATGGGCGGACGGGATGACGTTGCCGGTCTGGCACTGCTTGCGCCGCCAATATCGGGCAAGGCCTATGTGCGCGAGATGGCAGGCCTGGCGAGAATGATCGACGCAGCCCTGCCGCCATACGACACTGAGGTCGAGCCATTCGACGGCATCGAAACCGCCGGGTTCAGGATGAGCGCCGAGACGATCGCGGATCTGCGGACGCTTGAGTGGCGTGAACTCGCCGGTTCCTTGCGCCAGGATATTCTGCTTGTGACGACACAACCCGCCACGTCGCATTCGGCGCTCGCCGAAGGCGTGGCCGCGGCCGGTGGCAGCGTGCGGATCGAGACATTTGCCGGTTTTGCCCGGCTGATGAGCAACCCGACCGCCAACGACATCCCGCAATCCACCCTTGAAATGGTCGTGGGGTGGGCAGTCGAGCGCCGAAAGCCCGTCGGCGCGGCTTCCCACGAGCCGGTGGCCACCGCGCCCGTGTTTCTGGCGGAGGGTGGATATAACGAATGGCCACTGGTGCTCGCGCCCGCGCCGGAGATTTGCGGCGTGCTGTGCATGCCTGCCCAGGCCAAGCCCAAGGGACAGGTCGCCCTTATCCTCAATGCCGGCGCGATACCGCATATCGGTTGGGCACGTGGCGCGGTCGACATGGCGCGTTCACTCGCCCGAGATGGCATAGCCTCGCTGAGGGTCGATCTGCCGGGCCTCGGCCAGAGTGGGACGCCGGACGAGAAACGGCTGTTTCTCTACGATGAGCGCGGTCGCGATGACATGCTGCGCATTGTAAACTGGCTCGAGCAATATGGATTTGATCAGGTCAGCGCGATCGGCACATGCGCCGGGGCCTATCAGGCGTTCCATGCCGCGCGTTTCGATCGCCGTATTGCCTCGCTCACCATGGTCAATCCTTTGTGCTTCGCATGGAACAGTTCATATGCCCTGGACATGGAACTGTCGAAAGTCAGGGACAATGCGCGTGGCTCACTCAAACCAGAGGACGGCGCCGGCGAGGCGGATGTGGCTGAGCCGCATTCACACGGAACGGCCTTGAGATCACCTCGCTTGAAAGCGCTCCTGTCCAGACTTGGCGGGCGCGCCCTGCGCTTCGGCCTGGAATTGTCGAAATCCACGACGTCCAATTTTTGGCGCAGGCGCGGTTCGGGAAGCCAATCCGTGGAAACCTGGATGAAAAATCTGACCGCGCGTGGAACGCGCGTCTTGGTGGTAAGCGCCGAAAACGATCGGAGCCTGGATGAAATTGCCCGTCACTTCGGGCCGGACGGCGAGCGTTTGAGGCGCATGCAAGGTATCACTCTCGTGCGTCTGGATGCCGCCGATCATACATTGACGCCGGCCCATGCACGCTCTCGGCTTGTCGAGCACGTCACACAGTTGTTAAGCCCCGCCGCCGATGGGCGGTAGGGACTTGGGGCCTGCTCGGCGACCAATCGACAGCCGGCACTTTAATTCTTTATTTCCCAAACTGGCATACCAATTGGGAGAGGCTTTTTATCTTCATGGATATCGCGGAATGTCCAACGCGCGAAACACAGCCGCCAGGCCGGGTGAAAACCCAGATTTGCCACCGTCGAGCGAGAAAAAATTGAGATTGCTGTCCTTGATCACCAATTTGCTGCGCAAGAGGAGCGGCAATCTAGCGGCTTCACAGACCGGCGTGATCTACGGGGATGACGATTTTGCCGGCTCGCCGGCCAGACTACGGCTCCTCGATCCACTGGAACTGGATTACTTTCCTCATGACAACGAGATATTCCAAGACCAGGATGAAAATGCCGCTGAAACAATCCACAGCATTCATGCCGAGCTCGCCGAACTGCATGCCAGCGTGGCTGAACTGATGCAATCTTCAAGCAACCGGACAAGCTAAAATTGCAAGCCCAGCCTATGCCGGACGGGGATTTTCGAAGGGTGCTTCCACGGATTACGGCACGACTGAGGAACCGCATGCGGCCTCCCCTTGGGAGCATATCCGTCGCTGACCAGATGTAAGTCAGATCCCGGACTGAGACCTCGCCCTGACTGGCGTCTTCCCGATGAGGGTGGCTCCGGCATCGCGGCTGAGGAATATCCTGTAACCCGATATTAAGCATATCCGCGCATGGATTATTGGCGATATGCGCACGATGATTTTGGTGCGATGGAGACGAGACTATGGCGACCTCCATGGGCGGCATTTCACGCGATCGATCTGCCGCCAGGCGAGCGCAGGTCGACACCTCGGTGGATTTGCTCGGCCTTGCCGATACGCTAATCCGGCGGCGCTGGATCGTTCTTTCGTTCACACTGACCTTCGTCGCCTTGGGACTGTTGGCGTTGTTCCTGATTTCGCCGCGATATACAGCGACGTCGCGCATCCTTATCGACCCGCGTGAGCAGCGGGTCATGCAGAACGAGGTGGTGCAGCAAGGCTTCGGCTCCGACATGGCGCTGGTGGAAAGCCAGATCGAGGTGATCACCTCGGAAGCGGTGCTCAAGCGGGTTGTCCAGAGCAGCGGTCTTGCCACGGATCCCGAATTCATATCCGCCATCAAAAGCGGGCAAGATCCCTCAGTCATTGCGCTTGAAGCGCTGGCGCAAGCGACCAAGGTCGTGCGGCCCGAAAACACTTACGTGCTTCAGATCAGCGTCACCAGCAAAGAAGCCATCAAATCGGCTCGTCTCGCGAACGCCGTGGCTGCCGCTTATTTGGGCTATCAGGCCGAAACGACTTCCGGTACCGCACGCGACGCCAGCACGTCGATCCGTGACCGCCTCGCACAATTGCAAAGCGAGTTGAATAGCTCGGAGGAGGAGGTCGAAGCCTTCAAGCGCGACCACAATGTTTCGGAATCGGACGGACGATTGCTCGGCGATCGCGAACTGACGGACCTTTCGGCTCGCCAGTCGGCTAGTGCTGCGCGAGTCAACGAAACAAAGGCCCGGTTCGAGGTTATGCAGGCCGCGCTGAAGACGCGCGGAGATGTCAGCACGGTCATCACCGGTACCGACAGCGCCATGGTCGACCTGCGCACCCAGCTTGGCGAGGCGCAGCGAAACCTGGCCGAGCTCCAGCAGATCCTTGGACCGCGTCATCCTCGCGTCACGGCTGCCGAAGGGCAGGTTATGCAAGCTCGCGCGACAATCCGTGCGGAAAGTGAGCGGCTGGTGCAAGCCGCGCAAGATGACTATCGCGCAGCTGTTGACACCCTGAACAAGGTCACCGGAGACCTTAATGCCGCCAAGACAGCTTCCTTCGATACCAACCAGGATCTGATCAAACTGCGTGAACTTGAGCGCAAGGCGCAGTCCAGCAAGGTCGTCTACGAGGCGTTTATGGTCCGCGCCAAGGAAACCGCCGAGCAGGAAAATATTTCGCCGCCCAATGCCCGTATCATCGCTGAAGCGGCGGTTCCAAGTTCGTCCTCGTATCCACCTAAGTTGCCGCTGCTTATCGCCGCCGGACTGTTGGGCTTGTTCATAGGCGTCTTTGCCGCGATATTGCGGGATCTGGCTGCCGGCGCGCTCGCCGCGCGTCCTCAGGCTCAGCCTTTGGAACCTGCCAAGGCGGACATCACCGGCGGGCTTGTAACAGTCGTCTCCATCCATGATCCCGCCCTTGCCCGTCAGGCCGCGTTCGAGTTGGCGCGAGACGCAATGGCGGCCGACCAGAAGGTCATTTTCATCGATCTCGCGTCTGATGCACCTTCCGACATAGCCGGACTTGCAGAACTAGCAATTGGTGAATCCCCGGTCGCGAAAGCGATCCGGATCGGCCGTAAATCGGGACTTCAGATGCTCAACGCCGGGCGCAAGGATACTGTCGCGCGCCTGTCGCCCGGAAAAGTGGAAGCGGTCCTTGGCGCGATAATTCAGGAATATGACCACATCGTTGTCAATGGAGGGACACTCGAGGCCAGCCCCGGTCCCATGGCCGATGTGATTGCCGGATATTCCAGCCGGTCGGTGCTGGCGGTGCGGGACGGTGTGTTTGGTCTACGCGAACGCCAGGCTTTAAATGCGTTGGCCGGCGATGGCGACATGGATGTTTCGGTGGTGTCGGTTGAGAAGGACGTGGCTATCGATCAAGCCGCATGAAGTTCCCCTGGCCAAGGTATTGCGTCGCGGCGAAAGGCATTCATCGGCCCGACGCGGCCACTGAAAGTCAATGACAATGGGATCAATAGAGTATCGGCTGAACGTGGCCGATTTCCCTCTAAAGGTGCAAGGCGACCTTGCGTCCTGGCGGCAGTTAGTCGATCCGCTCATTCTGCTGGCCACGGTATTTTTATTCTCCCTATCAAACTATGCGCTCGACTTTCTCGGCATCCCGTATGATTCATCGAGCGGATCGATCGTCACCAAGATCCATCCGGCAACCTACACATTTGGCTTGGCGCTGGTCCTGGCGGTGCTCGCCAATCGAAACCCGGTCGGCTACGCGGTCTCCCTTCTCGTTCGTTGCGCCGGATCGACCAGCCTGCTCGCCGCTTCCCTGCTGCTCTGGTACTTCATCTCCCGTTACAAACCCGATCAATCCGCCTCCTTCCTGATCGACGCGCTGATGGTCGCGGCCGTTATTACCATGCTGTTTTGCGACTCGGGCGAGAAGCTGCGGCTTTATACTGCCCGTTGCCTTCACATGCTGATGGTCCTCAATTGCCTGATTGCGATCACCGAAGGCTTGACGTCGTGGCGACTGTTTCCCTTCCTCATTGAGGATCGGGTCCAGACCTGGGATCATCGGGCCACGGCTTTGCTTGGCCACCCGCTTGGTGGTGCGCTGGTCACTGGCGTCTACGCGGTGATCCTGATGACTGTGAAAGATGTTCGCGGGCTGAGCCCGCGCTGGCGCCTGCCCATCATACTCCTGTGCATGGCGACGATGCCGCTTCTCGGCGCCCGAACCTCCTTTGCTGTTGTCTATGGCGTGGCGGCGGTGATGGGCCTGATCTTCATTTTGAAGCTGATGCGCGGCGGCGCGATTTCAGTGCGCGCATTGCTCGCCATTCTCGTTCTTGCACCGCTTGGCGTAGTCGCTGTCGCGGCACTGTACCAATTCGGCTATTTCGACAATTTCCTCGCGCGTTTTACCAATGACAGCGGCAGTGCGGCGACTCGCATTCAGTTGTTTCGCCTGTTCGACAATTTCGGGCTGCGCGAACTGCTCATCGGATTTAATCAGGACGAGCTGGAGACCAGTGTACGTATAAACGGCCTCAGCGAGGGTATCGAGAACGCGTGGGCTGGCCACCTGTTGCGCTATGGTCTCGTCTTCTCGTCGGTTCTGTGGCTGGGCATCTTGAGCTGGTTCATCGAGATGCTGCGGGTCGGCGGCCGTGGCGCGATCCTGCCGCTCTTTTTCGCATTGCTGATCAACTCCACCAGCGTCGGCATAAGCGCCAAGACGACGATGCTGACCATGCCGGCCGTGCTGATCCTGGCACTTGTGGCAAGGACCAGAGCAATTCCAGGAAGAGCAATTCCAGGAAGAGCAATTCCAGGAAAGGTGTGAGCGGTTTCCGTCCGGAATTGCTTACGGAACCACTTATCAGGAGCCGGTCGCAGCGGCCGGGCGGCGAGGGGAGCGCGCCAACCCTCTGAGCGAAGCAGTTCGGCCCGTATCCATCTCAAACGCGGCAGCACATATCCCTCAACGCAAGTCTGCTGCCTCGCCAGCGGTGCCGAAGTTTACATTTGCGCGCCCGACGCTGCCGGGCCCAACAATCCTTTCGGATCGGCCTGGATCGATCTGTCCATTTACGGGATTCACGGCACGCCCGAACGAGGCGCGAGTCCGGCGCTCAGCGCTTGATTGTGAAGTTCTACTTCATAGCTCATCGACGTTATCGCCAATAGTCGATCGCAGGGAGCGGCGGTACCTCTGCCGTGGAAATCTGGACTCGCGCCGCAATTCGAGAGCCTGCGACGTCGTCGATGCTCCAGATGCGCGACGATCAAGAGAGAGAGACACACAATGGCAGACGCGACATTTTCCCGACGCGAGGTGCTCTTGGCAGGGGGCGCGCTGACAGTCGGCGCTACTCTCGCAAAGCCACTTAAAGCCGCTGCCGCTCAACTCGCCGTAGGCGGCCCAGAGCCGACGTCGTGGGTGGATCCGACGATGCCCGACGTTACGCATCGCATGATCGAGACAAACGGCATCCGGCTGCACGTTGCCGAACAGGGTGAAGGTCCGCTCATCATCCTCTGTCACGGCTTTCCCGAATGCTGGTATTCTTGGCGGCACCAGCTTGGCGCGCTGGCGAACGCCGGGTTCCGTGCGGTAGCGCCCGACTTGCGCGGCTACGGGCGGAGCGACCGGCCGGAGGATGTGGAGGAATATACGATTCTCCATAATATCGGCGACATGGTGGGCCTCATCGACGCCCTGGACGCCAGACAAGCCGTGATCGCCGGCCACGACATCGGTGCCGCGATAGCATGGCAAACAGCGCTTCTGCGCCCCGATCGCTTCCGGGCTGTTGTCGCGCTCAGCCCGCCGTTCCGCTCGCGAGGGTTCGGCGACTCCGGGCCGCCGACGACGCTGATGCCACACACCAAGGACGCCCTGTTTTATCAACTCTATTTCCAGACCCCGGAGGCTGAGGCGGCGCTCGAAGGCGACCTGCGTCGCACCTTCCGTTCCATGTTCTACTCGCTCTCGGGCGACAGCCCGCCACCGGCAGGCGCCGGAGGATTTGCCGCCGGAATGGTGCCCCGGAACGGAGATTTCCTGACCAATCCGGTGTCGTTGCCTTCCTGGGTCAGCGAGGCCGACATCGATATCTATGTCGAGGAATTCACGCGCAGCGGATTTCGCGGCCCTCTGAACTGGTGGCGCAACATCGATCACAGTTGGGAGCTCATGGCCGCGTTCAGCCAGGCGGTGGTGACTGTTCCGGCGCTCTACATTGCGGGCGAACACGACATGATCGTGGAGCTATTTCAACCGATCATCGCCAAACAGTCGGCAATGGTTCCCAAGCTCCGGCCCGCAGTCATGCTGCCGGGCTGCGGTCATTGGACCCAGCAAGAACGTGCGCCGCAGGTGAACGCCGCAATGATCGACTTCCTTCGGACCCTTTAGTCGAGGAAGGCTGCTCGGCCACCGAATGCGACGTTCGAGGCCGCCGGCGGATTGACGAACAAAACCAGCTTGTAGGAGCTCACATGTCGCCGCAAACCGTGTTCCTAACCCAGCTCGTCCTGGGGTATGTCCCGTGGCTGCTTTTCTTCGGCGCGTACATCTGGCCAAGGCTCAACGCGATGGATCACTTCGATGCGCAACGAGCTATTGCGGCCGTGCACAACTTCCGCGTCATCGGGCTTGCCTTTCTCCTTCCCGGCTTCGTCGGCCCCAACCTGCCTGGCGGCTTCGCCACGTTCGCGGCCTATGGCAACTTCGCGACCGGGGCGTTATCCATGCTGGCGCTGCTCGCGATCAGGATGCGTCCGCTGTTCTGGCTGCTCGTGCTCGCCTTCAACCTTGTAGGGGTGGCGGACATTGCCCTCGACTCCTACCACGCGGTCCAGGTCAATCTTCCTGCAGTCGCGGGCGAACTCGGCGCCATGTACGCGTTCCTGATCATCTATATGCCGTTGCAGATGATCTCACATCTCACCGCATTCTATCTGCTCGCGCGTTCTCAGTTGAACACCGTTTCGTCCGGCGTCGGCGATGCGGCCGGGTCCTAGCGCTCTCCGCTTTCTGTGCTTCGTGATGGCTCGCCAACCGGCATCGCCGCGAAAGCCACTGTATAAGCTCATACCCGCGCGGGACTGGAAGGAGCATGGTGTCAAGATCGATGAAAGCAACCGCACTCGCAATCCTTCTGATTGTGACGACAGCCGCCGGCCTCGCGGTCGCATATCCCACGGCGGCCGCTGTAGCGTGCCCGAGCTGCCTGGGGTTCAAAAAGGCCTCGGGTCAAGTTTATGTCGAGGATGGGATGACGCCTCAGCGGCAGGCAGCAGCGCTTGAGACAATCGCCATGGCTCGCGAACGGCTTCGCCAGTTCTACGGGGCGACAGAAAGTAATCCCGAGATCTTCGTCTGCGGTGACGACAATTGTTACCGCAAGATCGGCGGAGGCAAATCGCGCGGCATGGCTGTCCTCAATCTCGCGCTGTTCCTCTCGCCCGAAGGCGCGACCGTTACCATTGCATCACACGAGATGTCGCACATCGAACTTCATATCCGGATCGGGCTGATCAAGACTTTCCGTCGTGATGTGCCGCAATGGTTTGATGAGGGCGTTGCGGTCTTGGTTTCGGATGACGACCGCTACCTGAAGCCAATATCATCGCCCGATCGTTGCCTGCGTGAACCGGATGGCGCGCTGCCGACGACGAGGAGCGCCTGGATTGAAAGTGCGGCATCGGCCAGCCTGTACGCGAAAGCTGCCTGCCGGGTAAGCAGGTGGATTGCAGATCACGGCGGCTCCCACGCCGTGACGCGGCTGTTAGAGAAAATCGTCGCGGGCGAATCCTTTGAGATGGGTATTGATCGCCTTTTGCGCCCCTGCTGGAAGGTCACTGCCGGGATCAGCAGCAGACCGCCACCGCCTGCCGACAGCGTATTGAGGTCCAGGCCATAGAGCCCGCGCCGCAGAGCAATACCAGTTGGAGCCAGTCCATCGGGCAGAAAAAACGTGCCGCGCGCCTGGCCGGTTCCGGTCAGCGGTCGCGAGTGACGATCAACCTTCGGGCGGTGCAGTCCGCTTAGGACCCGAGGGCGGCACTTGCTGATGATGGGTGCCGCCTTGCGCGTCCGTCAGGCGACAGGGCTGTTACCGGGCTTTGGCCGATGGTGCCGTCTTACCCTGAGTCACCGACGGCGGGTTCCTGAGTGAGGCACCGGTCTGCGTATCAGTGGCCGGTACGGTATGCTCGTCGCCCGACAGCGGACTGCCCTGGCCCGGCACAGCGTCGGCTGTCGGCGCACTGTTGTTTATGCCGTTCATGAACGGCTGGCTCGAGGTCGTCAGGCCGCCGGCCGACGTGGCGGTGAAGAGGTGATCGGCTGCCGACGCGGGGCCGGCAAGCAGCGAAATCGCCGCAATGACGATGAGAGTTCGCATGACGGATACTCCGATAACTGCCTGTCCGATGCCTGCCTTACGGTGGCAGGGACGGCCGTCCCTTCACGATCCCAACGCCGCGCTTCTCGCTGCGTTCCCGATAGTTTCGTTTCGACGTAAAGAAATGTCTTTCACTGGTACACACCGGCGTGCGGCTGCAGAGCGAGCTCAGGCGCTTTGTGACCGTGGATGGAAAGGCGTCCGGATTGCACGTTGAGTTGCCCGTGCGCCGGTGTTCACCGAGCAAGTCCGCTCCGCACGCCGCGCGGCTGCTGAGAACCCTCTCATCACGCGAGAGGTGGCGGGGCGTGTGCAAGACCGCTGCTGACCAGAGGCCGAACCTGGCGCGCACTTGCACGGGCAGGCGATCCACCACAGGAACCATATTCCCGCTTCGAACCGAACGCTTTCGCCGCAAAATTCGCCGCGAAAGTCGGACGTATGCCGATCATGAACGACCGTGGTGCCGCTCCGAAAAAAATTCGGGCGACCTCTTGAACAAAAAAACGCGATTCCCAGATCGTTTTCCGTCGAGGCTTCGGCTCGACATAGTTCGTCGCGGCGGCGCTGCCGCGACCCATGTTGCTTCACGGAGGATATGGCTATGAGAAGCTTTGATTATTCCCCCCTTTACCGCACCACGGTCGGCTTCGACCGGCTGTTCGACATGCTCGAAAACGGCGTGCGCTCCGACTGGCCTCCCTACAATATCGAGAAGAATGGCGAGAACGATTATCGTATCACGATGGCCGTCGCCGGCTTCGGTGTTGACGAAGTCGAGCTTGTGCAGAACGGCCCTGAATTGTCCGTGACCGGACAGAGGAAGCCCGATCAGCAAAATCGGGAAATCCTCCATCGCGGCCTTGCGACAGGAAACTTCAAGCAGGTGTTCAAACTTGCGGACCACGTCAAGGTCAAGGCGGCCAATATCCATAATGGCCTGCTGTCGGTGGACCTGGTCCGCGAAGTGCCCGATGAACTCAAGCCTCGGCGCATCGAGATCGGCTCCGAAGCCAGAGCGGTTCCGCTTCAGGACAGCGGCAACAAGCAGTCCATAGATTCAGAGCCGCAACGCAAGGTGGCCTGATACCGGAAACCTCAGTCTGTGGTCCGCCTCCCGGCTCGGCCGGGAGGCACAGATCGCGGAGAATGGAGATGAGATCGCAAGCTTACTGTTTTCATGAATCCAAACTGGCAGATCACGTTGCGGGATTCGCTGCCGTGCGTAGGCCGGAGGATGTCCTGAAAGAAAAATGACGATCGACGAAAAGAGGGCTTTGCTCGCCTTCTGGGCTTCGGACGCCAATGCGGTTCCAGACAATCCCAGCCTACGCCAATTGGACAGCGGTGCCGTTGCGCAGTTCAGCGAGATTCTTCGTGCGCTCCACACCCTGGACGAGATCGGGCGCAAGCCGCCGGCCAGGCCACCGGTTGACCGCAGTCCGCCTTCAGACCGGCGTCGCAACAAAGCCAGGCGCGGTTGGATACGGTACCCCTGGCGAGATGACGATGACGATGATCCGCCGCCGGTTCCCGCGTATGCCGGCGTTCCGCCCAGATGTGGGGATGGCGGCATGTTCGCGGAGCCTGAGCATGCCGTCGCGTGAAAACCTGAATCGGCAAACCAATTCGTTCAACCGAATGGAGGACTACATGGACGACAGGACGTTCGATCGACCGGTGTTGGTCAAGGATGGCCAGTTCATTCAAGAAATAGGAAGTCTTGAGGATGCCTTCGATTTCCTGGATGAGTGGCCGCGGGAGCGGCGGGGCCCGATTTTCGAAACGGCTTTCCGGGCTTGCCAGCGTGCTTACGATGGCCAGATACCACTGTCGGTCGCGCGCGATGCCGTCGCTGGCTTCGCGAGATCCGTCAAGATCCTGCAGGAGCCGCTTGCTCCGCTGCCCTGGATGAGTGGCACCAAATCAGGCCGCGGTGGGATCGCCGCCTAGCTGCGACACGGCAGCGGCACTGCCCAGAGGTGTCGCTGCCGTAGCTCCGTACGGGTTAGTCGACCAGTCACAACCACGGCAAACCCACTCCGTCATGTGTGGTGCCCGCGTATAGTCTTTGGTGCCCTTCCCGAGAGATGGGTGACAGTTCATTGCGGATAGATGGGTTACACTTTCGGCCCTTTGCAAGGAGAGCAAGGTGCCTTGGAAGGAGTGTAACGTCATGGAAGAGCGGCTGAAGTTCATCGCCCGTCTGCTGGACGGCGAGAAGATGGCCGTGCTTTGCCGGGAGTTCGATATCTCGCGCAAGACGGGCTACAAGATCCTCACACGCTACAA
>NZ_AZUY01000017.1 GCF_000513935.1 Mesorhizobium sp. WSM3626 | reverse complement strand
AAACACCATCCCGAACTGCCGCCCCGCCTCAAGCTCTACAACCGCTTGATCGCGCGGCGCAGGGCGGCGGTGGAAACCACATTCGCCACGCTCAAGAACCGCATGCGTCTCACCCGCATCCGCTATGTCGGCCTCGTCAAGGCAACGGCCCAGATCATGCTCGCCACCATCGCCTTCAACATGAGACGATGGGCGGCGATCACGCCATAGCTGCGCCCGAAATCCGCCAAACGCCGCAAAGGCGCGGCTCCCAAACCCCGAAAAGCCTCCAAAGCAACGAAAATGGCCGCCCTCAATCCTCACAACACGCCTCCCGCAATATTGCGCAACAGGCCCCTTGTGGGAGAAGGTGGCCGAGCGAAGCTCGGACGGATGAGGGGTGCTCCAGCTTGGCGCAAACCGGCGCCCAGAACACGGGCGCCTCATTCCTTCCAACACCCCTCGTCCGGCTCGACGCTGCGCGCCGATCCACCCCCGGGGCGAGCCAACGGTCTCGCCCGCCCTTCGGGCCCCACAAGGGGAGAAGGGAAGGCGCGCGCATGACGCCGCTCGGCGCCACCATCACCAGCGAAGGCATCCGCTTTGCCGCATGGTCCTCGTCGGCCCATCGCCTCTGGGTTTCGATTTTCGACGAGCAGGGAAACCGTGAACTCGACCGGCTGGAGCTGACGCCGGATGGCGACGGCATGCATGCGCTTTTCGTCTCCGGCCTGGCCGTGGGCGCGCGCTATGGCCTGCGAGCCGACGGCGACTATGCACCCGAGCGTGGGCTGTGGTTCGACCCCGACAAGCTGCTGACCGATCCTTACGCCGTCGAGATCGACCGGCCCTATGCCTATCACTGGCGGCTCGCCGCGCGGCGCAATGAGGGCGCCGACACCGCGTCGGTGATGCCCAAGGCCGTGGCCAAGGCCTTGCCCGCGGCCCCATCGATCCTGCCGCCGCTGTTTCGTCCGGGCGGCCTGATCTACGAATTGAATGTCCGCGCCTTCACCAAGCTCCACCCGGATGTGCCCCAAGAACAGCGCGGTACGATCGCCGCACTTGCCCATCCAGCCATCATTGAGCATCTGCAAAGGCTCGGTGTCTCCGCTGTCGAACTGATGCCGGTGACAGCGTCGATCGACGAGCGACATCTGCCGCCGCTGGGCTTAAGCAACGCCTGGGGCTACAATCCCGTGACCTTCATGGCGCTCGACCCACGCCTCGCGCCCGGCGGCCTGACGGAATTGCAGGATACAGTCGCTGCGCTGCGCCGGGCCGGCATCGGCACCATTCTCGACCTCGTCTTCAACCATACCGGCGAAAGCGACAGGCTGGGGCCGACGCTCTCGCTACGCGGCCTCGACAACCAGGCCTACTATCGGCACCGGCCGGATCGCGTGCTGGTCAATGACACAGGCACCGGCAACACGATCGCTTGCGACCATCCGGTGGTGCGGGAAATGGTGCTCGACACACTCCGTCATTTCGTGCGCCAGGCCGGCGTCGACGGCTTCCGTTTCGATCTGGCTCCGGTGCTGGGCCGGATCGATGGTATCTTCGATCCGGAAGCGCCGCTGCTCCGGGCCATCACCCATGATCCGGTACTCCGCGACCGCGTGCTGATCGCCGAGCCTTGGGATATCGGGGCAAACGGCTATCAACTGGGCAATTTCCGGCCCCCGTTCCTTGAGTGGAACGATCGCTACCGCGACGATGTCAGACGCTTCTGGCGCGGCGATGCCGGCATGGTCGGTGCTCTCGCCACGCGCCTTGCCGGTTCGTCCGACGCGTTCAACGGGGCAGGGGAGCCGGCAAGCCGCAGCGTGAACTTCATCGCCGCCCATGACGGCATGACGCTGGCTGATATCGTCTCCTATGAGCGCAAGCACAACGGGGCCAATGGCGAGCAGAACCGCGACGGCCATAACGAAAACCTGTCCTGGAACAATGGCACCGAAGGCGAGACGGGCGACGCGGCGATCACCAAGGCGCGCTTCGACGACCAGTGCGCACTGCTCGCCACGCTGTTCGCCTCGCGCGGCACCATCATGCTGACCGCAGGCGACGAGTTCGGCCGCACCCAGAAGGGCAACAACAACGCCTATGCGCAGGACAACGCCATCACCTGGCTTGACTGGGCAGCCCGCGACCAGGCGCTGGAGCGTTATGCATCGGCGCTCGCAGCCCTTCGCCAGGCGGTGCCCGCATTGTCGGACACGCGTTTCCTGACCGGGCAAGCGGTTGACGGTTCCGACATCCCCGATGTCTCGTGGCTGACCGAGACGGGCGCTCCGCTCAACGAGAGCGACTGGAACGACTCCAGCCGGCACCGCCTCGTCATGCTGCTGCGCTATGCTGTGGGCGGCCGTCTTGCCGTCATGATCAACGGCGACCGCCGCCAATGCGTCTTCACCTTGCCGGTGCGAGATGGCTTCCATTGGCGCGCGGCAATCGAGACGCAGGCGATCGACCTTCTACGCCCTCTGCCGGGCCGCAGCGTCAACTTCATGATCGAGGGCCGGACCGGAAACGGTGGCGCCGGGAAGGGTTCATAAATGTCCGACGACAATGCCATGCAGAGGCCCGAATGGTGGCGCGGCTGCGTCATCTATCAGGTCTATCCGCGCTCTTTCCAGGACGCCACCGGCGACGGCAGCGGCGATCTCAAGGGCATCACGTCAAGGCTCGCTCATATCGCCTCGCTCGGCGTCGACGCTGTCTGGCTGTCGCCCTTCTTCAAGTCGCCGATGGCCGACATGGGCTATGATGTATCCGACTATCGCGACGTCGACCCGATGTTCGGCACATTGGCGGATTTCGATGCGCTTATCGCCGAAGCGCACAGGCTCGGCTTGAAAATCATCATCGACCAGGTGCTGTCGCATTCATCCGACAAGCATGAATGGTTCATCGAAAGCCGCGCCAGCCGCGACAACGCCAAGGCCGACTGGTACGTCTGGGCCGACGCTAAGCCGGACGGCGGCGCGCCCAACAATTGGCTGTCGGTCTTCGGGGGACCATCCTGGGAGTGGGACGCGACCCGCCGCCAATATTACATGCACAATTTCCTCGCCTCGCAGCCGGATCTCAATTTCCACAATCCGGAGGTCCAGGACGCGTTGCTGGACACGGTGCGGTTCTGGCTCGAGCGCGGTGTCGACGGCTTCCGGCTCGACACGGTCAATTACTATGTCCACGACCGCTGGCTGCGCAGCAATCCGCCCTTGGCTTCGAGTGTTGCCGGCACCAATACGGAGACCAGCACCTACCTCTATCAGGAGCATCTGTTCGACAAGACGCAGCCGGAAAACCTCGATTTCCTCAGGCGCTTTCGGGCTTTGCTGGACGAGTATGAGGGCCGCGCCGCCGTCGGCGAGATCGGCGATGAAGGCCGCTCCTTGCAGACGCTCGCCGCCTACACCTCCGGCGGCGACAAGCTTCAGATGAGCTACACTTTCGACCTGCTCGGCTCGCAATTCTCCGCAGCGCATGTGCGTGGCTGCGTCGAGGCCTTCGAAAATGCGGTTGCCGATGGCTGGGTCTGCTGGGCGTTTTCCAACCATGACGTGGTGCGCCATGTCAGCCGCTGGACGCGGCCGGGTGGCGATCCCGACCGGGTGGCCAAATTCTCGATCACGCTGTTGAGCAGCTTGCGCGGTTCAATCTGCCTCTATCAGGGTGAGGAACTCGGCCTTGAGGAGGCGGAGCTTGCCTATGAGGATCTGCGCGATCCCGTCGGCATCCGCTTCTGGCCCGGCGTGAAGGGCAGGGACGGCTGCCGCACGCCGATGGTCTGGAAGGCGGGTGCCGACAATGCGGGCTTTTCCACCGCGAAACCCTGGCTGCCTGTGCCGGCAAGCCATCGCGCCCGCGCGGTCGATGTGCAGAACGGCGAGGAGCAATCGGTGCTGTCGGCCTACCGCTCGGCGCTCGCCTTGCGCAAACAGCATCCTGCGCTGGTCGGCGGCTCGATCCGCTTTCTCGATACGGAGGGCGACGTGCTCGCCTTCATCCGCGAGGGTGATGGGGAGAGGCTGCTCTGTGTCTTCAATTTCGCCGGAGAGCCGGCGACTTGGCCGTTGCCTGAGGATATCGGAACTGTCGCGGCTGTCCTGGGCGGCACTGCTTCCGTCGAGGAAAACGCGCTCTCGCTGCCGGCTCTCGGTTGCTTCCTCGGTCGGCTCGACTGATTGGCGCTTCGGTTGTGACCAAGCGGTCCTACTGAACGAGCACTGCCCGTCCGCAGGTCGCGCCGGTGACGCGCACGTCGACCTGGCCGACACCGACGCCCAGGGCTGACAGCACATTGTAGAGCAAGTCGTCCACGGGCGCCGTTACAGTGTTGAGCAGGGCCACCACGGCTGGTTTGACCGTTCCGAGCAGGGTGGTCACATCGATCCCAAGACCAAGCAGATTGACCGAAAGCGAGAGGTTGTTGACCAGGGACGTGGTGAGCGACTGCGTGATGTTTCGCGTCGAAACGGTCTTCACCGTCTTGCTGGCGATGTCGGTCGCGTTGAAGGTCAGAGTCTGCGGGTTGTTGTTGGTGATCGCGGGCGCGGCCGAACCCATCACCTGGATCAACGGTATCAGCAGCAGCTTAACATCCGCAATGTCTGCGTCCGTAAAGGTCTGCGGCTGGCTGAAATCGGCGAAGCCGGAAGGATTGTTGCTGTTGGCCAGGTTCAACTGGGCAATACCGGGGTGCGCGGCGATGGAAACGCTGATGCTGGACGGCCCTGTCGGGCAGGTGATGTCGGTCAACTTGGCCTCGGCATAGGCGACTTCCACATTGAGCGGCAGATTGACGGCCAGCAAGCTGATGCCGCCGGCCAGGCCGGGCGTACCGATACCGACGGAGGCCGTCAGTTTGAGGCGCGTCTGGGCGGTCCGCACGACAGTGCCGATACCATCGACCGCCAGCCAGGGCGAGGATTGCATCGGCTCCCCGATGGCGATGTTGAGCTTGGTGGAAAGCAGCCCCGGTATGGTGGCGCCGAGATCGATCGCGGCCTGGTTGGTGCCGTTTGCAAGTACGGCGGCCGCCGTCAGCATCCCCATGGCGCTGGCGTCCACGCCAAGGCCGGACGGCTGTTGCCCGAGACCCAGGCTGCCGACGGAGCCAAGGTCGACGAGTCCGCTGAGTGGGATCTTGACGGTGCTGGTCGACTTGGAGGCGATGGTCTGCAAGGCGACCTTGGCGGTATTGCCGAGGCCAGGAACATTGGCCATGGCAGTGGCGATCTGGCCGACGGTCGCCTTCGATGCCAGAACGTCGGAATAGGTGCCGGCCGTGATGTTCAGTTGTGTGCCGAGCGCACTGATGAAGGAAAGCACGCTGACATCGGCCGAGATCAGCCCGTTGTAATCCATGACGCTGAGCGAGATGTTGCCGCCGAGAAGTCCGCTCAAAAGTGCGTTGAGGATGCCGCCATTGACGCTAAGCAATCTCGACCCGACCGAGAATGTCGCCTGCGGCGTCATGCTGGCAGTGGCTTGGGTGTCGATGACGGGAGTGGGGATCAGCGAGCTTGCGAAGTAGCGCTGGGGAATTTTCGCCAAAGTCACCCGCGCCGCATTGTAAGGCGTCACGCCCGCCTGGAAGCGCTGGCTGACATTGGCGGTCGACGAGGCATATCGGCCCCGCGTGACCGTCACCACCGTCTTTCCGACGGCCGCTGGGATGGTCTGGCCCGAAGCTTGAACAACGACACCCGGCATGCCGTTGTCGGTGAGCGTGGTGACGACCGCTGTGTTGACGTTGTTGATGTTCGAGGCGGCGGTGATCGCTGCCAGGTCGACCATCGCCTGGGCTTCCCGGCGCTCGGTATAGATGGAGGCCTCGTCTATCGCCACCGCGGCCAGCGCCAGCGCGACCGGCGCGCTCAATGCGGTCATGACGGCGAAGTTCGCCTTCCTGTCTCCCATCATCGACCGTGCAAGCCGGCCGATGCCCCTGCCAGCCCGCTGCAGCATTCAGATACCCCCGACCCTGATCGTTGACTGACGCTTGATGGTCGTCCCTGGCATGGCTATGCCCGGGAACAGATTCCAGATCGGCAGGTTGCGGGCATCATACGAGATGGACACCACGAACTGGCTTCCGTCGGCCACGCTGTCATTGGCCTGGTAGGTCAGCTTGCTGGCGTCCACGAAAGGGTAGCCGCCGGCATTGTTGGTGAGATAGCTGGCCACGAGCGTCTGACGCTCGGTCTGGTTCACCCCGGCGATAGCCGTCCGGGCGGCGTCGGCTGCGATTTGCTGGATCGAGTTGGCGGCACCAAAATAGATGCCGTAGGCAACCATTCCGAGCAAAAGAAGGATGAAAAGCGGCGACAACAGTGCGAACTCGACCGCTGAAGTTCCCGAATTGTCTGTTCGGAACTGGCGCCTTCGGACCTTGGAAATGAGGTTGTGGACCATGGCACCAGCATGCTCAAGTTCGCATGCAGAAAGCGGAAACTCCGGGTGCAACCAAGGGATGCGCTCGATTGAAACGTCTTTCTAATTTAGCCGTTGCTTCTGCGATAATGAGGATTGACTTAGGGTCAATCAGTACTCAGTTGAAAAGAGCTTACCTCCTGTCTAGTCTCCTGCCACCAGCCGCCGGAGGGAACCGGCGGCGCGCTCAAAGGAGCCAGACATCGGTTCCGGGGCGTCAACACGCAAAGGCGCGCCGATGGCAGCGCCGACAGGGAGAACTTCATGCTGAAAAACATGCTGAAGGCGACGGTACTCGCCACGACCATGACCTTGGCTTCCGGCACGTTCTTGACGCCAGCCTTTGCCGAGGCCGTCTATAACAGGGGCACCGCCGCTGAATCGGAATCGGTCGATCCACACAAGACCTCGACCGTCTATGAAGCCAACGTGCTGCGTGACCTGTTCCAGGGACTGGTCATGCAAGATGAGAAGGCGAACCTCATTCCGGGCGCCGCCGAAAGCTGGACGGTGTCGGATGACGGCACCGTCTACACCTTCAAGCTGCGCAAGGACGGCAAGTGGTCGGATGGCAGCCCGGTGACGGCGGACGACTTCGTCTACGCCTTCCACCGGCTCGAGGATCCGGCGACCGGCGCGGAATACGCCTCGATGCTCTATCCGGTGAAGGGTGCGGAGGACGTCAACACCAAGAAGGGCAAGCCGGAGGACATGGGCGTCAAGGCGATCGACGCCAACACCCTGGAAGTGACTCTGAAGGCACCGACGCCGTACTTCCTGGAGATGCTGACCCATCAGGCGACCTATCCGGTCAGCAAGGCCTCGATTGAAAAGCTCGGCGCCGACTGGATCAAGCCCGGCAATCTGGTTTCGAACGGCGCCTATACGCTGGCCGAATGGGTTCCCAACGACCACATGAAACTGGTCAAGAATCCGAAATTCTGGGACGCCGCGACCGTCAAGTTCGACGTCGTCAACTACATCCCGACCGAGGATCGTTCATCGGCTATGAAGCGCTTCGAGGCCGGCGAACTCGATAGCTATGACGATCTGCCGACCGAACAGCTCGCCGACCTCAAGACCAAGTTCGGCGACCAGATCCATGTCGGGCCGTATCTCGGCACCTACTATTATGCGATCAAGACCGACAAGGCGCCGTGGAACAACCCCGAGCTGCGCAACGCCATCTCGATGGCGATCGACCGTGACTTCATCGCTGAAAAGGTCTGGCAGAACTCTATGCTGCCCGGCTATTCGATGGTGCCTCCCGGCATCGAGGGCTACACGCCCGCAATGGCCAAATACGCCGACATGCCGCAGATCGACCGCGAGGACGCGGCCAAGAAAATCCTTGAGAAGCTTGGCTACACGCCCGAGCATCCGCTAAAGATGGAGATCCGCTACAACACCTCGGAAAACCACAAGAACACCGCTGTGGCGATCCAGGAACAGTTGAAGCCGCTTGGCGTCGACGTCACGCTGCTCAACACCGACACCAAGACCCACTACTCCTTCCTCGAGCAGAAGGGCGACTATGACGTGGCGCGTGCCGCCTGGATTGCCGACTACAAGGATCCGGAAACCTTCCTCGGCATCACGCGCAAGGCCAGCGGCAACAACTATTCGAACTACAACAGTCCGCAATACGAAGCGGCAATGGACAAGGCCGCGGCCGCCGGCGGCAAGCCTGAAGAGCGCATGAAGGACCTCTCCGCCGCCGAGCGCATCCTGATCGACGATGTCGGCCAGATCCCGCTCCTCTACTACAGCTACCACGACATCGTTTCCTCGAAGCTGCATGGCTTCGTCGACAATGTGATGGACGTGCATCCGTCACGCTTCGTCAGCAAGGACTGATCCCTGGCCAAGCCGCCGCGCAACTGAATGCGCGGCGGCGCTGGTTTGCCATCGCATCGGCCCGGGAAGCGGAATCGATTTTCGGAAATTTCGGTGCGAAGATTTGAAGGCTGGAGCGCAATCGTCCGGGTGGACGGGCGTGCTCCAGATCAAGCGGGGCACCGATGCTGCGATACGTATTCCGGCGGCTTTTGACCGCCATCCCGACGCTGTTCGTCATCGTGACGATGGCGTTCTTCCTGATGCGCGTCGCGCCGGGCGGTCCATTCAACCAGGAGCGGGGACTTAGCCCCGAGATCAAGGCCAATCTTGAAGCCCAGTTCGGTCTCAACGATCCGCTCTGGCTGCAATATGTCCACTATCTCGGCAATCTGCTGCGCGGCAATTTCGGCCCGAGCTACAACATGCCGGATTTCACCGTCACCGAACTGTTTGCCAAGGGCCTGCCCATTTCCGTCCAACTCGGTGCCTCGGCGCTGATCCTGGCGCTGCTGCTCGGCAGCGTGCTCGGCACCATTGCCGCGCTCAACCAGAACAAGCTTGGCGACTATACGGTGATTGCGCTGGCGACCGCCGGCAGCACCATCCCCACCTTCGTCATCGCGCCGGTGATCCAGCTCCTGTTCGGGCTGACCTGGAGGCTGTTGCCGATCGGGGGATGGGGCGATGGCGCTTTCATCAACAAGGTAGGTCCGGTGCTGACGCTCGCCTTGCCGCAGATCGCCATCGTCGCCCGCCTGATGCGCGGCTCGATGATCGAATCGCTGCGATCCCACCATATCCGAACGGCGCGAGCGCTCGGCCTCTCCGACTGGTCGGTGGTGGTCAAGCACGCCTTGCGCGGCGCCATCCTGCCGATCGTCTCCTTCACCGGCCCGGCGGCGGCGGCACTGCTGACCGGCTCGGTCATCGTCGAGACGATCTTCTCCATTCCGGGCGTTGGCCGCTATTTCGTCGATGCCGCGCTCAATCGCGATTACACGCTGGTGATGGGAACGGTGGTGGTGATCGCCATTTTCACCATCATCTTCAACCTGATCGTCGACGTCATGTACGCGATCGTCGACCCGAGGGTGCGCTATGACTGACATCGCAGCCACCGCTCCCGCCGTCGTCGGTCGCTCGCTTTGGGGTGATGCCTGGGCGCGCCTCAAGGCCAACCGCGCCGCCATGTTCAGCCTCTACTACCTCGTTCTGATCGGGGTCGTCAGCGTCTTTGGCCCGTGGTTCGTGCCGCATCAATACACGACCATCTACGCCGACTATGTGCGCATGCCGCCAAGCCTGTCGGCCTACCCGAAACCCGATATGATCGAGACGGCGCTCACCGAAGCGATCAAACGCATGCGCGTCGACGTCAAGGAGTGGCACCAGGAGGGCAATAAGGTCTTCGTCACGGTCAAGTCGGCCAAGCCGATCGACGACCGCAACATCCGCTACCTCGACCGTTCCGATGCCTTCGACGACACCAAGATCGAGAGCAAGTCGACCGACGGCCTCGAAGTGACGATGAGCGCATCGGTCAAGCAGCAGTATTTCCTGTTCGGAACCGACAACACTGGCCGCGATCTCTTGTCGCGCACGCTGATGGCCGGGCGCATCTCGCTTGCCATCGGCTTGCTCGCGGGCATCGTGGCGGTGGTGATTGGTGTGATTTATGGCGCCGCCGCCGGCTTTTCCGGCGGCAAGGTCGACGAGGTGATGATGCGCATCGTCGACGTGCTCTATTCCTTGCCGTTCATCTTCTTCGTCATCATGCTGGTGGTGTTCTTCGGCCGCAACTTCGTGCTGATGTTCCTGGCGGTCGGTGCCGTGCTGTGGCTCGACATGGCGCGCATCGTGCGTGGCCAGGCGCTGTCCATCCGCCGGCAGGAATATGTCCAGGCGGCGGAAGCCATGGGCATCGGCCAGCGCGGCATCCTGCTGCGCCATGTCATCCCCAACCTGCTTGGCCCCGTGGTGATCTACATGACGCTGCTGGTGCCGCAGGTCATCATCCTGGAGAGCTTCCTGTCGTTCCTCGGCCTTGGCATCCAGGAGCCGATGACCAGCTGGGGCGTGCTGATCTCGGTTGGCGCCAAGAACATCGGCACCGCCAACTGGCTGCTCCTGTTTCCCGCCTTCTTCCTCGTCTCCACGCTGTTCGCCCTGAACTTCGTCGGCGACGGCCTGCGCGACGCGCTCGACCCAAGGGATCGATAAAGATGGGGAACGCTGACATGGCCACGCCCGAAACGATCCTCAGCGTCAAGGACCTCCGCGTCCGCTTTCGCACGCTCGACGGTGCGGTCGAAGCGGTCAAGGGTATCAACATCCACGTGAATGCGGGCGAAACCGTCGCAGTCGTCGGCGAGTCCGGCTCCGGCAAGAGCCAGACGATGATGGCGGCGATGAGCCTGTTGGCCTCCAATGGCGAGGCGTCGGGCAGTGTCGACTATCGCGGCCGCAACCTGTTGACGTTGAGCAAATCCGAGCTGAACAAGGTCCGCGGCCGCAAGATCAGCATGATCTTCCAGGAGCCGATGACCTCGCTCGATCCGCTCTATTCGATCGGCAACCAGCTGATCGAGCCGATCCGCCGGCATCGGGGCCTGAGCGCCACAGAGGCGCATGATGAGGCGCTCAAGCTGCTGCGGCTCGTCCATATTCCCGATCCGGAACGGCGGATGAAATCTTATCCGCACGAAATGTCCGGCGGCCAGCGCCAGCGCGTGATGATCGCCATGGCGCTCGCCAACGACCCCGACATCCTGATCGCCGACGAGCCGACGACGGCGCTCGACGTGACCATCCAGGCGCAGATCCTGATGCTGCTGGCCGAGTTGCAGCGCAAGCTTGGCATGGCGATCGTCTTCATCACCCACGACCTCGGCATCGTCCGCCGCTTCGCCGACCGGGTTTATGTCATGCGCCAGGGGGAGGTCGTCGAGGAAGGGGAGGCGGAAGCGATCTTCGCCAACCCGCAGCATGCCTACACCAAGATGCTGCTGGCGGCCGAGCCGACGGGAACCAAGGCACCTCCGCCCGCCAATGCGCCCGTGGTGCTCGAGGGCAGGAATGTCGAAGTCACATTCAGGATCGGTGGCGGGTTTTTCGCCGGCGAACCGCTGATGCTGCGGGCCGTCGATCACATCTCGATCCGGTTGCAACGCAACCAGACCATCGGCATCGTCGGCGAATCCGGCTCGGGCAAATCGACGCTCGGCCGCGCCTTGCTGCGGCTTTTGCCGAGCGATGGGCTCATTCGGTTCGGCGATCGCGACATTTCCACTGCCAACCGGCAGCAGATGCGACCGCTGCGGCGCCAGATGCAGCTCGTCTTCCAGGATCCCTTCGGCTCGCTGTCGCCCCGCATGACCGTCGGCCAGGTCATCACCGAAGGGCTGCTGGTCCATGAGCCGAACCTTTCGGGAAAGCAGCGCGACCAGCGTGCGGTCGAGGCCCTGCGCGAAGTCGGTCTCGACCCCAACGCCCGCAACCGCTACCCGCACGAATTTTCCGGCGGACAGCGGCAACGCATCGCCATTGCCCGCGCCATGATCCTGAAGCCGAAGATGGTCGTGCTGGACGAGCCCACCTCGGCGCTCGATCGCTCGGTGCAGAAACAGATCGTGGAACTGCTGCGCAAGCTCCAGGCCGACCACGAACTGTCTTACCTGTTCATCAGCCACGATCTCGCGGTGGTGCGCGCCATGGCCGACTACATCATCGTCATGAAGCAGGGCAAGATCGTCGAGGAGGGGCCGACCGAGGCCATCTTCAGCAATCCGCAAGCGCCTTATACACAGACGCTGATGAACGCCGCGATCGACGTCACGCGCTTCCGGTTGAGCGCGTGACAAGTCACTGTAGGTGAGGCCTGTTCGCTCAGCCGGCTGAGCTGGCGCACTTGCGTGCGCGCACGGCGACAACGGCATCCTGCTGTTGCTTCAACCGGTCGATCCTTGCCGTTTCACGGTTGGCGACCGCCATCTTCACGCGCGATCCGCCAGGCAGCCAGCGCGGCACTCTGGTGTTGGCGACCTTGCCGCGGGTGATCGCGGTTTGCGAGATGTCGCTCGCGCTGCTTCCCACGGCGCTGTTGAGCTCGGTACAGCTCATGCTCTCGTATTTGGTCGGATCGGCCGTCCTGCCGATCGAGGAGCATCCGGCAACAAGAAACACCGTAGCCAGAAGAACCGGTGCCGATCCTGTCGTTGAGATCAAATTCATGTCCGCGTCCGGTTCGCCGTTTTACCGGCCCCCTCATATTCATCGATCAAACTAGGGGCCGATGCCCATCTCGTCAAAGGTTGAGGGGCCGATACCCAGTGCTCGCGCTCTGCACTGGGGTATCGGCCCGTTTATTCAATGTCATCGAAATCTTACGCTGCTTCGGCGTCCAATCCGGTCATGGGGACACAACCACCACCGAGCACCATTTGGGCGATGTCCGTGGCATTCTCATCGACATGGGCTGTCACCAGCACAACCCCTTCGCCGACGCCTCGACGCTCAAGCCTTCTGGCGCCCGCGGCCATGGCTCCGAGCAACCCGCCGAGGACGCAGCCGCAGCCTATCAGGGCCGTCGCCGACAGGCCGGTCGCAAAAGGATTGATGCCGTGGACAGCAAAAGCGCTCAGGCACGCCAACAGCCCGGCGGTGGCGCCAAGCATGACAGCGGGAGATTTCAGGACACCGATTTCGTCATGGTAGGGCCCGATAATCGCGATCTGTACGCGAGGAACCCCGGCCGCCAAAAGGTTGCCGGCGATCCGGGCTGCTTCGGAATGGGATTCAAAAAGCCTGCTGATTGTTGGCATAGTCATTCAGGGCGCGTCGTGTCCGTCAGCACGTCGGTAACGAAGGATGCGGCGATCAAATCGTCGCCATCGATCCGGCCTTGACCGTCCTCCATTACGGCCGCGACCTTTTGGAAGGTCTTGATTTCGCCCTCGGTGATCCGCGCGTCGCGCATCCTGCTCCTGAGGTCTGCCACGCGCAGCTGCAAGGCATCGGATCTTGCGTTGTCACGATTCGAGATTGTCGTGGTCATCTACGTCCGCTTCTTTTTTGATGGTCCTCGCGCCCAGCCAACCGAACTCTGGAGGGCGGGCAAACGTTCCAGGGCTGGGCTTCGGTCTGGCGAGGTGCGGGACTTAGGTCTTGCCCCAAGACGTAATGGTCTTGCCGGCCGCGGCGCCCGGAACAGCCGCTGTTTGCCACCGTTTGTCCGCTACGAGATTATGGGAGGAAGCCGATGGAGAAGAGTGTTGGCCAGGCGCGCTGGTTGCTCGCACCGATCTTCGCTGTGGCTATTACCTTCATGGTGGCTGGAGTAGTCCTTAGCTGATTGATCACCAAGTTCCCCTTTGGTGCAGCAACAGGCCCGTCCGGCGTAGGAGACGACGAATTGCCGATGACGAGATCTCAGCATTGGCCCGGTTCTCTTTCGCACCTGGTGGCCAGGCTTGATCGAGAGCCGGGCCACCAGTCGGCGATCAGTAGCCGCTGTTTTCCATCACCACCGGGTGATGATGACGGTGGTGAGTGGAGACGGAGCCGGTGACAACGACCGTATTCCGATGGTGATGCCGGCGGCCATTGTCGTAGAACGCGATCTGTCCATGGTGACGGTGATGAAGGCGCTGGCCCTCCTCATTGATGATCCTGACGTGGCTATGATGTCGATGATGGGTCTTGATGACAACGTCAGTCTGGGCGGCCGATGCCAAAGCTGGGAACCCCAGCGAAAGCGCCAAAGCGCAGATGGCCACTGTTTTCATTGCAATTTCTCCATTGCCTTTGTTAGCCCTTCGCTGGATACAACTGCCGCTGATCCCTTTGGTTCCGGGCTTCCCGGGACAGCTGGGACGTATGGTAAATCGAAGGGCTGGCTATCGGATCGTGCGACCAGACCTGGAGAAAAATCGCAACATTTGGCGACGGACTCCATGAGTCCTCATCCGAGGATGGTCGCGACATCGGCTCTTCTATAATTACGGTTGGTTCTCCCGGGCAGCTACGCTGCCGCATCGCCCGTCGTCCGCGCGGGCAGGCCAGCGCAACTGCTGCTGTGAGGACCAATCTGTCTCTGTCCCACAGAAGCAAGTCGCTTAGCTATTTCGAGATCCTGTCAAGCGGCGGAACATTAGATAAGCCTAATGGTTTTATCTCCACAGCAGGCATCACGGTTTGAGGTCCGCTGAAGATCAGCAGGCAAAGGCTGATCGGCCCGCGTCCTCCGCCAGAGGCGCGGGCTCACCAGGCAACAGGAGAGAGATCATGAACAATATCATTTGGCTCATCGGAGCGGTGGTCATCGTGATAGCGATATTGAGCTTTTTCGGCCTCCGCTAGGGGGCGTGCACCGTGCCCTTGCGGGTGACTGTTGGACGAGCGAGGCGCGTTATTGCCCATGTTCGGCAGCACGTCCAGCTTTAGAATTTCGATGCTGCGCAAGCCGAGCAGGCGAATGATGCTTTTGTCCTTGAGGCGGGTGAAGACCCGCGACACCGTTTCGATGGTGAGGCCGAGATAGTCGCCAATATCCAGTCGCGACATCGGCCACTCTTGCGCAGGCCCGCTTGGCGTTCCAGCAAGGCTGCGAACCGTTCGATGGCATTCTGGCGGCCAAGGACCGGGGTGTTCTTGTGCTCTGGTCAAATCCTTGAGTGCCAGCGGCAGCAGGCCAGACATATCGGCGGCTGAGTAATCCGAAAAAGGCGGATACAGTCCGCCGCGCGGCGCCATTCGTTTCAAGGATGTGATTGACTTGTGAAGCGACATCCCAACATTCGCCGTTTTTTAGATGTTGCTTATATAGAGTTAGAAACCGCACCTGATCGCAAACGACGGTCCGGGCACAAAAATAGGGAAGGATAATTTCATGAGCTTCAAAACTGCCTGTTTAGGCGCACTTGCTTTCACGATTGTTGGCGGCGCGGCGCTTGCCGGCGCGCTCGATGAACCCAAGATGATGGCCCCGTTCTTCACAGACGCGAGCATGAAGACGATGAAGCCGGACGCCGATATGAAAAAGGCCTGGGCTGCGATGGCCAAGGCCGATCAGGACAAGATGATGAAGGAATGCAACGACGCGGCGATGAGCAAGCCTCATGCTCAGTTCTGCGAGAAATTGAAGGCACTTGGCGGCTCCAAATAAGCCATCACCTTTGCCAACAACCTTGTGGCGGGTTATGCCCCGCCACCAGGCGCACCCCATCAGGCGAATCCAAAACGGCTTTTTTGGACGAAATTGTGCCGCAAAACCCAGCGAGTTTCTGGTTCCCGCTGCATTGTGATCAAACCAATTGTGGGCGTCAGTTCGCTGTTGGAACGGGGCAGCTCGCATCGCCTTCCTGGCAATTCAGGTAACCCTCGAAATTCTTGACACGGGATTGCGTCAAGCTGTCCATGCACATCGAGATGAGCATCGGTGCCATGCTTCCTCCAGCCGCCCCCGCAGCCTGGAATTGGCACTCCGCATCGCGAAATTTAACCCAGCCCTGCTGCGCTTGAACAAGAAGCTTCTTGGCATCCGCGTCGTCCTTGAGGCGGGTTTCGATCTGCTTGTAGAGCTCGTTTAGCTTCTTGTCCGATTTCTTGAACGAAGCATCGGCGCACTGGTTCATGGTGACCTGATCCTTGGCGTCGGCGCATTTGTCCTTGGCAGAGGCAAAACCCGGCATGGCCAGAACCACGGCGGCAGTCAGAATTGCGGTTTTCATCGATTGTCCTCCTGTTTGCCTGTGGGCGTCATCTCATTCCGTAACGGTTCCGGCGAAGCAACTGGCCAGCTTTTTTCGATTTTTGCAACGCCACCGCGTGTTCCGCTGGTCGATCGCGTGAGCGATTTTCGCGGCGTTGAGGTGATGCTCCCGCAAGGCCCGCCGCCCACGCACCAGCAATTGAGAGCCGGATCAATGCTCTCGCCGCTCGCATCTGTGCTGGTGGCACCGAAGCGGTGATCTTGCGATGCCGGCACAAACAGCAGGCGTCAATGTGCTGACCTTTTCCTTTGAGCCCGCCTTGGGAACGCGGAGTTACGTCGCGAGTTGAAGCAAAGGGAGGATCGTGAGTGAAGCGCGTGGAAGTGTGGACGGAGTCATGGTGTCATAATCCGTCCGCAAGATTGTCCGCCAGTGTTGCGGCGAACTCTCCAGCCGAGCTGCGAAAAGTCTTGAGGCTAACAATGTCACGGTCGCTGATTGCGTTTTGGCACCTGCTGAGCGAGAGCATCCGCGGCTTCGTCGACGACAATTGCTTGAGCCACGGGGCGGCGATGGCTTTCTATGCGACCACTTCGCTCGCTCCAATCCTGCTGATCGTTGTTGCCATCGCCGGTCTGGGCTTCGGGAACGATGCCGCCCAGATCGCATTGTCGGCACAGATTTCAGGCGTCATGGGTCCTCAAAGTGCCGACTTGCTGCAAGCAACGATCGAAAGCGCCTCCCAGAGAACTACAGGGACCTTGGCGACCATTTTGGGCTTGATCACTCTGTTTGTCACCGCATCCGGGGTGTTCGGAGAGATGCAGCTTTCACTGAACCAGATGTGGAAAGTGCCACCCACCGGATTTTCCATTTCGCGCGTGGTGCGGGCTCGCGCGGCAAGTCTGGGCTTGGTGGGAGCGCTGGGCTTTCTACTACTGGTCTCGCTGGTTGCGAGCGCGGCGATATCGGCGCTTGCCCAAGTGATCAACGCTCACCTGCCTTTTGGCGAGTTTATCCTCGCCTCCATAAATACCATCGTCTCCTTTGTTCTGATCGCACTGATGTTTGCTGCCATCTACAAAGTTCTGCCGGACCGTTCACTCGAATGGCGTGATGTGGGCGTCGGCGCCGTGATCACGGCGCTTTTGTTCACCATCGGAAAGTCGTTGATCGGCTGGTATATTGGCACAAGCGCGGTTGCCTCCTCATATGGCGCTGCCGGGGCGCTGCTTGTGGTGCTGCTGTGGGTCTACTACTCATCGGAGGTCTTTCTACTCGGCGCGGAAATTACCCGCGCCTATTCCATCCGGCATGGCAGCCGGGCCGATCTGGCGCAAATCGTCCATTCGCGGACGCCACCGGCAACAGGCATCAAACATGATCGAAAGATATCGGAAAAAGAGATAGTTGGCTGGATCGTTTTCAGCAGCTTGGTCACAGCGCTGATTTCTATCGCGCCCTATCTCAAGAAGTCGGCTCTTCGCCACGGCAACGATCAAGGCACTGATAAATGATGCCTCGATTCGCAAAGCCATGCTCGCTCTCGAAAGGGTCCGGTACGCCCAGAGCCTCGCCGATCCGGCTCGTCAGACGTGGAAGACCCGGTACCACTCGACGAACCGGCCTAACTCCTCGATGACAGAGGTGCGGTGGCGGTAGCCGATGCCGCTTGTGTCGGCGAAGATGTCGGCATGGCGCCGGCCTGCAGCGGTAGGATTTCGACGGCGGCGGGGCGTGCGCCCGCTGGCGGGGACGCGCCACGTAGACACATAGCTATTTCTGTCGGGATATCTATGGGGTAGCCATCGTCGCGGCGCTAACCCATTGTTGTTTCTGGTCGGAGTGGCAGGATTTGAACCTGCGACCCCCTCGTCCCGAACGAGGTGCGCTACCAGGCTGCGCTACACTCCGTGACCAGACCGCGGGCTTATAGCCGCCACACTTCGTTCCTGCAAGCGGCAATGGCAGCCCTTCTGTCGCATTTCGTCCGCTTTCGTCGGGTAGTGCCGTAAAGCCCGGATTTCCATCCGGGATAAACGCGGCTTAAAGCCTTGTGTGCTAAGCCGCTGCCTCGATAGATCGTGCTTTTGCCGCCTGGAGCTCTGCTGTCTTGCCCCCAAAAATCGTCGCCGAGGCCTGGCCCAACAGCTTCGAATTCGAAACCGCGGCGCTGATCAAGGCATCCGGCTTTCGGGAATATGATGCGCGCTGGTGGTTCGGCCATCCCGGTTCGACGGTGCCGCCGGAACTCAATCTGATCGGCGTCCAGGCGCTTGGCATGGGGCTCGGCACACTGATCCGGCGTCTCGGCGCCGGATCTGATATCGTCACCGGACATGATTTCCGTTCCTATTCGCTTGGCATCAAGCTGGCGTTGGTTTCCGGGCTGATGGCGGCCGGCGCACGGGTGAAGGACATCGGCCTGGCGCTGTCGCCGATGGCCTACTTCGCGCAGTTCGCACTGGAGACGCAGTCGGTGGCCATGGTCACCGCCTCGCACAACGAAAATGGCTGGACCGGCGTCAAGATGGGAGCGGCGCGGCCGCTGACCTTCGGGCCCGAGGAGATGAGCGCGCTGAAGGCGATCGTGCTGGCCGGCGATTTCGACCTTACAGGCGGCGGCTCCTATGATTTCGTCCGCGATTTTCGCGCCACCTATCTCGACGACCTGACCGGGGCCAAGCGCATCACACGAAAGCTCAAAGTGGTCGCCGCCTGCGGCAACGGCACTGCCGGCGCCTTTGCCCCGGAAGCCTTGCAGCGCATAGGCTGCGAAGTGGTCCCGCTCGATGTCGAACTCGATCACACCTTTCCGCGCTACAATCCCAATCCGGAGGACATGCGGATGCTGCATGCCATCAGGGACAAGGTGCTGGAGACAGGGGCCGATGTCGGGCTGGGTTTCGATGGCGACGGTGATCGCTGCGGTGTCGTCGACAATGAAGGCAACGAGATCTTTGCCGACAAGGTCGGCGTCATGCTGGCGCGTGACATTTCCAGCCAATATCCGGGTTCGACCTTTGTCGTCGACGTCAAGTCGACCGGATTGTTCAACACCGACACGGTGCTGCACGCCAATGGCGCCGTTACCGACTACTGGAAGACCGGCCATTCCTACATCAAGCGCCGCGTGGCCGAACTCGGCGCGGTCGCCGGCTTCGAAAAGTCAGGCCACTTCTTCTTCAACCCCCCGATCGGGCGCGGCTATGACGACGGGTTGGTCACGGCAATCGCCATCTGCCAGATGCTGGACCGCAACCCGGCCAGTTCGATGGCCGATCTCTACCGTGCGCTACCGCTGACCTTCGGCACGCCCACCATGTCTCCGCACTGCGCGGACGAGGTGAAGTACGACGTCGTCGAACGGGTGGTCTCCGATTTCCAGGCGATGAAGCGGGACGGCTCCAGTTTCGCGGGCCAGAAGATCGTGGACCTCGTCACCGTCAACGGCGTGCGCGTCGTCGCCGAGGACGGCACCTGGGGTCTGGTGCGCGCCTCGTCGAATAAGCCGGAACTGGTCGTGGTCGTCGAAAGCCCGGTCTCGTCCGAGCGTCGCCGGCAGATGTTCGATGCCGTCGACGCCGTGCTGCGCCGCAGTCCGGAAGTCGGCGCCTACAACCAGACCTTCTAGTTCAGCGTTCTGGCGCTTTGGTCGTCAGAACGCTCCAGTCGAACGCGCGCGCCCAGTCGGCAAAGCCGTGCCAGCGCACCTCCGGAAATTCCCTGTGCAAGGTGGCGATATCGACGTCGTAGCCGACGCGGTCGAACCATTCGAACATCAGCGCAGCGTCCTCGCTTTGCTGACGGGCAACCGCGATCGGTATTTCCTGATAGCGGATCGGGTGGCCGATGGCGCCGGACAGTATTGCGGCCTGTTCTTCGCCCGACAATTCGTCGCCGGCGAAATCGAAGCGCTTGCCGAACACCCGCTCTCGCCGCTCGGCCAGAGCGGCCACGAAGGCGCCGATATCCGCCAGGGCGACCAGTTGAAGCACCCGCTTGGGCGGCATCGCGAAGGCATGGATGCCTTGGTTGAGCGCACCGATCGACCACGGCGCAACGGCATTCTCCATGAAGGCCACCGGCGCGCTGATCGAATAGGGAATGCCGAGCTGCTCGATATACCGCTCGACCAGATATTTGCTTTCGAAATGCGGGATGCCTGTCTTCTTGTCCGCGTCGGCAACGGAGGAATAGATCAGGTGTCCGACGCCGGCTGCCTTCGCAGCGTCGGCGGCAAGGATCCCCAGACGGGTCTCCTCCTCGAGGCCGGCTTCATAGCTGTTGCCCATCAGGAACAGGGTGTCGACGCCTTCTGCGGCGCTCACGACCGAGCCCGCGTCAGCGAGATCGCCGGCCACCACCTCGGCGCCCGCCGACGCCAGTTGCCGCGCGCCCTCGCTGTCCGGTTTGCGCGTCAGTCCCTTGACGCGATGGCCTCTAGCCAACAGGGCACGCGCAACCGCGCCACCTTGCTGGCCCGTGGCGCCGGTCACAAGAACGCTTCGTTTGCTGGTCATTTCGTCTGCTCCTTCTTCTCTGTCTGGCTTGTTTGTCCGGAGCAAAAATTAGGCCCTGTCCGATTGATGCATAATTGCCTATAATTGGAAAACTTTGTTCCACTTGTGAGCACAATGATTGATCTCAATGATATCGTCGTGTTTGCTCGCGTCGTCGAAGCCGGCAGCTTCACCGCCGCCGCGCGCCTGCTCGCCATACCCAAGACGACGGTCAGCCGCCGTGTCGCCGCGCTAGAACGCGAGGTCGGCGTGCGCCTGCTGCAGCGCACGACACGCAGCCTCAACCTGACGGATGCCGGGCGCTCCTATTATCAGCAGAGCAGCCACGGACTGCGGACTATAGAGGAAGCGAATCTGCGTCTCGCGGAGGCGAGGGCAGAACCGTCGGGCACTATCCGCATTTCAGCCCCGGTAGGTTTTGGCAGCTACTTCCTCATCCGCGCCGTGGTCGACTTTCTGGCGCTGTATCCGAAGACCAACGTCGAGCTTCGCCTCACCGACGACAAGCTCAACTTGGTCGAGGACGGTATCGACCTTGCCTTCCGCACAGGCACCCTTCAGGATTCGACGCTGATCGCCCGCAAGCTCGGCGCCACGCGCAGGCTGCTCTGCGCAAGCCCCGACTATCTAACACGATACAGAACGCCGGAAAGTCCGGCGGATCTAGCGCGCCATCGATGCGTCATCGCGGGCCCATCGGCCTCAGCTGCTCATTGGGTTCTGGATGGACCACAAGGCCAGGAGACGGTCGTTGTCGCGGGGCGCTTCGCCGCCAACGAAATGCAGGCGGTGGTTGCGGCCGCGCTCGCGGGCTTCGGCATCGCCCAATTGCCCCAGGCGATGGCCGAAGGACTGATCGATCAGGGGCGCCTGCAGCGCGTTCTCGAGGATTACACGACACCGGCCGGCGGACTGCACGTCCTTTATCCGAGCAGCCGCCACCTTTCGCCCTTGGTAAAGGCCTTTATCGAACTGGCGGCCGGGCGGATTTCCAATCGGGCAGATACCGCTTAAAAGGCGTCTGTGCTACTCAATCGACCTCCAATTCCCGAGCGCGAGATCTGAATGACCGAGCGGATCGTCAGTTTTGTCATGAGCGGCGGCGTCGGTTCTCGGCTATGGCCGTTGTCACGTGAGGACAATCCCAAGCAGTTCCACGATCTGTCGGGCGATGGTTCCATGCTGGCCAAGACCTTGCGCCGCCTGACGGCGAGAGCGGCTGGCGAGACGCCGATCTTCCTGATTGCTTCGGAGCGTCATGCCGACCGTGTCCGTGCCGACTTGGCCGGTCTCGATCTTGCAGGTGGCGGCCCCCTGTTCGAGCCCGCGGGACGCAACACTGCCGCCGCCGTCGCACTGGCGACCCTGCGCACCTTGTCGGAATTCGGCGACAGCCTGGTGCTGGTGGTGCCCTCGGACCATGAAATAGCGACGGCAGGGCAATTCTGGCAAAGCATCGAAGCGGGATCGCAGCCGGCGCGCGCCGGCCGCCTGGTGGTGTTCGGCATCAAGCCGACCCAGCCGGAAACCGGTTATGGCTATATCGAGGTATCGGCCGAGAAGGGAGGGATATTCGACGTTTCGCGCTTCGTCGAGAAGCCCGACCTTGCGACGGCCAACGATTATCTCAGGGCGGGAAATTTCTACTGGAACACCGGCATCTTCCTGTTTCGGGCCGGTGCCATGCGCGACGCCTTCGAGGCATTCCAGCCCGATATCTGGCACGCCACCGAAGCGGCCTACAACGCGGCGACATCGGACCTGTCCGGCCTTTATATGCCACTGGAGCTCTACGCGGCGATCCCTTCGAACTCGATCGACTATGCCATCATGGAGCGGGCGAAAGACATAGCCATGGTGCCGGCCGGTTTCCGCTGGAACGATCTCGGCTCCTGGCAATCGCTCCTCGATGTCGGTCCCGCCGACGGCCAGGGCAATGTCGTTGTCGGTGATGTCGTCGCCATCGATTGCGAGAATTCCTATATCCGCAGCGACGGCCGCCTGCTGTCGGCGATCGGCATGAAGGACGTTGCCATCGTTTCGACCGCCGATGCCACTTTCGTTGCCCCGGTCAGTCATAGCCAGCACGTCAAGAAGATCGTCGAACAACTCGAAAAATCGGGACGGCTGGAAACCAGATTTACGCCCGCGCATGACCGCGTCATCCAAAGCGGCGCCTGGCGGCGACGGGTGCATCACTGGCTGTTCCAGGAGACCTTGCCGTTGTGGTCGACATCAGGCGTCGACGAGCGCCATGGCGGCTTCCACGAGGCGCTGGGTTTCGACGCTAACCCGCTCATCAAACCCAAGCGCATGCGCACCCAGGCCAGGCAGATCTATGCTTTTGCGGTTGCCAAGGAGCACGGCTGGACCGGCCCGGCCGACCGGCTGATCGCGCATGGCATCGACTTCATGGCGGGGCACGGCCGCACCGAACGGGGCGGTTGGGTGCGCACGCTGAATGTCGATGGCTCCGTCGCCGACCCGGTCGAGGATGCCTACGATCATTCCTGCATCCTGCTGGCATTGGCGCACGCGCATATGTCGGGTAATCCCGATGCCTTGCGGCTCGGCGAAGAGACCTTCGCCTTCCTCGATGCGCATCTGGAGGACAGCCGCATGACCGGCTTCCTCGAGACATCGGGCGGGACGGGCGAGCGGCGCTCCAACCCGCACATGCATCTGCTCGAAGCTTTCCTAGCCTGGCACCAGGCGACCGGCGAGCGCGCGCATCTGCGTCGTGCGGCGCGCATCATCGACCTCTTCCGCAGCCATTTCTTCGATTCTGAGAGCTGGACGCTCGGCGAGTATTTCGATGCCGAATGGAAACCGGTCTCCGGAGAGAAGGGAACCTGGACCGAACCCGGCCACCACTTCGAATGGGCATCGCTGCTGGTCGATTTCGCCGGTCGCAGCGGCCAGGCCGAACTAAGCGTCTTTGCCCGAAAACTCTATGCCTCGGCGATCGCCAACGGCCTCAACCGTGCCACCGGCCTTGCCTATGGGGCAGTCTCGCGGCAGGGCCTGCCGCTCGACCTGATATCGCGCAGCTGGCCGCAGGCCGAGGCGCTCAAGGCGGCGATCGCGCTGGATGGCTCGGGCGGCCCTGATCTGAAGCCGGAGATCGAGGCGCGCGTCGGCCGGCTGTTCCGCTGGCACATCGACCCGGCCCCGCTCGGTCTGTGGATCGACCGGATCGATGAGCGCGGCCGCTCGCTGGCATCGGACGTGCCGGCGAGCATCTTCTACCACTTGGTCTGTGCGCTGACCCAGTATCTGGATCGCACGGTGGACAAGTAGACAGGATCAGTACGGACTGGCGACGTCCCCGGTCTCGACATAAATCGACTTCATCTGCGAATAGAGCGCCAGCGCCGCCAGCGAGTTCTCGCGGCCGATGCCGGACTGCTTGACGCCGCCGAAGGGGATTTCGACCGGCGTCAGATTGTAGGCGTTGATCCAGCAGGTTCCGGCCTGCAACTCGGCGATGACGCGGTGGGCGCGCGGCAGGTCGCGTGTGAAAACGCCCGCGGCAAGACCGAACTCGGTGTCGTTGGCGCGGTCGATCACCTCGTCCTCACTGTTGAATTTCAGCACGCTCATGACCGGGCCGAAAATCTCCTCGCGGGCGATCCGCATCGTGTCGTTGACGCCGGTGAACACCGTCGGCTCGACGAAGAAGCCGCCCTGGAAGCCCTGCAGCGACGGCACGTTGCCGCCACAGGCCAGCGTCGCCCCATCCTGCTTGCCGGCCGCGATATAGCCGACGACCTTCTCGTGCTGCGCCTTGGAGACCAGTGGCCCCATCTGCGTTTCCGGATCGAGCGGATCGCCGATGCGGATTTTCTTGGTCCGTTCGACCAGCCGCTCGACAAAGCGGTCGTGAATGCCGCTCTGGACGAAGACGCGCGTGCCGTTGGAACAGATCTGGCCGGTCGAATAGAAGTTGCCGAGCATGGCGCCGCCAATGGCATTTTCGAGATCGGCATCGTCGAAGACGATCAGCGGCGACTTGCCGCCGAGTTCCATCGTCGCGTGCTTCATCGTCGAGCCGGCCAGCGACAGCACCTTGCGCCCGGTCGGCACCGAGCCCGTCACCGAGACCTTGGCGACGACATCATGGCCGACAAGCCCGGCACCGACATCGCCATAGCCTTGCACGACGTTGAACAGCCCGTCTGGCAGGCCGGCTTCTGAGTATATCTCTGCCAGCGCCAGCGCCGAAAGCGGCGTGTTTTCCGATGGCTTGAATACCATGGCGTTGCCCATGGCGAGCGCCGGCGCCGATTTCCAGCCGGCGATCTGGATCGGATAATTCCATGCGCCGATGCCGACGCAGACGCCAAGCGCCTCGCGGCGCGTATAGGCGAAGGGTCCGCCGAGGTCGACCGCTTCGCCGTTGAAGACGGCGACCGCGCCGGCGAAATATTCGAGGCAATCGGCTGCCGAAGGGGCGTCCGCCACCAGCGTCTCCTGGATCGCTTTCCCGGTGTCGAGCGTCTCGATGCGGGCAAGATCGGCGTTGCGGGCGCGCAAAATGTCGGCCGCACGGCGCAGAATGCGGCCACGCTCGACAGGCTTAAGCCGCGCCCAGGCCGGCTGTGCGGCGCGTGCGGCCTCGATGGCGAGTTCCAGCACGTTCGGCGTCGCCGAACGCAGCATGGCGATGGTCTCGCCTGTCGCGGGATAGATCACCGGCAGCGGCGCGCCGCGGTCGTCCTCGATATAGCGTCCGTTGACATAGTGCGAAGCCGTGGGCTGGGCGCGCATGGGAGGTCTCCAAATCATTTCGGCCCCACGCGTCGGCTATTGGGCGGGCGGCTGTCGGGCGGCTCACTCTATCGGCGGATCATGGCCTATCTGTCAGATGCCTGCCAGCGCGGATTGATCCATGGTTCCTGGTTGGACGGCGCGAGCGGCGTACGGCCAAGGATGTGATCGGACGCCTTCTCGCCGGTCATGATCGATGGCGCGTTGAGGTTGCCGTTGGTCACGCGCGGGAAGATCGAGGAGTCGGCGACCCGCAATCCGTCGACGCCGATGACGCGGCATTCCGGATCGACGACGCTCGATTGATCATCGACGCGGCCCATTCGGCAGGTGCCGCAGGGGTGATAGGCGCTTTCGGCGTGGTCGCGAATGAACACGTCGAGATCGTCATCCGACTGCACATGGCTGCCCGGCGAGAGTTCCTGTCCGCGATAGGCATCGAAGGCCGACTGGCCGAAGATTTCGCGGGTCAGGCGGATGCAGTGGCGGAACTCCGCCCAGTCGTCGGGATGCGACATGTAGTTGAAGCGGATGACCGGCTTCGCTTTTGGGTCCGGCGAGCGCAGTGTCACCGAGCCGCGCGACTTCGAGCGCATCGGCCCGACATGCGCCTGGAACCCGTGCGACTTCGCCGCCGCCTTGCCGTCGTAGCGAACCGCCGCCGGGATGAAGTGGTACTGGATGTCGGGATAGTCGACGCCAGCCTGTGAGCGTACGAAGGCGGCGGCCTCGAAATGATTGGTGGCGCCCAGGCCCGACTTGAAGAACAGCCATTGCGCCCCGATCATCGCCTTGGAGAACGGGTTCAGCACTGAATTCAGCGTGATCGGCCTGGTCGATTCCTGCTGGATATAGAGCTCCAGGTGGTCCTGCAGGTTGCCGCCGACGCCGGGCCGGTCTGCCACGACGGCAATGCCGTTTTCGCGCAAATGCCCGGCTGGGCCGATGCCGGACAGCATCAGGATCTTTGGCGAATTGATCGACGATGCCGCGACGATCACTTCGCGTCGCGCCTTAACGACCTGAATCTGTTTGTGAGCTTCGATCTCGACGCCGATGGCACGTTGATTCTCGATGATCACCCGGCGCGCAAAGCCCTTGACCAGACTCACGTTTTTGCGCCTGAGCGCCGGCTTCAGGTAGGCTGATGCCGCCGACCAGCGGCGACCGCCCAGAATGGTCTGCTCCATCGGGCCGAAGCCTTCCTGCTTGGCGCCATTGTAGTCGTCGGTCAGTTCAAACCCTGCCTGCCGGCCCGCTTCGACGAAGGCGCCATAGAGCGGATTGCGGCGCGAGCCGCGCTGCACATGCAGCGGCCCACCGTGCCCGCGCCAGCCATCCTCGCCACCGTCCGAATCCTCCATGCGCTTGAAGTAGGGGAGCACGTCAGCAAAACCCCAGCCGGCGGCGCCCTGTTCTGCCCAATGGTCGAAGTCACGGGCGTGGCCGCGCACATAGACCATGCCGTTGATCGAGGACGAGCCGCCGATCACCTTGCCGCGCGGCGTCGCCAGCACGCGGCCGCCCAGATGCGGCTCCGGCTCACTGGCGAACCCCCAGTCGTAGAGGCTCATGTTGAGCGGGATCGACAGCGCCGACGGCATCTGGATCAGAGGTCCGAGATCGGTGCCGCCGAATTCGATGACGATGACCGAATGCTTACCGTCCTCAGACAGGCGATAGGCCATGGCCGAGCCGGCGGAGCCGGAGCCGATGATGACGAAATCCGCTTCAAGCATGGTTCATATGCGCCATAAAATCGGCGATCGAAACGTTGCCGCCGGTAGCCATTACAAGGACGGTCTTTCCCGCCACATCCACTTTGCCGCCGAGCAGTGCCGCCAGCGAGGCCGCACCCGACGGTTCCAGCACCAGCTTCATCCGCTCGAAAGCGATCCGCATCGCGCGCCGCACCGACTGGTCGTCGACGGTGATGCCGCGGACACCCGCGGTCTTGACCGCGGCGAACGGCGCGTCGCCTGGCCGGCGCGACATCAGCCCGTCGCAGATCGACTTCGGGCCGATCGGCATGGTCTCGATGCTGCCATGCGCCAGCGAGGAACCCATGCCGTTGAACCCTTCCGGCTCGACGCCGATGATCCCGGTCGCCGGCGACAGATAGTGGAAGGCGAGTGAAACGCCGCCGATCAGCCCACCGCCGCCGACAGAGCAGAACAACAGGTCGGCGCTGGCGTCCTTGGCCGATAGCTGGTCGAGCGCTTCAAGGCCGGCACCCGCCTGGCCGGCGACGATCTCCGGATCGTCGAAAGGATGCAGCAGGGCCAGATCTTCGGTCTCCGCGATCTCGCGCGCCTTTGCGGCCGCGACTTCCTCGCGAGCCCGATCGCCATGATCGGTCAGTACGACGCGCGCGCCATAGCCTGCGGTGGCGTCCCGCTTGGCAGCCGGCGCATCGATCGGCATGACAATGGTGACCGGAATGCCGAGCGCCTGGCCGGCCGCGGCCAGCCCTTGCGCGAAATTGCCGGAGGAATAGGCGACGACGCCCTTCTTCGCCTCATCGGGCGAAAGCCGCTTCAGCCGCCAATAGGCGCCGCGAATCTTGAAGGATCCGGCCCATTGCAGCGATTCCGGCTTGATGAAGATCCGGGCCGCGCCGGTTTCCCTGGCCAGCGCCGTCGATTCCAGCAGTGGCGTGACCTGTGTCGCCTGGGAGGTGACGGCATAAGCCTGTCTGAGATGGTCGAGCGAGGGGACGAGAAGGTCTGCCATCATTCGCCTCGCGGATACCTTTTGCTCTCTTCGAGATTGTCGAGGTTCATGTGATTGCGCATGTACCGCTCGGACGCCTTCTGCAGCGGCTGGAAATCCCAGGGGTAATAGGCGCCGTTGCGCAGCGCCGGATAGACGACCCAGCGGCGTGCCTGGCTCTCGCGCACGGCGGCGTCGAAGCCGGCCATGTCCCAACGCACCCGCACCTTTTCCATGAATGCCGCCACAAGACCCGCATTGGCCGGGTCGTCGGCCAGATTGTCCCGCTCGAGCGGATCGGTTTCGAGATCGAACAATTGCGGCGGATCGAGTTCGCAATGAACGAATTTGTATCTGCCGTCGCGGATTGCCACCAACGGCGCATAGGAGCCTTCCGCGGCATACTCGATCAATACCGGTGCCGTGCGCTGCCCGCCCTTGGTGAGCGGCAGCAGCGACTGGCCATCGGTCCACGGCGCGATCGCCCCGATATCGATGCCGGCGAGGTCACAAAGCGTTGGTGCCACGTCGAGATTGGAGACCGGCGCCTCGATCAGGCCGGCACGAATGCCCTTGCCGGCAATCATCAATGGCACCCGCGCCGAGCCTTCGAAGAAGCTCATCTTGAACCACAGCCCTCGCTCGCCGAGCATGTCGCCGTGATCCGAACAGAACAGGATGATCGTATCGTCGAGCATGCGCGTTCGCGCGAGAACGTCCAGGAGCTCGCCGACCTTGTCGTCGACATAGGAGATGTTGGCGAAATAGCCGCGCCGCGAACGACGCACCTGCTCGGGCGTGATCTCGAAAGAGGGATAGTCGCTGGCGTGGTACAGCCTCTGGGAGTGCGTATCCTGCTCGTCATGCGCGATGTACCCGGTTTCCGGGTCCAGCGCCTGGCAATGCTCATAGAGATCCCAATACTGCTTGCGCGCGACATAAGGATCGTGCGGGTGCGACAGCGAGACGGTGAGGCACCATGGCCGATGACCCGCATCGTCCTGTTCGCGTGAAAGCTGATAGAGCTTCTGCGACGCGAGGAACACGACCTCGTCGTCATACTCCATCTGGTTGGTGGTTTCCGCAATGCCGGCGCCGGTTACCGAACCCAGATTGTGATACCACCACTCGATGCGCTCGCCGGGCTTGCGGTAGTCCGGCGTCCAGCCGAAATCCGCCGGATAGATGTCGGTGGTCAGCCGCTCCTCGAAACCGTGCAACTGATCCGGTCCGACGAAATGCATCTTGCCCGATAGGCAGGTGTAGTAGCCGGCGGCACGCAGATGATGGGCGAAGGTCGGGATCGACGAGGCGAACTCGGCCGCATTGTCATAGACCCCGGTGCGCGACGGCAACTGGCCGCTCATGAACGACGCACGGCCCGGCGCGCAGAGCGGCGAGGCGGTGTAGTTGTTGGCAAAGCGCGCCGAACGAGCGGCCAGCGCTTTCAGATGCGGCGTGTGCAGGAATTCCGCCGGCCCATCCGGGAAAAAGGTCCCGTTGAGCTGGTCGACCATGACGATCAGGAAATTAGGTCGCTTCGCTGTCACTGTTTGTGCCGTCCGCCAAGTTTGGTTTCGAGATAATCCTCGACCAGCGCGATCGCGGTCGCGGCGTCGGGCACGCCGTCCTTCAGCGCGCGCCTGATGTAGAGCCCGTCAATCATCGCAGCCGTCGCTTCCGCGGCGCGGTCGGCTTCGGTCCTGGGCAGGATACCGGTCAATCCGCTCATCAGGTTCGAATGCAGCCGCCGGGCGTAGATTCTGAGCAGCCGGCGAAGCGAGGACGATTGCTGCGCCTCGACATAGAAGGCGAGCCATGCGGCGATGGTCTCCGCCTGGAATTGGATGTCGGAAAAATTGACGGCGACCACGGCCGAGACGCGCTCGCGCGGGGAAGTGGTGGATTGGAGCGCGCGGCGCATGTCGGTGGTCAGTTCAGCCAGGATGTGCCGCATCGTCGCGAACAGCAGCTCATCCTTGGCGCCGAAATAGTGATGGGCAAGAGCCGATGACACACCGGCGCGGCCGGCAATCTCCGACATGGTCACGTCAAGCGAGCCGCGTTGACCGATCGCCGAGATCGTCGCGTCGATGAGCGCCTTACGGCGCAATGGCTCCATTCCGACTTTTGGCATGTCGTTCCCGATTTTGTACGGAGATTATTTTTTATTGACGCGTCAATCAATAAAAAAATCGACGCTGACGCGACCTGCACCAAGCGATTGTTGCGTTGCGGCCCTTCACGGTTCGGGGAAGAATGTTTATATTTGAACAATAAACGGCGAAGCCATGGACGAGGCTGGCGCCAAGGATGGAGACCGCCATGACCGCATGCATCGTTGGCTGGGCGCATTCGCGTTTCGGCAAGCTTGAGGGCGAGACGCTCGAAAATCTGATCGTCAAGGTCGCGACGGACGCGCTCGATCATGCCGGCATCGGCCCGGACGAGGTCGACGAGATCGTGCTTGGCCATTTCAACGCCGGCTTTTCGGCGCAGGATTTTACGGCAAGCCTGGTGCTTCAGGCCGATGACCGGCTGCGCTTCAAGCCGGCGACACGGGTCGAGAATGCTTGCGCTACCGGCTCGGCAGCGGTCAGGCAAGGCATCCGCGCCATCGACTCAAACGCTGCCCGGGTCGTTCTGGTGGTCGGCGCCGAGCAGATGACGACCACGCCCGGGCCAGAGATCGGCAAGAACCTGCTCAAGGCGTCCTATCTGCCCGAGGACGGCGACACGCCGGCCGGTTTTGCGGGCGTCTTCGGCAAGATCGCGCAGGCCTATTTCCAGCGCTATGGCGATCAGTCGGATGCGCTCGCCATGATCGCCGCCAAGAACCACAAGAACGGCGTCGACAATCCGTATGCCCAGATGCGCAAGGATTTCGGCTATGACTTCTGCCGGCAGGAGAGCGAAAAGAATCCCTTTGTCGCTGGTCCGCTGAAGCGCACCGACTGTTCGCTGGTTTCCGACGGCGCCGCCGCCCTTATCCTTGCCGACACGGCGACGGCGCTGAAGATGCGCCGCGCCGTCGCCTTCCGTGCCAACGAGCATGTGCAGGATTTCCTGCCGATGTCGAAGCGCGACATCCTGACGTTCGAAGGTTGCGAACAGGCCTGGACCCGTGCACTGAAGAACGCCGGCGTGACACTCGACGATCTCTCCTTCGTCGAAACGCATGACTGCTTCACCATCGCCGAACTGATCGAATATGAGGCGATGGGACTGGCGAAGCCGGGTGAGGGCGCCAAGTTGGCGCTGGATGGCACAACGGCAAAAGACGGCCGCCTGCCGGTCAATCCCTCAGGCGGCCTGAAGGCCAAGGGCCATCCGATCGGCGCCACCGGCGTTTCGATGCATGTCTTGACCGCCATGCAGCTTGTCGGCGAAGCCGGCGGCATCCAGGTGCCGGGCGCGAAACTCGGCGGTATCTTCAACATGGGCGGTGCGGCCGTCGCCAACTACGTTTCCATTCTCGACCGGATCAGATAGACCGCCCGCATTACAGCGCCGCGCGCCGTTTGGGGCGCGCAAACGACGCTGTAACACTTTGATTTTGCGGGAGGTGACATGACAAATCCGGTCCTGATCGAGGTTTTGCGCGGCGCCATTGTCGAGAGCGCCCATCGGGGCGCGGTCGCTGTCTTCGATGCCGATGGCAAGCCGGTCCTGGAGATCGGCGACACGTCGAAGCCGGTCTTTCCGCGTTCCGCCGTCAAGGCGATCCAGGCGCTGCCGCTTGTCGAAACGGGTGCCGCCGATGCCTATGGCTTCGGCGACCGCGAACTGGCGCTGGCCTGTGCCTCCCATTCCGGCGAGCCGGCGCATGTCGAATTGGCGCGGTCCATGCTGGCCAGGGCTGGGCTGGACGGGTCGGCGCTCGAATGCGGGACCCACTGGCCTTCGAACCATGACGCGGAGATTGCGCTCGCGCGTGCCGGCGGTTCACCAAATGCGCTGCATAATAATTGTTCCGGCAAGCATTCCGGCTTCCTCTGCACCTGCGTCCATTCAGACATCGCCCATCGCGGCTATGTGAGGCCGGATCACGCCTTGCAGGAAATGGTGCGCGACGCCATGCAGGCAGTCACCGGCGCTGTCCACGGCCCCGACGAACGCGCGATCGACGGCTGCTCGATCCCGACCTATGCGGTACCGCTCAGGAGTTTCGCGCTCGGCTTTGCCCGCATGGCCACGGCCCACGGCTTTGGCCCGGCGCGGGCGAAGGCCGCGAAGCGCCTGCTCTCCGCCTGCATGGCGGAGCCGTTCTTCGTCGCGGGCACAGGCCGTGCGGACCTGTTGCTGATGGAAGCCGCTCCCGGGCGAATTTTTGCGAAAGGCGGAGCCGAGGGCGTCCACTGTGCCGCAATTCCGGAACTCGGCCTCGGTATCGCGGTCAAATGCGATGACGGTGCCGGGCGCGCCGGCGACGCAATCGCAGCCGCCGTCGTCGCCAGGTTGCTGCGGGCGGACGAACCCTTGGCGGCGAAGCTGCTTGAACTGGCGAACGCGCCTATCGAAAGCCGGATCGGCGCCAAGGTCGGGGCGCTGAGGCCGACGCCGGCCTTGAATTGAAAGCAGCAATCAGCTGACGCGGTTGCGCTCGGCGGTCAGGTGCGCATAGCTGCTGCTGCCAGTCTGGTGAGGTCAACTGTCGCCGGCTCGGCCCGGCGCCGGCCCACAACCGCCCCGTTCGACGCGCCTCTTCTCTCAGCGGCAACGGCTTGCCGAGCAGCCACCCGGCGCCTAAGTTCAGGGAATGAGCAGAGCTTTTACCCGCGAAGAAGACAGCGAGAATGCCATCGCCGGCATTGGCGAGCGGCCGATCAGCACGCATCGTAACCTGGTGACGGAGCGCGGCATGGCGCAGATCGAGGACAATCTGGCCGATCTGCGCGATATCATGGCGAAAGCGGAGCGGAAAGCCGACCGCGAGCGCATTGCGGTCGTGTCGCGCGACCTGCGCTACTGGACCGCGCGGCGCGAGAGTGCCGAGCTTTCCGTGCCGGAGCCCGGCAGCGATGTTGTCCGCTTCGGCATGGGTGTCACGCTGGAAAGTGACGACGGGAAGAAGGTGCACTGGAAGATCGTCGGCGAGGACGAAGCCAATCCAGCCAAGGGCAGCATCTCGCATGTCTCGCCGATGGCGATCGCCTTGTTTGGCAAGAAGGTCGGCGACGTGGCCAACGTCAACGGCAAGGAGTGGGAGATCGTCAAGCTCTCGGAGAGTTAGTCCTCAAGCTTGACGACATGGTCGCGGAAGAATGCGGCGGCACCCGCTTCGTCGATCTCACCGGCAGCGACGGCCATGACAAATTCGTAAAGCGTGCCGTTGTCGGCCGTCAGGACATGGCCGTTCACGATCAAAAATGCGCCGGCGGCGACGATCGCTGTCCGTTTGTTGCCGTCGACAAAGGCATGGTTCCTGGCAATGCCGAAGACATAGGCGGCGGCAAGATCCTCGACTAAAGGATCTCCGTAGTTGGCCTTGTTCTCGGCCCGGGCGAGCGCCGATTCAAGAGCATTTTCATCTCTCAGACCTTGTGCTCCGCCGTGCCTGCGCAATTGCTCGGCATGCATGGCTTCGACTGCGCGCCGGGTCAGGAATTCCCAGCTCATTCCGCGAGCTTCTGAAGCGCGACCTTGTATTTGTCCATGACCTTACGAGCGGCTTCCATCTGCCGCTCGAAACTGTCATCCACGGGCTCAAGGGCAATTCCCTTATCCGTTTCGACGATCTGGAACTGATCACCGGTCTTCAAATTCAGACGATCGAGCAGGTCCTTCGGCAGGATCACACCCTCCGAATTACCGATCTTGCGAATTGTTGTGTTCATGATGAAACATCCTGTTGCAACGCTTATTATAACGCAGCGTACTCGATGTTGCAACAGAAATTATAACAGCATCAGCCTGCCGCCAGCAGCCGATCCAGCAGCCGCTCCGCCGCTTCCGGAATGACCGTGCCCGGTGGGAAGATTTCCGCAGCACCTGCTTGCAGCACCGCGTCATAGTCCTGCGGTGGGATAACGCCGCCGGCCACGATCAGCATGTCGCCGCGGCCGAGCTTCTTCAGCGTGTCGCGCAATTCGGGGATCAGCGTCAGGTGACCCGCTGCCAGCGATGAGGCGCCGATGATGTGGACGTCATGCTGGATCGCCAGCTTCGCGATCTCTTCCGGCGTCTGGAACATGGCGCCGACGGTGACGTCGAAGCCGAGATCGGCGAAGGCCGTGGCGATCACCTTCTGCCCGCGGTCGTGGCCGTCCTGTCCCATCTTGGCCACGAGAATGCGCGGCTTGCCGCCGTTTTTCTTTTCGAAGGCATCAAGCTTGTCCTGCAGCCGGTTGACCACCGGATTGTCGCCAAGCGCCTTGCGGTAGACACCGGAAATGGTCTGCACCGTGGCCACATGGCGGCCATAAGCCCTTTCCAAGGCGAACGAGATTTCACCGACAGTGGCATTGGCGCGCGCGGCGCGAATGGCGAACTCCAGCAGGTTGTCCTCGCCTTGGGCGGCACGGGTCAGCGCATCGAGCGCGTTTTCGACCGCGGCGACGTCACGCGTGCCTTTCAGCCGTTGCAGCTTCGAGAGTTGCCGGGCCCTGACCTCGGCATTGTCGATCTTCAGCACGTCGACCTCGATATCGGTCCCGGGGCGATGCGCATTGACGCCGACCAGCATCTGCTCGCCGGAATCGATACGCGCCTGCGTACGCGCCGCGGCTTCCTCGATGCGCAGCTTGGGTATGCCCTTTTCGATCGCCGCCGCCATGCCACCGAGAGCCTCGACCTCCTCGATATGGGCGAGCGCACGCGCCGCCAGGTCATGTGTCAGCCGCTCGAGATAGGCCGAACCGCCCCACGGATCGATGATCCGCGTGGTGCCGGATTCTTTCTGCAGGATGAGTTGCGTGTTGCGGGCGATGCGCGCCGAATGATCGGTCGGCAGCGCCATTGCTTCATCGAAGGAATTGGTGTGCAGCGACTGGGTATGCCCTTGGGTCGCGGCCATCGCTTCGATCATGGTGCGGATGATGTTGTTGTAGGGATCCTGCGCCGTTAGCGACCAGCCGGAGGTCTGGCAATGGGTGCGCAGGGACAGTGACCGTTCGTCCTTCGGCGCGAAATTCTTTTTCATCAGGGTCGCCCACAACAGGCGGGCGGCCCTGAGCTTGGCCACTTCCATGAAGAAGTTCATGCCGATCGCCCAGAAGAAGGAAAGGCGCGGCGCGAAACGGTCGATGTCGAGCCCCGCCGCGACGCCGGCGCGGGCGTATTCGATGCCGTCGGCGACCGTATAGGCGAGCTCCAGGTCGGCGGTCGCGCCGGCCTCCTGCATGTGATAGCCGGAGATCGATATCGAATTGAACTTCGGCATGTTCTTCGAGGTGTAGGAGAAGATGTCCGAGACGATCCGCATCGAGGGCTTCGGCGGATAGATGTAGGTGTTGCGGACCATGAATTCCTTCAGGATGTCGTTCTGAATGGTCCCCGCCAAGTCCTTCTGCGCGACGCCTTGTTCTTCCGCCGCCACGATGTAGAGCGCCATGATCGGCAGCACCGCGCCATTCATCGTCATCGACACGGTCATGTCGCCGAGCGGAATGCCGTCGAACAACTGCCGCATGTCGAGGATGGAATCGATGGCCACACCCGCCATGCCGACATCGCCGGCCACGCGCGGATGGTCTGAATCATAGCCGCGATGCGTGGCCAGATCGAAGGCAACCGAAAGACCTTTCTGGCCGGCGGCAAGGTTGCGCCGGTAAAAGGCGTTGGACTCTTCGGCGGTCGAAAAGCCTGCATATTGCCGGATCGTCCAGGGCTGCTGGACATACATGGTCGGGTAGGGGCCGCGCACGAACGGCGCCAGGCCTGGATAGGTATCGAGATGCGGCAATCCCTTGAGGTCGCCCTGACTGTACAACTGCTTGACGACAAGACCTTCCGGCGTCGTCCGCTGTCCCTTGACCTCGACCGGTGCGCGGCGCGGCGGCACCCAGCCGATCTGACTGAAATCCGGAATCAAGAAGCAGCCCCGATGGATTGCTCGATGCGAACCGGCGACAGTGCCTCGCACAGCACGACACCCTCGGTGAAGGCAGGTCGCCGCTCTGCGTCCAGGGTTTCGACCGGACGCTCGCTTCTCAAGGGGTGCAGCGTGGCGCCGACAATGGCCCGCTCGCCTGACTTGAAGGCAATGCCGCGCTGGGCGGCGGCAGTGCGGACGCGCTGCTGGATATGTCCGTCCCGAAGGCTGGACAGCACGCCACCCTCTGCCTCGATCGCCTGCAACTCCGCCCACGCTGCTTCGCAAAGATCTGACGTCAGCGCTTCGACCGCGCCGGAGCCATGGGCGGGATCTGTGACATGATCGACATGGCTTTCATTGACCATGATCAGTTGCGCATTACGCGCGACGCGGCGGGCAAAAGCCGCTGGCAGGCCGTGTGCGATCGTATGCGGCAGGATTGAGATCGAATCGGCGCCTCCCGCCGCCGCGGCGAAGCAGCCGATCGTCGTGCGCAGGATGTTGTTTTCGGGGTCCAATGCCGTCATCATGCGAAATGATGTCTCGGCATGGATATTGGCCGTGGAATTGGGGATCGAGCAGGCCTCCTGCACCCGTGCCCACAGCCTGCGCAGGGCCCGCACTTTGGCCATAGACAGGAACTGGTCCTGGTCGACGCTGAGCGCGAAACCGATATGAGGCGCGGCATAGACGAGCGGCTGCCGCGCCTTCTCGAACATCCTCAGATACGAAACCGCCGAAGCCAGCATGATGCCGAGTTCCTGCGCTTCCGTGGCGCCGGCATTGTGAAAGACGCGACCGTCCGCCTCCAGAAGCACACCGGGGACGCCCATCGAGAAGAAATGCGCCAGCGATTGCGGCATCGATTCCTGCAGCGCCTCGATCGACATGCGCAGTCGTCCGGTGCCGGCGAGGATAGCCGCCGGATCGATGCCGAAGGAAAGGTTGAGCTTTGCCGGATCGGAGCGGCGCTTGCTCAGGAACGCCACCAGCCAGTCGGCCATGGGGCGGCTCCACGGGTGGGTATCGATGCGGATCTGGACCCGGTTGAGGGGTACGCCCTCTAGTACCGTCTCCAGTGCCTGCGCCGTCCTCGGCAGGCCGTAGCCGAACGCGTTCGGAGCACCCTCGAAGACGAGCGACAGTCCCGTCGCGCCCTGCGAGATATCTTCCAGGACCTGGGTCTTGGCGCGATCGACATCGGGGTCGTCGACGCGCTGGCTGACGATCCAGGGCAATTGAGGATTGGCGCGCACGATCGGTTCCGTTCCGGTCGCGCGATCATAGAGCGGCTCGACGCGGATGTTGTCGTCGGTGTGCGAGACCAGCTTTTCCTCAAAGGATGCGCCGGCCAACGCTTTTTCCGCCAAGGCCAGCCATTGCTGACGCTGCGCATCCGTTGGCTCAACATCCCTGGTCAAGGCTCCGGCGCCCATTCATCGTCCTCGTTCTATGTGGCCGCACCAGCCCGGGCAGCCCAGTCTACGGTCCCCGGTAGGTTATCGCAATGCGCATCCAAGGCCCAAATCCCACCACCTGATATTCGATCCACCTGATATAGGTTGGCTTGCGTGGACCGACCATGGACGATTGCCAAACACCATCGAAATTCGCAAGTTCCAAAATCTGCTCCTGGCGATTGGTCCGGTTTGGACGATTGGCCCTGATTGGATGATTGGCCTCGCTTTGGACAATTGTCATTGTCGCTATGCGACGGCCTCACTATACCTTCGGACAAAGGCTGGCCTTAGATACATCAGTTTGCGGAGACCCGACATATGACTGACGATCCCAGTATTTTCATCGGCGCCAGCCGCAAGCCCGACGACAGCTATCAGCGCGCCGAAAATCTGCTGCTGCAATACGGCAACCGCCACGGCCTGGTGACTGGCGCCACCGGTACCGGCAAGACTGTCAGCTTGCAGATCCTGGCCGAAGGTTTTTCGAATGCCGGCGTGCCGGTATTCTGCGCCGACATCAAGGGCGACCTTTCCGGCATCGCCATGATGGGCACCGCCCAGGATTTCCTTGTCAAGCGGGCAGAACAGGTCAAGCTCGACCCTTACGACTTCCAGGAATTTCCGGTCATCTTCTGGGATCTGTTCGGCGAGCAGGGCCACCCCATCCGCGCGACCATTTCGGAAATGGGACCGCTGCTCCTGTCGCGGCTGATGAACCTGACCGACGCTCAGGAAGGCATCATGAACATCGCCTTCCGCATCGCCGATGAGGAAGGCCTGCTGCTGCTCGACATGAAAGACCTGCAGGCGCTGCTCGCCAACATCGCCGAACGCGCCGAAGAGATCAGCGCCCGTTACGGCAACGTCACCAAGCCATCGGTAGGGGCCATTCAGCGCACGCTGCTGGTGCTGGAGCAGCAGGGCGCGGCGAATTTCTTCGGCGAGCCGGCTTTGCGGATTGCCGACATCATGCGCACCACGCGTGACGGTCGCGGTGCCATCAGCGTGCTCGCCGCCGACAAGCTGATGATGAATCCGCGCCTCTACGCGACGTTCCTGCTCTGGCTGATGTCGGAGCTGTTCGAGGAACTGCCCGAAGTCGGCGACCCCGACAAGCCGAAGCTGGTGTTCTTCTTCGACGAGGCGCACCTCTTATTCGACGAGGCGCCGAAGGTGCTGATCGACCGGGTCGAGCAGGTGGTCCGCCTGATCCGCTCCAAGGGCGTCGGCGTCTATTTCGTCACGCAGAACCCTTTGGATATCCCCGAAAAGGTCCTGGCCCAACTCGGCAACCGCGTGCAGCACGCGCTGCGCGCCTACACGCCGCGCGAGCAGCAGGCGGTGAGGACGGCGGCCGAAACTTTCCGGCCCAATCCGGACTTCGACTGCGCCACCGCCATCACCCAGCTCGCCACCGGCGAGGCGCTGGTTTCGACGCTGGAGGCCAAGGGCATTCCGTCCATGGTCCAGCGCACGCTGATCCGTCCGCCGTCATCGCGGCTTGGACCAATCACCCCCGCCGAGCGGCAGAAGCTGATCGGGGAAAGCCCGGTCACCGGCCAGTACGACCAGGTCATCGACCGCGAGTCGGCTTTCGAGATGCTGCAGAAGAAGGCCAAGGAGGCGCAGGACGCCGAGGCGCAGGCGCAGCAGGCAGGCACCGGCGGCTCGCGCTGGACCATTCCAGGTTTCGGCAATGACGATCCCGCGCCGCAGTCCGGCGGCAGGCGCGCGCCTGCGCCGCGGCCGTCCAACCGCCAGACGGTGGCGGAAGCGGCGATCAAGTCGGTCGTGCGCTCGGTCGGCTCTTCGGTCGGACGTGCGATCGTGCGCGGAATATTGGGCAGCCTGTCGCGGGGGCGGTAGAATCGGGCAGCGGCGTTGCCGCTGTCCTGTGAGCTTAGAAAATCGCGTCCGTCACCGCTTTGACCGGGCCGAGCAGGACCGATCCATCCGGCACGCCGGCGTCGATCGGGATGGCCTTGTGGTTGGCCGACGCCACCATCGGCTGGCGGGCGTCGCTGGTCACGATGACCGGCGTCTTGGAGGGCACACGGTCGTAAAGGTCGATGATGTCCTGATTCATCAGGCGCACGCAGCCCGACGACACCGATTTGCCGATCGAGCGCCATTCCGGCGAGCCGTGCAGGCGATAGAGCGTGTCCACATTGCCCTGGAAGAGATAGAGCGCGCGCGCGCCGAGCGGGTTCTTCAAGCCGCCGGGCATGCCGCCATTGTCGGCGCTATACTGCTTCAATTCCGGCTGGCGGGCGACCATCTCATCCGGCGGCGTCCATTTCGGCCATTTCTGCTTCCATTGGACGACGGCGTCGCCCGACCACTCGAAGCCGGCGCGGCCGAGACCGACGCCATAACGGATGGCCTGGCCGCCCGGGCGAACCAGATAGAGGAAATGGCCTGTCGTATCGACGACGATGGTTCCCGGCTTCTGGCCGGTCGGGTCGGGCACGATCTGGCGCAGGAACTGCGGATCGATCCTGTCGACCGGGATGGCCGGCAGATCGAAGCCGCCATCGCTGACCGCCGCGTACATCGACGCATAGTCGGCAAGCGGAGGCTCGACATAGGTTGGTGGGGGCGGCTCGGCCGGCCCGGGGCCGGTGGTGGCGCATGCCGAAACCGCGATCGAGGCGGCGCCCAGGGCTGCGGCGTTGAGGAAGCCGCGACGGCTCAGGCGATAGGATTCGATTTCGGTTATGGACATGGCTGCCTTCTTTAAGACTCAAATCGCAACAAAGCGTCAACACGCCGACGTCCGCTGCGGGTGCCTGACAACACCTGAGGCGATAGGCGGTTCCGATTCTGGCCCGAACGTGGACAAACAAAGGCGAAGCTGTGACTGCGCCGCCACTGTGGCGTTGAGGCCACAGGTCCGCTAGCCACCGGATACGAGGGCCTCCAGCGACGGCAGGATCAGGGCCGGCGGCAAGTCCCGGTATTCCTCCGGCTGGTTGGAGCGGTTGATCCAAACCGTGCGGAAGCCGAATTTGGTGGCGCCCGCAATGTCCCAGCGATTGGAAGACTGGAAGGAGATCGCGCCGGGATAGAGTCGCCAATCCGTGGCGACCATGTCGTAGACCGCCGGATCGGTCTTGAAGCGACGCACCGCATCGACCGAATAGATGTTGTCCAGGACCTGGTCGAGTGCCGCGGACTTGACCGCCGCCTCCAGCATTTCGGGCGAGCCATTGGAGAGGATCGCCAGCCTGGCGCCCGAGGCCTTGAGCGCCTTCAGCACGGCCGGCACTTCGGGATAACAGTCCAGCCTCCAATAGGCCTCCAGCAGCTTTGCCTTGAGACTAGGATCGGCCGAAGGGACCTTGCGCAAGGCGAAGTCCAGCGCCTGTTCCGTCAACTGCCAGAAGTCGGCGTAGGCGCCCATCAACGTGCGTACCCAGGAGTATTCAAGCTGCTTGGCGCGCCAGATTTCGGACAGGAGCTGGCCGTCGGGGCCGATCGCGTCTGCATGGCGGCGCACGGCCGCATGCACGTCGAACAGCGTGCCATAGGCGTCGAAAACATAGGCGGCGTATTGCATGGCAACAGTTTTGAGGCGAGGCGGGACAAGGTGCAAGCCTTGATTGCATCGCACCCGTCGCTGGCCTCAACAAAACTCCCCGATGCTGGTTGACGGCAGCGGCCAAAGCATCATCCAATGTTGTCACACAAGATCGACCGGAACAGGAAAACGCGATGACACTGGCGGCGGCGGCGCAATCCGCGACATGGACTTTCGTCGATGGCGATTGGTACGAAGGCAATGTCGCCATTCTGGGGCCGCGCAGCCACGCCATGTGGCTCGGCACCAGCGTGTTTGACGGGGCTCGCTGGTTCGAGGGCGTGGCGCCCGATCTCGAACTTCATGCCGCACGCGTCAATGCCTCGGCGATCGCGCTCGGCCTCGCGCCAAACATGACGCCCGAGCAGATCGTCGGGCTGACCTGGGACGGATTGAAGAAATTCGACGGCAAGACGGCGGTCTACATCAGGCCGATGTACTGGGCCGAGCATGGCGGCTACATGGGCGTCCCGGCCGATCCCGCCTCGACCCGTTTCTGCCTCTGCCTCTATGAATCGCCGATGATCTCGCCGACCGGCTTTTCCGTGACCGTATCGCCGTTCCGGCGCCCGACCATCGAAACCATGCCGACCAACGCCAAGGCCGGCTGCCTCTATCCCAACAACGGCCGCGCCATCCTCGAGGCCAAGGCGCGCGGCTTCGACAATGCGCTTGTGCTAGACATGCTGGGCAATGTCGCGGAGACCGGAAGCTCGAATATCTTCCTGGTCAAGGACGGCCACGTGCTGACGCCGGCGCCCAACGGAACCTTCCTGTCCGGCATCACCCGCTCGCGCACGATGACGCTGCTCGGCGACTATGGGTTCAGGACGACTGAAAAGACGCTGTCGGTGCGGGATTTCCTCGAAGCCGACGAAATCTTCTCGACCGGCAACCACTCCAAGGTGGTGCCGGTCACCCGCGTCGAGGACCGCGACCTGCAACCCGGCCCGGTGGCCAAGAAGGCACGCGAACTCTATTGGGATTGGGCGCATTCGACGTCAGCTGGCTGAGGTCCGGCCTTTCTGTCGCTGCGCGGTTGGCCGCAGGAAAAGCGTGTGACAGTTTTCGGGAACCCGCTTAGAAAGGGAACCGGCGCTCCATTTCCGGAGTTGCTCCAGCTCAATCCCGACCTATCTTACTCCGGTATCCACACCGGATTTTCCACGAGGGAGTACTACCCATGGCTTTCGAATTGCCCGCTCTGCCCTACGACTATGAGGCCCTGCAGCCCTATATGTCGAAAGAGACGCTGGAGTATCACCACGACAAGCATCACAAGGCCTATGTCGACAACGGCAACAAGCTCGCCGCCGAAGCCGGCCTCGGCGATCTTTCGGTCGAAGAGGCGGTCAAGCAGTCGTTCGGCAAGAACGCCGGTCTCTTCAACAATGCCGCCCAGCACTACAACCACATCCATTTCTGGAAATGGATGAAGAAGGGCGGCGGCGGCAACAAGCTGCCTGGCGCGCTGCAGAAGGCGTTCGACAGCGATCTCGGCGGCTACGACAAATTCAAGGCCGATTTCATCGCCGCTGGCACGACGCAGTTCGGTTCGGGATGGGCCTGGGTTTCGGTCAAGGACGGCAAGCTGGCGATCTCGAAGACGCCGAACGGCGAAAACCCGCTGGTTCATGGCGCATCGCCGATCCTCGGTGTCGACGTCTGGGAACACTCCTACTACATCGACTACCGCAACGCCCGGCCGAAATACCTCGAGGCCTTCGTCGACAGCCTGATCAATTGGGATCACGTGCTCGAGCTCTACGAAAAGGCAAATGCCTGATCGATCTTCCGAAAAGGCCCGGCCCCCCGGGCCTTTTCTTTTAAGTCGAAGCCGCACCGCAGCCAGACTCGTCCAAATTCATGCGGAGAGAAGGGAATATTCCTCCTCCCACACCCGTTAACGTCCTGTCCTGAAATGCCTTCATCACGGAGCCAAATGAATGAGAAAGCTTGTCATCGCCATCTCTATGCTCGCACTCGCCGCGTCGGCGGCCTTTGCCGATCCCGTCCTCGGCCGGCAGGCACTGATGAAGGAACGCGGAAAGATCGTCGGCGGCCTGTCGAAAGTGGTCAAGGGCGAGGAACCTTTTGATGCCGCCGCGGTGCTGACGCAGTTGCAGGCGTTGCAGGCAAATGCCGAGAAATTCGACGTAGAGGCCTTGTTCCCGAAGGGCAGCGATACCGGCGACACCACGGCGGCGCCAAAGATCTGGGAAGACATGGCCGGCTTCAAAACGGCCGAGGATAAGTATCTTGCCGACGTCAAGGCCGCGGTCGCGGCTGCTCCGGCCGACGTCGACGCGCTAAAGACGCAGATCGGCACCATCGGCTCGGACTGTGGCACCTGCCACCAGGGCTATAGGGTCAAGAAGGGCTGATCGCCTGATATGGCATGGCTGAAGAAGCTCGTCGGCGCGGCCCTCGTTCTGGGCGTCGCCGGCGCGGCCGCCGGGTGGCTGCTGTCGGCACCCGTCAGGCTTGATGGGGCGGATCTGGCGCAACTCGTCGGCCCAGGCGATGTTGTCCGGGGCAAGCGCATTTTCTATGCCGGCGGCTGCACCTCATGCCATGCGAAGCCTGGGTCGCGGGGCGATGCGCGGCTTCAACTCGTGGGCGGGCTTGAACTCAAGACGCCGTTCGGCACCTTCGTGCCTCCCAATATTTCGCAAGATCCCAAGGATGGCATCGGCGCATGGTCGGTCGGGGATCTCGCCAATGCCATGCTGAAGGGTGTTTCGCCCACGGGTGAGCATTTCTATCCGGCCTTTCCCTACGTCTCCTACGCGCGCATGAAGCCGTCCGATGTCGCCGACCTCTATGCTTTCCTGAAGACGCTTCCCGCCGTCGCCGGCAAGGCGCCGGGCAATTCGCTGGCATTCCCGTTCAACATCCGGCGAGGCATTGGCCTGTGGAAGCGCCTCTATCTCAGCGATCAGCCTGTCATTCCCCTGCATGATGGCACGCCGGAACTCGTGATGGCAGGCCGCTACCTGGTCGAGGGGCCGGGTCATTGCGGTGAATGCCATACGCCGCGCGACTTGGCTGGCGGCACCAGGAAGGGCCAATGGCTGGCCGGCGCCGTCGCCGCCGAGGGTTCGGGCGTCGTGCCGAACCTTACTTCGGGCGAGGGGGGTATCGGCAGCTGGTCCGCATCCGACATCGCAAACTACCTGGAAACCGGGTTCACGCCGGATTTCGATTCCGTCGGCGGCGCCATGGTCGATGTGCAGCGCAACATGGCCGAGCTGACGGCGGACGACCGCGCGGCGATTGCCGCCTATCTCAAGGCGATACCGCCGCACCCCAACGGCTATCCGGCTCGCAAGAAAAGCACGAAATAGGTCGGGAATCCATAAAGTGGGAAGGGCCCGCATCTGTAGGATGACGAATATGCGCCAAGCCCTGAGTGCATTATGGGCCATTGATAGTCCGTTGCGCGACTGGCTTACCTCTGCGAGATAGTACATCCAGCCCAATCCAGGGACGCTTAACTATGCTCACCGTCTATGGCGAAGGTCGTGGCTTCCGTGTTGTTTGGCTGCTCGAGGAATTAGGATTGGCTTATCGGCTGCGCCCGGTCGATCTGCTCGCAGTCGAGAATGATCGCGGCTTCCTCGCGATCAACCCCGCCGGCTTCATTCCCGCGCTGCAGGACGGCGAGACGATCATGGTCGAATCGATCGCGATTCTTGAGTACCTGCTCGCCCGCCACGGCTCAGGCTCGCTTGCCGTCGCCCCGCACGATCTCGCCTTCGCCTCCTATCTGCAATTTCTTCACTTAGGCGAGGCCGGGCTCGCCGGGCCGATGAACGCCGTCTTAGTCGGTCGCGAACTGGCGCCCGAAGCCGAACGAAATGCCCGGGTTACCCGCTGGGCATTGGAGACCTTCGAGAGCCGGCTGGGGTTGGTTATCCGCCGCCTCGCGGATTGCCCCTATCTCGCCGGCGAGCGGTTCACTGCTGCCGATATCTCGGTGAGCTACGCCCTCCTGCTCGGCCTGCGAACTGGCAACTATGTCCCCGGGCCTATCGAGCGGGACTATCTCGCTCGCACGACGGCACGCCCTGCCTACGCCCGAGCAATGGAAAGCTGTCAGGCCACCAAGGCTTGGGCGGCGAGATCACCGGGATTGTAGTGCTCGCCTGGTTGAGCAGTCGCGAAAAGTTCCTCATGGGGGTCTACCAATTGGGGCCTCCTCGCCATGGTCCAGCTGGCTTCAATCCGGCCGTGGCTCCACGCTTACAAGTCTACTTGCCTAATCGTCGGACTGCAGGTGACGATCGCCGAGGAAATCGAAGCCCGTCTCAAAGAAATGATTGTAGTTGCAGGTCATTTCCTCGCCCGGGGCGATGTCGCGCAAGGCGTAGGTTTCCTCGGGCGACGAGACATCGCAATTCGGCTCGTCGTCATGGTTCATGTAACGGGCGTCGTCGGCTTCGAAGACGATATAGGCCGGATCGCGCCGGTCGGGGTAGGAATAGCGGTCGAGATAGTTCTTTACCGGCCCGGTCTCGCCCTCATAGGTCTCGACATCGATGATCCGGTCGAACCGGGGGTCGAGCTTCCAGACCAGCGTGCCCTTGGCAATGTGGTTCTTGGCAAACACACCGATGCCCTGGATCGGCGATTTGTCGAGATAGACGTCGACGAGCAGCATAATGGACCCTTGTGTGAATGTGGGCTTCGTGCCCGGGAAAATCGTGCTTGGGTAGCGCGCGACCGTTGCAATTGCGAGCGAAAATCAGCTGGGCGGAATTCAAAAAATATGATCGGCAGACGTGGGCCGCCTGGCCTCAGCGCTGTTGCAAGGCCAGGCGGACACCCAGGGCGCAATAGATGCCGCCGACAACCTTGCCCTGCCATTTCAGCACTGTCGGATTTTGGCGCAGGAAACTGCCCAGCCGCCCTGCGCTCACGGCAAACACGACCGTGCTGAAAAGCCCCAGCATGACGAAGATGGTCCCCAATACGGCTAACTGAATCATCGCCGATCCGTTTTCGGGCCGCACGAACTGAGGCAGGAAAGCGAGGAAGAAAAGCGCGGTCTTGGGGTTGAGCACCTCGGTCAGGACGGCCTGTCGAAACGCCTTTCCGGCAGAGATCGCGAGCGCGCCGGCGGTCGGACCGGTCGGCGCTTTCTCGATGATGGAGCGAATGCCGAGGTAAACGAGGTAGGCCGCGCCGATATACTTTATGATGCTGAACAGCGTCGCCGAAGTAGCGATGATCGCCGAGATGCCGACCATCGCCATCACGGTATGAAACACATCGCCGGCCGCGATCCCGGCGCCGGTGGCGATCCCGACCCTGGTTCCCGAACTCGTTGCGCGCGCGATCGTCAACAGTGTGGCTGGACCCGGAATGAAGACAAAACCGAACACAACCGCGATATAGGCTATCAATGTGGACAGATCGATCATCGCGGCGTTCCTCCGTAAGCTATGCCTTGTCCGTTACCTTCAACGTGAAGGCATAAGTATAGGCGATCTCCTCCAGGCGCGAAAACCGGCCGGAGGCACCGGCATGGCCGGAATCCATGTTGATTTTGAACAGCACCGGATTGGCGCCCCTCTTGCGGTCACGCAGCCGCGCCACCCACTTGGCCGGCTCCCAATAGGTGACGCGCGGATCGGTAAGACCGGCGAGCGCCAGGATCGGAGGGTAGTCGAGTGCTGCGACATTGTCGTAGGGCGAATAGGCGGCGATCGTCCGGTAATCGTCGGCCGACGCAATCGGATTGCCCCATTCCGGCCATTCCGGCGGGGTCAGCGGCAGCGTCGCGTCGAGCATGGTGGTAAGCACATCGACGAACGGAACCTCGGCCACGATGCCGCCGAAGCAATCCGGCGCCATGTTGGCGATGGCGCCCATCAGCATGCCGCCGGCCGAGCCGCCCTGCGCAACGATGCGGTCATGCGCGGTATAGCGCTCGGCCACGAGATGGCGGGCGCACGCGATGAAATCGGTGAAGGTGTTCATCTTGTGCGCCCGCTTGCCGTCATCGTACCAGCCATAGCCCTTGTCCTTGCCGCCGCGGACATGGGCAATGGCAAAGACGAGGCCGCGGTCGACCAGCGAGAACCAGTTGGTATTGAAGGCGGCCGGAACGGCAATGCCGTAGGAACCATAGCCGTAGAGCAGGCAAGGCGCGGAGCTGTCCAGCGGCGTGTCGCGGTGATGCAGAAGCGAGATCGGCACCAGTTCACCATCGGCCGCGGGCGCCATCAGCCGCCTCGTGACGTATTGATGCGGGTCATGGCCGGACGGCACTTCCTGGGTCTTGAGCAGCACGCGCTCACGGGTGCGCATGTTGTAGTCGAACATCTGCGACGGCGTCGTCATCGACGAGTAGGAAAAGCGCATCATCTCGGTGTCGTATTCCAGGGCCCCTGAAAGGCCGAGCGAGAAGGCTTCCTCATCGAAGAAAATCAGATGCTCTTCGCCGCTGGCACGGTCACGCACGACGATACGCGGCAGGCCTTCCTTGCGCTCGAGCCGGACCATGTGGTCCTTGAAGCCGATCACCGACAGGATCAGCCGGCCCGGTTCATGCGGCACCAGTTCCTGCCAGTTGGCGCGGACCGGATCGCTTGCCGGCGCCGTCATGATCTTGAAGTCCTTGGCACCATCCGCATTGGTCAGGATGAAGAATATGTCGCCGCCTTCCTCAAGTTCATATTGAAGGCCGGTCTCGCGCGCCGAAACCAGCTTGGGTTCGGCAAACGGATCGCTGGCGCTCAACAGGCGGTATTCCGAAGTCTCGTGATCGTTGATGCCGATCATGATCCATTGATTGTTGCGGGTTCCGTCGACGTCCATGAAGAAGCCGGGGTCGGTTTCCTCGTAGATCAGGCGGTCTCTTTCGGGGTTCTGTCCAAGCGCGTGGAACAGAACCTTGGACGGCCGGTGGTTTGGATCGAGACGCGTGTAGAAGAACCCGTCATTGCCCGCGTCCCAGACGCCCGAACCGCCGGTGGCGGGAATCTGGTCCGCCAGTTCCTTGCCATCGGCAAGGTCGCGCACACGCAGCGTGTAGAATTCGGAACCCTTGTCGTCGAAGGCCCACAGGAGCTTGCGATGATCGGCCGAATGATCGACGCCGCCAAGCCGGAAATAGGCCTTGCCCTCGGCCTCGGCGTCACCGTCGAGCAGGATCTGCTCGGGCCCGCCGTCGCGCGGCATGCGGAAATAGCGCGGCTGCTCGCCGCCGAGCGTGAAGGAAGAGCCATAGGCGTAAGGCCCGTCCTTCATGGGAACGGATGAATCGTCTTCCTTGATGCGGCCCTTCATTTCCTTGAAGAGCTGCTTTTGCAAATCTGACGTGTCGGCCATCAGCTTCGACTGGTAGGCATTTTCGGCTTCGAGTTCGGCGCGGATCCCAGGATCGAGCAAGGAGGGATCCCTGAACATCTCCTGCCAGTTATCCGCCCGCAGCCAGGCATATTCGTCGGTTCGCGTGATGCCGTGATGCGTGTCCGAGACTGGCCTCTTCTCGGGGGAAGGGGCGCTGACGATTGGAAATCGGGAAGTCCTGGTCATTGCGTCTCGCTCTGGAAATATCTTGAATGACGAATGAACACACCGATCAGGGCGGGTTCAAGAGCAGTTGCGTAGAGGTGGTGTGGGCCCATGAGGTGGCCGGGAGGAGGGAAGATGACTATTCGGTCTCGTATTGCTGCGGCCTTCGCCGTTGCTTCGCTAACTCTGGTCTTTGCCGGCCAGTCTCATGCGACCGTATTCGCGGCTTGGCAAGTGGCCAATGTGCCGTTCGGCGACACGCTCAATGTGCGCAAATATCCGTCGGGAACATCCCAGAAACAGGCCGCCTACCCGAACGGGGCCGTCCTGCAGATGACCGGGAGATGCACCGGCGGCATAAACCTGCTCGATATCGCCAATCAACCGGCATGGAAACAGCAGCAGACGGTTCGCTATCGCTGGTGCGAAATCTGGCATGACCCCGCCAAGAACGGCGTCTTCGTCACCGGCTGGGCCTATGGCGGATACATCGCGCCGTTTTGACCGGGGAATAGCCTGATTGATGGCGGGATGGTTTGGCAACCTATGGTTTCGTGGACAGGTGTGAACAACCAAGCTTGTCGGTGTGGTCGCTAAGCAAACCGGAGCATTGAAACTTGTTTTGTGAGTTATCGCGAATGTAACGATTAGCTGACCCAACGTCAGCCTTTGTCCGTTTGGCGACGGAAATATCGAAAAATTACATGGTGCACGAAAGATTGAAGCTGATCGCGCAATAGTTGACCAACATTCGTAAATATAATGCAGAGAGCGAATTGACTTACTTGACGTGTGGTCGCATTGATGTCCCCGTGACACGAATCGGCGCAGCTCTATCTGCGCAAAATTCGTGCAATGCCCTGTTTGTAAAAAGGGGCACAGATCGACGTAACTCTTGTTGGGGCCTGAAGACCATGGATATTGTCGAAACACCTTCCAGAAACAATGATGCGCTGATTGAGCTCACCGCCGATGTGGTGGCAGCCTATGTCAGCAACAATCCCGTGCCGGTCGGCGAACTGCCGAACCTGATATCCGATGTCCACGCCGCTCTCGGGCGTGTGGGCGGAACCGTCGAACAGCCGCCTGCCGACAAGCAGAAGCCGGCTGTCAACCCGAAACGCTCGGTTCATGACGACTACATTGTCTGTCTTGAAGACGGCAAGAAGTTCAAGTCGCTCAAGCGTCACCTGATGACCCACTACGATCTGACGCCCGATCAGTATCGCGAAAAGTGGAACCTGGACCCAAGCTATCCGATGGTTGCCCCGAACTACGCGGCGGCCCGCTCGCAGCTTGCCAAGAAGATGGGCCTTGGCCGCAAGCGCAAAGCGCGGTAGTCGCGGCTTGCCGGATTAGAACTGAAATCAAACGGCGCCTTCGGGCGCCGTTTGATTTTGCGGGCGAGTGCAATTCCAGGAAAAGTGTGAACCGGTTTTCCCGGGAAAAGCGCGTAGCGCTTTCCCTAGGGAGTTGCGTCAAAACAAGGAAGATCGAGGCAGAAGCCTGTCAGGCAGTCTGCGCGAGCGCCATCTCGGCATCGCGTTTGATGCGCTTGACCATCGAGCGAAGGCCGTTGGCGCGCTGAGGTGACAGGTGTTCGTCGAGGCCGAGTGCCTTCAGCGTCGCTTCAGCGTCGGTTTTCTGGATTTCGCTGGCCGTCTTTCCGGAAAACAGCGCCAGCATGATCGCGACCAGTCCGCGCACGATATGAGCGTCCGAATCGCCCGTGAAGCTGATGACGGGATCGGCGCCCGGACCCCGTTCGGTGGTCAGCCAGACCTGGCTGACGCAACCTGGCACCTTGTTGGCGGCGTTGCGTTCCGCATCGGGGAAGGGAGGCAGCGCTTCGCCAAGCTCGATGACGTAACGATAGCGGTCCTCCCATTCCTCGAGGAACGAGAAGTCGTCGCGGATTGTCTGGATCGTGGTCGTCATGACCCGGATATAGTCACGCGACGGCGCCGCGTCACGGAAAAACAAGGACACCGCGGGCGTCGAGAGGGCGGACGGTCCGCGGTGCGCCGTCGAGACGGCTTAATTCTTTATCGGCAGGTTGACCGTTTGGGGCAGGACGATTTCTTCCGGCACGCTGCCCGTCACTGTCGAGATGTCGGGGCCGGCGGACTTGTCGTCCAGCATGGCGGCCGCGATCTTGGCGGTCTCCTTGGCGCGTGCGGTGATGGTGTGCATCGCCGATTTGCCGGTTTCGCAGACATCCGGCTTGCGTTCGCAGATCCCGGCGATGTCGCCGACGGCGTCTCGCGCCGCGAACAGGGCCTGGACCGGCCCGACGCTTTGCTGGCCCGTTTCATCGGACCCGAAACCCAGCGGCAGCGCCAGCAGCACCAGTGAAAACCAGAAAGCCATTCTTATCAGGAAGAACATGCCTTGCCTCTCGTCGTGACCGGATCATGCATCATATGGCAGGACCTCTTTTATGGGCAGGATGTTGGCACACAGGCACAAAGGACGGCTTGCATGATCGCCGAGAATTTTCCTCAAATTTTAGGCAAATTCGAAACGAAGCGTTTTGTTTTCGATTTGTTTCATATCGGGACGATTCTCGTTACCATCCGATAACCGTCTATCCGGTTGTTTCTAGCGGATTTTTCGTAAATGGAGGCGATCCCGTTCCTGCCTCTGGGCCGCTGATGACGGGCGTTCGCGAATAACCCTCCGTTTACTATGGCTGCATTTGCCCGGGCTTTCGGCGGCTGTCGTCCCGATATTTGCCGCAGGGCAGGCCTTGGTCGGCCCTGCCTTATCCATTCCTTAAACGCTGGATGCGAGTTTCAAAGCCACCCAAGACAATCTGCAAAAGCAGAGCTGTTCACGACGAGTGCGAGTGCGTTGAGTTGATGCCGATCGAGGCCAGATACGCTGAATTGCCTGGCGCAATGGCGGCCGGTTGTGAACGCATGGTTCATCCCAGCGTTCTCGGGCGCAGCGACCGCGAGCGCCAGCGCCGTTTCATCGGCGTGATGCTGGCCGCGCCGTTCTTTGCAGCGGGTGCCGCGGTCACGCTGGTTACGTCGGGCATGGGGGCTGCCGTGACCATGGCCGCCATTTTCGCGGCCTTCGGTCTGTGCTGGTTCGTCGCTCTGCTGGTAGCAGCGACCGGCAAGATGGCCGCCGCCGGGCCGATCGCCCTGGCGATGGCGGCGATTGCCCTTGGCGGTCTCATCGGTGCCGCCGGCGGATTGAGTTCACCTGTCGCCATGCTTGCCTTGGCGCTGCCATTCGAAGCCTGGTGGATCGGCGCCTCGCGGCGTGCTGCTGTGTGGGGGGGCGCCTCGGCCGTCATCGCCATCGCCCTTCAGTCCCTGTCGGCCACCTTCCTTCCATTCGCGGACGCGCACATCGCCGCCTGGCACTGGCTGGTGCCATTGGCGTGGGCGCTGACCCTCCTCCCGCGCATATCGGCTGTTCGCGGCACCGCCGGCGCGGCCCCTACGCTCGATGCGGGTGACGGATTGGAAGACATCATCGACGCGGTGGTCTTTCGGGTCACCCGCCACGGCGAAGTCGTGGAGGCGTCCGCCAAGGCGCGTACGCTTCTGAAATTGCCACCTGAATTGTTGTCCGGAACGGGCCTCTTCGACCGCGTCCACCTGTCGGACCGTGTCTCCTATCTCAGCGCCCTGGCCGACATGCGTGATGGCGCACTATCGCGCCGCCTCGAATTGCGCATCAGGTTGCCCCAGAGTGGCAACGGCGCCCACAACGGAAATGGTTTGGTGGCCGACAACTACCAGCCATTCGCGCTCGAACTGGTGCGCGGCGAGGAACAAAGCGACGTTTTCACGCTTGTCCTGCGCAAGAACGACGAGACCGCGCGGTTGCGCGAAGAACTGGCGCAAGCCAATGAGACGGCGGCCGCCGCCGAAGTGGCCAAGGGCCGCTTCCTCGCAGTGGTGAGCCATGAACTGCGCACACCCTTGAATGCCATCATCGGCTTCTCCGACATGCTGCTGCACGAGATGTTCGGCGCCTTCAAGGATCCGCGCCAGAAGGAATATGTCGGCCTCGTGCGGGATTCGGGCCAGCATCTGCTGGCAGTCGTGACATCCATCCTCGACGTCTCGAGGATCGAATCGGGTGTCTACGCCACCGAGCCGGAGCCGTTCCGGTTCATGGAAGCCGTGGACATGTGCCAGTCGATGATGCGGCTGCAGGCCCAGGCCAAGAACATCGACCTGCAGACGCAGATCGCCCCAGACGCAGGCGATATCAATGCCGATCGCCGCGCCGTACAGCAGATGCTCATCAACCTCGTTTCCAACGCGATCAAGTTCACGCCCGACGGCGGCGATGTCGTCGTCGGCGCCAGGCGGATCGGCTCACGTCTGCTTTTCTGGGTCAGGGACACCGGCATCGGCATTGCCGAGGAGGATTTCGCCAATCTCGGCAAACCCTTCATGCAGATCCAGAACGACTATACCCGCCGTTTCGAGGGAACGGGTCTTGGCCTTTCCCTGGTGAAGGGGCTGGTGGCCTTGCATGAAGGCACGATGTCGATCGAAAGCATGCCGGGCAAGGGCACCACGGTGACCATCAGCCTGCCGGTCTGCGGGCCGAAGGGACGCCCCGCCAACTCGACCGGAGTGCTGACGATGCCGGTGACGAGGGCGAAAGGGGACGGAAATGGCTCGCTCCGCAAAACAGGCTAAGGCGGTCAAACGCCGCAGCAACGCCTTGCAGGACGGCGCCATCGCCGTTGGCGGCATGATTTCGCGCAATCCCGTCCTGGTGGGAGGATCGACCGCATTCCTGGTGACGCTGTTCTACGTCTCGGCCAACGCGCTATGGTATCAGCCTTTCCCGCACGCCGGGGCGTTTTTCGCCACGCGTCATTTCCAGGGCTTTCCGCACGCCGCAGCCGACGAGCCGGAGACGACAATTAACATCGTGCGGCCCAATGCCGCGCCCGCCCCGATCAAGGGCGACCCGGTGGTCGAGCAGGTGCAAGGCATATTGAAGGACCTCGATTTCTATTCCGGTACCGTCGACGGCATTTCCGGCCCCAACACGCGCAAGGCCATACAGGCCTATCAGCAGAAGGTCGGGCTGAACGCCTCGGGCGAGATCGATGCGCTGCTGCTGGATCAACTGGGTGCAACGCCGAAGACGGCCGCCGTGCCCAAGCCGCAGCCTCGTCCCGACATGGCGCCGGCCGCTGTTCCCGTGTCCTTGCAGACGAATGAGGCGCAGACGAATGCCGCTTTGCAGGGGCCTGATCCCCGCATCGTCAAGATTCAGGCCGGGCTCAAGGCCTTCGGCAATGACGACATGCAACTGGATGGCGTCGTCGGTGCACGCACGAAGGCGGCGATCAAGGAGTTCCAGACGCTGTTCGGGTTGCCGCAGACCGGCGAACCCGACGAGATCGTCTACGTCAAGATGCGCGAGATCGGCCTGACCAACTGACAGCCGAAACGACGGCTCGCCCTGCATCGGAAATTTCGATAGAGAGCCCGCATGTTGTCGGGAGTCTTCGATGCGCGTAACCGCTGATCTGTGGGTTTCGGCCCTGTTGCGCCGGGTTTTCGGCGCTGGCGGATTTGCCGCCGTGGTCAATCGCGGCGCGACAGAGGCCGGGGCTGTGTTCATCCTGGCGCGGGGCAGGATGGGTGAAACGGCTCTCTACGGGCCGGCACCGCAGACAAGCTACGATTCGGCCAAGCCCGAAGAGCGTTTTTTCAGCCTTCTCGCCGCCGGCGATGATGCGTCCGTGCTGGATGCGAGACTTGAGCGCGAGAAAAAATTCGATCCCGACATTTGGGTGGTCGAGATCGAGGCCGGGAATGTTCCCGTCGAGGAGCTTATTTCCGTGAAGACACCCTGAGGCCGGGGGCGTCGGCTTCGTCGCTGTTGGAGGCCTTGCGGCTGTCGCCGTTTGTCGGCGAAGCATCGCGAGCCGCCCTGGACGGGGTTTTGGCTTTCCATCCCCGCACTTTGTCCAGGGCCGCATCGCGGTGCAGTAGGCGGTAACGGTCGAGATAGGTGCGGATGGCCTGCGGATGCGGGAACAGGCCGGGATAGACGGCAACCGTGATCAGGAATGCCCGGTCCTCGCTGAAATCGAGCGAACGCAGCGCCGCAAGCAGCGGCGCATAATTCTGGTTGGCGGTCAGCGATTGCGCGATCGAGAAATCAATGTCGAGGGCATCGGCAAGCGCGGTCTGGAAGAACGCGGCGTTTCCCGTCAATGCCGTCTCGCGCAGTTTGATATAGGTATCCGCACCTGGGAACGCATCGACCTTCGCCGCCAGGGCTTCGTCGCCGGTGTGCATCATGGAGCGCAGCCTGCGCCGCGCGTTCTCGGCGGCAAGGCCGGGCGTCTGCTGAGTTTCCGCGCTGTCCGCCGTCGCTTGCGTCTTCACGGCAGGGCTTTGCGCCGGGGCTGCTTCCGGATCCCGCATCCGCACCAGGGTCGGTCTTTCCAGCGCCCTGATCAGATCGGCGATGGTTGGGTTCAGGTCCTTGCGCCGTGCTATGGCGCGCGCATGCGGCAGCCCGTGCCGGCCAATCAGCGCGATCAGGTCGATATCGCTGACCGCGCGCGAGCGGATGAGCAGCGGAGCGGCAATGTCGACCGGTTCCTCGCAAAGGCGCCGCACCAGGGCCGCGGGTGCATATTCGCATTCGGAAAGGGCGGCTGCCACGTAGCGCCGCGATTCGACGGATACGCTGTCGAACAGCGGCAGCGTCAGGTCTTCGAGCTGGCCGATCTCGCGGCGTGACGGTCGGGTCAGCGAGCAGAACGCCGACACGGCGGCGCGGAACAGCCTTTCGGCTTTTCCCGATTCCGTCCTTATCGCGATTTGCCTGAAGTCCGAAGATGACACGAACGATACGCCTGACGACAGATACACACTCGACATCGCGCCACCGGAACATGTCGGTTTCGCGTTTGCCTCGGTCAGAACTCTCTGACCTGGGAACAAAGATCAAGTTAGCGGCGATCCGTTAGCGCTCCGTTAACCCTCTGCCGGCCTTAATGATATTTGGAGGCGTTGCGTTGTGCTCCGGGGAAACCGAGAGGAATGCGCGAACCATGGGCATGGTACTGTCTTTCGTGCCGCGTGCGGCACCGACCAATCGAGCAAAGCAAACCACCGAAATACCGGCGGCCGTAATCATATTTCCCGGCATCCGCTATGAGCGGTCCAGCACCGGCGAAGCGCGGCCCGCAGGGCCGGACAAGCCGGGATCGCCACGGACGCCCGTGCCGCACCACTGAGCTTGCTGAAGCCCTAGAAATCCTGCAGCTCGCAGGAACTCTGATCGAGAAAGCGCGACACGATCGGCTTCCAGCTCTCGTCCGGCACGAAGCTGCGGATGACGAAGATGCCTTCGTCGATGGGCGCTTCGACGAAAATCGCTCCCTGGAGGTCTTCGGGCAGGTCCTTGCGCACGTCGATCATCTGCGCCGGCGTCAGCACGACCGCATCCAGCTTGCCACCGGTCGCCGTGTGGTCGTTGAAGGAATAGATGTTGTGACCGCTGCGGTCATAGACCGACACCGACCAGAAGGGGACGTCTCCCGGCGCCTTGATCCGGACCATTCCTTCCTCGAGGTCGAAGCGGCAGGCTGTGGCATAGAACAGCGGGTCGACCGATTTCACCACCGGCGCGCCGCCGGCTTCGGCATCGAGCCGGTTCATCCTGTAGAGATCGGATGCCATGGAAAGACGCGACCAGGCGTCACGTTCGGAAAAATCCGGCACCAGAAGCAGGACGATAATGTGGACAATGCCGGCGCCGACGAGGCCCAGCAGGACGGCGTGCAGAAGCCTGCGCAGCGCGGCATGCAGACTACGCATCGCAGCCCGCCCTCACGATCCTGGGCAGCGAAACGTCGGACAGGCCGGTGCTGCTGGCGATCGGCGTGTCGTAGAAGGTCAGGACGAAATACATCTTCCCGGAACCGTCGGTCAGAAGCCAGTTGCCCGGCATCGGGTGATGGCCAACGGAGATGATCACGGAATTGTCTGGTTGGCGCAGCACCTCGTAGGACTGAAGTGCCGCAAGCCGCGATTTGCCGGTCTCGACGACGCCGAGCGATCGATCGGCGGCATAAAGCGTCCAGAACCGGGCTGTCGGAAATCCACCCTCGATCCTGTAGGCGCATTCCCGCTTGAGCTGGTCGCCGGCGGCGTCGTTTTCCGCTACGAAGGACAGGCCTTCGGCGCGGCCGAGCGCCAGCACCCCCTCGCGCGCCACGCGCGCCTTGGAATAGGGGTCCGCGGCCGGTGTGCCGATGTCGGGGAAGGCGGTCCACTGGCCGATCCTGATTGCGCCGACCCCGTCCTGGATCCTCAGCGCATACCAGACGCTGGCGCCGCCCCCGCCAATGGCTATGGCAAGCGAGATCAGCATCAGGAAGGCGTTCTTGAGCATGAAGGGCCGGGTGCGCGAAGGATTGCAGTTCGGGGATATCGCGGCGCGGGGTCTTGTGGCAAGCCGGCGTGATGGATTTGCCTGCCGACCCGGCTCGCGCCGGGGCGGATGTCACAGGGCCGAAAGCGTTTCGGGTGGAGTGGGGGCGTCGAGTTTGGGCGCCGTCTGGAACAGCTGGCTCATGTCCCTCAGCGTCTGCGTGGTTCGGCTGGACAGCACCGGCGGCCGCTCGGCGGCGGTATCGGCCGCTGCCTGCTCCTCGCTCTTCTTCTGCGCCTCGGCGGCCTTGGCCGCGATCTCCTCGTCGGCGAAGGGTTTGTCGATGCCGGGGATCGGCTTCAGGTCGATGTTCTGGTGCGCGTAGACCATCAGCCGCTGCCACACCATCGCCGGCAGCGAACCGCCGGTCATGTTCTTGGTCGGTGTGAAATCGTCATTGCCCAGCCACACGGCCGCCGTGTAGTTGCCGGTGAAGCCGACGAACCAGGCATCGCGGTAGGACTGCGTCGTGCCGGTCTTGCCGGCGACGACGATGTTGGGAATTTGCGCCCGCCGCGCCGTGCCCATCACCGGCACGGCCGTCAGCATGGTGTTCATGGATTTCAGCGCCTGCTCGGACAGCACGCGGTGCGGCGGCGGCGCGTCCTTGGTCCAGTCGTAAACCACGTCGCCGGTACGCGTGACGAGCTGGGTGATGCCGTGCCGGGAGCCGACGAAGCCGTTCTGGGCGAACACGCTGTAGCCCGTCGCCTGGTCCATCACGGTCATGCCCGAGGTGCCGAGCACCATCGTCTTGTGCCCTTCGAGCGGCGATTCCACGCCAAACGATTCCGCCAATGCTTTGATCGGCGCGATGCCGAGATGGTCCTTGGCCAGCCGCACCGGCACCGTGTTGATCGACTTGGCCATCGCCATGATCAGGGTGATGTTGCCCGCCGATTCGCCGCTGTAATTATGCGGTGACCAGTTGCCCCAGCTGATCGGCCCGCCAGAAATGATCGAGTTCGGCGTGAAACCGTGTTCCATCGCCGTGGCGTAGACATAGGGCTTGAACGACGAGCCGGTCTGGCGCAGCGCTTTGGTGGCGCGGTTGAACTGGCTGGCGCCGTAGTCACGGCCGCCGACGATCGCTCGCACCGCACCATTGGTCTCGATGACCACCACGGCACCTTCGGTGACGTTGTATTCCTTGCCGAACTGGCGCAGGTGGAACTCGACGGATTCCTCCGCCGCTTTCTGGATGTTGGCGTCGAAGGTGGTGTGAGCGACCAGCGAGTGCTGGCCGGGCTTGGCGATCTTCTTGACCTCGTCGAAGGCCCAGTCGAGGAAATAGTCGGGACTTTTCTGTTCGCCGCGATCGACGACATCGGCCGGATGCAGCCTTGCCTGCAGCACCTGGCCTTCGGTCATGAAACCGGAATCGACAAGGTTGGACAGCACCACATTGGCGCGAGCGCGCGCCGCCGGCAGGTTGATGTGCGGCGCGTATTTGGTCGGCGCCTTGAACAGGCCGGCGAGCATCGCCGCCTCGGCAAGGTTCAGGTCCTTGACGCTCTTGCCGAAATAGAAATCCGCCGCCGCCTCGATACCGAATGTGCCGCCGCCCATATAGGCGCGGTCGAGATAGAGCTGCAGGATTTCCTTTTTCGACAGATTGGCCTCCAGCCACAGCGACAGGAAGGCTTCCTTGATCTTGCGCTCGAACGTGCGCTCGTTGGTCAGGAACAGGTTCTTGGCCAGCTGCTGGGTGATGCTCGAGCCGCCCTGGACGACCGAGTTTGCCCGCACATTCTCGAAGATCGCGCGCGACAGGCCGAGCACGTCGATACCGTAATGATCGAAAAACCTGCGATCCTCCGTGGCGAGCACCGCCTTGATGACGTGGTCCGGCATCTCGTCGACCGGCACGGAATCGCGCTGGATGATGCCGCGCTGGCCGATCTCGTTGCCGTACCGGTCAAGGAAGGTGACGGCGAAGTCGCCCTGGGCACGCCAGTCGCCGGTGGTGTCCTGGAAAGCGGGTATCGCCAGCGCCAGCATCACCACCATGCCGCCGGCGCCGAGTGTAAAACCTTCGCTCAAAAGTTCGATGAAGCCACGGCGCCAGCCCTTGAGACGGAAGCGCCGCGAGAAGATCGTCGCGGCCTCCCAGAACTGGCGCGCCTTGAACCCGATCTCATAGAGAGAGGAATCGAGCCACGCGTCCAGCGCCAGAAGGCGGGAGGCGATCGGACCTCTTCTCTTGCGTGGTTCAGGGTTGACCATTCAAAAACCCGGCTCGGCTCTGGCGCGACCTGAAAACCGCAAGCGGGCAATTTCAGGGCGGCGCCCTGTCGGACTATTCATCCATTTTGGCGATACCCACAAGGGCGCCGAGGACACAGCCGCAAGGTTTGTTGGCGCGACGGGGCAGGGGAGGCCGTCGATACCCCGAAAACAATGCGCCTGGTCGGTTTCAGGTCGGCGAGATCACCTTGTCCGAGCCGCCGAGGCTGCGATCGTTGCCTGCAACAGGACCCGTGCGCCGGTGATCGCATCCACGGGCTCTACATATTCCGCCTCATTGTGGCTCAGCCCGTCACGGCACGGCACGAAGATCATCGCGGTAGGCGCCACGCGGGCGATGAACAACGCATCGTGGAACGCGCCCGATATCATCTGTTTGTGGGTTAGCTGCAGGGCACTGGCGGCATCTTCGACGATTTTTATCATATCGGGAGAGAACGCGGCCCCTGGCATATCGAACGACGGCCTGATCGTTGCGGAGCAATGCTGGCCCTCCACCTCCGCAGCGCAGACCGCGCGCACCTCGGCCTCGATGGCATCGAGCCGCTCCGGCCGTGGATGCCGCAGATCCACCGTGAAGATCACGGATTGCGGTATGGCGTTGATCGATCCCGGCTGAGCCAATATCCGGCCGACCGTCAGACGCGCGCTGGCGTCGAGCGGCATGATCGTCTTCTGCAGCCTGTGTATCGCGGCAATCGCGGCAACCATCGGATCCCTGCGATAGGCGAGGCCCGTCGTACCGGCGTGACCGGCACTGCCCTCGATGCAAACTTCCAGCCAGCGCGTGCCCTGAACGGCGGTGACGACACCGATCGGCACCAGTTCCTTTTCCAGCGAAGGCCCCTGTTCGATATGCAGCTCGATATAGCCTGATATCGGCATGCCGGTCGGGCGAAGTCTCGCCTCCGGCAAGGCCGCGATCGTCGCTTCGAGCTCCGTCGCCAGGGGCGCTCCGTCAGCACCGACGGTCGATTTCCACGCGTCGGTATCCGCACCGGTGAAGGCCATGGAGCCCATGACGCCCGGCACGAAGCGACTGCCTTCTTCATTGGCCCAGGCAACCACCTCGATCGGCCTCCTGGTTTGAGCCTTCGCGTCCTCCAGCGCTTCGAGCGCCTCGAAGGCGCAAAGCGTGCCGAGCGCGCCGTCGAAGCGCCCGCCGTTGGGCTGGCTGTCGAGATGGCTGCCGATCATGAGTGGCGGCAGCGTGGCATCCGACCCTTCGCGGCGGATGAAGAGGTTCGCGATGCCGTCCTGAAAGACCGTGAAGCCGCGCGCCAGTGCCAATTCCGCAAGCAGGCGCCGGGCACTGCGGTCCTCGATGCTGAACGCCTGCCGATTGACCCCTCCGGCTGGCGTCGCGCCGATGCGGGCGAAGGCGTCGAGCCGTCCAAGCAGCCGCTCGCCGTTGATCTCCGGCACCAAAGTCACCGCTTGAGGCCGCCGATGAACGCTTTCACCCGTTGCGGATCGACCTCATTCCACCAGACGCCGTCATATTTCAGCGAGCTGGCGACGATGACGCCGTCGACTATGTCGAGGATGTCGTTGGCGTTGTCGGGCGTGACACCGCTGCCGACCAGCGTCGGCAGTCCAGCTGCGTCCTTGATCATCCTGATATAGCCGAGGTCGGCGGCGTGGCCGGTGCGCTGGCCGGTGGCGATCACAGCATCGGCATCGAAGAACACCAGGTCCTTGACCTGTTCCTCGACCGGCCGGTCGCCGACGATGGCATGAGCGCCATGCTTGACATGGGCATCGGCGAAGATGCGGATGCCATTGGCCCGAAGCCTGGCGCGGAACCGCATGGCGCGCGCCGCTTCGCCTTCGATGAAGCCTTCATTGGCGATGTAGGCGTTGGCCCATTGATTGACACGCACGAAGGATGAACCGGAGGCGCTGGCGATCGAAAGGGCGGGGATGGAGGCATTGGCGAGCACGTTGATGCCGATCGGCCGGCCAAGCTCACGGCGGATGCGGTCGGCGACGACGGACATGTAGGCGGAGGTTTCCGGCCCGATGTCATCCGGTTTGGCAAACGGCACGTCGCCGTGATTTTCGACGATCACACCATCGCAGCCGCCATCGAGATAGGCTTTGGCGTCGTCGAGGCCGCGCTGGTAGATGATCTCCACCGCCTCGCCGTCGTAGCGCGGCGCGCCCGGTAGGGGGGCGAGGTGAACGACGCCGATCACCACCTTGCTTCTGCCGAAAATCGACCGCAGCGCGTCGTCCGTGATCTGTTTGGATCCGATGGCTTTGGGGGATTTTGTCATGCGGTTTCCGCTTCCGTCGTTTCCATGAGCGTTTTCATCTCCGGTCCCTCGGGGCAAGATTGGAGAGTGCCGGCGCGTCCGACCGAGATGGCCGCGGCGCGTACGGCGATCCGCGCCGCTTTGGTGAGGTCGATGCCGGCCGCAAGACAACCGGCGAGGCAGCCGCAAAAGACATCGCCGGCGCCGCTGGTGTCTATCACAGCCACCTTGGGCACCGCGATCCATTCGATGTTTCCTCCGCCGTCGGCCACCAGGCAGCCCTGCGCGCCAAGCGTCACGATCGCGGCATCGGCCCCTTGTCGGATCAGCGCGCGGGCCGCCTCGGCAGGCTCTGCGCCTTCAGTCAAATGTGCTGCCTCGCCGGCGTTGGCAATGACTAGCCCGACGTTGCTCAGATCCGGTGCGGAGTCAGCCGCAAGCGGGCTCGGATTGAAGATCGTCATGGCTCCCGCGGCGCGCGCCGCGAGCAGGCAAGCGACCGTCACATCCGGATCCAGATTACCCTGCATCACCACGATGTCACCGCGTTCGATCGATGGCAGGAAATCGCTATCTGTCAGCGGATCGAAGGCGGCGGCGCAACTCGCGCCGGTGACGATGAGGTTCTCTCCCCGCGCATCGACCATAACAGTCGATCGGTCGCTGGTTAGTGGCAGCATCGTCAGATGGCTGTCGTCGAGCTCGCGGCTGAGTTGGTCTCTTATCCATGCTCCGGCGGCATCGTTGCCGATCGCCGCGTGGAAGCGGACATCGGCACCGGTGCGGGCGGTGGCCACGGCCTGGTTCGCACCCTTGCCGCCAAGTCCGTCGGTATGGTTCGACGCGTTCAACGTTTCGCCCGGCTGCGGAAACCGGTCCAGCCGAAACGTCGTATCGACGCAGACATTGCCGACGACATGGACGCGCATGATCAGTCCCTGGCCGTTGCCCAGCCCAGCATCTGTTCGAACAATGTCTTGTAGCCATCCCAGGCGATGAAGCTCGAGGGCAGCCAGTGCGGGCCGACATCCGAGGTCCAAGCCAGCGTGCGGCCCTTGCCGTATTTGCCGGTCACCAGCAGCGGTAGCGAACGGTAGTCGGAAGACACGGTAGCGAGGACTTCCGCGCCGTCTTTGACCGTGACCTCGTTGAAGCCGAGCAGGATCGGCCAATCCTTGCCGAGCCCCTTCAGGATCGGATGGTCGTGTGGGCCGGTGACAACCGGCGCATAACCTTCCGGAACCTCGACGCGGTCGTCCACCGGCAGGCAGTTGACCGGCAGAACCTCCTCGACCGGCGTCTTGTGATAGCGCGCGCCGCCATTGATGCCCTGGAAGCTGTAATAGCCGCCGAACATCAAGAGGCCGCCGCCATTGCCAACATAGTCACGCAGCAGCCGCAGCCGGTTCGGCGTGGGCTTGGAGTGGACCCAGGTGTCGGGATGAAGCAGCAGCGTGTTGGCGCCAATATCGGAAAGCACGACCGCGTCGTAGGCCGAAAGCGTCTCCATGGTCTGGGGGAAATTCCGCTGCGCCTCATGCGCCGGCATGAACGTGACATCGAACGGACCGTCCTTCAATGCGGCCAGCAATTCATCGGCGCCGGTGTGATAGGTCACGGTCGGGAACTGGTCGAAGCCCTTGATGTGGGTCGCGGTCGAGACCCAGGACTCACCTGCGAGAAGAACCTTCTTCCTGGACATGTATACTTCCTTACTGCTTGAGGCCGCGGCTCAGAGACCGGCGGCGAACACGGTCTTTGGATTGTCGATGAGTATGCGGTCGATAGCCGACTGCTCGACGCCATGGCGTTTCAGCCTCGGCACGAAATGCTTGAGAATGAAGCCGTAGCCGAAGCCGCCGAAGCGCGTCAGCATGATTTTCAGGAAGACATCCTGCGACAGCAGAATTCGGTCGACCAACCCCATGTCGATCAGCGAGCGGATTGCCTGTGCATTCTGCTCGTCGGACGGCGATTGGGCGTCCTGGTCGGCATAATAGAAATCCATGCCGATCATATCGTATTCCAGGAAGGCGCCGCGCTCGGCCAGGCTTTTCTGGTAGGCGAGATCGTTGTGGCTCGGGTTCATATGGCAAAGCACCGTGTGCCTCAGATCCGCGCCTTCCGCCTCGACCACGTCAAGCACGTCGTGCGCCAGCCGTTCCCAGCCGGGCAGATGGATGGTCAGCGGTACGCCGGTGATTTTCGCCGCCCGCGCCGAAGCCTGCAGCGACTTGCGCTCCTCGTCGGTGAAATCCTTGCTGACGCCGACCTCGCCGATGATGCCGGCCATGATTTCGGGCTGTGTCGCTCCCCCGCCGACATCGTTGACCAGGAATTCGGTGACATCGTCGACGTCCATCGCTTTCAGCCAGTCGGGGTGGGTGTGCTGCAGGTAGAAGCCTGTTCCCATGATAACACGCAGCCCAGAGGATCGGGCGATGCGCGCCAGCTTCACCGGATCGCGACCAATGCCGATATTGGTGGCGTCCACCACAGTGTGGCCACCGAGCGCCCGGTATTTCGCTAGTTCCGAAAGGGCCAGGTCGCTGTTGTCGAGCGAGACGTTGTCGCGGTTCATGTAGGGGTTCATCCGCAGCTCGCCGATAATCTCCATGTTGACGGGCTGCTCGGCGATCTTCTTCTCGTCGGGATGGCACGGGCATTTCCAGGATTTCGCGCCGTCGAGCAGGATGTGCTCATGCATCAGCGTCACACCCATGTCGGCGATCGCGACGGGGCCGGTAACGGTCATCACCGTGCCGGAGCGGACACCGATCGGCGCCCGCTCCTTCGGCTTGTCGTCGAATAGATGATCCATATCAGCGGCTCCGCACTGCGCCCTTGAACAGGCGGAAATTCAGCCAGATGGCAACGAGGATGATCGTACCGGTGACAATCGGCGTGAGGAACGGCGACATATGCGCCAGGATCAGGCCGTTGCCGATGACAGCGACGGTCAGTGCGCCGAGCACGGTACCGATGATCGTACCGCGCCCGCCGAACAGGCTGGTGCCGCCCAGCACCACGGCGGCGATAACATCGAGTTCGAAACCCTGACCGGAATTCGACGAGCCGGAACCGAGCCGCGCCGCGAGAATGATGCCCGCTGACGCCGCCGCCATGCCCGACAGGATGTAGACGAACAGAGTCATGAAGCGTGTATCGACACCGGCGCGGCGCACCGCCTCGGTATTGGCTCCGATGCCGGTCACGTAGCGGCCGAACGGCGTCTGGTTGAAGGCGAGGTAGGCGACGATCAGGACGAGGAGGGCGAGCAGCGCCGGCACTGGCACGCCGAGGAACCAGGCCCTGCCGATGCTGACGAAGAAGCTCGTCGGCTCGACCGGGATCGAATAGCCGCCGGTGATCAGCAGTGCCACGCCGCGGATGACGGACAGACCGGCTAGCGTGACGATGAAGGCAGGGATGCGCTCATAGGCGATGAAGAAGCCCTGCAAGGCGCCGATCGCCGCCCCGAGCGCCAGCATGGCTATGACGACCAACGGCCATGGCAGGCCGGCCTGCAGCAGGACGGCCGACAGCGTCGCCGCCAGCGCCAGCACGGAGCCCACCGACAGATCGATGCCGCCGGTGGTGATGACGAAAGTCATGGCGGCCGCGACGATGAGCAGCGGCGCCGATTGGCGAACGATGTTGAGCAGATTGGGCGTCGTCAGGAAGGAGCCGGTGATCAGCGAGAAGACCATGCAGACGACGATAAAGAACAGCGCGATGGAGACGACGCTGCCATTGGCCAGCGCGACATCCTTCCAGCCACTCTTGCGGGTGCGTTTGGACGGCGAGGCGCCGATATCGGTCGACGGTGCGGTGGCGTTCATGGCTGTACCGCCTCATCCCGGCCGGCGCGCGCCGAACGCGCGTTGAATTTCCGGCCGACGATCAGGTTGACGACCTCCTCGATGCTGGTCTCGCCGATCCTGCGTTCGGCGACATTGCAACCCTCATACATCACCTGGATGCGATCGCAGACCAGGAACAGGTCCTGCAGCCGATGGGTAATCAAGATCACGCTGACGCCACGGGCGCTGACCGTGCGGATAAGCTCCAGCACCGCTTCGACTTCCGCCACAGCAAGCGCCGCGGTCGGTTCGTCCATGATCAGCACCGACGGATCGAAGGAGGCGGCGCGGCCGATGGCGATCGACTGGCGCTGCCCGCCGGAGAGGTTCTCGACCTTGAGCCTTGTGTCGGCGATGACGATGCCGAGCCGGTCGAGCATGGTACGCGTCTCATCGTGCATGCGCTTGTTGTCGAGAAAGGGGACGCCGAGAACGTGGCGTCGCGGTTCGCGACCGAGGAAGAGATTGCCCGCCACATCCACCGTGTCGCAGAGCGAAAGGTCCTGGTAGACCATCTCCACCCGTGCGGCGCGGGCATCGGCCGGCGACGAAAACGAGACGGCCCTGCCGTCGATCTCGATGGTGCCGGAATCCGGAATGACCGCCCCCGACAGGACTTTACTCAACGTCGATTTGCCGGCGCCGTTGTCGCCGACCAGGCCAAGCACCTCGCCGGGCTTCAGCTGCAGCGAAACATCGTCCAGCGTCTGGATGGGGCCGTATCGTTTGGAAATACCGGTCATCCTGACGCGGTAGGTCTCGCCATCGCTCATCATGGTTCCGTTTCTCAAGGCGGCATGTTCAATCGGTCGCCGGGCTGCGCAAGCGACCATCAGGTCGATGCGCGGCCCGGCGGTCTGGGGAGGATACTACTTGAACATGTCCTTGAACTGGCCGACATTTTCCTTGGTCACGATGGTGACCGGAACATTGATGATCGGATCGATTTTCTCGCCCTTCTTGAGCTTGCCGAAGGCTTCGATGGCAGCCTTGCCTTCACCGGCCGGATCCTGCTGGACGACGGCGATGACCCAGCCCTCTTCGAGACCCTGCACCGCCGACTTGGTCAGATCCCAGCCGAACACCTTGACGTCGCCGGTACGGCCCTGGCTGGTGACAGCGGAAACCGCCCCGAGCAGGGCCGGCTCGCCGGTCGCATAGAGCGTCGTCATGTCAGCATTGGCCGTCATCAGGTTTTCGGAGGCTGACAGTGCCACGTCCTGCACGTTCTGGCCGTCGACCGTATCGAGGAAGGTGACCTTCTGGCCGCTCTCCGTGACGGCCTTCTTGAAGCCGTCGAGGCGCTGGTTCTGAATGAACGAATTGAGCGCGCCGACGACGCCGATCTTCGCGGTCCCGTTCAGCTTGGTCTTGACGTAGTCGGCATAGAATTTGCCGATGTCCTCGCCGGCCTTGGTGTTGTCGACGCCGACGAAGGCGACGTTGTCGCCGTTCGGGATCTGCGCGTCGATGGCGATGACCGGAATGCCGGCGGCCTTGGCCGCTGTGATCGCCGGCTTCACACCGTTGACATCGATGGCGACGAGGATGATGCCGTCGACCTTCTGGGTGATGTAGTTCTCGATCGCGTCGTTCTGCGCGCTCGGCACGTTGTTGGCGTTGAAAATGACCAGGTCGACGCCGGCGGCCTTTGCCGCGGCCGTCGCGCCGTCATTGATCTGGTTGAAGAACAGGGCCTGCTGGTTGATGGTGACCAGCGCGTAGGTCTCGGCCATGGCGGAGGCAGAGCCGAGGGCGAGGGTCATGGCGATGGCTGCCGCGCAGCCTGAAAGGATCTTGGTAAGACGCATTCCGGTTCCCCTTGGTTTTGCGAAAAGGCCCTTGATCGGGCTCACCTGGCGCTGAGCGCACAGACATAATTCAAGATGCTTGATTTCTTGTCAAGTCACTTGAATTAGCTTCACCGAAAGCAACGGGGTCAGAATGTCGCCGGCGTGTTGACCCAAAAAATGCTGGCGCGTTCATCGCCGACATTGCGATACCAGTGCGGCAATTCGGAGTTGAAAACGAAGGAATCTCCGGCCGTCAGGCGAAACGTCTTTTCGCCGACCATCAGATCGATCGCGCCTTCCAGGAGATAGCCGACTTCCTCGCCGGCATGCTGGATCGGGCCGGCACTTTCACCGCCTGCTTCGATATGGTGAATATTGCACTGCAGGAGATGCCCGGGCGAATAGGGGATAACGCGCTCGAGCGAAATGCCTTCGCCGCGCCGCAGCGGATCGAGAGCGATCAGCGGCCGCGCCCCGGCCCGAAAGACTATGCCTTCCTCGCCGTCGGACTCCTCGAACATCCAGCCGATATTGGTGCCGAGCACCTCGACCAGCCGGTGAAGCATGGGCAGCGAGGGCGAGATCTTGCCGTTCTCGACCTTGGAAAGCAGGCTCTCGGAACAGTTGGCGGCGGCGGCCAGCGCCTTCAGGGTCAGGCCGCGCGTCTGCCGGGACAGTTTTAAGCGTGTGCCGAGCCGCAAGAGGCTGGTTGCGGTCGAACGTTCGTCGCCGCCCTTGCTGTTATGGGTATCGATCTTGTTCATTGGGGGGCGCGAACATCTCCGCTGGTTGGGCTGACTCGTAAAACCGATCCCGGGCGTTGTCCATCCTGCGAAAAACGGACAACGCGTCGGATCAGGTCAATGACCCATCCAGGGCCGCCGCCGCGCCCGCCTCTTCAAGCGCGCGCGAGAGCGGCGGTCCCCTATGCCGCTTCGCGCTTCAGCGCCTGCGCCATGCAATGGATTCCGCCGCCGGTCTTGGAGATTTCGCTCATGTCGACGGCCGCCACCTCAAAGCCGCGCGCCTTGAGTTTCTCGATCAATGTCTTGCTGGATGTCGGCGCGATCACCCGGTCCTTGCCCAGCGACATGAAGTTGCAGCCGAGCGCCATCGTGTCCTGGAAGGGGACGTCGATGATCTCGTGACCCTTGCCCTTCAGCCAGTCGACGATGCCGGGCTCGGTGCAGGCGAGGCAGACGGCGGTGAGCTTTTCGGCGATCGGCACCACCATCAGGTCGATGTGAACGTAGTATTCGTCGATGAAGGCAATGCGCGTTTCCCAGCCTTCCTTCTCGAACCAGGCCTGCACCTGGCGGGCGCCTTCCTCCTGCGTGCGCGCGCCGCCGCAGCCGATCAGCACCACGCCGTCCTCGATGACGTTGAAGTCGCCGCCCTCGAAGGTGCCTGCCGTCACCATGTCGTAGATCGGGATGCCGAGCTTTTCATAGGTGCGGATGGCCGCGTAGTTCTCGCCGCGCCGCCACCAATTGGCCATGGCAGTGATGATCGCGCCATAAGGCGTCATGACGCTGGAATCACGGGAATAGACCTGCATCGGCAGTTCCGGCGTCGGCTCGTGCCAATGGATGTTAACGCCGAAATGCTCGTAAGCCGCGACCAGATCCTTGTGCTGCGCCTGCGCGATCTGGACGTTGCAGGGCGCCTCGCGCAGATGTTTTCGCGAGAGCGAGCTGGTCGACAGGTGACGCAAGAAATTCGGCGAGCCGAGCAGCACGTCGGTCAACACGTCGGTCTCGTTGGCGAAGCCCCAGACGGTCAGCGGCTTGGTGCCGCCGGAGGGATTGCGGCGCTGCAGCGAAAACGGCTCGGCGATGATGCGGTCATGAACGGTCATGCGGTTCTCCTCGTGGCTTGTTCTCAAGAATTGGTCGGTCGCGCATTGTTTGGTATCCACCAGTCGCGCCCGCGCGGCGTGGTGACATATTCCGGCCAGCGGAAATTGATCGGCGGCTCGTAGTCGCAGAGCGGGGCGATCCAGTTGGAGCCGCCAACGCCGCCGCCGGTACGGGTGGTGAACTCGCTCATCGCCTCTTCGCGGGCGGTTTTGTCCTCGATCAGGCGCAGCGCCGCCAGCGCGACCGTCTTGGCCGCGCAGATGACCATTGGATCGATCGTCGCGGGAATGCCGCCCAGCGCATTCATCACCCATGCCGGAAAAGCGTGGCCGTTTGCCGAGCGGAGCGCTGGGCGGGCGACATAGAAGCGCGCGGTCGGCGCGTGCCAGCTCATGTCGGTGTAGTCGTCGGAAGTCGAATTCACCTGCGACGGCGGCAAGTCGCGGCGCAAGATCGCCTCGGCCTCTTGCGGCGAAATCAGCCGTTCCAGTTCGTCGATAAAGGGGTTTTCGGTCGTGGTGCCGCCGGCATTGACCTGGATTTCTCGCGCGATCGTCTTGGCGGCTTCGTCCCAGCGAGGTGGTCCGACAATTGACAGGGCTTCGTAGGCAATCCCGGCCATGGCGTGGTTGGCGAGCCCCGGCCGCGACTTCGACACCCAGTGCCGTTCGTAGCGGCAGCCGCTGATCGCGGCCGCGGCCGCGGCGTTGCGGTCGAGCACCGCCGTCACCTGCTCGGCCATACGAAGCGTCGGCACGCGGATCATGTACTGGATCTCGGCCAGGCCTGCCGGCAGATTGTCGGCCGTGGCCTGGCCAGCCGTCAGGATCGCCTCGCTGATCGACCAGCCGCCCTGGTGCGGGAGCATGGAATCGCGCAACGCCTTGGAGGCCATGAACATGGTCATCAGCGCATCGTTGGCGCCCGGTGCCCTGACCGCCGAATGCGCCTGCGGGATCGGTGCGCCGTCGCCTGCGCGAACCCAATTTTCGGGTTCGTCGCAGACGAAGCGATAGATCATCGCGTAGGCCGCACCGCAATGCGTGTCCCAGCGCGCGGTGTTGCAGAGCGGCAGCATATAGAAGGGATGGAAGGAGATCATGCCGGCAAGGCCGTCATAATAGCCTTTGGCGGCATGGATCGGCTTCGAGCCGCGCACCTTTTCGGCCGGTTCGCCGGTGAAGCGCAGCGTGCCTTGAATACCGTCGCGCTGCATGGCGGCCTTGGTCGCGAGCAGCCCGCCGAGACTTGCTATGCCAAGCCCCGAATGCGGATCGGTATGGCCGCCGGCCTCGTCGCCAAGGCCAGGTCGCGGCTGCCTCACCGTCACGGCGTCCTGGCAGTTGCCGGGCACTGCGTCATACTCGGCATACATGCCGACGGTCGGTCCGGCGCCGTTTGTCCAGTGGGCGCAGAAGGCGGTCGGCATGCCGCCCGAGCCTTCCTCGACCGAAAATCCCTCGCGCTTGAGCCGATCGACATACCAGGCGGCCGATTGGTACTCGCGCCACGCGGTCTCGCCGAAATCGAAGATGGTGCGTGTCCAGGCCGACAGCAGGGGCTGGATGCCGTCGAGGCAGGCAAGCGCGGTCTCTTGCGCCGATGTCGTCACCGGTTTGTCCATGCCTAAAAGAAAGCAGTGAAGCGGCTCGCCAAAAAGTGATATGTTTTCCCGGTTCGTGCAAATTCGGTTCACCTCTTGAGAATTCCATCCACACAGGCGCTACGCGCCCTCGACAGTTTCGCCAGGCATGGCAGCGTCTGGCGCGCCGCCGACGAACTGCACCTGACCCGCAGCGCGGTGAGCCATCAGCTGCGGCTGCTGGAGCGCGACCTTGGCTTCGATCTGCTGGAGCGTATCGGCAAGGGCGTGGCGCTCACCCCGCGTGGCCAGCGCTATGCCAGCGACGTGCGCAAGGCGCTGACCGTGCTGGGCGACGCGGTCACGCGCGATGCCGGCACCGGCGTCGGCGGCTCGTTCGCCGTCTCTTGCACGCCAGGCTTCGCCTCGCTGTTCTTGTGCACCCATATCGGCGAGTTCCGGCAGATGTATCCCGATGTGGCGCTGCGCATCCTGACGCCCAGGCGGCTCGACGATGTCAGCAATGCCGATGCCGACGCCTTCATCGCCTTTGGCGTCGGCAACTGGCCGAACCGCATGGCCGAACTGTTGTGCGAAATCTCGTTCACGCCGCTTTGCAGCCCGACGCTGCTCAACAAGGTCGGCGGCTTTTCCCGGCCGGCGGACGTGCTGCGCGCCAATCTGCTGCATCTCGACGACACCGAGGACTGGGCACGCTGGCTGGCGCTGTCCAAGGTCGAAAACCCGGACACCGAAGGCGGTATCTTCTTTTCCGACATGAATCTCGTCTTCTCCGCGGCGATCGCCGGCCAGGGGATTGCCATGGGTGACGAACTGACCAGCCGCCGCGCGCTGAGCGAAGGCCGTCTGGTCAGGCCGTTCGACATCGCGATCAAGTCGCCGCGCTCCTATTTCCTGGTCTCCGAACACGCCAAGGCCTCGCACCCGGTCCTGGAAGCGTTCGCGGGATGGCTGAGGTCGACGCTCTCCGAGAGCCGCATTCAGCCTCATTGAGGGGCAGGGGGCCCGCCATAGATGAATGAAATTTGCCGATCAGGCGAAAACTATTCGGTTGCGGTGAGCTTCGGCCCTGCCTACGATTTGGCTTAACGGTAAGGATAGAGGCAGGATGCAGCAACCCGGCCGGGCCGCAGAGATCAAGGCAATCGGGATCGGCAAGAGCTTCGGCTCGTTCCGTGCACTGGACAATCTGACGCTCGATATTGGCCGCGGCGAGTTCCTGACGCTGCTTGGCCCTTCCGGATCCGGCAAGACCACCTTCCTGATGATCCTGGCCGGCTTCGTGCAGCCGACCGAGGGCAGGCTTTTCAGCGACGGCGCCGATATCACCGACCGCCCGGCCGAGCAGCGTGCCGCCGGCATGGTGTTCCAGGGCTATGCATTGTTCCCGCATATGAGCGTCGAGGCAAACATCGCCTTCCCGCTCAAGGTTCGCAAGAAATCGGCCACCGAGATCAAGAAGCGCGTCGGTGAGATGATCGAGCGTGTCGGTCTGATCGGCCACGAGAAGAAATTGCCGTCGCAGCTTTCCGGCGGCCAGCAGCAGCGCGTCGCACTTGCCCGCGCGCTGGTGTTCGAGCCGGGCGTGCTTTTGCTCGACGAACCGTTTTCAGCGCTGGATAAGAGCCTGCGCGGCCAGATGCAGGCCGAGATGAAGCGCCTGCACCAGGAGACCGGCACCACCTTCGTCTTCGTCACCCACGACCAGAGCGAGGCCTTGGCGCTGTCCTCGCGCGTCGCCATCTTCAACCATGGCAAACTGCTGCAGGTCGGGGCGCCGGACGAGGTCTACGATCGGCCGGCCAATCGCTTCGTCGCCGAATTCCTGGGCGAGATCAACATGCTGCCGCTGAAAGGCGTGCGCAGCGCCGATGACGGGGCCACCGGCCTTTGCGAGGACCGCGCCGTCAGCCTGCGCGGCAATCCGGCGACTGTCGGTGCCAACGCCATCCTGGCGATCCGGCCCGAACACATGTCGATAACGCGCGAGGCCGCCGCCGGAGAGAACGGCATTGCCGCGACGGCGATCGCCTCGACCTATCTGGGGGCGGCAACCAAGCTCGACCTCACCACACGCCAGGGTGCCAAAGTAACCGTCTCGGTGCCCAACGAGATCGCGGCGGCTGCTCTCAGCAAGGGCAATTCCGTCTGGCTGACATGGCCGGCGGAAAAGGGTTTCCTCCTTCCGGACGGAGGACAATGAGCGCCGGTGAAGCCTGATCCGCCGCACCGGCTTCCGTAGTTAAAATCAACAAAAACAAAGGGGAACTGACATGAACATGAACGACACCAAAAAACAGGCCATCGAAACGCTGTCCGAAAGGACGATACGCGGCGAGATTTCGCGCCGCCAGTTCACGCAGCTAGCGGCGCTCGTGCTCGCCGGCACGCCGATGCTGCTGCGTTCGAGCGGCGCATTCGCCGCTGCGAAGGAACTTGTGCTGGTCAACTGGGGCGGCGACGCCATCACGGCTTATGACGCGGCCTATGGCCAGGCTTTCACCAAGGACACCGGCATCACCGTCAAGATGGACGGCTCGGGCCCGACTGAAGGCGCGATCGCCGCGCAGTTTAAAAGCGGCGCCCCGACCTGGGACCTGGTCGACGTCGACCCGTTCTCGGCCATTACGCTCGGCGCGCAAGGCATGCTCGAGCCGATCGACTACAATATCGTCGACAAGAAGAAGATGCGGCCGGGCTTCGGCTGGGACTATGCCGCCTCGACCTATTTCTTCTCCTATGTCATCGCCTACGATTCCGAGAAATACGGCAAGGATGCACCGACCGGCATGGCCGATTTCTTCGATGTGAAGAAATTCCCGGGCAAGCGTTCCCTCTACAAATGGGGCGTGTCGAGCTGGGAAGCGGCCCTTTTGGCCGACGGTATCGCGCCGGCTTCGCTCTATCCGCTCGACTTGAAACGGGCGCACGACAAGATATCAGCCTTCAAGGAAAACGTCGTCGCCTATTGGGGCGGCGGCGCCGAGAGCCAGAGCGTGCTGCTCAATGGCGAAGCCTCGATGGCGATCGTCTGGTCGACGCGCGCCTCGCTGATCGAGCAGGATTCCGGCGGCAAGATCAAGTTCATCTGGGACCAGGGCCTGATCTCGCCCGGCGCGCTGGCCGTGCTCAAGAACAACCCCGGCGGCAAGGATGCTGCGATGAAGTTCATCGCCAGTGCCCAGGATCCGGAAAAGCAGTTGGTGATGTTCGACAAGCTCGGCCAGGGTCCGGCCAATCCGGCGGCCGATGCGCTGATCCCTGCCGACAAGAAGCGCATCAACCCCGTCGATCCCGAGAACATGAAGAAGCAGATCGCACTCGACATGGATTGGTACGCGAAGAACTACGGTGCGGCACTCGACGAATACACCAAGATCATCTCCGCCTGACCGGCGGCGATGCTGAACTGACATGAGAGGCGTTCTCTCCGACAGGATGGGCGCGGCGCTGTTGATGGCGCCGCTGCTCCTGTTTCTCGGCCTTGCCTATGCCTGGCCGTTTCTCGGCGTGGTGAAGTGGAGCTTCACCTTGCCGACGCCCGGGCTTGGCCAATACAAGGCGTTGCTCACCGACGATCTGGTGCAGTCGGTGTTCATCCGCACGCTGCGCATCGCCGCCATTGTCACAGTTGTGTCAGTCGCCGCCGCCTATGCCATCACGGTGGTCTGGGTGCGCGGCAGCCCGGCGCAGCGCCTCATCGCCGAATTCTGCATCCTGGTGCCGTTCTGGATCTCGGTGCTGACGCGAGCCTTCGGCTGGGTGGCGCTGCTGTCCAATCGCGGCCTGATCAACACCTGGCTGCAGTCGATCGGTTTCATCTCCGAACCGCTGACTTTGGTGCGCAACGAGTTCGGCGTCATTGTCGGTATGACCCATTTCCTCATTCCGTTCGCCGTCTTTCCGCTGGCTTCGGCCATGCGCAGCCTGGACGACCGTGTGCTGCTGGCAGCGCGCGGCCTCGGCTCCAGCCGCATGCGCACCTTCTGGACGGTGTTCGTGCCGATGACGCGCTCCGGTATTATCGGCTCCGCGATGATCGTGTTCGTCTTCTCGCTCGGCTTCTTCGTAACGCCGGCGATTCTCGGTGGCGGCCGCAGCGTCATGATCGCCGAATTGATCTATCTCAGGATATTCCAGAGCCCGGACTGGGGGCTGGGAGCTGCGATCAGCGTAGTGCTGGTGCTGTTCGTCGGCGCGCTGATGGCGCTCTTGTTCCGTTATGTCAGACCGAAGCAGCTTATCTGATGCCGACTTATCGCCCCGGTCCTGTCTCGCTGGTTATCGCCGCCCTGGTGGCGCTGTTCCTGCTTATGCCGCTGCTCGCCGTCATTCCGGTATCGCTGACGCCTAGCCGCATGCTGGCGATGCCGACGGGTGAATTGTCGCTGCGGCACTATCGGTCGTTGATTGAGGATCCGCGCTGGCTCGAGTCGATTCTGCTTTCGATCCGCATCGGCATTGTCAGCAGCGCCATTTCGACTGTACTGGCGCTTTGTTTCAGCCTTGGTGTGTGGATGTTCCAGCCGCGCTTTACGGCAGCCCTGGTCGGCTTTGTGCTGTTGCCGATGGTGGTGCCGCCCGTGGTTTCGGCGATCACGCTCTACTTCCTGCTCACCTCGATCTCAGGCGTCAGTTCCTTCTTCGGCTACGACACCTGGCTCGGCGTTGCCATGGCGCATTCGGTGATGACGGTGCCGTTCGCGACCGTGCTGATCCTGGTCTCGCTCAGCCAGCTCGACCGCCGCATCGACCTTGCCGCGCGCGGCCTTGGCGCAAGCGTGTGGGAACGCGCCACGCGCATCATCATGCCTAACATAAAGTTCGGCATCGTCACCGCGGCACTGCTCTCCTTCGTGCTCTCCTGGGAAGAGATCGGCGTCACCCTGTTCATCACCTCGGTCAACGCCATCACACTGCCGCGCCTGATGTGGATGGGCCTGCGCGACAACATCGACCCGGCGATCGCGGCGCTTTCGGTGATTTTGATCATCATCACGGTGCTGGTTCTGGCGGTGAGAAGCGTCGTGGTCCGGCTGAACCGGGGGAGCAGGCCGGTCTAGACGAACCGCACCGAGACTTTGCCAAATCTGCCCAAATCGCCAATGACTTCGTCACCGGCCTCGACGCGTATCGGCGTCAAGCAAGTGCCGGTGATCACCACCTGTCCCGGCTGAAGCGCTATACCTAGACCCGACAGCTCATTGACCAGCCATGTGAGCGCAATACGGGGATCGCCGAGGACAGCCGCGCCGGTTCCGTCGTGCCGCGACTTGCCCGAAACAAGACCGGTCACCGGGTACTCCGCGAGATTCACGTCGCGCCATTCGTCTTGCGTGGGCTGGCCGATAACAAAGAGATTGGCGCAGGCATTGTCCGCTATCAGCTGCGGCGCGCCGACGGCGCAGAAATCGTCATAGCGTGAATCCGGTATTTCGATCGCCGGATGCAAGCTCGCCACGGCGTCCATCACTTCAGCGATTTCATAAGGTGCCGGGCGAGGTGGGACCTGGCGGCCGAAACGGAAAGCGAATTCGACCTCGGCGACCCGCATCTTGCTTGTCGCCAGCGAGACGGTCCCGCCAACCTCGATCGCTTTCTCTGCCAGCAGGCGCCCGGCCATAGGGCCGTCGACATTGATATGCCTTTGACCGGCAAGGCTGGTTGCCGCGATCTTCCAGCCGAAAAGCGGGGCCGCCGAACGATCCATGACATAGGCCTGGATGGCATAGCCTTCGGTCCGCGTCGTCGGCCGCAACTCCTCAGGTATCGTGTCGACATGGGTGCCGTTGTCCCAATGACTTACCAGCAGATGCGACGCGGCCCTGGCTTGTTCTGGATCGAGCATGGTCAGCTCCCGAAAATCGGGAACATGCCCTTTGTCCGGCCAAGCCTGCAAGGAACATTTCATCGGAGGACCAGCCTATATACGGCAAGACCACGTGACCACGCTCATGGTTCATTTGCGAGGCTCTACCGCGCCGGCTGACGAGATTGTCGGCAAGTCGTATTTTCGAGATCATGGGCGTTCATCATTCCGATGACGAATCGCCATCGTCTTCGCGTGGCGAACCGCTATATCTGCGAAGGGATGCGGACATGGACAGGCTTTGGAAAGCATTGCCAGTCGCGCAACGGCTTGAGGAAATGGACGATGACCGCGCCCGGTGATTTGCAGCAGGCCCTGTTTCTCAGGTTGAAAAGCGATGCTTCGCTGTCGGCGCTGCTGGGGGGCGCCGGACTGCTCGAGCGGCCAACCGACAACGTCGCCTTTCCCTATGTGACTTCAGGCCAGACTTCTGCCTTCGACTGGCATACTGGGGCCGAGAACAACGATGACCAGCTGATCACGCTGCATGTCTGGTCGAAAGCCCATGGTGAAGCCGAAACGCTTGCCATCATGGCCGCCATCGAGGCACGCCTTGCCGACGCGGTGCTGGTGATCGGCCCGCGTGGCCAGACGCGGCTGTCGCTGGAATTCAGCGAGGCGCGTTATGATGAGGAACTGCTTGTCCATCATGGTCTGCTGCGATTCCGAGCGCTGACGCAGGAAAACGCCTGACGCGCTTTCAATATCATCGAAACGGAGTCTAAACTGGCTCTCGCGGGTTTCACTGGTGGGGCGGTGAAATCCAGATTGTCTGTCTCGCGTTGCAGGGGTGTGGCGAGCATGGTTTCAGGGCCGTTCACCGTTCATTTCACGTTCAGCACCGACGCGTTAGAACGCCGGTCATGAAAACGCTTCGCTCCCATTTCCGAACCGCGACCCTGGCGCTTGGTGCCGCTGGGCTGTTTGCGTCGCAGGCAATGGCGATACCGGTGATCGCACCCGACCAGCCCAGCCCGATCGTCCTGGCCGCATCCGACTGCTATGCGATCGGTCAGCAGGTGGCCCAGCAGAATGGCGGAACACTAGCCAAGGCCTCGGCGTCGACGCGTGGCGGCCAGCCGGTCTGCGTTATCGTCGTGCTCGTGCCCGGCAAGGACGGGCAGCGTCCGCGCCGCTCCGAAATCGTCGTTCCACAGAACTGACGCAGTCTTCCCTTCCTACAGGGCTCCGTTTCCCAGGCCGGCGGAATCGGCCTATATCTGAAACCTCAACAGGCATTGGTCCCCGCATGCGCGTACTCGTTGTCGAGGATGACAAGGATCTCAACCGCCAGATTTCGGATGCGCTGGTCGATGCCGGCTATGTCGTCGACCGTGCCTTCGATGGCGAGGAAGGCCATTTCCTCGGCGACACAGAGCCTTACGATGCCGTCGTCCTCGACATCGGCCTGCCGCAGATGGACGGCATCAGCGTGGTCGAGCGCTGGCGTCGCGGCGGCCGCAAGATGCCGGTGCTGATCCTGACCGCACGTGACCGCTGGAGCGACAAGGTGTCCGGCATCGATGCCGGTGCCGACGATTACGTCACTAAGCCGTTCCACATCGAGGAGGTGCTGGCGCGGGTCAGGGCCTTGATCCGCCGCGCCGCCGGCCACGCCTCGTCGGAACTGACCTGTGGGCCGCTGCGTCTCGACACCAAGGCTTCGAAGGCCGATGTCGCCGGCGTGCCGCTGAAATTGACCTCGCACGAATTCCGGCTGCTTGCCTATCTGATGCACCACATGGGCGAGGTCGTTTCGCGGACCGAACTGGTCGAGCATCTCTACGACCAGGATTTCGATCGCGATTCCAACACGATCGAGGTCTTTGTCGGGCGGCTGCGCAAAAAGATGGGCATCGACATGATCGAAACCGTGCGCGGTATGGGCTACCGCATGCGTGAGCCGGAGGCGTAAGGCGGAACCGCTCGCTACCAACTCAACCGTGGGCAGACGGCTTTCGCTGCGCGCTTGGCCGCGTTCGCTGACGTTCCGCGTCATCGCCTTCTCCACCGTGTGGGCGATCCTGACCCTGGTCGTCATCTTCACCCTGATCACCACGCTCTACCGACAGGCCAGTGAGCGAGGCTTCGACAGTTTGCTGTCGGCGCATTTGTTCAACCTGATCGGCTCCATCGGCATTTCCGACAGCGGTGCGCTAACCGGTTCCCCCGATCTTGGCGACCTCCGTTTCTCGGAACCGAATTCGGGCTGGTACTGGTCCGTCGAGCCCGCCTCGGAAGGCGTGCATGGCGATCTTCATTCTTCGTCCATGACCCGGACCATCCCGTCGCCCGACGTGGCGGATGTTCCCTTCAACGCCAATTTCCAGCGCAGCTATGCCGCGCAAGGCATTAATGGCGAGGAACTGGTCGTGTTCGAGAGCGAATTCGTTCTCGATGCCAAGAACCGCGCCGCGCGCTTCCGCGTCATGGGCAACAAGACCGAACTGGAGCAGGAAATAGGAACCTTCCAGCGCCGCTTGCTGACCTATCTCAGCCTGTTCGGCATCGGCATGATCGCCATCAACGCCATCGCCATCCTGCTCGGGCTGCAGCCGCTGCGCAGGGTCCGGAACGCACTTGCCATGGTGCGCGAGGGCACCGCGCAGAGGCTCGACGGCCGCTTCCCGGCCGAGATCGAACCATTAGCCAACGAAACCAACGCGTTGATTGAAAACAACAAACGCATTGTCGAGCGCTCGCGGACGCAGGTCGGCAATCTCGCCCATTCGCTGAAGACACCGCTTGCCGTTCTGCTCAACGAGGGCCGGGCGCTTGGCGGCGCCAAGGGACAGTTGATCGCCGAGCAGGCCGCGTCCATGCAAAAGCAGATCGACCATTATTTGCAGCGCGCCCGCGTCGCGGCGCAGCGCGACAGCGTCGTCTACCGCACGCCGGTGGCACCGCTGGTGCAGCGCATGGTGCGCGTTTTGCAGAAGCTCAACCCGCAGACCAGTCTGTCGCTGTCGTTGCCCGCGGCCGAGCTCATCTTTGCCGGCGAACGCGAGGACCTCGAGGAACTGCTTGGCAACCTTCTCGAAAACGCGATGAAGTGGGCAAAGAGCGCGGTGTCGGTTACGGTTGCGCCTTTGGCCAGCAGCGGTGACAACCTGTTCGAGATCAGCATCGACGACGACGGCCCTGGCATTCCCGAAGACAAGGCGCGCGAAGCCATGAAGCGTGGACGCCGCCTGGACGAGACAAAGCCTGGAACGGGTCTGGGCCTCGCCATCGTCGCCGACCTGGTCAACGAATATGGAGGCGGGCTGGTGCTGGAACGGTCCGGCATGGGTGGATTAAAGGCAGTGGTGCGATTGCGGAGCCTTCAGTGACGTTTCCCCAGGCCAATCGACACCGACGGGCGGCGCATGCTATGGCGGCATATCGATTGACCTCGGACTGGCCGGCGGCGGCCAAATTTCCGGCAAATATCAACACTATGGCCACGCCCACTTCTCAGATGATGCTCCCCGCGCATCCATGGCAGGCTCCAACTCAGGAATACCGGTTGTTGGCATGAAGATTCGCGTCGCGCTTGTTTCCGCCTTGCTGGCCGTATCGGGCTGCACCACCTTGAGCGGCAAGGGCCCGACCGTGCCGGCGACACCGGCCTCGACGCCTCCGGCCAGCGGCAAGGTTGTCACCAAGTCCATCATTTCCGCCATGGGCGGTGGTCTCATTGGCGGGTCGATCGGCAATGGCCTGAGCGATACGGAAAAGCGCAGCGCGCTCGAGGCCGAATACAAGGCGCTTGAATATACGACGAGCGGCCAGAAGGTGGCGTGGAAGGGCGATCAGGCGTCGCGCCATGGCGAGGTGGTTCCAGCCCAGCCTTACCGTGTTGGTTCGCAGGATTGCCGCCAGTACACGCAGACGGTATTCACCGGCAGCGCCAGTGTCACGGCGCACGGAACGGCCTGCCGCAATGCCGACGGCAGTTGGACGCCATTGACCTAGCCAACCGGGTCCGGTTGCGATCCGGCCAGTTGATGTCGATCAAGGACATTCGGCGTGCCTGCCGTCAAAGCGTCGCAGGATGCCTGTGTTGGCAGGGCAGGGCTCTGCCGTTATTGGAAGAACCATGCTGTTCTGGGTCATAGCCGCAATTCTCACGCTGGGCGCCAGCCTGGCGGTGCTTTTGCCGCTGGCCGGGGCCTCCAAGGGCGCGCCATCGAGCGGCGATCACGATCTGGAAGTCTATCGCGATCAATTGGCCGAACTCGACCGCGACGCCGCACGTGGCCTGATCGGGCCCGCTGAAGCGGCCGAGGCGCGCGCCGAGATCGCCCGCCGCATCCTTCGCCTGGGCAATGCTGATCCGGCCGGCGAGACGTCCGGCAGGTCGGCATCGGTCACGGCACGACTTGTTGCGACCGTCGCCGTGCTGGCGGTGCCGTTGGTCAGTTGGGGGCTCTACAGCCAGATCGGCTCGCCTGACCTGCCGTCGCAGCCGCTCAGCGACCGGCTTGCCAAGAACCCCGCCGACAGTTCGGTCGATGAGCTGGTAGCGCGCGCCGAAGCCCATCTTGCTGCCAATCCTTCCGATGGGAGAGGCTGGGACGTGCTGGCGCCGGTCTATCTGCGCATGCAGCGCTTTGCCGACGCCGCGGCGGCCTACCGCAACGCCATACGCCTCGACGGCGACAGCGCCGTCCGCCAGGCCGGCCTCGGCGAGGCGATCGCCGGTGCCGCGGGCGGTATTGTTTCGGCCGATGCCCAGGATGCCTTCGAGGCGGCCTTGAAGCTTGACCCGGCCAATGCGAAAGCCAGCTTCTATCTGGCCATGGCGTTGGCGCAGGAGGGCCGCGGCAAGGAAGCGGCCGCGGCCTGGCAGGCGATGCTTGGTACGCTGCCGCCGGATTCGCCATGGCGCGGCGCCGTCGAACAGGCATTGGCCAAATCCGGCGGCCCCGAAGTCGCTTCCGGCGCGGCCGCGAAAGGCCCCGATGCCGCCGATGTCGACGCGGCATCTTCCATGTCGCCGCAGGACACGGAAGCCATGATCAACACCATGGTTGCCGGCCTCGACGACAAACTTCGTCAAAATCCGCGCGACCCGGAAGGATGGATGCGGCTGGTTCGTTCCTATGTCGTGTTGGGCAAGACCGATCAGGCACGCGATGCGCTGGGCCGCGCCATTGCGGTCTTTGGGGCCGACAGTGACGAAGCCAGGAAATTCACCGCCTTTGCCGCCTCGCTCGGCTTGACGGCGACGGAGTAGAACTGACATGACGCGCAAGCAGAAACGATTGTCGGTGATTGTGGGCGGCTTGGCTTTCCTCGCCGCCGCCACCAGCCTAACGTTCTACGCGCTTGGCCAGAAAGCGTCCTATTTCTACATGCCGGCCGACCTGACCACGGCCAGTGTGCAGCCCGGCCAGCGCATCAGGCTCGGCGGTTTGGTCGAAAAAGGCACCATCCAGCGTGGCCAGGGCGCGACGGTTGCCTTTTCGGTCACCGATACCCACAAATCGGTCAAGGTGACCTATACCGGCATCCTGCCCGATCTTTTCCGCGAAGAGCAGGGCGTCATCACCGAGGGCACCTTCGGCACCGACGGTGTCTTTGTCGCCGACAGCGTACTGGCCAAGCATGATGAGCGCTACATGCCCAAGGAAGTTGCCGACGGGCTGAAGGCCAAGGGTGTCTGGCAGGAGAGCAAGAGTGAGTAACTCTGGCAGGAGAGCAAGCGTGAGTTGCGGGAATGGTTGAAACCGGACATTTCGCCCTGGTTCTGGCGTTCGCGCTTTCGCTGGTGCAGACCGTCGTGCCGCTGTTTGGCGCGCGGCTGAATAACCAGCGCCTGATGGCAGTCGGCGGTCCGGTCGCGGTGACCGGTTTTGCCCTGACGGCGCTGTCCTTCGCCGCACTTGCGAGCGCTTATGCAAGCTCCGATTTCTCGCTGGCGACCGTCTGGGAGAACTCGCATTCGCTGCAGCCGCTGATCTACAAGATCACCGGAACCTGGGGCAACCATGAGGGCTCGATGCTGCTCTGGGTGCTGATCCTGACCTTCTTCGGCGCGCTTGTCGCCGCTTTCGGCTCCAACCTGCCGGCGACGCTGCGCGCCAACGTGCTTGCGGTGCAGGGCGCCATTGGCGCTACCTTTTTCCTGTTCATCCTGGCGACGTCCAATCCTTTCATCCGGCTCAATCCGCCGCCCATCGAAGGCCGCGATCTCAACCCGATCCTGCAGGATCTTGGCCTCGCCATTCATCCGCCGCTGCTTTATCTCGGCTATGTCGGCTTCTCGATCTGCTTTTCCTTCTCGGTCGCGGCCCTCATCGAGGGGCGCATCGATGCCTCCTGGGCGCGCTGGGTGCGGCCATGGACGCTGGTCGCCTGGATGTTTCTGACCGGCGGCATCGCGATGGGATCGTACTGGGCCTATTACGAGCTCGGCTGGGGCGGTTTCTGGTTCTGGGATCCGGTCGAAAACGCTTCCTTCATGCCGTGGCTGGCGGGCACCGCGCTGCTGCATTCGGCCATCGTCATGGAAAAGCGCTCAGCGTTGAAGATCTGGACGCTGCTGCTTGCCATTTTGACCTTCTCGCTGTCGCTGCTTGGCACCTTCCTGGTGCGTTCGGGCGTCCTGACTTCCGTCCACGCCTTTGCCACCGATCCGACGCGCGGCGTCTTCATCCTGTGCATCCTGACGTTGTTCATCGGCGGCTCGCTGGCACTGTTTGCGCTGCGCGCCTCGAAATTGACGGCAGGCGGCCTGTTCCATCCGATTTCGCGCGAAGGGGCGCTCGTCCTCAACAATCTGTTTCTGACCACGGCGACCGCCACCGTGCTGGTCGGCACGCTCTATCCGTTGGCGGTCGAGGCTTTTTCGGCCGACAAGATTTCGGTCGGAGCGCCGTTCTTCAACCTCACCTTCGCCCCGCTCATGGTGCCGCTGCTGGTGATGGTTCCCTTTGGGCCGCTGCTGGCCTGGAAACGCGGCGATGTCTTTGGCGTCGCGCAGCGTCTGATGGTGGCGTTTGCGGCCGCCCTTCTGGCAACGCTGGTCACGGCCTTGTTCATCGACGGCGCTTCGGTGCTTGCCGCGCTTGGCGTCGGCCTTGCCGTCTGGCTGATCCTTGGCGCGCTGACCGACCTCGCCGTCAAGGCGGGGTTAGGCAATGCCGCCGCGCCGATCATGGTCAGGCGCCTGGTTGGTTTGCCGCGCTCGGTCTTCGGGACCGCTTTCGCGCATCTTGGCCTCGGCCTGACCGTGCTCGGCATCGTCGGCACGCTCTGCTTCGGCACGGAGAAGATACTGTCCATGCATGCCGGTGAAATCGTCGAAATCTCCGGCCGCACGGTGCGTTTCGTCGGGCTCTACCCTGCGCAGGGACCGAACTACAGCGAGGATCGCGGCCGCTTCGAGCTGATCGGCGTCAGCGGCAGCCCAATCGGCGAAATCAGCTCCGCCAAGCGTTTCTATCCCGTGCGACAGATGACGACGACGGAGTCCGGCATCAAGACCATCGGCCTCTCCCAGCTCTACCTTTCGCTCGGCGACGAGGGCAAGGACGGCTCGGTCGTGGTGCGTCTGTGGTGGAAGCCGCTGGTGACGCTGATCTGGGGCGGCGGCCTGGTGATGATGGCGGGTGCGGCCATGTCGCTGATGGACAGACGCCTGCGTGTCGGCGCGCCATCGCGCCGTCGCAAGCAGGCGGTGGCGCCGGCGGGCCTGCCATGAGGGCGAGGTTTTCACTGACATCGATTGTCCTGCTGCTGGCGTTGCTCTTCGTCGGCACGGCGCTGGCGGTGAAGCCCGACGAGATGCTGGCCGACACAGCACTCGAGGCGAGAGCCCGGGCGCTGTCGGAAGGCTTGCGCTGCATGGTCTGCCAGAATCAGTCGATCGACGAATCCGACGCCGACCTTGCTCGCGACCTGCGTATCCTGGTGCGCCAGCGCCTCGTCGCCGGCGATACCGACCAGCAGGTGATGGACTACGTGGTTTCCCGCTACGGCGAGTTCGTGCTGCTGAAGCCGCGCTTCGACCTGCGCAACGCGTTGCTGTGGGGCACGCCGGTTCTGTTGCTGCTGGTGGGAGGCGTATTTATCGCTCTAAGCGCGCGATCGCGCCGGACGCTGGCGACGAAATCCCTGTCAGCCGACGAGCAGGCGACATTGGACGCGATCCTGCACCGCGACTGACAGCCCAGTCGCGCGCTAACATTACCAAAGTTTCATGTGCCGGAAATGGCGTCGTAATGTGCGCCGCTCTAATTCTCGTTTCTTGAGGATGCCGATCAAGGCGCGTCCGTTTGAAAGAGGATAAGAGATCCATGAATATTGCCCCCAATTCATATTCCCTCACCCGCAAGCGTCTTCTGGCTGCCGTCGCGTCCGTCGCTGTCGCCGGCGCGATCGGATTTGGCGCGCTGACCAGTGGAACCAGCCCCGTTCTGGCTGACGCCGTGCGTGTCGAGGCTCCGCAGGTCCCGAGCTTCGCCGATGTCGTTGAGCGCGTTTCGCCAGCCGTGGTCAGTGTCAAGGTCAAGGCCAAGCTGCAACCGACAGCCGATGACGGTTCCGACGATCAGGGCGGTTTCGACAATCTTCCCAACAATCCGCAGCTGCGCCGCTTCTTCAAGGAATTCCGTGGCTTTGGTGACCAGGACCAGGGTGGTCAGAACGACGAAGGTCACCGCCGCTTCGGCCACCGCGACCGCAACAACGATCAGCCGCGCCCGGTGGCGCAGGGCTCCGGCTTCTTCATTTCCGAAGACGGTTATCTCGTCACCAACAACCACGTCGTTGAAGAAGGCACCGCCTTCACCGTGGTGACCAATGACGGTAAGGAACTCGACGCCAAGCTGGTCGGCACCGATCCGCGCACCGACCTCGCCGTGCTCAAGGTCGACGGCGGCGGCAAATTCACCTATGTCGACTTCGCCGACGAATCCAAGGTTCGCGTCGGCGACTGGGTCGTGGCTGTCGGCAACCCGTTCGGCCTCGGCGGCACCGTTACCGCCGGCATCGTTTCGGCGCGCGGCCGCGATATCGGCGCCGGCCCCTATGACGATTTCCTCCAGATCGATGCCTCGGTCAACCGCGGCAATTCGGGCGGCCCGACCTTCAATCTCAACGGCCAGGTGGTCGGCATCAACACCGCCATCTTCTCGCCCTCGGGCGGCAGCGTCGGCATCGCCTTCGACATTCCTGCCTCGACCGCCAAGCAGGTCGTCGGAGACCTGATGAAGAATGGCGCGGTCCAGCGCGGCTGGCTCGGTGTCGAAATCCAGCCGGTCACCTCCGATATTGCCGAATCGCTCGGTCTGAAGTCCAACAATGGCGCCCTGGTTTCGAGCGCCCAGGATGATGGCCCCGGCAAAAAGGCCGGCATTACCGCAGGTGATGTCATCACCCAGGTCGATGGCAAGGACGTTGCCTCGCCGAAGGAACTCGCCCGCCTGATCGGCGCCTATTCGCCGGGCAAGTCGGTTGACGTCACCGTGTGGCGTGACGGCAAGGGCCAGACGGTCAAGGTCGATCTCGGCAAGCTGCCCGCCAGCGACAAGCAGGCGTCGGGCGACCAGCAGCAGCAACCCGCCGCTCCGGCAAAGCCGGACACGCTGGCAGATCTCGGCCTCACCGTCACTAAGTCCGAAAACGGCAAGGGTCTGGTGGTGACCGACGTCGACCCAGACAGCGCCGCCGCCGATCGCGGCATCCAGCCGGGCGACGTCATCACCGCGGTCAACTCGGCGGAGGTCAACGGCACAGAAGACGTCACCAAGGCCATGGCCGATGCGGTCAAATCCGGACGCAAGTCGGTGCTGATGCAGATCTCCCGCGACGACAACAACCGCTTCGTCGCGCTGCCGGTGGCCAAGGGCTGAGACGACTTTTCCAATGCGGCGGTTTCAGCACCCCCGAGTCGCCGCATGGGAAAGCAAGAAGGAGAGCCCGTTAGTCAGTCATCGCGCTCTTCTTCAGCGGCAGCGGGCTTCCCATCGCCCGCTGCCGCGCCCGCATATGACTGCCCATCACGCCCTCGTGCCCGAAGCCGATTGGTCGGTGGTTGCGGGTAACGACATGACCGGGAACCGGCATGTCGGGCGTAACGACGCCACGGAACAAAGATTTTATCGCGCGCGCTCTCGATCCTCTTGATCGCGATGTGCTTTGGCAAAGGCTAAAATGCAGATGCCGGCTACTCAACCTTCCAGCGAAATCGCGTATAACGGCCCTATGAAGATTCTCGTCATAGAAGACGATCGCGAGGCTGCGGATTATCTGCAGAAAGCCTTCACGGAAGCGGGTCATACCGCGCATGTCGCGGGTGACGGCGAGACCGGCTTCGCGCTTGCCGATGCGGGTGACTATGACGTGATGGTCATCGATCGGATGATGCCGCGCCGCGACGGCCTATCCGTCATTGCCGCTCTCCGCTCCAGGGGCAACACGACGCCGGTGCTCATCCTGTCGGCGCTGGGCGAGGTCGATGACCGGGTCACTGGCCTGCGCGCCGGCGGCGACGACTATCTCACCAAGCCCTATGCCTTTTCCGAACTTCTGGCGCGCGTCGAGGTGCTGAATCGACGCGCCAGCGCCAAGGAGGCCGAGACCGTCTACCGGGTTGGCGACCTTGAACTCGACAGGCTATCGCATTCCGTCCGCCGGGCGGCGCGCGAGATCACGCTGCAGCCACGCGAATTCCGTCTGCTCGAATATCTTATGCGCCATGCCGGCCAGGTGGTGACGCGCACCATGCTGCTCGAAAATGTCTGGGATTATCATTTCGATCCGCAGACCAATGTCATCGATGTCCACGTCTCGCGGCTACGCGGCAAGATCGAAAAGGGTTTCGACAAGCCCATCCTGCACACGGTTCGCGGCGCCGGCTACATGCTGAAGGGCGGCTAGGCGGCAGCATGGCGCTTTCCGTGCCCGCCATCATGAAGACGACGGCCGCACGGCTTTCGGCGCTGTATCTCCTGCTCTTTGCACTCTGCGCGGTGCTGCTCGTCCTCTACATGACTTCGCTCTCGGCGCGCATGTTGACGGCGCAGACGCAGGAGACCATCAACGACGAAGTGCTCGGCCTTGCCCGCGCCTATCAGCGCGGAGGTCTGCCGGTATTGGTCCGCGTGGTCGAGGCCCGCTCGCGCCAGCCCGGCGCCAACCTCTATCTGATCGCCGATGCCAACGGCCAGATCCTGACAGGCAATGTGCAGAGTCTTGAACCTGGGGTGATCGACACCGAGGGCTGGACGACCGAGCCGTTCTCCTACAAGCGCTTCGGCGAGGGTGAGCTTGATCGCCTGCGCAGCGGAACGTCGGACCAGGCGACGCCTCCTTCGACTGGCGATAATGCGCCGCCGCAGGCCGAAGGCGAAAAGGGTCACAACGCCATTGCCCTGGTGCTGCGGCTGCCGAACCAGATGATCATGCTGGTCGGCCGCGATCTCGGCGAACCCGAGCGGTTCCGTGCCGTCATCCGCCGTTCGCTGGTGCTGGCGCTCGGCATGATGGGGGTGGGCGGCATCCTGATCTGGTTCTTTGTTGGCCGCGCGGCATTGAAGCGTATCGACGGGGTTTCCGAGGCAAGCCGGCGCATTATGGGCGGTGATCTCAGTGGCCGGTTGCCGGTGACCGGCGCCGGTGACGAGTTCGACCGGCTATCGGAAAACCTCAATGTCATGCTGGCCAGGATCTCCACGCTCAACGAAGGCCTGAAGCAGGTATCCGACAACATCGCGCATGACCTGAAGACGCCGCTGACCCGGCTGCGCAACCGGGCCGAAGCGACGCTTTCCGGCAAGCAGAAAACATCGGACTATCGGCAGGCGCTGGAAGGCACCATAGCCGAGTCTGACCAGCTGATAAAAACCTTCAACGCCATCCTGATGATCTCCCGGCTGGAAGCTGGGTATTCTTCCGAGCACACCAACCGCGTCGATCTGGCGGCGGCCGTGCGTGATGTGGTCGAACTCTACGAGCCCGTGGCCGAGGAGGCTGGCGTTGCGCTGGACGCCGAGGTGAACGGTGCTTTTGTCGTTGACGGCAACCGCGAACTGATCGGCCAGGCGCTTTCCAACATCGTCGACAATGCGATCAAGTACTCAACCGATTCCACATCCAGGCCGGCGGTCCGTGTGGCGCTCGAACGCACGCATGGCGAGATCAGGCTTTCCGTCGCCGACAACGGCCAGGGCATTCCCGACGAAGCCGATCGCGCCCGGGCGACCGAACGATTCGTACGGCTGGAGAAGAGCCGTTCGCAGCCCGGTTCCGGCCTTGGCCTCAGTCTCGCCAAGGCCGTCATGACATTCCATTACGGCCGGCTTGACCTGTTGCCTGGCAATCCGGGACTATCCGTGGTCATGAGTTTCCCCGCGCGGGAGGACCACTGATGGCGGCCGTTGCCAAGCGGAGCAAGACAGACTGGTTGCTGAGCCTGGAAACCTCGCTTGCTCCGCTCGACGAGAGCCGGGCACGGCAGGAATTGTTCGAAATCGCGGACGCAGCGCGCGAAGAAGGGCTGACACGGGCAGCCAAATTCCTGGCCGGCAAGGGGACGGCGCAGGATTTCCTGGCCGCCGTCTTTGACTTTTCGCCGTTCCTGCGCGATACGGCGCGCCGCCGGCCGCAAATCCTGGACGGCCTCTTCGACCTGCCGGTCGAGACCCGCCTGAAGGCGATCACCGCCGCGATCGAGCAGGCGCCGCTGGCGGAAACGGTCTCGGAATCCGGCCTGATGATGGAGCTGCGCCGGCATAAGGCCGAGGCGCATTTCCTGATCGCACTCGCCGATCTTTCGGGCGAGGCTGAAACCTCGCTGACTGTAAGGCGGTTGAGCGATCTCGCAGACGCCTGCACCCGCGCGGCCGTCGATTTCCTGCTGCGTGACGCGCATGGCCAGGGCAAGCTCAAACTGCCCGACCTCGACAGTCCGTCGCATCGATCGGGATGGATCCTGCTCGGCATGGGCAAGCTCGGCGCGCATGAGCTGAATTTCTCCTCCGACATCGACCTCGTCGTGTTCTTCGATCCGGAAGCGCCCGCAGTGGTCGATCCACTCGACGCCACCGACCTGTTTTCACGCCTGACGCGGCGGCTGGTGCGCATCCTGCAGGATCGCACCGAGCACGGCTATGTCTTCCGCACCGATCTGAGATTGCGTCCCGATCCCGGCTCGACCCCGCTGGCAATTCCGGTTGAAGCCGCGCTGCGCTACTACGAAGCGCGCGGCCAGAACTGGGAACGCGCCGCGATGATCAAGGCGCGCCCGGTCGCCGGCGATCTCGCGGCGGGCGATGCCTTTCTCAAGGAGCTCCAGCCCTATATCTGGCGCAAATACATGGACTATGCGGCTATTGCCGACGTCCATTCGATCAAGCGCCAGATTCATGCCCATAAGGGTCATGGCGAGATCGCCGTGAAAGGACACAACGTCAAGCTTGGGCGCGGCGGCATTCGCGAGATCGAGTTCTTCGTCCAGACCCAGCAGCTCATCGCCGGCGGCCGCTTCCCGGAGCTGCGCGGCCGCGAAACCGTGCCGATGCTCGGTCAGCTCGCGGCTCGGGGCTGGATCACATCAGATGCGCGTGACGCGCTCGCGCGCCAGTACTGGTTCCTGCGTCGCGTCGAACACGCTATCCAGATGGTGGCCGACGAGCAGACGCACACGCTGCCGGAAGACGATGAAGGGCTGGAGCGCATCGCCCGCATGCTGGGCTTTGCCGACGCGGTCGTGTTTGCCGGGGCGTTCCGTGCCTCGCTGCAGCAGGTCGAGCGCCACTATGCCGCGCTGTTCGAAACAGCACCCGAGCTTTCGGCCGGCATCGGCAACCTGGTCTTCACCGGTGACGTCGACGACCCGGACACGCTGCGGACCTTGCACGGCCTCGGTTTTCAGAGGCCAAGCGATATCTGCCGTGTCATCCGCGGCTGGCATTTCGGGCGCTATCGCGTCACCCGGTCGGCGGAGGCGCGCGAGCGGCTGACGGAACTGACACCGGCACTGCTCAAGGCCTTTGGCCAGACGCGCCGGGCCGATGAGGCGCTGGTCCGTTTCGACGAATTCCTCGCCGGCCTGCCGGCCGGCATCCAATTGTTCTCGTTGTTGCAGTCGAACCCCGCCTTGCTCAGGCTGATGGCGACGATCATGGGCGCGGCACCCCGGCTGGCGGCGATCATCACCCGCTGGCCGCATGTCTTCGACGGCTTGCTCGACCCGGCATTGCTGACCGAGCTTCCCGACCGCGTCTATCTCTCGGCGCGGTTGTCCGCCTTCCTCGAAGGCGACAGGGCCTATGAGGACGTGCTCGACCGGCTGCGCATATTTGCTTCCGAGCAGAAATTCCTGATCGGTGTGAGGCTGCTCGCCGGTTCGATCGATCCGGCCCGCGCCGGCCGCGCCTTCTCCGATCTGGCGGACCTGACCATCGCGGCTGCGTTGCAAGCGGTGACCGCAGAATTCGCGGTGCGCCACGGCACGATCGCCGGTGGCGTGGTTTCGCTGCTCGGCATGGGCAAGCTCGGCAGCCGCGAATTGACCGCCGGATCGGATGTCGATCTTATTCTGCTTTACGACCACGATGCGAATGCCGAGGACTCCGACGGTGAAAAACCGCTGGCGCCTTCGCACTACTACACCCGCATGACGCAGCGGCTGATATCGGCTGTATCGGCGCCGACGGCGGAAGGGGTGCTCTACGAGCTCGACCTGCGTTTGCGGCCGTCCGGCAACAAGGGACCGGTCGCCACCCACATCGATGCCTTCAAGAAATACCAGCGCCAGGAGGCTTGGACCTGGGAGCACATGGCCCTGTCGCGGGCGCGGCCGATTGCTGGTGACCCCCGCCTATGCGGCGAGGTCGAGGCGGAAGTTGTCACGTTGCTCAGCCAGCCGCGCGATGCGGCGAAGGTGAGGGCGGAGGCGTCGGACATGCGTGCCATGATCGAGCAGGAGAAGGCGCCACGCGACCTCTGGGACATCAAGCTGATCCCGGGTGGTCTGATCGATCTCGAATTCATCGCCCAGGTGGCTGTCATCATCAGGCAGGTCGAGGCCGGGCCGCGCGCCACCGGTACGGCCGAGATCCTGTCTCGCCTGACGCCACGTTTCGCCAATGCCGGGATCAGGCAGGACCTTGGCGATGCTTACGCCCTCTATCTGGCGCTGACCCAGATGACGCGGCTGTGCCTTACCGGACCCTTCGAACGTGACGACGTTCCGCCGGGGCTTTCGGATCTGCTTCTGGCGGTCACTGACCTGCCGGATTTCGGTGTGCTGGAGGCACACCTCAAGGAGACGTCGCAAAAGGTCAGGAAGGATTTCGACCTTTTGCTTCGTGCCGGGGGTTCGTGATCAACGAGCGTTCGGCTGCATCGGGGGTGACGATGCAACAGGAGAAAACCATGAGAAAGACAAACAAGCTCGCAATTGCCTTCATCGCCCTGGCCGGAGCTGTCGGCGGCGGCGCCTATGCCGAGAATGTCGACAGCGTAACCATGCGTGAGCGCACCATGATGCGGCTCGACAAGGCGATGAAGGACAATAACGGCACTATCACCTTCGACCAGTTCTCCGATGTGATGGACGCGCGGCTCAAGAAGCTCGTGGCTGACAATGGCGGCAAACTGACTGTCGCTCAACTCGCCGACGCACTGGAGAAGGCGCGCTTCGAACGTATGGCAAGGCGCATCATCGCCCGTTACGACAGCAAGGGCGACGGCACGCTGACATCAGATGACATCAGCGGCCGCGAAAAGAAGCTTTTCGCGATACTCGACAAGAACAATGACGGAAAGATCGAGAACCGCGAGCTGCCGAAGGGCGGGCGCTTTGGCCGTCATCGTCAAGGAGGCGACGACGAAAACGGCATGCAGTGAGGCTGGCTGACGCAGGCTCCGGGCCGTCAGCCGGAGCCTGCCGCTCAGGCCGCGGCTTTGACCGCAGGCGGAGCCTTCTTCACCGGAATGCGCACCGACACGATCGTGCCGACGCCTTCGGTGGAACGGATCTTCAGTGCGCCGCCTTGCAACTCGGCCAGCGAGCGGGAAATGGCAAGGCCAAGTCCGGAGCCGGCATGGTTCTTGGAAAACTGGTTCTGCACCTGCTCGAAGGGGCGCCCGAGCTTGCCAAGCGCTTCCTTCGGGATACCGCAGCCATTGTCCTCGATCGTCAGCACCAGCGCGCCTGAGGTGTTGCGGGCCCTGACCGATATGTGGCCGCCCTGGCCGGTGAATTTCACCGCGTTGGACAGGAGGTTGATGACGATCTGCTTGATTGCCCGGCGATCGGCGAACAGCGTCAGCGCGTCGGCGATACGCGTTTCCACGGTGATCGCCTTCTGCGCCGCCTGCAGCGACACGACACGCACGGTTTCGCTGATCAGCGGACCGAGGTCGATCTGTTCCTGGTCCAGCGAGAACTGGCCCGCCTCGATCTTGGACATATCGAGAATGTCGTTGATGACGCCGAGCAGGTATTTGCCGCTGCTGTTGATGTCGGTGGCGTACTCCTCGTAGCGCTCCGACCCCAGCCGGCCGAACAACCTTTGTTCCATCAGTTCGGAGAAGCCGATGATGGCGTTGAGCGGCGTGCGCAGTTCATGCGACATGTTGGCCAGGAATTCGGATTTGGCCCGGTTCGCCGCTTCGGCGCGCTCGGTTTCCTTCATGTATTTGCGGTTGAGGTCGACCAGTTCGCGCGACCGTTCCTCTTCGGCCCGCCGTGCGAGGCTGAGATCATGGATCGTCGCCATCAGCCGGCGCTCGCTGTCGACCAGCTTTTCCTGATGCAGCTTGATCTGGGTGATGTCGGACCCGACCGAGACGATGCCGCCGTCCCTGGTCCTGAGTTCGTTGACCTGCAGCCAGCGGCCGTCGGACAGCTGCCGCTCGAACGTGGCGCCGCCCTGCGGACCATTGGTGTTGGCAAGCCGGCGCTCCGAAGCAAAGGCCAGCATCCGCTCTTCCAGGGATGCGCGCGTCACGCCTGGCATTACGTCGCGATCAGAGAGCCCGTTGTCCTGCTGGTATTTGGAATTGCACATGATCAGGTTCTGAGCCGAATCCCACAACACGAAGGATTCATTGATGTTCTCGATCGCGGTCCTGAGGCGAAGATCTGCCGCTTCGGAGCGGAGCGCCAGATGCCGTTGCTCGGTGACGTCGACCGCGATGCCGATCAACTGGATCTCCGGCGCTTCCGGATCCATGACTTGGGCCCGGGCGCGCATCCACACCCACTGGCCATCGGCATGACGCATCCGGAACACCTGGTCGATGTGATCGATCTCGCGTGCGACGATCCTGTTGGCGAGCTCGAACAGGTCGCCGTCCTCGGGATGAATGATCTCGTCGACCTCGCCGAACGAAAGCATCGTCTCGCAGGGTTCGTAGCCGAGCATGTCGTACATCGAGCGTGACCAGTACATCTTGCCGCGCACCATGTCCCAGTCCCACAGGCCGCAGCGGCCGCGAACCAGCGCCATGTCGATACGTTGATGCGCTTCGAGATAGATGCGGTCGGCAGCCTGCGCGCGCGCCGCCTGTCCGAAATAGGCATAGAGGATGATGATCAGCACGCCGGCCGTCAGCACGAACAGGGTAACGTTGAGCGAGACGGTCTTGCGCCACGTGTCGAAGACCGCTTCCTGCGGCACAAGCGCCGCGGCGGCTCCCTTCCTGTCCTTGGACAGGCTGACCGCCGCGTACCAGTCCTCACCGCCGATGTTGACCTCCATGACACCGGCGCGATCCCCGAACATGAATAGGGGTTGGCCGCCCTGGACGAGGCCGTCGAGCGAATGGCCTTGCCAGGGCACGGAACGTGGTGTCACCGCGGTGATCTTGAAGGCACTGTCGGTGATGACGAGCACATGGCTGCGGCCCATCGCGCCTTGGCGGCTGGTGGTCTCCAGCAGGTCCTGGGTGGCGCCCGGCAGCGTGTCCGATGTCGTGGCGAGCGAGCTGGCGAGCTGCGCGGCGCCCAGCGTCAGGATCGCCTTGGCATCGCGCTCGATGTCGTCGCGCTCGTTCATGAGCGAGAGCACGCGCAGCGCCGCGATGACGAGGAGGAAGATGACGATGAGGGCTGGTATCGACCGGCGCAAAAGCGGTTCAGCCGCAAGAAGACGCTTGTAGGCTGGTTCGGCGATGAGCCGCGTATTCCCGGCAAGGCCGTCGCTGCGCGTCTCGCGACGCGCAAAAGCCATCCCTCCGGGCGCGCCCCACGCGTCCGCCTTCGCCATAAATGGCACTCCCCGATTTCCAGTATGCCGCATTTCTATGTGCTGGTGATCCGGCAACACCGCACTTCCGAATCGCCATTAAAGAATCAAAGGTGATTCGCCTTGTCCAGTGCTCCGGCGAAAAAAGATTAAAAATCGACTAAAATAACGGACTTTGGAGGTGAGGCGGCTTGGCCTCTCTCGTACGGGACAAGGCAGGGGGCGCCTATGCCAGCGTGCGCTCGACAATGTCGCGCAGGTCCGCCGACAGGTTTTCGGTATTGGCGATCGAAACCAGTGCTTCCCTGGCCTTGGCTTGCCGGCCCGGTTCGAGCGAACGCCAGGACCTGAGCGCCGTCGCCAGCCTAGCCGCCACTTGCGGGTTGCGCTTTTCGACCTCGAGCACCGTCTGCGCTAAGAAACGGTAACCTTCGCCGTCGGGGCGATGGAAGCCGGTCTGGTTGGCGCTTGAGAATGTGCCGATCAGCGAGCGCACCCGGTTCGGGTTGCCCATCGAAAACCCCGGATGAGCGGTCAGGGACCGAACCGCGTCGACAGCCTGCGGCCCCGGCACGCTGGCCTGGATCTGGAACCATTTGTCCATGACCAGCGGGTCGGATGCATATATCTTTTCGAAAGCCGCCAGCGCCTTTTTCGCCTCTGGCGATCCGTGGTGACGATGCGCGAGAACGGCCAATGCGGCCGCGCGGTCGGTCATGTTGGTCGCGGACTGGAAATGCCCGGCCGCCAATGCCGCTCCACCAGGCAGCAGCGAGAGATAATCCAGCAGAATGTTGCGCAAGGCGCGTCGTCCCGCGCTCGCCGCGTCGGGGCTGAAGGCGTTCTTGTCGGCAAGGCTGTCGTAGAGGCCGGAAAATGCCTCGCCATTGGCCGTGCCGATCGCCAGCGCAAGCGCGTGGCGGGCGGTATGGATGGCGTCGGGATCGATGTTCTTGCCGATGTCACGCGCGATGTCGGCGTCGCCAGGCAGCGCCAGGGCAAGGGCCCGATAGGCTGGCTCGAGTGTCTCGTCGCTGGCGATGACGCCGGCTAGCTCGGTCAGCCGTGAGGCGAAGTCCGGCTGTTTGCCGCCGAGGATCTGGCGGAAGGCAGCGATCAGCGCATCGGTGAGCAGCGTGTTGAAGGCCTGCCAGCGCGAGAAGGCGTCGCTGTCATGGCGGGCGAGGAAGAACTGGTCGGCGGCCTTCTGCTCGACCGACAGCGTCACCGGCGCCGAAAAGCCGCGGTTGAGCGACACCGCCGGTCGTTCGGCAACGCCGGAAAAATGCACCATGTGACGGCGCTTGCGGATATGGATGACGCCGTCCTCGACGCTGGCGCCCTCGACGCGGTCATACTCCACCGGCTTGCCGCCGGCGCCGATCAGGCCGAAGGCGAGCGGGATATGCATCAGCCGCTTGCGGCTTTCCGACGGAGTCGGCGGCACCGACTGCTCGATCTCGAGCGTGAATTCCTGTGCGGCCGGATTGTGCGTCGAACTTACCGTCAGGTTGGGCGTGCCAGCCTGGTGATACCAGAGCGCGAATTGCGAAAGATCGCGGCCGGACGCCTCCTCGAACACTTTGATGAAGTCCTCGATGGTCGCGGCTTCGCCGTCGTGGCGTTCGAAATAGAGGTCCATGCCGGCGCGAAAGACCTCGGCGCCGAGAATGGTGCGGATCATGCGCACCACCTCGGAGCCTTTTTCGTAGACCGTCGCCGTATAGAAATTGTTGATCTCGCGGTAGCGGCGCGGCCGCACGGGATGCGCCAGCGGTCCCTGGTCCTCGGGAAATTGGTGGGCACGCAACGTGCGCACTTCGGCGATGCGCTTGACCGCGCGCGAGCGCTGGTCGGCGGAGAATTCATGATCGCGGAAGACCGTCAGCCCTTCCTTCAGGCAAAGCTGGAACCAGTCGCGGCAAGTGATTCTATTGCCTGTCCAATTGTGGAAATACTCATGGGCGATGATGGCCTCTATATTGGCGAAATCGGCGTCCGTCGCCGTCTCCTGGTCGGCCAGCACGTATTTGTCGTTGAAGATGTTGAGGCCCTTGTTCTCCATCGCGCCCATGTTGAAGTCAGACACGGCGACGATGTTGAAGACGTCGAGGTCGTACTCGCGGCCAAACGCCTCCTCGTCCCATCGCATGGACCGCTTCAGTGCATCCATCGCGTAGCCGGCGAGCGCCTCCTTGCCGGGCTCGACATGGATACCGAGCTCGACCTTGCGGCCGGACATGGTCACGAAACTGTCGGCGACCTGCCCGAGATTCCCGGCCACCAGCGCGAACAGGTAGGACGGCTTGGGGAAGGGGTCGTGCCAGCTGGCGTAGTGCCAGCCATCGGCGAGATCGCCGTTCTCGACCGGATTGCCGTTGGACAGGAGCAGCGGCGCCTCGTCGCGCCGCGCCTCGATCCGCACCGTGTAGACGGACAGGATATCGGGGCGATCCAGGAAGTAGGTGATGCGGCGAAAACCCTCCGCCTCGCACTGCGTGCAGTAAACATTGTTCGAACGGTAAAGGCCCATAAGAGCCTCATTGCTGGCCGGCGCCAGTTCGGTTTCGATCCGCAGTTGGAAACGACGTGTGGCCGGCGGCTTGAGCAGGGTCAGTTGGTCCGGGCTCGCCAGCAGATCAGCCGGTCTCACCATCTTGCCGTCGATCTCGACGCGCTTGAGCGTCAACCCATCGCCGTCGAGCACCAGCGGAGCCGATTTCGATATCCCCTCGCGGCGCTCTACGGTCAGTATCGCGGTGACGACGGTGGCCTGTGGCGAAAGACGGAAGTCAAGCTTGGTTTCCGGAATGAGGTAGTCGCTGGGGCGATAGTCCTCGAGTTTGAAGACCTGGCCTGTGTCGGTGCGCATTCCCTGGCTTTTCCTGTCTTTTCCGGGACCGGACATGTTTTGGCTGGTCCAAAAAATTCAAAGTCCGCGCTCTTTACACGAAACACACCCTCGACAAAACTGCGGCAGAGCCTAATTCAGGCCTTCCTTTCATCATCGCGAGGGCAGTCATGACCGCCGTCACACCGAAATTCGGGATGGGCGCTTTCGTTCGGCGCCCCGATAATTTCCCGTTCTGCCATTTCGAGACCCGCAACGTGCCCTCGGCGGCGGGCAGAGACGCATTGCCAAAGTGACATCCGGGGCGGAGGCGCAACCAGAAACCACCGGCGGCCACGATACGCTCAGGGGCATCGTGCTGAAGATCGTCTCCGTGGCGGTTTTTGTCGGCATGCAAACCTGTATCAAGGCGGCGGGCGACGTGCCTGCCGGGCAGATCGTCTTCTTCCGTTCCTTCTTCGCCATCTTCCCGATCATTGCCTTCCTGGCATTGAAAGGACATCTGGCCACGGCATTCGTCACGAAACGTCCCTTCAACCATGTCGCGCGTGGCGTCGTCGGCGTCGGTGCCATGGGGCTCGGCTTTTTCGCGCTCACCAGGTTGCCGTTGCCGGAGGCGATCACCCTGAACTATGCACAGCCGCTGCTGGTCGTGGTGTTCTCCTCGGTGTTCCTTGGCGAGACGATCCGTGTTTATCGCTGGAGTGCCGTCGCGATCGGCCTCATTGGCGTGCTCATCATTTCCTGGCCGGAACTGACGCTGCTCAATTCGGATCAAGGGCTGGACGACCAGGAGGTCCTGGGCGTCATGGCCGCGCTGGCGGCCGCGGCAATCTCGGCTGTCGCCATGTTGCTCGTGCGCAATCTCGTCCAGACAGAGAAGACGGCCACCATCGTGCTGTGGTTCTCGTCAACGGCGAGCGTGCTCTCGCTGCTGACGCTGCCCTTCGGCTGGCAATCGCTGACGCCGGCGCAAGCAGCACTGCTCATCATGGCCGGCTTCTGTGGCGGCCTCGGCCAGATTCTGATGACCGCGGCCTATCGCCATGCCGAAGCCTCGGTAGTGGCGCCTTTCGAATACACTTCGATGATCCTTGGCGTCGTCGTCGGCTATTTCGTTTTCGGCGACGTGACCTCGTCCGGCACGCTGGTCGGTGGTGTGATCGTGGTGGCCGCCGGCATCTTCATCATCTGGCGCGAACGGCAACTGGGTCTGGAGCGCACCCGCACCCGCAAGGCGGCCCTGCCGCAGGGATGATCACGACCGTTCCGTCCGCTCTTTCGCCAACCGCACCAGCACCGCTCTTGTCTGTTCGTCGGCCGGGAAGAACGACTCGATCGCCAGTTCAGAAAGCGTCACATCCAGCGGTGTACCGAACACGGTAATGGTGCTGATGAAGGAAAGCACCGTGTCGCCGTGGGCAAGCCTGAGCGGGTGCACGATGGCATTCGGCTCGACCGGCGCCGGCCGGCTGCTCTTCAGGCCGGAGGGGTAGCCGCGAAGCTCTTGCTCCAATGCGATCAGCTCCGGGTCGCCGGCGGCATCGTTCTGATGCTTCAGCCGTTCGAGCAGGTGGATGCGCCATTCCTGGAGATTCACGATACGCGGCGCGACACCACCCGGGTGGAGGCTGAGCCGCAGCACATTGACGGGTGGCTGGAGCAATGAGGGCTCGGAAACATCGGCCAGGAATGGCCCGATTGCCGCGTTGGCCTTAACCAGGTTCCAATGCCGGTCCACCGCCAATGCCGGAAACGGCTCATGCCCCTTGAGCACCATCTCGACCGCCGCCATCGCGGGTGCCAGCGTCCTATCGGTGAGCGGCCGTTCGCTGAAGCTCGGCGCGAAGCCCGCGGCCAGCAGCAATTGATTGCGTTGCCGCAGTGGGATCGCAAGCTGCTCGGCCAGATGCAGCACCATGTCGCGCGAAGGTGCGGCGCGACCGCTTTCGACGAAAGAGAGATGCCGTTGCGAAATTTCGGCTTCCATGGCGAGGTCGAGCTGGCTCATGCGGCGGCGCGTGCGCCATTCGCGTATGAGACTGCCGGCGGAGGTTTGAGGCGTTGTCATGGGAGAATGGTTAAGCCGCGGGCCAAAGCATTTCAATTACCCGCGAGGTCATCGCTAGGAGAGCGCCCGCAGCTTCGCCTTCACCTCCAGAAAATCCCGCCACGCGAGCTTCTTGTGTGCGGGCGTCCGCAAGAGATAGGCCGGATGCAGCGTCGGCATGGCCGGAATGGCAACGCCGGACGCCGTGGTGTGGACGCGCCAGGTGCCGCGCAGCCGCAGGATACCTTCCGAGGTGTTGAGCAAGGTCTTGGCCGACGGACCGCCGAGATTGATCAGCACCTTGGGATTGACCAGCTCGATCTGACGCTCGATGAACGGCCGGCAGATCTCTGTCTCGTGGGGCGTCGGCGTGCGGTTGCCGGGCGGCCGCCAGGGAATGACATTGGCTATGTAGACCGAGCCGCGGTCGAGGCCGATCGCGGCCAGCATGCGGTCGAGCAGGCGGCCCGAGCGGCCGACGAAGGGCAATCCTTCAATGTCCTCGTCGCGGCCGGGGGCTTCACCGACCAGCATGACAGCGGCTTGCGGGTTGCCGTCGGCGAATACCAGGTTCTTGGCGGTGCCCTTGAGATTGCAGCCCTCGAAAGCGGCCATGTGCTGGCGCAGCTCGTCCAGGGACGCCGCCGCGGTCGCCAGTTGGCGAGCCAGCGCCGCCTGCGCCTCGTCGGGCACGGCCGAGGTCGGCGGGCGCGGGGCCGGAGCATCTGGCACGGCGCGCCCATCGAGGCGCGGCGGAGCCGCGGGCGGCTGCTCTGGTGCGCTGCTTTCGCGTGGCGTCGCCGTCGGCATGCGCTCCGCCGGCTTCGGCGCGGCCTCCGCGAACCGGTTTACCGGCGCATCCTCCAAAGCCTCGTCAACACCCGCGCTGGCATAGAAGGCGAGCAGATCGGCGAAATCGACCGGATGATTGGGAGAGGCGGCAGTCATGGCCGCACCATCGTCCGGGCGGCGCCAATTTGCAACCTCGGGAAGGCCGTGGCGGCAGCCAATCCCGCTGCCAAGGAGACGTCGCGGTCTAGCCGGTGGGTATGCGTGGATCCTGCACGAGATAGAAGGTCCAACGCGGCGTGTAGTCGGTCATCAGGAATTCGAAGCGGGCGGTCTTCAGCGGATCGACCTTGCCGTTTTTGAACAGCAGCCGATCATAGGGTTCGAACTCGCGATCGAAATCGGCGAAATTGCTCGACCAGATATTGTCAGGTGTCTTGTTGCGCTGGTCGAACGAAAGCCCGTCTCCGAACACGCTTGGCTGGTCCAGTATTTCCTGCAGCTCGAACTGGAATTCAATCCAGCCCTGGCCGCTGTTGTTGAGCACTTCTATGCGCATATACATGATGCCGTTGGCGAACTCACCCGCCTTGCCGAATGTCTGGATCGGCTTTGTGGTGCGGATGGTCAGCGTCACGGGTGTCGCCGAATTCAGCTCTTCGGTGATGACAAGCGGATCGTCCTTGCTTCCAATGCCGGAGGCTCCGGTGATGCGGAAACCGCCAAGCTCGTCGGAGAATGAGTACGCGCCTGTCGACCAGACCTTCACTTCATCGGCGACGGCATGACCCGGCGCCAAAACCAAAAGGGCCAAAGTAATCGCCCGGCAGGCCCGGCCGGGCGTTGATGGAAAGCGCGTCGAAGAGAAGCCGCCTGGCCCGGGAATGCGCATGGCGGGAAGTATGGCCGATAAGCAAGCCGTCGAACAATAAAAAACGCAAGTTTGGCGGGTCGCGCCGCGTGGAAGCGGCTTGCCTGCCGCGGGATGCGCGACTTTTTGGCCAAATCCGCATTGTCACGTATGCGCCGGTTTCCTGTCGCCAAATGATGCGCTATGCAGCGCAAGAGCCAGCAAGATACGCCAACGGCGGCAAGCCAGTGCGGAGGGGTTGATGAGCGATATCGAACGCGAAAGCATGGAATTCGACGTGGTCATCGTCGGTGCCGGACCGGCCGGCCTTGCCGCGGCCATCCGCCTCAAGCAGGTCAATCCCGAGCTCTCGGTCGTCGTGCTGGAAAAGGGCGGCGAGGTCGGCGCCCATATCCTATCGGGTGCCGTCGTCGATCCGATCGGCATCGACCGGCTATTGCCCGGCTGGCGCGAGGAGGATGGTCATCCCTTCAAGACGCCGGTCACGGCGGACCATTTCCTTGTGCTCGGCCCCGCCGGCTCGTTCCGCCTGCCCAACATCCTCATGCCGCCGCTGATGAACAACCACGGCAACTATATCGTCTCGCTGGGGAACGTCTGCCGTTGGCTGGCCGGCAAGGCCGAAGCGCTTGGCGTCGAGATCTATCCAGGCTTTGCCGCGACCGGCCTGCTCTACAATGAAGAAGGTGCCGTCACCGGCGTCGTTACCGGAGACATGGGTGTCGAGAAGGACGGCACGCACGGTCCGGGCTTCGCGCCGGGCATGGCGCTGATGGGCAAGTACGTGCTGATCGGCGAGGGCGCGCGCGGTTCGCTCGCCAAGCAGTTGATCGCCAGATACAAACTCTCCGATGGCCGCGAGCCGGGCAAATACGGCATCGGCCTCAAGGAACTCTGGCAGGTCAAGCCGGAGAACCATCGGCCCGGTCTGGTGCAGCATTCCTTCGGCTGGCCGCTCGACATGAAGACCGGAGGCGGTTCGTTCCTCTATCATCTGGAGGACAACCAGGTGGCTGTCGGCTTCGTCCTCCACCTCAATTACAAAAATCCTTATCTGTCGTCCTTCGAGGAATTCCAGCGCTTCAAGACCCATCCGGCGATCGCAGGCACGTTCGAGGGCGCCAAGCGCCTGGGCTACGGTGCGCGCGCCATAACGGAGGGTGGTTGGCAGTCGGTGCCGAAATTGTCGTTCCCGGGCGGCGCGCTGATGGGATGCGCGGCGGGCTTCGTCAATGTGCCGCGCATCAAGGGTTCGCACAATGCCGTGCTGTCCGGCATGCTGGCGGCCGATCATGTCGCCGAGGCGATCGGCGCCGGCCGTGCCAATGACGAGCTTTCCGCCTACGAAGAAGCCTGGCGCGCGACCGACATCGGCAAGGACCTGAAGAAGGTGCGCAACGTCAAGCCGCTATGGTCGCGCTTCGGCACCGTCATAGGCGTCAGCCTCGGCGGCCTCGATATGTGGCTGAACACGCTGTTCGGCGTCTCGCCCTTCGGCACGCTGAAGCATGGCAAGGCCGACTATGCCACGCTCGAGCCTGCCGCCCAGCACAAGAAGATCGCTTATCCGAAGCCGGATGGCGTGCTCACCTTCGACCGCCTCTCCTCGGTGTTCCTGTCCAATACCAATCACGAGGAAAACGAGCCGGTGCACCTCATCGTCGGCGACATGGCGCTGCAGCAACGGTCCGAGCACGATGTTTTCGCCGGACCTTCCACGCGCTATTGTCCGGCGGGCGTCTATGAGTGGGTGGACAAGGATGGCAACGCCGCCGCCGATCCGCAGGCCAAGGACGTGCGCTTCGTCATCAACGCGCAGAACTGCGTCCACTGCAAGACCTGCGACATCAAGGACCCGAACCAGAACATCAACTGGGTGCCGCCGCAGGGCGGTGAAGGACCGGTCTACCAGGGTATGTGAGCGGCGGCGGACCTCGTCTGTCGCCGCAGGGGCGGCCGTTTCAACCAAGCCCGTTGAAGCGCCGCCCGGAGTATGGTCTCATGGCTTCCGGAGAGGAGGCGGACATGCGCTCGAGGACCCTGACTATGATCGCCGCGGCCGGCATGCTGGTCTGCGCATCGGCTGCTTCGGCCGACACAAAGCTCACCGTGCATATCCGCAGCTATGACGTTGCCGGCAGGACCGGCGCCGCTCTTGTCGTGGCGATGGACCGATTGGGACCCAAGCACGGCTATATGGCGCGCGCCATCGCCGAAACCGGCTACACCACGCACTGGGATCTCGATATCGCCCGTCAGGATGGGACCTGTCGCCTGCGTCAGGCCAACGGGACGCTCGACGTAACCTACACCTTCCCACGGCGGCTCTCGCCAACAGATACAAGACTGCGCGAGCGCTGGGACCGTTTCATGGCCGGCGTCCGCAAGCATGAGCATACGCACGGCCGCATTGCGGCGCGGATGATGCGGGCCACCGAGACCGCGCTTGTCGGGCTGAAGCGCCCCGACAACTGGTTCTGCATGGGCACGCACATCGAAGCAAGGCGGCGCATTAACGCCATCTATGCCGAATACGAAGCCAGGCAGAATGCGTTCGATGCCCGCGAGCATCGTGATGGCGGCCGCGTCGAGCACCTGGTCGACGCGCTGACCAAACCTTGAAGGCGTCGTTGGCGTCTAGAGCAAAGTGCGTGGCGGTTTTCCCGGGCAAAGCGCGCAGCGCTTTCCCTTGGGAAGTGCGTCGAAATAAAGGGTTAGAGCGGTTCGGTGATTCTAACAAACACTGAACCGCGCTTGCGCATTCGCGATGGTGCCCCGTCTTGGGACGGCGAAGCATCAGCCGCGCGGTTTGTCTTGGAGATCGTGTGCCGCGAGCGCGCTCTCGTGCTCGTCATGGGGTTGCTTGTCGCCCGTGCGGACGGAGAACTCGACCAGCACCGGCAGATGGTCGGAGCCGGTATCCTCCAGCCGCGTCGAAGACAGAATGGTCAGCCCGCCCTTGCTGAACACCTGGTCGATCGGCAGGCCTGCATAGCGGCGCAGGAAATCGGGCAGTGTCCGGTGAATCCAGGTCGGGCCGGCTGAAGGCATGAGTATCAGCCCGCCGAGAGCCGCGACCCGCCGCACCGCGGCACTCCAAGGCACGGCGTTGCAATCCCCGGCCAGGATCGCTGTCTCGCCGAGCGCGGCCAGTGGCTGCGCCAGTTCGCCGATCTGCCAGTATTGCTCCTTCGGCCAGGGCCATGTCAAATGGATCGCGGCGACATCGACATCGCTCCCGCCAAAGTCGATAGTGGCGGTCGCCATCGCGCCGCGCGGCTCGCAACGCGGCGCGGTGTCGGCGACAAACGGCCGGCGCGACAGCAGCGCCACGCCGAACATGCGGTTCGGGTAAGGGCAGAGGATCCGGTAGGGATAGGCGCTGGCGATGTAGCCAAGCTCGGTCGTCCACATCGCCGACACCTCGTCGAGCGTGATCACGTCCGGATTGGTGCGGCCGATCAGTGAGAGCACTTTCTTCGGCGTTGGATTGTTGAAGCGAAGGTTCATCTGCAGCAGGCTGTAGACGATCTGGTCGGCGGGCTTGGCAACCGCCGGCTGCGGCCACAGCCTTGGCAATGCGCTTGCCGTCGTGGCCAGGCAGGCGACGGCGAAGAGCAGTGCCGCGGCCGCCTGCAGCCGGTAGGAACTCGCAAGCAGTGGCAGCGCCAAAAGCACCATCAGCACGCTGAGGTGAATGCGAAAATGCGAAAAGGAATCGAAAGCGGGATGCAACGCGCCGAAAAACCCGGCCAACAAAGCGGCCGACAATGCCGTCATTGCCAGGAATGCCAGCCCAGCCATCATGTTCAAGCGCGCGCCTGTCATCATTGGGTCGTGTCTGCCGAATGCCGCCTGACGATCCGTTCGATTGCTTATCGGCCAAATTGCGGCCGAGCAAGACGACGAATTGCCTCGCCGAGCCTTCAAGCGACCGCCTACTGGAATGCTGTCTCCGAAAAGCTCCGGAGCTTGCGCGAATGCAGCCGCTCCATCGGCATCTCGGCCAGCTTTTCCATCGCCCTGATGCCGATGGTCAGGTGTTGCGCCACCTGACGCTTGTAGAACTCTGTCGCCATACCAGGCAATTTCAACTCGCCATGCAGCGGCTTGTCGGAAACGCACAGCAGCGTGCCGTAGGGGACGCGGAAGCGGAAGCCATTGGCGGCGATCGTCGCCGATTCCATATCGAGGGCGATAGCGCGCGACTGCGACAGGCGCTGCACGGGTCCGCGCTGGTCGCGCAGTTCCCAGTTGCGGTTGTCGATGGTGGCGACGGTGCCAGTGCGCATGATGCGCTTCAGATCATAGCCCGACAGGCCGGTAACCTCGGCTACTGCTTCCTGTAGCGCAACCTGGATCTCGGCCAACGGCGGGATCGGCACCCACACCGGCAGATCGTCGTCCAGCACGTGGTCTTCGCGCACATAGGCATGCGCGAGCACATAATCGCCCAGCGCCTGGGTGTTGCGCAGCCCGGCGCAGTGACCAAGCATCACCCAGGCATGTGGCCGAAGCACCGCGATATGGTCGGTGATGGTCTTGGCGTTGGAAGGACCCACGCCGATATTGACCATGGTGATGCCACCATGGTTCGGCTTCTTCAGATGGTAGGCCGGCATCTGCGGCAGGCGCTGTGGCGCTACGCCTTCACTGGGAGCGCTCTGCCCGGACCGGGTGATGACGTTGCCAGGTTCGACAAATTCCGTGTAGCCTTCACCACCGTTTTCCATCAGGGCGCGGGCGCGGGCGACGAACTCGTCGATATAGAACTGATAGTTGGTGAACAGCACGAAATTCTGGAAATGCTGCGGGCTGGTTGCGGTGTAGTGCGTCATGCGGTGCAGTGAATAGTCGATGCGCTGCGCCGTGAACGGCGCCAGCGGCCGGGGCTCGCCGAAGGCGACCTCGAACGTACCGTTGGCGATCTGATCGTCGGTGCCGTCGAGATCCGGCACGTCGAACAGGTCGCGGATCGGCCGCTTGATACGTTCGGCATCAGCGCCGTCGACATAGGTGCCTTCCAGGAAAGCGAAATGCAGCGGGATCGGCGTGGTCGATTCCGAGACGGTCACCGACACGCCGTGATTGCGCATGATCAGCCGAAGCTGCTCGATGAGGTAGGTCTCGAACAGGTCCGGCTGGGTAACCGTGGTAGCGAAATGACCGGGCGTCGGCATGTGGCCATAGGCCTGGCGAGAGTCGACCTGGGTGAACGAACTCGTGGTGACGCCAATCTCGGGGTAGAAGGCCCGGTAGCGCTTGCTGCTGTCGCCGCCGGCGGCAAGGGCCGCGAAGGAATCGCGCAGGAACTTGGTGTTGCGGTCGTAGAGCACCTGCAGCGCGGCAACGGCCTTTTCGGCGTTGTCGAAGCTCTGCCGGCCAAAAGGCTCGGGCATGACGACAGATTCGATGGCTTGGGGATAGATTCGCTTTTCCATGGCCCAATATAGAGACTTGGGCGGCCGGTTGGGAGGGGTGTCGCCGCCGAAGGCGCCCAAAGCGCCCCTTTTTTCTTCAACCCCGCTGCAGGCTGACCAGCAGAACGAACCCGACGCCAGACTTTCTGAGCGCCGGTGCCTCGATCGTCGAGCCGGCATCGGCGCGCATCATCGGCACCGCCAGGACCGGGGCGGCCAGAACGATCAGGATAAGCGCCGCCCGCGGCAGGAGCCGGAGGGTCTTGAGAGTGTTGGCGGCGATGCGGTTCATGATGTCTGTGCTTTTCTTTTCGAGGTCCGGGCTATTTGGTTTCAGTGGCGAAGGTTGGTCGGGCAGGCGAGATGGCAGAGCCTGGTGGCTTCGTCCCAGGAGCGGGGGGAACGGCCCGCTTCAGCGACGAGGATGGCGAAGAACATCCCAAACAGGCTCATCAGCAGGCAGACGATGGTGAAACGGCGAGCAAGCATTGGGTCCGTGTCTCCTTCAACACGCATGAGAATGCCCTGACGCCGCTGAACCGGCTCTGATGCCGGCGTTCATCTGCGGTTCAAATTGATTGACGCGACGTTGGCTGGGTCACCGGCCCCGGACGGCGATCGGGTGCCACAGTCAGCGCATCGGTAAAACGAAAACGGGGCCCGCCGGGCCCCGTTTTGAGATCACTGGGAAATGGTCGATCAGAGCTTATGCCAGGTCTGGCTCTTGCAGATCAGTCCGCCGAGCACGCAGCCGCTCATCTTGAGCGAGGCGCCCGACAATGTCGCCTTGCCCGAATAGGTCTTGTCGTTTGCCGGGTCGGTGATGTTGCCGGTATATTTGTTGTCGCCGGCCGCCTTGAGCGAGCCGATGGTCTTGCCGGCATATTTGCCGGACTTGAGCGTGATGGAAAATGAACCGCCGCCTGAAATGGCCGCCGTGTCGCCTGCCTGCGTTTTCCAGTTGCCCTCTATCGGATCCGCCCACGCCGCGCCGCTCAGGATCAAAGTGGCCGCCAGGGCCAGGCTCACTTTTCGAAACATGTCTTCCTCCCTTTGGATAGCCGGCCGGATGCTCCGCCTCGCCGGTCTGCCGCTTACGCAAACGTAAGCTAATCCAGCTTCCGTCAAAACAAAAGCGGTGCCGCCACGGAAGACTTTGGCATTTTGAAAGCGCCTGAATTCGCTCTGTCGGCGCGGAAATGAGAACGATCGGCTCGTCGCGTTTGTTTCCCGTGGTTAGCGGAGTGTTGATTGTGGCCGTGAAAATTTTCGTCAAATTTGGCGAAAACCAGCCGAATTGCTGGCTCCGTATCCTTAACGAATTTCTGTGTTTACCTCTTGTTTTAGCTTTGTTTTCCTCAAATTAAGCACGCCATTTAACGACGGATTCAAGCCTGCGCGGCATTCTCGAAAGCATCGAAAGAGCGGCCCGGACAAGACAACGGAGGCAGCTCTCGGGAGCCAGACAGGGGACTAAAATGGCACGTTTTGAAATGCTTGAAGCAGGCTTCGGCGCCATGGGGGCAACTGCCCAGGCCGACATTCTTTTCGAACTGGGCATGATGTATGCGACCGGCCGCGATTGCGAGACCGACGTCGTTGCCGCCCACAAATGGTTCAACATCGCCGCCATCAAGGGTTCGGCCCGCGCCGCCGAGCTGCGCTCGGAACTCTCGGCGGCCATGTCGAAGGTCGAGATCGCCAAGGCGCTGCGCGAAGCCCGCGAATGGATGACTATGCACTGAGTTCCGCCAGACGGGAACGCTCCGGCCAAGACCGCTGAAAGACGGTCGGGCCAACAGGGATAGGCTGCGCAGACAGCCAGGCCACAGGCCAACAACAAAAAGGATGCGGCAGGCCGACAGGTCCAAGTCGCGCGACGGACCATGATCCCGAAAAGTGGAATCGGGGCTTCGGCAAGATCATGGCCAACAGGAAGACAGGGAAGGTGGGTTGGGTTCACAGCGCGGGGGCGCCGGGGAAACGGCCTGACAGGCAAAAAAAGCCACGACCAGCCGGAACAAGGCTGGCGTGGCTTTTTTGCTTGGATGAGGCCAGGCAGGCCCAATCGAGTGGCGCCAATGCGCCTAGACAGGTCCGATGAAGGATGAAATTGTCCCGCCTCTCTGGAAGAAGCGCGGCCGGGGCGGCCGCGCGTGAGTGGAGGAGTTCTATTGTCATGAAAAAAATGAGCATTTTGAGCGCGGCCATTTTCGGCCTAATGATGAGCGCGCCGGTCGCATTCGCCGACGACATCACCGTCTCGGTGGTCGGCCCGATGACCGGACAGCTCGCGACCATCGGCGACCAGTTCAAGCAGGGCGCACAGGCCGCCGCCGATGCCATCAACGCCGCGGGCGGCGTCAACGGCTCGATGATCAAGCTCGATATCGAGGACGACCAGTGCGATCCAAAGCAGGCCGTGTCGGTCGCCAACCGCATCGTTGCCAACGGCGTCAAGTTCATCGACGGTCATGCCTGCTCGGGGTCGAGCATCCCGGCCTCGGCGGTCTACGCCGAAGCCGGTGCGCTGATGATGAGCCCGGCGTCCTCGAACCCGGTGCTGACCGATGCCGCGGCCAAGGCCGGCTGGCCGACCATCATGCGTCTCTATACGCGTGACGACGCGCAGGGCGCCTTCATCGGCCCCTGGATCGCCAAGAAGTATGCCGGCAAGAAAGTCGTCATCCTGCACGACAAGAGCGCCTACGGTCAGGGCGTGGCTGACGCCGTCAGGGCAACCATGAATACTGGTGGCCTCAAGGAAGTCTACTATGACGCCATCAACCCCGGCGAGAAGGACTATTCGGCGCTAGTCACCAAGCTGAAGGATCTCAAGGCCGATGTCGTCTATTTCGGCGGCTACCATCCTGAGGCCGGCCTGATCCTGCGTCAGTCGGCGGAGCAGAACCTGAAGTTCCAGCTGATCATGCCGGATTCGATCGCCTCGCCGGAGTTCTGGCAGGTTGCCGGCCCGGCCGGCGAGGGCACCATGTTCGTGTTCCCGTCGGATCCGCAGGCAAAGCCGGAAGCCAAGGCGGCCGTCGAGAAGATTAAGGCGGGCGGCTTCGTGCCGGAAGGCTTCACGCTGTTCTCCTACGCCGTGGTCCAGGCTTTCGCCGAAGGCATCAAGCGTGCCGGCGGCGACGATCCGGCCAAGGTTGCCGAAGCGTTGAAGAACGGCACGCCGATCAGCACCGTTGTCGGCGACGTCACCTTCGACGAGAAGGGCGACCTCAAGAATGCCAGCTACGACATCAACCAGTGGCACGACGGCAAGTACGCGCCGATCGCGCAGTAGTCGCTCTGATAGCCCAGGAAATGGCCGGGTTCGTCCCGGCCATTTCTGTTTGCGGCCCGCGATGCGCTCCGGCTATCAGCGGGTGGCTGAGTTCGACGCGCTCTGTTCCTCGACGAACCGCACCAGCACCGTCCCGTCAGTGACCTGCGCCCCTTCCCCGGCGATCTCGGCGATCACGCCATCATGCGGGGCGGCGATGGTGTGCTCCATCTTCATCGCTTCGAGGATCAGCAGAATTTGCCCCTTGATCACAGCGTCGCCTTTCGCCACGCGCACAAGCTTGACGAGACCCGGCATCGGCGCGCGCAGGCTGCCGGAGGCGGCAGCTGCTTCATCGCTCCTGGCCAGGGGATCCGGCACGGTGAAAGCATATCCGGCAGCGCCTTCGAACACCGTGATGTGGCCGGGCCAGCGGGCGAGGCGGGGAACGGCGCGAAGATCATGCGAATTGGTGCTGTCGTAAGGCGCATCGAGCGCCACCTGAAAGCGTCCGTCCGGCCGCATTGAAACCTTTCCCTGAATTTGCTCGTCGCCGAACTTCAGCCGCATGCGCCGCACCACGCCGTGGAAATGCGCATAGCCGGCAAGCGACGACCACGGGTCGTCCGACGACGGCAATGCTCCGGCACCCGAGGCCGCCAGGACGGCGGCCGAGATGATTTCGCCGGTCGGCGGCGCGACCGCCGTCAGCGCTTCCTGGTGTCGGCCGATCAGGCCGGTATCGACGTCGCCGGCTGCAAAATCCGGATCGGCCGCAAGAGCGGCAAGAAAAGCGGTGTTGACGGTGGAGCCGGCAATCTCGGTTTGCGCGAGCGCTGTGCGGAGCGCTTCCAGCGCCGCCTGTCTGTCCCCGGCATGGACGACCAGCTTCGCGATCATGGGGTCGTAATAGGGCGAGATGGCATCGCCAGCCCGCACGCCGGTTTCAATGCGCATCGCGGCTCCTTCTGGGGCAACGCCCGGGAATTTCAGGTGGTGCAGCGTGCCCGTCGCCGGCAGAAAGCCCTTGGCCGCGTCCTCGGCATAGAGGCGCGCCTCGAAAGCATGACCGGAAAGCGCGATCTCGCTTTGTGTCTTCGGCAGTTTTTCGCCGCTGGCGACCCGCAACTGCCACTCGACCAGATCGGTGCCGGTGACCATCTCGGTGACTGGATGCTCGACCTGCAGGCGGGTGTTCATTTCCATGAACCAGAAGCGGTCGGCCTTGAGGCCTTGCGAGGCGTCGACGATGAACTCGATGGTGCCGGCGCCGGAATAGTTGATTGCCTTGGCCGCCTTCACCGCCGCTTCCGTCATCGCCTTGCGCAAAGCCGGCGTCATGCCGGGGGCGGGGGCCTCCTCGATCACCTTCTGGTGGCGGCGTTGCGCCGAGCAGTCGCGTTCGTAGAGATGCACCGCGTCGCCGAAATTGTCGCCGAACACCTGCACTTCGATATGCCGTGGCTTGTCGACATATTTTTCGACCAGCACACGGTCGTCGCCGAAGGCGGCCTTGGCCTCGCGCCGGGCGCTGGACAGCGCCTCGGAAAAGTCATCGGGATGCTCGACGCGCCGCATACCCTTGCCGCCGCCGCCGGCACGCGCCTTGATCAGCACGGGATAGCCGATCTCGCGGGCCTTTGAGGCCAGCAGCACGATTTCCTGCGCCTCGCCATGATAACCCGGAACGACCGGAACGCCGGCCTTCTCCATCAGCCGCTTGGCGGCGTCCTTCAGCCCCATGGCGCGGATCGAGGCCGCCGACGGGCCGATGAAAATGAGGCCGGCAGTCACCACCTGGTCGACGAAATCGGGGTTTTCCGACAGGAATCCGTAACCGGGATGGATGGCCTGCGCGCCCGTTGCAAGAGCCGCCGCAACGATCCTGTCACCGCGCAGATAACTCTCGCCGACGGGCGAGGGGCCGATATGGACCGCCTCGTCGGCCATCTCGACATGCAGGGATCTCGCATCGGCATCCGAATAGACTGCGACGGTGTGCACGCCGAGCTTGCGCGCTGTGCGGATGACACGGCAAGCGATCTCGCCCCGATTGGCGATCAGGATTTTCGTGAACATGGAGCCTCCCGGATTAGGGTCGGGCGGCGCCATTCCGGCAGGCACCTGAAATTCATTCTTCACCCAATGTTGCAAGAATACGTCGGTATAATTCCGCCATGGCTTCGTCGAAGCAGCAGAAAACGACAGTTTCGGGAAGTGCGTTCTGCTTGATGAAGTCATTGACCTCAGTAGCGGCGACATTGGTCGCTTCATCTTTCGGATAGTGGTACACACCGGTCGAAATGGCCGGGAATGCCACCGAGCGGCAGTCATTGGCGACTGCTAGTTCAAGCGAACGCCGGTAACAGGAGGCCAGCAATTCGGCTTCGCCCTTGCCGCCGCCCTGCCAGACGGGCCCGACAGTATGGATGATGTGTCGAGCCGGCAGTTTATAACCCTTGGTGATCTTGGCATCGCCGGTCTTGCAGCCATTGAGCATGCGACATTCGAATTCGAGCTCCGGCCCAGCGGCGCGGTGAATGGCTCCGTCGACCCCGCCGCCACCGAGCAGCGAGGAGTTGGCAGCATTAACGATGGCATCGACCGCCAGCTTGGTGATGTCGCCGGTGTGAACGCTGATCCGGTCGCCCATGGCGCTCATCATCACATCCTGAACACGCCGAAGCGTGTCTCCTCGATCTCGGCGTTGAGCGCGGCCGACAGGCTGAGCGCCAGCACCTCGCGTGTCCTGGCCGGATCGATGATGCCGTCATCCCAGAGCCTTGCCGAGGAATAGAGCGGATGGCCTTCATGCTCGTATTTCATCAGGATCGGCTTCTTGAATTTCGCCTCCTCCTCGGCGCTCCATTCCCCGCCCTTGCGCTCGATGCCCTCGCGCTTGACCATGGCGAGTACGGTTGCCGCCTGCTCGCCGCCCATCACCGAGATGCGGGCGTTGGGCCACATCCACAGGAAGCGAGGTGAGTAGGCGCGGCCGCACATGCCGTAATTGCCGGCCCCGAACGAACCGCCGATGATGACGGTCACCTTGGGCACCCTGGCTGTCGCCACCGCCATCACCAGCTTGGCGCCGTCCTTGGCGATGCCGCCGGCCTCGTATTTCCTGCCGACCATGAAGCCGGTGATGTTCTGCAGGAAGACCAGCGGGATCTTGCGCTGGCAGCACAATTCGATGAAGTGCGCGCCTTTCAGCGCGCTCTCGGAAAACAGCACGCCATTGTTGGCGATGATGCCGACCGGCATGCCGTGGAGATGGGCAAAGCCGGTGATCAGCGTCGTGCCGTAGTTCTGCTTGAACTCATCGAATTCGGAGCCGTCGACAACGCGCGCGATCACTTCGCGCGCGTCATAGGGTTGGCGCAGATCGGTCGGGACGATGCCGTAGAGCTCATCTGCCGGATGAAGCGGCGGATGAGCTTTCTGTAAGTTCAGGCTTACAGCCTTGTTCCGATTCAGGTTCTTGATGATGCGCCGGCAAATGGCGAGCGCGTGTTCGTCGTCCAGCGCGTAGTGATCGGCGACACCGGAAAGCCTGGTGTGAACATCCGCGCCGCCCAACTCTTCGGCGCTGACGTCCTCGCCGGTGGCCGCCTTCACCAGCGGCGGTCCGCCGAGGAAGATGGTCGCCTGGTTGTGCACCATGATCGTCTCATCCGACATCGCCGGCACATAGGCGCCGCCAGCCGTGCAGGAACCCATGACGCAGGCGATCTGCGGGATGCCGGCAGCCGACATGTTGGCCTGGTTGTAAAAGATGCGGCCGAAATGCTCGCGGTCGGGAAAGACTTCGTCCTGGTTGGGCAGATTGGCGCCGCCGCTGTCGACCAGATAGACGCAAGGCAGGTTGTTCTGCAGCGCGATCTCCTGCGCGCGCAGATGCTTTTTCACCGTCAGCGGATAATAGGTGCCCCCCTTCACCGTGGCGTCGTTGACGACGACCATCACCTCTGTGCCCTCGACACGGCCGATGCCGGCGATCAGGCCGGCCGACGAAATCTCCTCGCCATACATGGACCACGCCGCGAACTGGCCGATCTCGAGGAAGGGCGAGCCGGTGTCGAGCAATTGCGCCAGGCGTTCGCGCGGCAGCAGCTTGCCACGACCGATATGGCGCTCGCGCGCCTCGTCCGAGCCGCCGCGCTCGACGGCCGCGGCCTTTTCAGCGATGTCGGCAACCAGCGCCCGCATGCGCTCGGCATTGGCGCGGAAGGTTTCGGAGGAGGGCGAAATCTGGGTCTGGAGGACAGCCACGCTACACCCCCTCCGCCATGATCTCGCGGCCGATCAGCCAGCGGCGGATTTCGCTGGTGCCGGCGCCGATCTCGTACAGCTTGGCGTCGCGCAAAAGCCGGCCGGTCGGATAGTCGTTGATATAGCCGTTGCCACCAAGCAGTTGGATGGCGTCGAGCGCCATCTGCGTCGCTCTCTCGGCGGCAAACAGCACGCAGCCGGCGGCATCCTTGCGGGTGGTCTGGCCGCGGTCGCAAGCGGCGGCGACGGCGTAGACGTAGGCGCGCGCGGCATTCAGCGCCGTATACATGTCGGCAAGCTTGCCTTGTACCAGTTGGAATTCCCCAATCGGCTGCCCGAACTGCTTGCGCTCGTGAACATAGGGGATCGCCACGTCGAGGCACGCCGCCATCAAGCCGATCGGGCCGCCGGCAAGCACGGTGCGTTCATAGTCGAGGCCAGACATCAGCACCTCGACGCCGCGTCCTTCCTCGTGCAGCACATTGTCGAACGGCACCTCGACATCCGAGAAAACCAGTTCGCCGGTGTTGGATCCCCGCATGCCGAGCTTGTCGAGTTTCTGCGCCACCGAAAATCCCGGCATCGCCTTTTCGACGATGAAGGCGGTGATGCCGCGCGATTCCCTTTCCGGGTCGGTCTTGGTGTAGACAACCAGCGTTTCGGCGTCCGGGCCGTTGGTGATCCACATCTTGGTGCCGTTGAGCACATAGCGGTCATTGCGCTTTTCGGCGCGCAATTTGAGCGACACCACGTCGGAGCCGGCGCCGGGCTCCGACATGGCGAGCGCGCCGACGTGCTCGCCCGAACACAGCGGCGGGAGGTATTTTTCCTTCTGTGCCGGCGTTGCCCAGCGGTTGATCTGGTTGACGCAGAGATTGGAGTGGGCGCCATAGGAGAGGCCGACCGATGCCGAGGCCCGCGAAATTTCCTCGACCGCGATCACATGGGCGAGATAGCCCATGCCGCTGCCGCCGAAATCGGGATCGGCGGTTATGCCGAGCAGGCCGAGCGCGCCGAGTTCTCGCCACAGATGCGCCGGGAATTCGTTCTCCCGGTCGATGTCGGCGGCGATCGGCGCGATCCTGTCCTGCGCGAAGCGCCGGACAAGGTCGCGCAGGGCCTCGACGTCCTCGTCATGTCCGAAGCTGAGCGTGTTCGTGTACATGCCGTTCCTCCTGCCGCATGCCCCCCCGAAAATCGACTTCGACTTTCGGCAAGGATCATGCGCGAAATTAAAGTGCTACAGCATACTTTGCGCATCCGAAGGGACGCGCGGCGCTGTAGTATCGGTAGCCATCCTCGCGCCGACCAGGCGCATTGTCATCGAAAGGTATGTCTCGGTGACCTCGGCGATGGACAATCGCTCGCCGGGCCGGAACCAGACAATGACGCCGGTCATCATCTGGATCAGCGCCATGGCTGTCAGGCCGGTATCCTCGATGCTGAAAATACCAGCCTCTGCGCCATCGCGCAGGATCGAACGCAGTTCCTTTTCGTAGGCCGTGCGCATGCGCAGGATCTGTGTCAGTCTGTCGGGCGACAGGCTGCGCAATTCCATGTTCGACACATGCGTGGCGTGGCGGCGCCCGATATGAAAGGCGATGTGGTTGCGCACGTAGGCGGCAAGCTGCCGCGCCGGATCCGCGCCGGCCGGCCTGGAGTGCTCCCACGCTTCGCGAAGCCCTTGCATATGGTCGCGCATCAGCGTGAACAGCAGGTCTTCCTTGGTCGGGAAATAGCGGTAGAGCGCGGCTGCCTGCACGCCGACCTCGGCGGCCAATTGGCGCATCGACATTGCCTCATAGCCACAGCGCGCAATCAGGTTGACCGCCGCCTCGCGGACTGCCGCTTCGGTTCGCTCGCCGTCTGATCCTGTGGTGCGTGCCACCATCGCCTCGTTGACGGCAATAATAAAACGAACGTTCAATTAATTCAAGGGCGGAGAAATCCGTCTACGTCATGATGCTGAAATCTCCAGGCGGGGTCCAGGTCTCCAACTCGTCCAGATCGATCCGTGAGACCGCGGCGCCGGGCGGGCCTTGCCGAAGCCGTTCGATCATGGCCGCGACAGCCGTGTCGGCGCCGGTAAGCCATGCCGTAACCGAGCCGTCTCTTTCGTTGCGCACCCAGCCCAGCAGCTCGAGCCTTGTCGCTTCGCCTCGCGCCCAGATCCTGTAGCCGACGCCTTGGACCTTCCCATATACGCGCGCCTGCACTGCCCTTTTCCGGTCACTCATGGCTCGCTCCCTTGCATAGAGTCTGGCGCAGCGCCGAACGAAGGCAACTGGCTTGAGGTCTATCCAGTCGAGAACCTGGATTCTTTGCGGAAAATGGATGACTAGATCTAGTAAATAGTTGACTAAGTCAATTTGATAGCGATCATCTCTGTGGCCTGGTAATTTAACGGGAGGCAGCTGGCATGTGCGATCGGAATGGCTTGGTCCGCGATATCCGCCACTTCACCGGTTCTATACCGGCCTGATCGGGTTGCTCGCCGAGACGTTGATGCACAGCGCCTATACCCTGACCGAGGCGCGGGTGCTGTTCGAGCTCGGCCACCGCCCTCGCCATAGCGCCACCAATCCCGACGGCAAGACAGGTTTTCTGGCGCGAGCGTTTCGGCTCGATGTCGAACCGGTGGCCTCCGCGGTCGCCCGGGACCTCCAGGTGGATCCTGCCTATGTCGCGAGAATCCTTCGCAAATTCTCTGCCGTCGGCCTGACTGAAATGTGCACCGGTCCCGCGCCCCTGCGGCCGCGCGTCCTATCGCTCACCGCGCGCGGCCAGACCGCGCTTGCAGCCCTTCATGCGGCCACGGATCGTGATCTTGCCCGCCTGACCGCGGGGCTGAATGACAGGGAAGCCGCGGAGTTGTCTGATGTGCTGACGCGTGTCAGGCATCTGCTCGGCGCAGCAATGCCTCCCGAGCGCCGTGAAGCGCCCTAGTTTCCGCGCACCGCTGCCAATGCGCCGGGCAATTCCTCGGCGAAGATATCCAGTTCGTGGTCGAGACCGACACTGACGCGGATGCAGCGGTCGAGCCCTGGCGCCATCGGCTTGCGGATGAAGACGTCGCGCGACAACAATCCCTGCAGCACTTTCAGAGCGAAAGCGCCGTCATGGCCGCAATCGATGGTGACGAAATTGGTCGCCGAGGTGAGCGGCTTCAACCCATTCTGTTCGGCAATATCAGCGATGCGCCGCCGTCCGGCGGCCACCCGGGCCACCACCGTCTCGAGATAGGCCTGATCGGCGAGCGCCTCGACGCCGGCGATCTGCGCCATGCGGCTGACGCCGTAGTGGTTGCGGATCTTCTCGAAGTCGCTGATCACTTGCGTCTCGGCCAACGCATAGCCGCACCGTATGCCGGCAAGTCCGTAGGCCTTCGAAAAGGTTCGCATGCGGATGACGTTTGGCCGCGAGATGTCGATCGGCGGCAGGGCCGAGGCCGGTCCCAGTTCGCCATAGGCCTCGTCGAGCACCAGCATGGTGGTTTCCGGCAAGGCTTGTATGAAGCCGGTGACCTCGTCCGCTTCCCACCAGCTGCCCATCGGATTGTCCGGGTTGGACAGATAGACCAGCGGCGCTTTCTCCCTGATGACCGCCGCAAGCAGACCGTCCAGGCTTTCGCGATCGTTCTCGTAAGGGACGGTCACCAGCCGGCCGCCGACACCGGCAATGTGGAAGTTGAAGGTCGGATAGGCACCGAGCGAGGTGACCACGGCATCGCCAGGCGCCACATACATGCGCGCCACCAGGCTGAGCAGGCCGTCGATGCCTTCGCCGACAACGACGTTCTCGACCGCCACATTGTGATGAGCGGCCGCCGCGACTTTCAAATCGTAATTGTCCGGGTCACAATACATCCACTGGTCGCGCGCGACACTCTCCATGCGGGCGATGACGCGCGGCGAGGGGCCAAAGCTGCTTTCATTGGCACCGATGCGGGCACGGAAAGCGCGCCCGCGCTCACGTTCCTGCGCTTCGGGGCCGACAAATGGCACCGTCGACGGGAGTGCGGCGATGAGCGGCGAGAGGGCAGGGCGCGTTGGCATGTCGAAAGCTCGCTTGGAAGGAGCCTTCTTGCTAGCGTGACCGGATGGTTGGCGCAAGGTCGCCACGTCCGCACCGCGACACTGGATTCCTTCGCTCTTTTTTGATAGCGAGGCTCCATGAACAATCGTCTCCCGCCCGCCTGGTCCAAACACGTCAAGCCTGGCCCCGCGCCGAAGCCAAGATCGCCACAAGCCAATCCGCAGACGGCGAATTCGCTTTCACGTGCGCAGGCCGACGAGGCGCTGCTGAAACAGGCATATGCCCTTCAGCAAGCCAAACGCCTCAACGAGGCTCAGGACCTGTGCCTTCAAGTCCTGTCGCGCACGCCAAACCACCCCCTCGCTCTTTATATCCTGGGGACCATCTGTCTGGGCTACGAGGATGAGGCGGCCTTACGATATTTCGCGCGCGCGGTCGGCGAGGAGCCTAACAACCCTTACTACCATCTTGGCCTGGCCTCGGCTTATGTGAAGGTGAGCGAATATTCGCCAGCAATCAAACATATACAGCATGCTTTGGAATTGCAGCCAGACCTTATCGAGGCACTTGGCGAATTGGGTGATGCTTATCTTGATTTTGACAAACCCGAAATGGCCTTGCCGTTGTACGAGAAGGCACTGAAAATCAACAGGGATCATCCAAAGGTGCGGGTCGGATTGGCTCGCGCGCTCACCAGTGTGGGACGCATGGATGAAGCCGCCATTTACCTCCATGAGGCAATCGAACGTCGCATCGCGGTGCCGACGGCTTACCACGACCTTGTGCAGACGCAAAAGTTCACCGAAGAACCAAAGGAACTCAAATCCATCCTTGGCGAACTTGGAAATTCGAAGCTTGACGCCGATGGCGCGGAGAAGCTCCATCTGGCGGCAGGCAAGGTGCTCAACGACCTTAAGCGCTATCAGGAGGCGTTCGATCATTTCAAGAAGTCGAAACAGGCCTCGGGCCGCAACTTCAATATCGACCTATATCGTCGCTGGGTCGACGCGCTGATCGAGACTTTCACGCCCGAGATGCTGGCTGCCAGGAGCGACTTTGGCAATCCTTCCGAAGTTCCTGTGTTCGTGGTCGGCATGCCTCGCTCGGGAACGACGCTTACGGAACAGATTTGCGCAAGTCATCCAAGTGTTCATGGCGCGGGCGAACTGATGAAGCTTCGGCGGGTCGCGAATGCGATCGGACTCAGAAAGTCGTCGGCCGGAAGCTTGAATCAGGCAATCGCGTCGATCACAAAAAACCTGTCGGCAACATTGGCGCAAGAGCACCTGGCTTATCTGAGCGAGCGAGCACCTGACGCAGCTCGGATCGTGGATAAAATGCCACACAATTTTGAACTGATCGGGTTGATCGGTCTTCTCTTCCCCAATGCGCGGATCATTCATTGCCGTCGCGACGCCATCGACAATTGCGTCTCTTGCTTTGTCTTGAGATTCGGGGAGGGGCACAGCTACAACACCGATCTGAGGACGCTTGGCCTGTACTACCGCGAATATGACCGGCTGATGCAGCATTGGAACAAGATTTTTCCAGGCTTGATCTTTGAAAATCGGTACGAAACGCTCGTTGACGATCAGGAAGCACAGTCACGCCGGCTCATAGACTATCTTGGGCTGCCTTGGGATGACGCGTGCCTGCGCTTTTTCGACAGGGATGGTTCGGTTAACACGCCCAGCCGCTGGCAGGTGCGTCAACCGATCTACAAATCGTCGGTCAAGCGCTGGAAGAATTATGAGACGGAGATCCAGCCCCTGATCGAGGGGTTGGGCGATCTGGCGGACATTTGAAAGTCAGGAGCACAGCGCCGGATAGCTACCGACAAGGCCGGATTTTGTGGATCCGACTGGCTTTATTTTTGGCAATCGCAGGAAAATTGCTGAACGGTTTTCCGTCCGGAATCGCCTAGAAACAGAGAGTTGGAGCGGGTCGGCAATTCTATCAAACGCTGAACCGCTCTTAATGCATGTCGCCCGGAAGTGTACCCGGTTCCGGGACAACGCCTAAAATCAGAAGCTTACAGCAGGTCGGCGCATCCAGTTCGCCGCGACATGCTGTAGTCTGGCCAGACGCGATGAACAATTGACTGCCGCCCGCATGGTCCAGGAAGCCCAATCGCGCCGCTTGATCGACCATCTGAGTGCCATAGGGCGACGCCCTGCCTGCGATTCTTTGACAAGGGCGGTTCGGTGAACAGGTTCAGCGGTTGGCAGGTTCGACAACCACGTCGTCCGTCAGTCGCTGTAAGAACTTTGGCTGCACACTCCAGCCGCTGATCGATGCCTGGGCGATCTGGCCGGGGCTTGGTCTTCCATCCGGCTCTGCATGCGCTGGGCCCAACCCAGCTTGCGCAGCCTATGGTGGAGTTAGACACGCAGTCCTGGAGCAGACAGAACTGTCAGAGCAGCGCCTATCGGCTTTGTTGGCCCATCTGGCCTCGCAACCTTCAAAAAAGAACAGGCTTAGGCGCGGGCTGCGTTTTGACCAGCCCATGAAAAACCCGGCGGTTGCCCGCCGGGTTTCTATTTCTACAAGTCGAAACTTATTAGAACGAGCGCTGGAAGCGGAGGATACCGCCGACGTTGCTCTTCTTGTCAGCGCCGAACCAACCCTTTGCAAGGTCGTCGCTGCCGACGTTCTGGTAGTCGACTTCGGCCGTGACCGTGAAGCCAGGAACGACGTCATAGGCAATGTTCGCCGCGATGCCGAGGTTCTTCCAGTCGTCATACGAAACCTGGGCGTTGAACGAGGTCTTCTCGTTGAACTTGTAGGTGCCACCGCCCCACACTGCCCAGTTGCCGCCCCACTGCTTGTACATGGCGCGGCCACCAGCGAACCCGGTCGTCGGAGAGTCGCCAATGTTGTCGTCCGACCCATAGCCGCCCATGACCCACAGCGACAGTTCGTTGGTGACGTTGACGTCCAGGCGAACCTTGCCGGAGACTTCTTCGTAGTTGCTGTCATAGGCGATGACGCCGGTGATCGCGCCCCAGCCCTGCGTCCACTTCACGCCGCCGACGACGTGCGGGACATAGCTGTCGATCGAGTAGGCGCCGTAACCTTCTTCGAGCGAGACCACGGCCGAGAAGCCGTTGCCGGCGTCGAAGTAGTACTGGACGACGTTGGTGTCGAAGCCGCCGTAAGGGACAATCGTATCCTGGATGACGTTGCCGGCGTAGCCGATGAACGTATCGAAAGCCGATTCGTCCTTACCGACACGGAGACCACCAAGCTGGATCCAGGCGAAGTTGAGGCTGGTGCCTTTGTTGTGGCCCTGCCAGTTGCCGCTCGGGTTGTAGGTATAGTCGCCGGGGTTGTTGCCGAAATTAAAGCGGGTCTCGGTGTAGGTCTTCAAGGTGCCGAGCTCGGTTTCCTGGCCGGTCCAGGTCTTCAGCGTGAAGCGAGCCTGCTTGTAGTAGGTGTCGTGATTGCCGTCACCCATGTGGTCCGGAACGTTGTTGACGCCATCGTTGGTGCCATGGTCGCCCACGCCGATGTCATAGCGGACATAGCCGCCGATGCGCAGGCAGGTTTCGGTGCCGGGGATGTAGAAGTAGCCAGCGCCATAGACGTCGCAAATCTTGACGTATTCAGCGGGTTCCGGCTCGGCGACGACGACGGCGTCGGCGGCGCGCGCACCGGAAACTGCGATCAGGGCCGCAGCGGAGCCGAGAAGAAGGCTCTTGATGTTCATTTTCTGACCTCCAGTCA